>NZ_MBKP01000100.1 GCF_002243045.1 Methanolobus psychrotolerans
CTTTAACCTGTTTGAAAGAACCATATCCAAAGCCACAATATTAAGTTTGATAACACAGAACAATACAAAATTTAAATTTATATTCTCAACAAAAAATACACAACCTCAAAAAGAAAAAAAAAGAGTGTCAGGAACGTTATTCATATTTTCCAGACATTGCTTGAAGATTTCCTTGAAGACAAGAAGAGCATCTTAAAAAACAATATCCGACTCCCTTACAGGATTATTCCGAAGACCTCAGAAAGCAATGTTCAGATTAAAGATTGCATCCGACCTGATGAAGTAGTGGCCTTCAGGAATTACGAGAATTTCAAAGGATATCTTGATCATCTTTTTGTATTAAATCCGTCGATAGATATCTATTTCAAGGGACTGCAGGATGAAATATCCTATAAACCATATTTAGAAACATTAAGCCTGGGCAACATAATAAAAATGGAAATTTCAAGATGTAAGCTCGGCTACTTAAATTTTGAATCTTTCCTGAGGGAATTCAATCAAAATAGCACTCTAAGGAAAGAATTAGGTATTGAAAGTGATGAAAAGATATCGTTAACTTCATACCGATGAAATTTACTGATCATTTCCAGGCACCTGAATAAATTTGCAGAAATAGTGCTACAGGAATGCAGAGACTTAAAGTTGATCGATGATAAAATATGGGTATGGGACAGAAGATTTTTCAAGTGCAACTGCAACGGTTTAAAAGATAAGAAGACCGGTACTTTTTCAGACCCTGATGCAGGACATTATGTTAAGAAAACCGGAAAGTACAGTGTACTTTCAGGTACAGGGTACACTGATACCTGTATTGTTGACAGGTTATTTGGATTGCCGGTTTACTGGGATGCTGTGGATGCGAGTAAAAATGACAATACTATATTCCAGGAAACGATAGATAAGTGTACACAATCAACAGCTCAAAAACCTGTCATGCTGATAGCAGATGCCGGACCTGATAGTCACGGGTCGAATTTAACTGTGCTCGATAAACAGATTATTCCTGTCATAGCTGCAAGGTCC
>NZ_MBKP01000101.1 GCF_002243045.1 Methanolobus psychrotolerans
ATAGTGAACGAACTCTTTTGTTGGATATGACTGTTTTCTGGCTATCAATGAAACCCTTATCTTTATCGAGTTTCCCCAAATAAGTTGAGGTCTTTCTCCGTTTCTTCAATTCTTTGTCCCAGTAAGTAGTAGATCGATATACGTAGTATCCTTTACTGAATGTTTTGATTTCTAATCCCTTTTCTCCAAGCTTGCGCTGCTCGGTTAACCAATTACGTGCCCATTCTTCCGTTATTCCCTATAGGGAATACATTGTATTAATAGATTGCGCTGATATTACAGACAGATTTTCGATTACTGTAGAGGACTACAACATAAAATTTAAGATGGAAGTAGTACCTTCCAACTAAAACATGAAGGATGTGTGTAAGAGGAAACGTTATTAACAGACGTAATCAGGAGGATAGTTATGCCCTAAAAACAGCAGAGTTAAGGTTTAAAAATAAGATAAGAACTCAGTTGAGGTTTATCCATTAATCCCATTAATCCTTTAAATGGCCCATTAACTCTTACAACTGCTTCTTTTCGCTAAAATTTCCTTTTATGCCCTCAAATCCTCAACTTTCTAAAAGCGCTTGGAGCACGTATCAGGTCAAGTCTTTCAACCTTAAATGCTGCCAGTGCCGTAAGTAGTGCAGTTATGTTGCTTATTGAAACAAACAACTTAGCCCACTTATTACCTCTTGTCAGTGTTTTTGATCGATTGTATCCAACGACCTTGTTAGAATTTTTCCTTTCAACACAAGTCCTCAGGTCATAGATCTTTTGAAGTATCCGCTGATATATCCTGGGGATATAGATCGCTCTGAAATGGTTACATCTATCGGTTTTAAGGACAGTTCCAACACTATTGGACCTTGCAGCTATGACAGGAATAATCTGTTTATCGAGCACAGTTGAATTTGACCTATGACTATCAGGTCCGGCATCTGCTATCAGCATGACAGGTTTTTGAGCTGTTGATTGTGTACACTTATCTATCGTTTCCTGGAATATAGTATTGTCATTTTTACTCGCATCCACAGCATCCCAGTAAACCGGCAATCCAAACAACCTATCAACAATACAGGTATCAGTATATCCTGTACCTGAAAGTACA
>NZ_MBKP01000018.1 GCF_002243045.1 Methanolobus psychrotolerans
AATACAATGACATCTTCCTTGTCGCCTACATCAGTGTCGTAGGTCCATGTGAAACCAGCTGCCGTAGGAGTGATTACCTCATCCTCTATGAAGTCGCCGTCCTTGGAAAGTTCCATCCAGACCTTGTTACCTTCAACGTCTATCTGCTTTGCAGTGAGTGCGTAACCGTTTGCAAGCTCAAGAGCGGAACCGGTTCTGAGTGTGTACTTGTCATCAGTGTCAAGGAGAAGTTTTACAAGCTCATCTGCTTCATTGTCATCAAGAGGTACATATTTGTCTGCAAAGAGACCGATTACAGGATAAGTGTCGTTATCCAGGTTGGTCGCAAAATCAGGCTCAAGATCAAAATCGCCCTGGTCATAGCCAGTCTGCTGGACCGTAGTGATATATTCAAGGTTACCGTCTGCAATTGAACGGTCAGCTGCTGTTGTGAATGTGATGTTCATTTCCTCGCTGGAAAGATCTTCATCCATGTCATACCAGAATCCTGCGAATGTAGTAGCATTGATGACGATATTAACACCATCAATTGCTGGATCATATACGCTGCTGCGTACTTCCACGGACTGCACAGCTGCAGTTGCAGGCACTATTAAAGCTGCAATTGCAACAAGAGCAATCAGTGCAATTGTTGTAAATCTTTTCATTATTTTCCTCCGTATTTTATGATCTAAGGTGAGAATCAAAGAATAAAGCGTAATAACTTTATTTGCCTTCGGATAATAAGCAAATACACGATTCGTCTATTGCCGAAGGAGACTTCATCACCCTCCTAATCCCGTCATATTGGATTACAAGTGTTCTATTAAACAATTGCCGTATTAAATCTTTTGTGGTCAAATCTTAAACTATTATCGCGTTGCATTGGCAAATATCGATGCAATTGACGGTAAATGTCGAACTTAATGGGGAATAAAGAAGGAAAACACAAGAAAATAAGAGAATAAA
Organism: Methanolobus psychrotolerans; assembly: GCF_002243045.1. Lineage (GTDB taxonomy): Archaea > Halobacteriota > Methanosarcinia > Methanosarcinales > Methanosarcinaceae > Methanolobus > Methanolobus psychrotolerans. Next base: position 949 of record NZ_MBKP01000018.1, read on the forward strand.
GTTAATAGATTGTCGATTAGCATTTTCAACAAAAACAACTATATTCAGTGCCATCGCAATAGGAATAATTCAACATCTTTATATATATTATAACATAAAATAGACATAAAATAAAAGTCAATATATATGATAAACTTTTCAATCCACTTATCAGATTACTAATCACAAGGAGAGAAATAACAAGATGTTCGATGGTGCAGTTTCTGAAGAAATATCGATGGACGATGAAGCAAATCGTGTAAAAACAGGCATACCAGGATTTGATGAGTTATGCGGCGGAGGGCTTATCCGGGACAGGACATATCTGATATCAGGCACATCAGGTGCCGGTAAAACAAATTTTTCTATTCAGTTCATATATAATGGAATTACGAAATACGGCGAGAACGGAATAATTGTTGCAACCGAAGAAAGGCCGGAGCAGATAAGAGAAAACGTTCTCAAATTTGGATGGGACCTGCAGGCACTTGAAGATGAGAACCAGCTTGTGATTATTGATGCCTGTTCCACCAAGATAGGCATACCATCACAGGAAAAATACGTCGATTCAAGACCATTTGAGATCCGGTCAATGATGGACCAGATAATAGCCACCCAGGAAGAGATCAATGCTAAACGCGCACTTATCGATTCAACGACATCAGTTAGTTTTTATCTTCAGGACCCTGCAAAAATAAGGATAGAACTCCTGAAGCTCAGCACTACACTTGAGGTGATAGGCTTGACATCAATGATGACATGTGAACTCATTGACGAGTCAAAACCATCCAGGTTCGGAGTGGAGAACTTCGTCACAGACGGTACTATAGTACTATATTACAAGAGATACGAGAACGTAAGAATGAGGAGTATGGAAATATACAAAATGAGGGGATCAGACCACAGCAAGAAGATCCACCCCTATGATATAACACCTAGCGGATTTATAATTCACCCGCACGAAGAAGTGTATTCCATGTTCTAAAAACAGGTTCAAAGATCAGGGAATGTCTCCTCATGGCCGCATTCCACACACTTATAGATTATAAGTGCGCGGCCAAACTGATCATGTCTTTTGATAGCAGGATATCTCCAACGGTTCATTTTTCCATCACAAAGCGGACATCTGTAATTCATCATTATCACCAACAGGTAATTATATAAAAATGTATATTAAATTAACGAATAGAAAAATATCAATCCAATTGAACCAAAATCTAAAAAAGAAGATAGAATGGACCAGTTAAAACATATCTCATGTGGTATCAAAGGGCTTGACACAATACTAGGTGGAATGATATCCCCTTCCACCATCCTGGTGGCAGGAACAGCAGGAGTCGGAAAGACTATAATGTCACTTCAGATGCTTTCAAACGCTTGTAAAGAAGGGGAAAAAGCACTCTACATACCAATTACAACCGAAAGTGTTGAAAAACTGACGATGTATAATTCAACACTTGATTTCTTTGAAAAATCCTTTGAAGTACACCCGATAAACAGGCAACTTGCCGAGAAAGACCCATTAACAACTTTGATAGAGATCGGGAATATAATAGAATCCATCAAGCCTGACAGACTGGTAATAGATCCTGTTACACCACTTGGTTTTGGGTTCATTGAGCAGGAGAAAAGAAGATTTTTTTACACACTTGATTCCATGCTTCAGGAAAGGAACATGCTTACATTCCTTGTCGGCGAACTATTAAAGACAGAACTGCATAACTCAGTAATAAGCCACCTCTCAGATGGCATCATTTATCTTACGCGTGGGGACAGGAATTCAAGAGCAGATCATCGTCTGGAATTCATCAAGATGAGAGGCATAGACCCTGGAAAACGTTCAGAGATAACTTCCCGCAAGTATTTGTACGATATAAATTCAACTGGCTTTACTGTGTACCCCCACATGAAAACTGAAAATGATATGAAGTTGGAAGATACCAGAGTAGAGACGGGAATCCCTGGACTAGATAGTATGTTTGAAGGAGGGCTTTTTAAATACAACAGTCTTCTTGTAGCCGGAAGTCCAGGAACCGGAAAGAAATTGTTCGGATTGCAATTCATACTACATGGCCTGGAGAATAGTGAACCCGGAATCGTAATTACATTTGAGGATACGCCACATCAAATGATACTTGATGCCAGAAGACTCGGATGGGACTTTGAGAGATATATTACTGAAGGGCTTTTAAATTTCATATGTTGTAACCCAAGTGAGATATACCCGGCAGAACATGCTGCCAGAATCAGGGAAACCATTGAAGCCATGAATATCAAAAGAGTTTTCTTTGACGGAACCAATCACCTTGAATTGTCAATATCTGACAACTTAGAAATTAAAGGATACCTCCACTCAATGACAAGTTATCTGAAAAGCCGCAACATTACATCTTTGTTTACAACAGATATCGCTCCTTCAGAATGTCCCGGACATGAAAATATAGATGCCGCAACGATAATGGATTCTGTGCTCGTACTGCACAATTCAAGAGCAAGAGACCGCAGATACATGTGTGTTACCAAATCCAGAGGAACCAAACACATGCGCTCAGTAAAAGAATATGCCATCACAGAGAGCGGGATTAAACTTAGAACAGACACTCTTATATAAGAAATATGAAATCAGTTAAATATAACAAAAAAAAAATAATATTAGATGCTCTGAACTTTGCGTTCTAAAGCTTCGCCCAGTTCAGTCAGTTTATAAACATCACATTCGTGTTCTATTAACTCTTTTCCAAGGAGTTCTTCTACTATTTTATCGACTGAAGGACGAGCAATATGCATGTTCTTCGCCAGCTTATCAGCAGTTAGCTGATGTTTGGAACCTAACAGAGCAAGTAATTTCTGGCGATTTTTATTACCGGTCACAAATCCTATTAATTCTTCCATATTCTGCCTCCAATGCATTATTAGGTTACATTCTATAACTACTTTTTTACATATTTTACTATACATGTGATTCGGAGAAAAAACACTGTTTTTCAAAGAGAGTGCAAAGGATACTTTTATTACCTGTCATGCATATGTAAGGGTGGCAGGCTAGTCTGGGTAGGCCGGCGTTACCTGTAACCCGAAATCGCCGATATGCGGGAGACGAAGCCTGAGGAAGATGTAAGGACCATTTTCAAACCTGTGATTTCAACTGAGAAACCCCGTCCTGCTTGGATGATGTTGATATAAGTGCCTGTTGGAGAACTTGTATTTATATCTTAACTGTGGGAACCAGTCCAGGCCCGGAAGGGAGCAAACCAACTATAGACAATCGTCGCTTGGAGGGTTGCGGGGCGGAGAAGAGATTGCAGACCACCTGGAAATGGAATAGACAACGACTTTAGGCGTGCCTGCCACTTTAATCTGGAAAAACGTTAAATACCTGAATTGCGTTTAGGAACGAACATTATCTGTGACGAGGTAGCCAAGCCCGGTATGGCGCAGGATTGCTAATCCTGTGATGCTTTGCGTCTCGGGGGTTCGAATCCCCCCCTCGTCGTATTCTTTTTTAAGATGAATCCTAATTCTTCTAGCAGCTTATCGATGATGGCTGCAATAGCAAAGTTCCTAATATAATAAGAGCAAATATTACCAAAATGTCTGAAAAAACCATTATTCCACTACTAAACACCCAGGAACCTGAAACCCAAAATAACAGCGCATGCTCATCCTGCGGAGCAGGAGGCTGCTGTGGCGGGTTTGGGATTAAAGCAGGTTCTGAGAAAGAAGTTGTTTTCAGGAACATATTCATTTACATGACCATGGGAATAATAATGTTCACGGTAGCATACCTGATAATGAAACTCATGACATGATCAATGGGTGATCATTTTACTTTTGATACCTTATTAAAAGGATATCGTTTTACCTCACCGCATTCAAGACATGTGATAATAACATAACTATCCTTAAGCCGGGTTCTTGAATTTTTACCCGGAACAAGCAAGGACCCACATTTCTTGCATAAATTACGCTTAAGTTCCGCAGGTATACTTACGCGATGTCGCATTCCTATTTTTCGTGCCAGAGAAATATACCGCTCACTTCGCCCGGAATCATTGGAAAGCTCATTTTTGGCGATTTCAAAGAGATACTGAATGCGCTCCTGAGCAATTGTCTTAGATATAGCCTTGTTTTTTGTCCTGAATTTCGCCATCTTATGACACCCAGTGTAAAATTAAAGAAGCACTACTTTGGCGGAAGGGAACTTTTCATTAACCATACCTATAAAAGTATCCAGATTCCCGCCTGCCTCATCATCTGAATCATAACCCATCGGGATCACTACTTTTGGAGAAAGCACCGTTAATGCATTTGTTGCTTGTGCTTGGCCCATAACCTGATGAACACCAATGGGCAGAAGAGCAACATCGACGGAATTAGATACCAATTCAGGAATAACGCACGTATGCCCTGCATGATAGACCTTTAACCCCCCCAATACAAAGAAGTATCCGACACCTTCTCCTAATGAAGTAGTATCATCATGACACTCATATGTTGCGACAACCTCAATATCCACATCTTTAATACTGAGATCCTCAGTTAGAGAATCACCCCCCATGACCCTTCGTGCATCACCCCTGAACTGCAAACTCATATTACCAGGTATAAGAGTGGTGCATTCGGATTTACGAACGTTACGAATGGAGTCCGGATCACAGTGACCAAAGTGTTCATGAGTAATAAGGAGCAAGTCCGCCATATCATCAACAGGAACCTCGTGATGTAAGTTGCAAGGATCTATATAGAGCACCATGCCGTTTCCTTTTATCATAAAACCTGTGTTTCCCAGCCATTTAATCAAAACTCCGTCAATTGTTATGCTACCCAAAATATCACATCGCTATTAGATCATAAATCGTAATGCCACTATTGCAATAATGTTGATTTCCTTATAATTAACCAGATGACAACATAATAGGCATTAAAACTACTGAGAGAAAGGGACATTAGGCTAGCATAAGGTAGCAGATATATACCTGAAAAAAGAAAAAGATGAGTGCCAAAACAATCAGATGAAGATATCATGGGAAATAAGAAAATCAATATACTTTGCTCAGTTGCGGACAGAGCCAGCCAGAATATAAAAGAACATTTGCTCCGAAATGAGCAATGGAACAAGATTGATGAACTTCCAAAGGAATGGAAAGACCTGGCGTCAGTTTACGAAAATCCAACCCATCGGATAATAGAGATCAAAGAACACCATATTTACCAGGACAGAATAGATGATAAGATGAAAGCTTCCGGATTTGACAGCGATTTGATAATCGTGGCTTCAAAGCATAAAAGCAAGGATGGAAGATCGGTGCTTACGACACATTTCACAGGCAATCCGATGAATGCAGATTTTGGAGGAAGGCCACAGGAACTGTCAATACCTGCACCTCAGATAATGTGTTCTATCCTGAAGAAAATGGAAGAAATGGCAAAAGGCACCCGTTATGCAATCAACATGGAATCAACCCACCATGGACCTACAGACCTGAGAACACCAATGGTCTATGCAGAGATAGGCAGTTGCGAAGAGCAATGGAATGATCATGTTGCAGGAGATATTGTCGCAAAAGCAATACTGGAAGCACGTCCTAAAAAAGTACCTGTAGCAATCGGCTTTGGAGGAGGACATTATGCTTCAAGGCAAACAGAATTGATAATGGAAGCAAACGTAACATTCGGGCATAATTTCCCGGATTTCCAATTGCCTAATATAGATAAAAGCATGGTTTTGCAAGCTTTTGAAAAATCAAAGGCCGATTTCATTTATTTTGACAAGAAATCCATGAATTCTAAGGAAAGAGACAGACTTTACAGAATTATAAAAGAACTTAGATACCCCATCTTAACAGAGAGTGAAATTAAAGAAATTAAGGGACTTCCATGGAAGTATTTTTTAAATATTAAAAAAAAGTGTGATCAGCTCTGTCCTGAGAGCAGACTGAAGATTACAGACGTTTTCATATCATCCTTTGATAAAGCATACATATCAATCGAAAATGATGCAGAATCAGCATTATCTGTTTGCACAATCAATGAAGAACTGCTTCAGCAAACCATTAATGCAGACAGGGATAAAACAATAGATATATTTGAACAGTTTGCACCTATTTACATTGAGAGGAAAAATGGGACTATATCAAATTACATACTGGGAATTGGCAAAGATACTAAAAATGCTATGCAGAACGTTACAAATGAATGCATTAAAATACTAAAAGAGCATTATGAAATTAAATATATTCCTGATGAGAATATACTATACGTAATAAGTAAAAAATTCGATCCAAACGCAGCAAAGAATTTTGGCATCTCCCCAGGACCAATGTTGGGTGAGCTGGCAAAAGGGAATTCTGTTGTTGTGGAAGGACGGACAATTAAACCCGATATGGTCCATAAAAGGATAATAAAGGAAATCATACTGTCCGATTAAATTTAAATATTCATACTTGTAATCCAACATACGATTTTCATTTGAGGGAGAAAAAGAATGAGATCCATAGTAGAAGAGGCACTGGCAAGGTCTGAACAGGAGACACGTATTCGCGGTTCAGCTACCAGCCCGGAGCACAAAGACATAAACGCAGAATTAGAGGAAATGCTGCGCCAATTACACACCAACATCAAAGTAATTGGTTGTGGCGGCGGCGGTTCGAACAGTACTCAAAGAATGGTCGATGAAGGAATAAAAGGTGCAGAATTCATTGCTGTGAATACCGATGCACAACATCTCCTGACCATCAGGGCAGACCAGAAGATCCTCATCGGAAGAAAAAAGACAAGAGGCTTGGGAGCTGGCAGTCTTCCTCAGATCGGAGAAGATGCAGCCTTGGAAAGTGTGGATGAAATTGCTGCCGTAGTGAATGGTAGCGACATGGTGTTCATCACATGTGGTCTTGGCGGAGGAACCGGGACAGGCTCTGCCCCCATAGTTGCTGAAGCTGCAAGAGATGCGGGGGCGCTTACTATTGCTGTAGTCACTTTACCATTCAGCGTAGAAGGACAGGTCCGAAGAACAAATGCTGAAGCTGGCCTTGAGAGACTAAGAGACGTTGCAGACACTGTAATCGTTGTACCAAACGATAAGCTTCTTGAAGTTGTTCCAAGACTTCCATTGCAGGCTGCGTTCAAAGTATCCGACGAAGTCCTCATGAGAGCAGTGAAAGGAATTACCGAACTTATCACTAAACCAGGACTTGTGAACCTTGACTTTGCAGATGTAAGGACTGTCATGCAGAATGGTGGTGTCGCAATGATAGGGCTAGGAGAGGCCGAAGGCGAGATGAAAGCAGTTGAATCTGTACAGAAGGCACTTCGCAGTCCGCTTCTTGACGTCGACATATCCGGAGCAACATCCGCTCTAGTCAACGTTATTGGTGGACCTGACATGACAATTGCTGAGGCGGAAAGTGTTGTACAGGAAGTATACAATAGGATAGATCCGGAAGCAAGGCTCATATGGGGAGCACAGATCAATGATGAACTTGAGAACACTGTGCGCACCATGATAGTCGTAACCGGAGTGAAATCACCCCAGATATACGGTCACGGCGGAGCCAAGAACGTAACAAGGAAATACGGAATCGATTTCGTTAAATAAACTAACCCTTTTTTAATAATGTGTTTTTGGTTGGATCGCATGTGCGATTCAATCGAAAGGTATTTTATCAAAGACGTTGTTTTGGTCGCGCTACATATATTAGCAGACAATAAAGGTCTGGCATTTTATTATACGCATGCAATATAATCAATCATAACCGGTTGTGAAGTACTTTGGCAGAAAACTCATTTGATCTAAGTAAAATCAATAGAACTAGCATAAACCAATCCTTGAAGACATATTTAAGGGTCCTCAAGCTTACAAAGAAACCATCCAGAGAGGAATTCCTGACCATAGCCAAGGTTGCTGGGCTGGGAATACTTGCAATTGGTTTTGTAGGGTTCCTTATATATCTGCTATTGGTAGAGATGCCGCAATGGGTGTAATCATGACCGCAGAGTCTGTGATATTCGTAGTAAAAACAACTGCGAATCAGGAACGTTCGGTTGCAAATATGATTACACAGGTTGCAAGAAAAGATCATCTAGACATCAGAGCCATCCTTGCTCCTGATGAACTGAAAGGATACGTGCTTATAGAAGCTGTATCCCCAGGAGATGTTGAACAGGCAATACAGACCGTACCTCATGCCCGGGCCGTAGTGAAAGGAAAATCATCTATAGAAGAGATATCACATTTCCTTACACCAAAACCAACGGTTACCGGAATATCAGAGGGTGCGATAATCGAGATCACATCCGGCCCATTCAAAGGCGAGAGAGCTCGCGTAAAGAGAGTCGATGAAGGTCACGAGGAGATAACTGTAGAGCTATTCGATGCAGTTGTACCGATACCTATAACTATTCGCGGAGATACTGTAAGAGTCCTCAGGAAAGAAGAGGAAGGGAATTCCTGAGATAGTTTACATATTCAATTTAATGGTGATATTCAAATGGTAAATGTTGTTGAAGCATTGGTCCCAGGAGGAAAAGCAAATCCAGGACCACCACTTGGTCCAGCCTTGGGTCCTCTTGGAATTAACATCAAAGATGTTATAGAGAAGATCAACGAGAAAACAAGAGATTACAATGGGATGCAAGTCCCTGTAAAAGTAATTGTCGCAGACAATAAGAGTTTTGAGATAGAAGTCGGAACTCCACCAACGTCAGCGCTCATACTTAAAGAAGTAGGCGTCCAAAAAGGATCAGGAGAACCAAAAACAGTGATTGTCGGAAACCTTACAATCGCCCAGGCAGCAAAGATTGCACGTATGAAGAAAGATGATATCCTCTCATATGACTTGAAAGCTGCTGTGAAAGAGGTTCTCGGATCCTGCGTCCCCATGGGAGTGACAGCTGAAGGTATGCCTCCAAAGGAATGCCAGAAAGCTATCGATGAAGGACAGTTCGATGATGTATTGGCACAGGAAGCATGGTAAATTCCATGCTTTAACCAATAAGTTTAAAACAAATACCTCTTATTGGAGTGTCATTATAGACAGAGTTCAGGTCTTTGACCTAGTACTCTAAATACAGCCGTAGTAGACCGAAGCGGTCCTGCCTGAACATTCATGTTCGACACTACGGGAGGTAAAGAATGGCAGACAACAATATAATAAAAGCTATCGAAAAGTTATTAGCGGAGTCACCTGAGAGGAAGTTCCCCGAAGGCGTTGACCTAGCTATCAACTTAAAGAATCTGGATATGAGTCAGCCTAAAAACCGTGTTGATGAAGAGATATTCCTTCCACACGGTCGCGGAAGAAGCCTTAAGATCGCAGTCTTTGCGAAAGGTGAGGTTGGACTGCAGGCAAAAGAAGCAGGTGCAGAATATGTCTTTTCAGATGTAGATCTTGCAGACATCGGAGCAGATAAAGCACGTGCAAGGACTATCGCCAATGAGTGCGATTTTTTCATTGCGGAAGTACAGTATATGGCACAAATTGGTAAAAACCTTGGTGCTATACTGGGTCCAAGAGGAAAAATGCCAGTTCCATTGCAACCAGGAAAGAACGTTGCCGATCTTATTAACAGTTCAAGAAACACCATCAGAATAAGATCAAAAGACAAGCTCACATTCCACGTATCTGTTGGTCGCAGGGACATGGATATCCAGAAAATTGCAGAGAACATAGAAACAGTCCTTAGCAGAGTGGAGCAATCCCTTGAAAAGGGTAAGCATAACATAAAAGCTATTTATGTTACAACCACCATGGGTAAATCAGTGAGGGTGCTATAATGGAAGAAGAACACCACACCAGCCACATCCCTCAGTGGAAAAAAGATGAAGTTGAAGAAATAAAGGAACTTATAAAAAAATACCCGATAATAGCTGTCGTAGGTATTGGAGGAATTCCTGCAAAGCAACTTCAAAAAATGCGAAGGGACCTTAAAGATAATGCGGTTTTGAAAGTATCAAGAAACACCCTTATCAGAAGAGCGCTGGAGGAATCCGGCGACGTAAAGGAGATGGAAAAGTACGTAGACGTACAGACCGCCCTGGTGTTTACCGAACAGAATCCTTTCAAGCTATACAAATCAATGGAGAAGAGCAAGACTCCTTCACCTATTAAAGCAGGCACTATCGCACCTCGCGATATTATAGTCCAAAAAGGACCAACATCATTCCCACCTGGACCGATTCTCGGAGAAATGCAGGCTGCAGGAATACCTGCGGGAATGGAAGCCGGAAAAGTGACTATCAAGGAAACGAAGACTGTCGCAAAGGAAGGAGAAGCAGTTTCTCAGAAGCTTGCAGCAATGCTTACAAGACTTGAGATCTACCCAATGGTAGTAGGTCTTGACATGAGGGCAGCTCTTGAGAACGGTTCAGTCTTCACACCAGATGTACTCGCTATCGACGAAAGTAAATACTTCTCTGATATCGTATTGGCAGTACAACAGGCATTCAACATGTCAGTCTTTGCAGCATATCCAACTGCAGAGAATATCAAGACACTTATCTCAAAGGCTGCAACAGAATCACGCAACCTTGGTGTCGAAGCAGTGATCCTGGAGCCAGGCGTTATCGATGCATTGCTTGGAAAAGCACAGTTACAGATGTTCTCAGTTGCATCAGCGGCTTCTGCCAATAATGAAGAAGCAGTTGACGAAGAACTGAAGGAAGCACTTGGTGCAGCCGCATCTGCTGCTGCCAGCGCAGTCACAGCAGCTCCTGTAGAGGAAGTTGTTGAAGAGAAGGAAGAGGAAGAAGAGAGTTCAGAAGAGGATGGCATGGCCGGTCTTGGAGCACTCTTTGGATGATCAGAATTTACAAACTATAACATTTACATTGATAAAATAAAAGGTGATATTACATGGAATATATATATGCAGCACTTTTACTGTTCAAAGCAGGTAAAGACATAACAGAAGAAACAGTTACTGCCGTACTTCAGGCAGCAGGTGTAGAAGTTAACGATGCACGTGCAAAAGCACTCGTTGCAGCTCTTGAGGGCGTCGACATCGAGGAAGCAATGGCAACTGCAGCAGTCGCAGCAGCACCAGCAGCAGCAGCACCAGTCGCAGCAGCACCAGCACCTGTAGAGGAAGCAGCACCAGAAGAAGAAGACCACTCAGAAGAGAACGGCATGGCCGGTCTTGGAGCACTCTTCGGATAATCAAACTTCATGTCCGCCTTTGCGGACATCCTTATTCTTTTTTTAAATCAGCTTTTCTAAAGAGCTGGCACTTAACATAGGATATTATATATATATATATATATATATATATCTTTTACAAGCTTAAGGCCATTGTTCCTGCAAATATCTGGATAATGATCGTTCCAGCTGTCTGCATTTTCCTTGAACATGAAAAAAGGAGGCAACATTACAGTATCCATTCCAAGAATCGGTTTTGCACAGTCAACAATCGCAAAAAAACCGTTGTTCTTCAACACACGGGATACCTCCATGATAGCACCCTTGCGTACATAAAATGTTGTTTCACAGAATGCCACTGATGTCACAACAATATCAAAAATCTCATCCATAAAAGGTAAAATATCCATCGACCCTATAAAGATTCAAAGATGAAACATTTTTTTTCCCTTATCTGCCGCATATCCCAGCTGCATATCGGAGAGATCTAGTCCATGTATACTCACTTCCCCATCAAGAAGTTCTGAAACTGCAATTCCCAGAGATTCTGTCCCACATCCCAGATCCAAAATAGACATACCCTTCTCAAGAGGAAGGAGAGAAACTACATGTTTATAATAAGATTTTCCAAAACCAAGATTGTAGCGAAAAAGTATAATGTTTTCCCCCGAAGAACCAACCGAAATTATTTCCCTTTTTATGATTGATCTCTAACCCCCCACTACAGATATGTTGAATTATAATTTACAACACCAATTGATATTTTCTAAGACCTCTTCAGCAACATCACTGCAAAAAGAAGGATAGCACTGATGAAACCTATAGCACCCATCATTAGCAGATAACCATCACCGTTTACGGCCAGATACGCAGATGATATCAGAATAATCAACAGGAAAAGATACTTCGCAATTGAATCAAAGGTTTTATACCTCCTTATCTCATCAGTCTTCTTTTCCAGTCTTTCGATCCTGTAACCTCTTATTGTTTCAATGACATCATTTACCCCTTCGGGCAGGTTCTTCACTATATCCAGATACCTGTCACCTTCCAATTGCAGGTATTCAAATGCCTCAAAAGGAGAATAGCGTTTCATCAAAACCTTTGTAATAACAGGTCTTGCATTTTCCAGCAGGTTAAATCTTGGATCAAGTTCAAGACAATTTGCTTCAATTAGTATCAAAGCCCTTTCTAGAGTTGAGAACTCGCTTGGGAGGGAAAGGTTATATTTCAGTGCCAGTGTAGCATAGTTGTCACTTTGCCTCTCACCAGCAGAATAATTCTGTTTAGAGATAATATCATCAAGATCCAGCTTGAAGCGTCGCACATTTATATCTTCTCGGTTTATACCGGTTATTTTCAGGAAGGCCTCAAAAACAACATCAACCCTCTTCTTGTATATACCATAGAAAAGGTTCAGCATATTGCGTCGTAGCTCATCATCAATAGTTCCTGCAGCTCCAAAGTCGATATAGGCAATACCGTCCTCCTGAATTATTATGTTGGAACTGTGAGGATCGGCATGATAGAAACCATCGATATACACCTGCTTCAGGTAACTGGTACTGATAATCTTAGCATACCATTTTTTCTTTTCCGGAGAAATTTGTGAGAGTTTCCTGATAGTGACACCTTCCATATAATCCATGACAAGAATATTCTCACTTGAATATTCATCATAGACATTTGGCACATGCACTTCCTTCACATCTGCAAAGTTCTCCTGGAAGCGCTTGATGTTCCTTGCCTCATTGCTAAGGTCAAGCTCACGGTTGAGTAATTCCCTGAACTCATACAGGAAGGCATCAATGTCAAAATTGCTCCCAAGGCCAATAACCCTCACAATAAGAGGCTTGAAGTCATCCAATATCGCAAGGTCAAGATTGATAGTGTCTATCAGATTGGGCCTTGTTATCTTTACAGCAACCTTCTTACCATCCAAAGACGCTTCATAGACCTGTGCTATAGAGGCACAAGCAATTGGTTCTGTATTGAAACCATCAAATATGTCCAGTATGTCAAAATCAGGATTTCCCAGACTCTCAGATATTTCTTCAGTCCCTATACTGCACCTAAAGCCTTCAAATGCCACCTTCATCGTGTCAAAGTCAAGAGGATTGACATTATCCTGAAGATTTCCGAGCTCCTCTATATAAACAGCAGGAACGATATCCGGCCTTTTGCTCAGGATCTGGCCAAGCTTTATGAAAGTAGGGCCAAGCTCCTCCAGGGCCTTTCTTAGTTTTACTGCATTTTCCCTGTTCTTAACATCCAATACGCAGGGAGTCCTCCGATTGGAAACATAATACTGGTTGACCTCACTATACAGAAGACTGAAAAGATTGTATTTTGAAAATACTCTGAAAATAGTAATGTACCTGCGGATTTTCCTGAACATCAATACCATGTCTGTCCTGTTAGTAAATATAGATATGTATCATTCTAATAATACTTCTTTTCACATAGAAACAAAAAGACTCCCAGCATGAAAAAATATCATTCAAATCCAGAAAATAAAAAATAATTGGTGATTGGTAACACTAAACAAGTATTTATAACAGGATTCTTATGTAGAATGAAAAGCTACCTGTCAAAAACAGGCTTTTGGCCTGCTGTAAAATCAACGCGTGACTACAATGACCAAAAAACCTATTGTCCAGCTAAAAAGAGTATCCTATTTCTATGCAAGCAGCAAGATAAGAGCCCTTGATAGCATCGATCTTGATATATATCCCGGAGAAAAGATAGCCATTCTCGGGGCAAATGGAGCTGGCAAATCAACACTTTTCAAACACCTCAACGGAATATTTAAACCGGCATCTGGAGAAGTACTTGTAAAAGGTGAACTGATTTCAAAGAAGAATATCAGAAGTGTACGTCAGACTGTAGGGATTGTATTCCAGAATCCAGATGACCAGATACTGGCACCCACTATCGAGCAGGACGTAGCATTTGGCCCCATTAACATGGGACTTGCTGAAGATGAAGTTGAAAGAAGAGTAAAGAAAGCACTGGAACTTGTGAACCTCTCCGGTTATGAAGAACGTTCGCCCCATCATCTCAGCGGGGGGCAGAAAAAACTTGTTGCAATTGCAGGGGTGCTGGCAATGCAACCGGAAGTAGTGGTTCTTGACGAACCCACCGCAGGACTTGATCCCTTCAGTGCTGAGAAAATAATGGAAATAATAGATGGAATGAACAAAAAATTCGGTATAACTGTTATCCTGTCTACACATGACGTTGATATAGTCCCTCTTTTTGCAGATGTCGTCTACATTCTGCACCACGGAAAAATAGAAGCAAGCGGAACAGCAAAAGAGATATTCAAAAAACACGCAATACTTGAAAATGCACACCTTCGAATGCCACGGATAGCAGAGGTATTTGAGCTCCTGCAAGAATCGGGCTTAGATGCTGATATAAAGATAACACCCCAGGATGCAAGGGATGAGATCATACGACTTGTAGAGAACAGTAAATAAAAGGCCGGCCCATGGAGATCACACTCACTGATATTGAAAGGGAAGCATACAAAGACAGCCCGGTCCACAGGCTTGACGGGAGAGTGAAGATACTTGCAACCATTTTTATCATCATTTTTGCTGTTAGCCTACCCCGCATGAGTGAAGCAAATTTTATGAAACTGGCAATCATTGAGTTCTATCTGATATGCCTCATTGTAGTTGCAAAACTCAACCCTGTTTATACACTCATGAGATTTCTTTCCACATTGCCATTTGGATTTGCTATTATCGTGGTCCAACCTTTTGTGAGGCAACCATTCATTGACTCATTTACAGTATATCCTCTTGAACTGCCCTTTGGTATCACAATTACATACGAGGGAATATTTTTCGGGATGATGCTCTTTGCAAAATACATAGTCTGCATAACAGCTATTGTACTAATGTCCTCAACTACGAAAATGAGCGACATGGTAATTTCTGCAAGACGCCTTGGAATGCCAGCAGAGTTCACCCTGATACTTTCAATGATGGTCAGATATCTTTTCGTATTCTGGATAATACTCAAACGTATAAGAGTGGCACAGAAGACGCGACTGTTCAATATATGGAACAGAAAAGTGCCCCGTAAATGGATCCTTGAGCAGATTGCATACACGATAAGTTCATTGTTCATCCGCTCTTATGAACAAGGAGAAAGAACATACATCAGCATGCTCTGTAGAGGATATTCAAGTGAAAACAACATATATATGCATAAAAGCAAGATAAAAGCTGCAGATCTTTTTTACTCAGTGGTAACAACTGGAATATTGCTCTTAGCTATTGTAACGTGAAAAGAAAAAATAAAGAAAAAAAGGATTATTGTTTCTTTGCAACTTTCCCTAGCGTATAACTGATTCCCAATACAAGGAGAGTACCTATCACTATGGCAAGTACTTCACCCATCTTTCCCTGACCTTCAATTGCATAATCAGGCATTGGAGATTCCATAAAAGGTTCTGATTCTTCCAACGCTGAGAATGTGTATTCATCTATAACTCCCCCTGCGGCACTTTCCAGACCGTCTGGGTCAGGAGAAGCAAGGAAAGGAGCAAGGACAGATATAATCAAAGCAATTACAATTCCCGCATACAGGAATTTCATATTCATACGGGAGTTGGTTTTCAGACTCATGCTTTCACCTTTTGTGTACTTGTAAGGGAAGTATCCAGCAGATCAGGTCTTGACTTTTCAATAGCTGTGATAACCATAGCTGTGATGAGACCTTCACCGATGAATCCAATTATCAGGTGGTAAAGCCCCATTGCTGCAAGTCCTGCCATCAGAGGGAACGTGCCTGCAATGGCCATCTCAACGGCACATACAATAGCAGATATGAACAATCCAAGCCATGCACCAACAAAGGCTGCCGTTTTAATTCCTGCCTTGTTTTTTAGAACCACAAAAGTGTAGTATCCTATATAACCGGAAATGACACCCATGTTCAGGATGTTGACACCCATTGTTGTTATGCCGCCGTCACCAAAGACAAAACCCTGGACAAGAAGCACAAGTGTAAGTACAAGAACACCGGCCATAGGACTTCCAAATATAATAGCAACAAGAGTCGCACCAACCATGTGCCCACTTGTTCCCATACCTATGGGAATGTTGAGTGCCTGTATGGCAAATATTCCTGCAGCAAGTGCCGCCAGAATAGGTACTTTCATGTCATCAAGATCTTTCCTGGCCCATTTAAGGGACATAAATATAAAAGGCAGGGCAATCAGCCAGTAGACTATTGCCTGACTCATGGGTACAAATGAATCGGGTATATGCATTTTAAGTCCTCATAAAGTTATAAGTATCAATATGAAAATTGAAGCTTTTCGTAACACTTGTGAATACGTAATAAGAACTATATATATGTAATGAACTAAGAATATGATAAATCGTATTACATAACAGAGGATTTACAAAACCAAGATATATAAAAGAGAAAGTGATAGAACAAATAAAACGGATGAAACTATATGGCAAAATATTCCCCCCTTATTGCCGCAAAGGCCGTCTGGCAGATGCGGATAAGAAAACGTCCTTTTGTCCTGTCCCACGCCATCAACTCCCGATGCAACATGAAATGCTCTTTTTGCGAATACTGGAAAACTGATGGCAAAGAAATGGAACTACACGACATATTTAAACTCCTTGAAGAAGCAAGAGCTTTTGGAATACTTGTATACAATGCATGGACAGTAGAACCACTGCTTAGAAATGACCTGCCAGAAATACTTGAACATGCGAAACAGCTTGGTATGATGACTTCGCTCATAACCAATGGGCTTTTGCTGGAGAAGAGGATAGATGAATTGAAGAACCTAGATTACCTTTCCGTATCAGTAGACGGAACAACCAGCTATGAGGAAATAAGGGGAATAAACCTGAACAGGATAATGCCGGGGATAATAAAAGCAAAGAGCATCATCAAAAATCCACTCCTGATGAACTGCGTGATCAGTGGCAAGAACCTTGATGATATCGAAGAACTCATCACCATGGCAAAGGACATTGATGTGAAAATTTCATTTGAACCTATGTATGAGTTCCAGGGAATCGGAGAAGACACATGGAACAATATGGGAATCAGGGAGATGGATAAATATCACAGGACCGTGGAGAGAATAATCGAAATGAAAAAGGAAGGTTACCCAATCATCAATTCTTATACGTACCTAAAAATGGTCCGGGACCTGAAGACAGAATTTGTGTGCCATGCAAATGACATAATACTGGATGTAACTGCAGATGGAAGTATTGAGAACTGCAGGGTTCACCGTAACCCCATAGGTCATATCAGTGAAGGAATTGGAACGGTGTGGGAGAAAACAAAAAAAGTCCGGAAGGATACAGCACACAATTGCCGTAAATGCCTTTTTTTTGGTTATGTCGAGAACAGCCTGATGTACAATTTCAATCTGGAAGTTGCACAAAATTACGAATGGATGTAACGTCTGCCAGGATAAAATTGACATGCGATACTTTTAATATATTAACACCACAAATTATAATTAAAAGGTATTATCTATGTCCGGCAATCAGAAACGCAGACCCTCATCATTTTTTATCTTGTACACAATACTGGTTTTCCTGTCCTTTACAGGCCTTGCAGGTGCGGAAGTAATTATAGGCATTTCTCCGGAAAAGACCAGCGTAAACGAAGGAGAAAGTTTTACACTTTCAATCACGATTGAGTCAGATGTAAACGTGTCCGGAGCTGAACTTGAACTGTTATTTGATCCGGCACTTGTCAATATAACAACTATTGTAGAAGGCAGCTTTTTTAAACAGGGAGGAAAAAGCACAATATTTTCAAGAGGAAGCATTAACAATGAGCTTGGTACTGTTACCGGCATATATTCAGTCATAATGGGAAATGACATGCTTCTTAAACCCAGCACCTTTGCAACCGTCACCCTCATTTCAAAAAACACTGCAGGAATCACAGACATAGAACTGAGGAACGTGGTCATCACCAATTCTGCAGGAGAAAGCCTGCAAGTAACAGTTAAAAATGCAAAAGTAATTGTTGGTGATGTAACAGCTGTTGCAGCCAACCAGGACGATGCAGAAAAAGAGAGTAAACAGTCAGGACAGAACAGCCTTATACCCCTAGCATTTGCAATGATGTGCCTTTATTTTACACGAAAATGAAACAGGTTTTAGGATCGATGGCATTTAGCGGCCACCTATAATTCCTATCCTGATATCATTCCCATTGTTCAAATGCAGCAATTTGGAAGCACTTCCCTGATTTACCGCTATCTCGAAAAAACCATGGCTCCCAATGAGCGATAGCATTCTTCCTTTTGGTACTTCACCATATGTTATCAAAAAAGGCATCTGCCTTCCTGCGATTGAAAGAATGGTTCCCGGAAGTATATTTTTGTGAATATGTTCCTGAAGAATATTAGTAACAATATTACCAAATTCATCCACATATATTACCTTTGCCTCTATGAAGTCCTTTTGTATAACAGAACCTGAAAAATCAAGTCCTATATATTGATCTGTAATCCTACCAATGTCCTGAAGACCCATTCCCCCTGATATATGAGCAGCTATCGGGGCAAAAATATCTCTGCCGTGGAAAGTAGAGGAAACATCGTTCAAAATCTCATTATTTGTAATTTCGAAAACCTCTGCATCCCCAAGAAGAGTCGCTGCAGGAATAAGAACACCATTATCAGGACCTATCAAATAATGCCCTCCGGCACGTATAGCTATAGCTTTTCTCTCAGTACCCACGGCAGGATCGATTACAGCAACATGAATCGTCCCCGGTGGAAAATATTTAACTACCGAAAACAGTGCAAATGCACCTGCTCTGATGTCTATAGGTGGTATCGAATGAGTGACATCTACAATTGTTACATCTGGATTGATACTGAGTATTACACCTTTCATGGATGCAGGATAAATGGAGCCAAAATCTGTTGTAAGAGTAATTATAGACATGAATACATTTTTGCAATTTTTAGTATAAGAGATAGATGGAAACAAACATACTTTCCATAGATAGTAAATTAGAAAAATAAAGACAAGAGAATTTAAAAAATGTAAAAGGAAAAAGTAATGCCAGAGGCATTACTTGCAAAGGTCGTAGTTCTGGTTGACGATCTTGAGTGCGCAGAAGTCACCGCACATAGTACATGCATCTTCATCACCAGGTGCTCTGCTGTTCCTGACACTCCTTGCAAGTTCTGGATCGAGTGCCAGCTTGTACATGCCCTCCCAGTCGAGTTTTGCGCGTGCCCTGCCCATTGCAAGGTCAACGTCACGGCTTTCCTTGTACTTTACCATGTCACCGACGTGAGCTGCAATCCTTGATGTCTTGACACCCTCAATAACGTCTTCGAGATTTGGAAGTGCAAGGTGTTCTGCTGGTGTTACATAGCAGAGGAAGTCACAACCTGCTGCTGCGGAAGTTGCGGCACCGATAGCTGTTACGATGTGATCACGGCCTGCACCGATGTCAGATACAAGAGGACCGAGCATGTAGAATGGTTTTCCATCGCTCATTGCCTTCATGAGCTTGACATTCATTTCTACCTGGTCCAGTGGTACGTGACCCGGACCTTCTACGATTACCTGAAGATCATATTTGTCATGTGCTTTCTGTGCGCATTCGGAGTTGATGATGAGTTCCTGGACCTGTGCCCTGTCGGTTGCGTCGTGGATAGCGCCGGCACGCATTCCATTACCTGTTGAGAGGGTAACTTCGTGCTCCTTGAGGATCTCACATAGATAATCGAACTCTGCATATAGTGGGTTTTCCTTTTCATTGTGGAGCATCCATGTGCTCATGAATGCACCGCCGCGGGAACAGAGACCACCATATCTGCCATGTGCCTTCAGCCTGTCAAGTACAATGTTGTTGACACCTGTGTGGATAGCCATGAAGTTCGTACCGAGCTTTGCCTGCTCCTCGGTTGCATACCAGAGGTCATCTTCTGTCATGTGAACAATGGAACCATCTCTCTTTGCTGCAGTGATGAATGCCTGATAGAGTGGTACTGAACCTACTGGAAGGGAGATCGCATCACATACCTTTTTCCTGATACCGAGGAAGTCCCCACCGGTTCCAAGCTCCATAAGTGTGTCTGCACCTGCTGCCTCTGCTGCCTTTGCCTTTGTAACTTCCATTTCCTCATCAACGATATCTGATGATGCTCCAATTGATGCATTGACCTTTGTCCTTAAGCCTTCACCGATACCACATATCCTGATATCCCTGTAAGGAGTCATTGGGATTACAATTCTGCCTGCAGCAATTCCACGCCTTATGAACTCAGGGTCTTTGCCTTCGTTCTTGGCAACAATCTTCATTTCTTCTGTAATCTGACCATTTTTTGCATCTGTTACTATTGTCATTGTATATACCTCTGTGTTTGATTGTACCATACAAGAACTAAATCGTATATAACATTTGTCAAAAAATTAACTTGAGATAAAGTCAAGTTAACTTGACAGAGAGGGATTTTCAAAATATAATAGATTATATCTGCACATAAATGTAACAGATAAACAGTATTTGAAGGCATGATACCAATAATACCCAGAAGAGGGATAAAATATTCCTGATGCACTTAACAACTAAAGTTGCTTTTGTTTAATAAAAGAAGAGGGTTGATCAAGAAGGATGAAAGACAAGAAAGATAAAAAATACCCAATGATCAGTCTTTTTTGTCTTCACTCATATTCCTGAGCATACGCATGTTCTCCCTGTGAAGGGATACAACAAGGTCGCTCAGCATTCCAAAAACAAACATCTGGAAACCTGCGATAATAAGCAGGGTAGTAAAAATGCTCAGGGGAATACGTGTTACACCCTGGATCCACTGGATTACGACATAAGTACCAACTACCAATCCAGATGCAATAAAAGCCCCGCCAATTATACCAAAATAGAACATCGGATTGTGAAGCTTTGCCATTTTGTAAATAGTAGAACCAATCCTGAAACCATCCTGCAGGGGATTCAGCTTAGTTGCACCACCTGAGTGTCTAGCAAGATATGTAGTCGGAACTTCCAGTATCTTCAGATCATTTTTTACACTTTCGATAGTAATCTCGGATTCAACCTCAAACCCGGATTTTTTCAAATTAAATGACTTTATGGCTTTTTGGTTAAATGCCCTGTACCCTGTGAGAATATCATTAAGCCATACACCATAGGCCATCCCGAACATCTTATTGATTATCTTATTGCCTATCAGATTGAGCCTTGTGAATGCACCCCTCTCAAAATTTGCCATCCTGTCACCCATTACATGGTCTGCCCTGCCGTCAAGAACCGGACCTAGAATTGCATGCACATCCCGGGCAAGATTTGTACCATCACCATCTGCCATTACAACGTAGTCTTCTGAAATAAGCTCAAAGGCCTGTTTTATTGCCTGCCCCTTTCCCTTACCTGTCTGGACTACAACTCTGGCACCTTCAGCTTCTGCGATCTGACGTGTACTGTCCTTGCTGTTTCCATCCATAACAAGTATATTATCAAAGCCTTCTGACCGGAAGTCCCTGATTACCTGCCCGATGGTAGCCTCTTCGTTAAGAACGGGCAATAAAATACAGACATTATCGTTTGTCATCTTAAGATAAATAGAAATAAAAGGTCTTAAAGCAGACCCATACTGTCAAGCTGCTGCCTTACGACTTCAACGCCCTGCTCACAATTCTCAGGAGATTTTCCGCCGGTGACCACAAGCTTTCCGGAACTGAAAATAAGTACTACGACCTTAGGATCATCTATACGGTAAACAAGACCCGGGAACTGCTCCGGCTCATATTCGATGTTCTCAAGACCAAGACCTATAGCAATAGCATTGAGATTCAGTACTGCCTTAAGGTCTGCGGAAGCGACAATGTTCTGAACAGTTATATCAGGGTTATCGAGTGTCTTAATTCCAATGCCATTGAGTTTTTTGGCCATGTTGCCTATGACAGTGTGAACATCAGCCACATTCTTTGCACCGGTACATACTACCTTACCAGAAGTGAATACCAAAAATGCGGCTTTAGGGTCAGTAACACGGTAAACAAGACCAGGGAACTTCTGTTTGTTATATTCGGCGCCCTCAAATTCAGCTTCTATCTTTGTGAGATCGAACTCCTCTGCAAGCTTTGTAGATGCGACCACATTTTCTATTTTGATGTTGTAATCTGACATAGTATAATCCTCATATTTAAAGCGGGTGGGTTATATTCAACAATTCAGTATATAAACTTATACCCTCTCGTTTATATATGTTTTTAAAGAAACCATAAAATGAGAAAAAATTTTGGTTTTATCCCATAAAACTGCTTATTTAGAAGTATTTTCAAACATCTTAAGTCCGTCGATAACAGCATCATATTTACTACATACCCTTTCCAGCAGATTACCCTCCATAGTCCTGTGAGTCGGTATCAGAATATCGGCACCTTCTGAAACTTCAACGCCGTCTGTTGAACTGCCATAATCCGGAGCTATTAAAATCCCCGTAGCTGATACGCCCAGCCGCAGGTCACTGACGATGCGCGCAACCATATCTGTTGCAGGCCGGACCCTCTTGCTTATAACAAGAGCCCTTGATACATACCTTTCCTTGAGGTCGGTTATTGATTTAATACTTGACTCGGCCTTCTCAGGATCACCAACATTTTCAAGAAGCCTGACAGAATTGATAAGGTCATCGAATGTAGTGGAACTGACTTCAATGATCTCTCCGTCATAGTATTTGCTCACTTTTTCAGCATAACCTTTGGAAATGACCAGTTTGTACACATCTTCAAGCTCATCCAGCTCTTCTTCTGTTGGATCGTAGGCATTAATGACCTTGTATTCCCGTATGCCGCACATTCCCATCAGGGACTCATACATAGGAGTAACTCCTATGAACCTCCTGCCAAGCCACTTGTTAAGGCCACTCTGCCCACTTTGGAGACGGGAAAGCTCAATTATTTTCTGTTTAACAAGTTCCGGGTCATTGGATTGAAGACCAAAATAATCCGCAAACATGGTAGTGGTGCGAAGAACCTTGGTCCTTCCATGCGGTACAGCCTCTACAAAACCTCTTTCCTTCAGTTCCCTTATGTGATCATAAACAGAGTTGCCCCTCATGTCCACAAGGTCGGACTGGACAAGCGGTTGATGATATGCTATCATCGAAAGTGTGCGCAGCATAGGCGCGCTAAGTTCCTTTGGAGCAAGCGGCCTCACCACATCAGTATACTTTGG
Source organism: Methanolobus psychrotolerans (assembly GCF_002243045.1). GTDB lineage: Archaea > Halobacteriota > Methanosarcinia > Methanosarcinales > Methanosarcinaceae > Methanolobus > Methanolobus psychrotolerans. The sequence continues at coordinate 24,288 of NZ_MBKP01000018.1, forward strand.
CTTGACCTGCATAACATAGCGCTCACCAAGATCTATTATCTCAATACCTGTCTCCCTTGAAACATACTCCTTTACAAGATCAAGTGCGATAGAAATAACATGTTTCTTTGGCTTACCCATAAGTTTTCCCAGGGTTGCCGCATCAAGTGCTCCCCCGGCAGCAAAAAGAGCTGCTTCCATAACTTCCCGATCACTCATAACTGGTTGCACCCCTCAGACAGCTTCATATGCAGCATCTGCCGGATAAACATACAATTCACCAAATAGTTCCTTTTGCATCAACCATACCTTCTTTTCGGTAGCAAGGAAAAGCAAAGAGATATAAGTCATAATATTCTCAGACCTGTCGTCAGTCATCATATCTGAAAAAAGGACAAATTCATGTTCTTCAAAAGATTTCTTCAACATTGAACCCATGTCCCTGACACGCCCCAGTATGTCCTCTTCATGAGCGATACCCAGAACCTCATCTGTTGTCACCGCAGATTTTTCTTCCAGTTTACGGTAGATACTGCGATCCTTCCTGCGTGTTTCAACTTTTTCTGCTTTGCGCAACTCCAGAATTAGCTCCTGGAGTGTAACCGGACGTGTGGCTCTGCGCCGGATAGGGAGTTTTGGCACCGGGTACTCATCTATCTCGTAGAAATCCAGTTCATCATCAAGCATCTCAAAGCAGTCATCCACTTCTACTTCCTGAACGATCCCGGTAGATTTCATGCGTAACAGGATGGATGCATAGAGAAGTGTCCTGCCGGAGATACGAAGATCCATCATCTCCATTACTTCAATACGCTCAAGGAACATGTCTGTAACATTGACAATATCAATATCCCATGGATTGATAGCACCATCCTTTGCAAGATTCATGAGAATTTCCACAGGTTCACTAAGTACGTCTTCGGGAAATGCAAGAAGAGATTCATCCACACCCAGGCCCCTTAAAGTCTCAACAAACTGCGGATCAATAATGAATAGTGACGAAATATCAGCTACCTGGGCAATGTCGACTGAACTAACAATTTCCATTTCTTCTGCTATTTCGTTCAACGTAGTTTCACACCCGTAATACTTGTAATGTTATTTTCCTGCATTGCAACTCCAATAGTTCGTTCAGCGGCCTCGATCATTGGTTTCCTGAGAGAGACAACAATGAACTGTGCATTTGCAACTGCGGTTTTAACCCGCTGTGCAACTTTTCCCGCATTCGATCCATCAAGAAACATGTCAATCTCGTCGAACGCATAGAAAGGCGCAGGCCTGTACTGCTGGATAGCAAACACAAATGACAAAGCAGTAAGACTCTTCTCCCCTCCGGACATAGCTTCAAGACGCTGAAGGGTCTTTTCCTTGGGCTGTGCCTTCAATGTCATGCCGCCTGAAAACGGGTCATCATAATCATCAAGTACCAACTCACCGATACCGTCGGAAAGTTCATGGAATATTTCCTTGAAAGGCGCATTTATACCCTCATAAGTTTCCATAAAAGTATCTTTTTTAAGCTGCTCATACTGCATTATACGTTCAAGTATCTGTTCTCTTTCCGTTGACAGGGTATCGCGCCTTGTAACAAGTTCATCAAGCCTTGCCTCAACTTCAGCGTATTCGTCTATTGCACGCATATTCACAGGTTCAAGGCGTTCCATTGCCTTCTCAATAGAACCTATCCTTGTTCGAACGGTTTCATAATTTGGCACTTCCTCCGGCTCCTCAATGCCACGCCTCTGTATCTCTTCTGCAAGTTCGGTCACCTGTTCAGCAAGTGCATCCTTTGTGGCTTTCAAGGCAATCATCTGCCGGTTACTGTCATCGAACCGGATCCTTGTCTTCTCAAATTCTTTCTTTACAGAAGCATGTTCCTCATGGAGAAGTGCACGTTCCTGCTGCAGTTCCTTTAACTCTTCTGTAAGCTCATTTTCACGCTGCTGCTTTTCAAGGAGAGAGGCTTCAAGCTCAGTGATCTTATTTTTAAGATCAGCCACACGCTGCTTATGTATAGCTTTCTTCTCATCCATTGATCTGATGAGTTCCCTGTTCTCCTCGATCTTTGAAGATGCATAATTGCGGTCGAGATTCAGCGCATTCAAAGAGGAATCAATATCTCGAACACGACCATCCAAGCGTCTTATCTGCTCATCAAGCTGTTCTGCCTGCCTGTTAAGTTCTGGAACCTCAGACCCTGCAAGTTTCTTTTCCAGTGCCTCAATATCCTTTCCAAGCAACTGGACAAGTTCTTCCTTTTCCTGTTTCAGGACAATGGTCCTGTCCATTTCATCCCTGAGCTCCTTGCGTGACTCTTCTATAGTCACAAGTTCCTGGGTCTTGGCATCAATAAGCTGAGAAAGACGTTCACCCCTTCCAGATATCTCTTCAAAGTACATCTGCTTCTTGGATATTTCCTTGTCAAGTTCATGGATCTCACGATTGACTTGAGAAATATGCCCCTCAACCTGATCAAGTTTCTTGATTGCATTGCTGCGCCTTGAATCATATTCTGTGATCTTCTCAGCGATCTTTACAAGCTTATCCTTTTCAGAGGCAGCAAAAGAAACACCGGAGTTCTGCTGTTGGGAACCGCCCACCATTGCTCCGCTCTTTTCAATAACTTCGCCTTCAAGAGTGACCATTCGCAGACCACCCATAAGACGGCGGGCATTTGTTAGCGTGTCAACAATGAGAGTATCCCTGAAAACATACCAGAACGCAGATTCAAATTTCTTATCAAAATCAATAAGGTCAATTGCATAACCAACAACACCTTGCCTGTCGGAAAGATCTTTATACGGCCTTCGGGATTCCATTTTGTTCAATGGAAGGAACGTAGCCCTGCCACCCTGCCTTTGCTTGAGGAAAGATATTGCTCTGGCAGCATCCTCATCATTCTCGACAACAACTGCCTGCATACGCCCGCCTGCAGCAATTCCAAGTGCATTGGAATATTTCTGGTCAACACTTCCAAGTTCTGCTATAGTACCATATATACCCGGCAAACCATGGTGTTTTTTCTCATTCATCACCATGTCCACAGATTTGGAATACTTGCTGTGGTCCTCTGCAGCACGCACACGGACCTCTATCCGGGCATAATCATTCTCATACTTGCGAAGCTCATCTTCTATTTCCTTCACAATGATCTTTAACTGGGAACGATTGAGTTCAAGATCATCAATATCCTTTGTCAGGCCATCTATCTTCTCATTAAGCTTATCAATATCATACTGCACTGAAAGCGTATCACTACCTGAAGACTCGGATTTTGATTTTGCATCTGCGATCTCACTTTCGATGTCCCTGACTTCCGCAGACTTTCTCCTCAGCGAATCAAGCAAACGGTCTTCCTGACGCATCAGCTCATTTTTCTCGTTCTTCACAATCTCAAGTTTAGACTTCAGAGTGCTGAGCTCATCCCTGGTCTGTGCAAATTTTGCGTCGACATCGGCGATCTTACTCTGGAGAAGCATACGCTCAGTCTTACGGTCAGACATCTCGGACAGGATGCTTTCCTTTCTCATTGACTCTTCCGATATCTTAGAATCCAGCCCCTCAAGCTTGCCTTTTATTTCATCTATCTCGACAAAAGTTTTCCTGCGCCTGGACTCGAGGTCTTCCATTTCCTTTTCCGAAAGCTCGATGGTGTCAACACACCTTGAAACCTCGCCCCTGGTCCCCTCTATCTCTTTTTTGATCTTGATCTGCTCATCTTCACCCATTCTCTGGATGTTCAGGGTCATTTCCTCGAGATCCTGCTCAAGTTTCTCCACATTAAGCCGTTTAGTCTCAAGATCCAGTTCCAGTTTACCAAGAACATCTTCCTTGGCGAGGATGTCGCCAGCAACAGATGAGAGTTCTACCTTAGCATCCTTAAGCTTTGCAAGCAGGACAAAACCTTCAAATTTCATCTTTTCTTCTTTAAGAGACTGGTATTTCAGGGCCTGATCACGCTCATTCCTTAGTTTCCCAAGCTGCTGGCCGACCTCTTCGATGATGATATCTACTCTTTCAACCCTTTCACGCACGATCTCAAGTTCACTCAATGCCCTGTCCCTTTTACTGTCAAACTCAGCAACACCGGCGATCTCATCAATTATCTTACGTCTCTCAGTTGGAGTCATATTGATTATGCGTGTAACGTCACCCTGCATCACAACATTATAACCTTCCGGAGTTACACGGGCTTTTGCAAGATAAGTGTGCACCTCTGTAAGACTTGCAGCCTTACCGTTAAAATAAAAATAACTGTAATACCCGGAATCCGTTTCTCGTATCTTCCTCGTAATAGTAATCTCATCTGCATCATATGGCATTTCACGGTCAATATTATCGAAACGGATAGTCACCTGTGCAAAATCAGGTTTTTTAGAGCTTTCCCCATTATAAATAAGGTCCGTGAGTTTTTCAGCTCTCATGGTCCTTGAACTTGAAAGCCCCAGCACAAAGAGGATACCATCTATGATATTAGATTTACCACTGCCATTTGGACCGGAAATCGTGGTAAAACCATCAAAAAAAGGTATTTTTACCTTTTTCCCGAAGGATTTGAAGTTTACAAACTCAAGTTCCTTTATATGCACGCGATTCCTCAGTTTTTATAAAAATGATTATTTTCTTCGGGTGGTGATCACTACCGCATCTTCGTCTTCACGCGCCTCAACTGAATCATATTCTGCATCTTCATCTGCGCATGGTGGTTTGTCCTCTTCTGCAACGATATATTTACAGGAATCCATATTCTGACGCGAGGTTCTGTTAAGCCGGAGCTTGCGTTCATCATCCGTTTCTGCGATAATGTATTCAGACCTGTGTTCCGGTTCGGGTATTTCAGGCCGCTTTACATAAGGAACTTCCCTTACATTGAAACGCATATTTGATGAGGGAGGAGTCTGAACTAATCCTGAAGCTGATCCGGAATCAGCAGACCTTACAGAAACTTTTGAATTGAAGGGCTTTACAGGAGATGCGGGTTCTTTTGGAACTGAGGGAATAGAAGGGGGATTTACTGAAGACGGGGATATAGGCTGCTGTGCCTGTAAAGAAGACGTTAAAGGTGCAATGGGTTTAGGCCCTGGCCTGTACACCGCAGAAGCTGTGTTTTCCGTCATATGCGGCTCAACTGGAACTCTTTGGCCTACCTTTTTTTCACGGGAAACAGATAATTCACCAAGGGAACGTATCATTGACTTCTGATCAAGGAGCTCGTCCATGATACCATTAAAATTATTGCTCATAGCCTGGACCTTGCGTTCAAGCTGCACGATACGGTTGTTAAAATCAAGGTCATTCTTAAGGTCACTTCTGATCTCACGGAGTATAGACTCACGGAGATTGCTCTTGATATCATCTAATTCTGCTTCTTTTTCCTTAAGCTGCCGCTCAAGGCGTTCAATGACAAAGTCCCTGTTTTCAGTGTTCATGAAAAGCCTCGTAAATCCATTCAGTCCCTCATCGCCGTTATGCGAAAATACTATGTTATTATATGAACAAAAGTATAATATACCTTATGGTCATCAGGTGTGTTTTGTTTCAACTAATAAATAATTATTTAATTTACTCACATGGCATATATACTGGAATTGTTGGTCACAGGATCTTTCTCAACTGCAAATACATAGTCAGCCGAGTCAATAAGAGATTCATCGTGGGAAACTATGAGGATCTGTGCCACTCCAATGTCCCTCATCATGTCTATGAGCTTTATTAACTGGTGCACATGCCCCCTGTCAAGGAATACTGTAGGCTCGTCCATAATAAGAGGAGGTAAACCTGCACCATCATGGGAAGATGTACCAAGTGAAAGCAGACGATATATAGCACAACGGAGTACAAGGTTAAACAATGCGCGCTCTCCACCACTGAGAAGCTTTGGCTCAAGAGCAGTACCATCTTTTTCAAACACAGTCAGATTGTAATCTGCGTCCAGCATAACATGAGAGTATGCATTATTGGAATACATGAACGAAAATATCTCGTTTATCAGCATGTTAAGTGTCTGGATATTACTTAAGCGCAGCTGCGCACGTATACGCATATACATGCTCTCAAGATTTTCAGCATCTGAATAAACAGTATTAAGGTAATCTGCCCGGTTCTTCAGCACCTCGATATTCATTTTAAGGTCAGAAAGCCGGACCCTGTCACTTTCAGCCATTCCGGCTTTTTTCATAACTTCATCTTTTTCAAGTTTCAACCGGTCAATTTCCGAATTTATGGCAATAAAAGCAATACCGTATTTCTTACTAAGGGATTCAAGTTCCTTCTTATCGAACTTACCTATTTTATCCTCAATATCCTTCAGTGATTCCTTCTTTTCACCGATCTGCCCGTCAAAAAGTGAAACCATTTCCTGAATGCTTTTTATTTTGTCATCCATCTGCCTTATCTCAGAATTGATCTTTTCAAACTCAGCCACTGTTTTCTGCATTTCCCTGGCAAGACCAAGCCTTTCAAGGACCTTTGAATGCTCTTTTAAGACTGATTCTTCCTCCTGCCTCATCTGCAGGACCTTTGCTTTTGTCTCATCAAGGGACTTTCCCAGAGCCTCTTTACCTGCCAGCAATTCCTTAATCCTCAGCTCATCTTCCTTAATGCGCAGACTGTATTCCTCAATCATCTTTTCATCACGTTTGATGGCTTCTTTAGCAGAGTCCATATCCCTGACAACAATATCCATCTCAGCTCTACAGCTTCGTGCAGACCTGACCTTCTCCGCCCTTAATTCGGTTTCAGCCTGTTTGACCTTAAGTTCTGATAATTCCTTAACCAATTTGTTCACAGTTTCATTGTCAGAAACACTTGACTCCTCCATACATGAACCTTTTAGATCCTGACCGCAAGTAGGACATTTACCTGCCGCCAGAAGCTGCTTTGACTTTTCCAGCCTGCTTTTAAGTTCGGAGATCTTCACAGTAAGTTCCGCTTCCCTGCCATGGAATCTCTTCTGCTGGTCATTAACAAGATCGAGAACTTCATCGATATTTACCAGCTTTTCGAGGGTAAATCCAAGAGAAACTATCTTTGATATGACACCTTTGCGCAGATCCTCAAGTTCTGCAATGCGACCCTTGTGCGTCTCAATCTCAGAACGAAACACCTGGAGCCTGGAGCCTGTATCCTTCACTGAACCCTCGCCGGACTTTACCTGCTTATCCGTATCATTCACAGACTGACCTATGTTAAGAAGATCTTTTTCATAAACTGCCTTTTTGCTTTTCAGATCACTGAGGGAGTCTCTCAAAGAACGTTCATCCTTATCCACCTTCAAAATCAGAGAGTCGACATCTTTAGGATCGGTATTTAGCTGTGACTCAATTTCAGATAACCTGGATTGCTTTGCTTCAAGAATTTCCTTATGTGAACGGATTTTTTTTGACATCGAGTCGATAGAAACGTATGATTTGGATTTTCTGTCCGTAAGTTCCTTTATCTGCTGCTGCACTGATTCTTTCATGCCGTGAAGTTCGTTCAGCTCTGATATCTTTTTTGTAATCTCCTCAATAAGAGAACGTGTCCTGTCCCTTTTCTCATTCAGAGAAGAAGTTTCTGTATCAATTTCCACAGACCTTGTCCGCAGGGCAGCCAGCCTGCCGCCTGGATTGGAATCCTCAATGAGCCTGATCTCCACGGCAACTTCCTTGATACGCCTTTCGTTATCCTTCTGATGTCTTCCTACTCCAACCCTGGCACTTGATGCCCGCTCCCGGTACTCTTCCAGTTTACCAAGCTGCAGGAGACCATCTATCATTTTCTGGCGGTCCCTGGGTTTGGAGTTGATCAGGATATCAATCTCACCCTGTCGTATGTAAACGCAGTTCCTGTAAGCCTCTTCATCCATATTCAGAAGAGAGGTTACAGCCTCGTATGCCCTTGTTGCCTGGTCGAATATTATTTCTCCGTCCTTCCTGAATACAGATTTCGTATTGGAAGCCCTTCCTTTTTCCGGATCGTTCCTGAAGGACTGCTCCACAGAATAATTATGGCCGTTCTGCTCGAATTCAAGCAATATTGACGCCTTTGAAGCGCCCTTGGTAATTATATCGGAAAGCACAAACTCCTTATCCAGCGTCTTGCTTCCGAAAAGTCCTGTAAAACATGCTTCAAGAAGACTTGACTTGCCACTACCGTTAACACCTGAAACCACCATGACACCGTTTCTAAATGAGAGATCAAGCCCTTTGTAGCTCCTGATATTCTCAACTTTCAAACGTTTCAACATCACAGGTAATCACCAAGGTTGTACTGCCGGGGTTTAACAGGATCGTGCCCTTTCTTTGTTTCACTTACAGGCTTTTTTTTATCATCTTTTTCTTTAATATAAACTTCCTCATTCTCTGCCACAGACAAATTATCAGTAACTTCTGCCTTATTAGTTGTTTTAGCAGGAACGGACCCATTTACATTTTCAGCAACTGCAGAATCCGGTACCTCAGAAACAGCAGTTTTAAGATCCTCAACTGATATGCCCTCTTTCACCGTTTCCTCTTCTGTACCTTCCACGTCCACCACACTATCACCTTCATTCAACTGAGCTACTTTCTCTTTTCCTGTATTTAAGGGAGGAACATAGGTAATATTGGCAGGAACATAATCAATAAAATCAATCTTGTCAAGCAACTCCCCTAATCTGGTCTCTGCTTCATCATCCACCCTTGTCTTCACAATCATAGGGTTCCGTATTATATCATCAAGCAGCAGTCCACCAGCTGTAAGGTCCATTTTCTTGATTTCTTCTTTAACAACATCGTCAGGATCTGAAAAAGTCACTTTCATCGAGAGATCTGCCAGCGTATCAACTCCTGTACGAAGGTCTTTGATTCCCGGCACCAGTGCACCCCTTGAAAGGAGAAGCTTCTCTATCTCGCTGAAATCCAGCTTTGCCTTAACATCACCTGATATTTCCAGGAAGACAACTTTCTCTGCAATATCATGCTCCATAACTGTAGAAAATACAACTTCGTAGGCATTTGGACCTTCTGTAAGGGTAACAGGTATGAAAACGAATTCACGTGTCGGAATTACTCGTTTGCTTATCTCTATCCCACTTTCCCCTATCGTGACAATATTGTATGACCTTGGTTCACGCTCAGAAGTACTGTTCCTTTCGGTACTGCCACAGTAGGTGACCCATGCCTCATTAACCCTTGTTATCTCTTGTTTGTGATTATCCCCCAGAAGTACGGTATGCACACTAAAAGGAATAGAATCAATAACCTCTTTTATGTCCCAGTCACCGAAGGAGAATGGCTTTACAAGCTGGTGCATCACAAGCACATTATATTTTGCGTCTGTTGCCTTGCCATCAAATACAGAGAAATCGAATAAAGGAATCTTTGTTTTGGGCACACTGTCAATGCCATATAATGCTACGTCACCAAGCCTGTAAGGCTCAGTGCCAAGGCGTGTTACAAGACCAAGGCTACTGTAAAGGTCAAGCCACTGTGTACTCTGTTTGCTCTCATGGTTACCAACAATTGCAAGCAGAGGAATTCCTGCGATTTTCAGCCTTGAGAAAAGCTCCATAGCATCAAGAATATCATCAAGGGTAGGGTTCCTGGAATCAAACAGGTCACCTGCATGAACTACAGCATCCACTCCCATACTAATAGCATCATCCACCACATCGGAAAAAGCATTAAGAAAATCCTGCCTTCGCACATCACTGTGATACTGCCTGTATCCAAGGTGAGTATCCCCTGTGTGGATTATCCTTATCTCATCCATCAGGGAGTATGGTATGCTTTTGCAGTTTTTAATTGTTTGGGGTATATGGGTCAATGTTTCAAAGAGATAGTCCAAAAAATGTACTATTCCGATAAATAATATTATACAATTGTTTTTTATATAATTGGATACTAACCAAATGTGGGGCATTATGGATAGTAAAGGCCAGATCACAATAGATTATCTTATCAGCATCACAATTTTCCTGTTCGCAATTATCTTTGTATTTGACTATACTGCAGGAATATTCACACCTTTTCAATCCAATTCAGATGAAACTACACTAATCGCGGACAGGACTTCAACAATCCTTGTGGAAAAGATCCTGAGTGAAAAAGATGAAAATGCTCCTAACATGGTGAGCAAGACAAAGATATGTGTGTTCTTTACAGAACTTGACACTAATTATGAAGGAACCGTTGATTACCTTGGCCTGAGTGGTTCTTTCCTTAGATACGACTTTAATGTCACATTAGAGAATGAAACAGGAATCATCGGTATGGCCGGGAAGACGATACCATCCCGTGTTAATGTAGGCCAGACAAAAAGGATAGTCTTACTAAAAGACGACAATACCGGAAATACAGAAGTTGCTATCATGTCATTCAGGGTGTGGTAATATAGCCATGCATTTCGTTTACATAAACAGGGACACACGTGCCCAGATGCACACCCTTGAAGCAGTAATGGCAGCACTGATAATGCTTGGAGTTATAGTATTCACTGTTGAGGCAACTTCTCTCACGCCCCTTACATCATCTACTGCAAACGCTCATATTGAAGCCCAGTTACAGACCATGGGACAGGACATGTTAAACACACTCTCCTATGCCCCTTATGGCCATGACTCTGACCTCAAGAACGACGTACGTAACTGGGAGGGAAAAGAGTATGTGTGGAACGGGACAGCGTACCAGTCAAGAGACAACAACAAGACAAAACTGGTAAACAGCTCTTTTGAGGAGATATTTTTGTTTGTCGCAATTCCAAGAGGAATTGCCCATAATGTTCATTTTACATGGATAAATGATGATGGTGTCACTGTTGCCAGTCCTTACATCTATAACGGCGACCCATCCGACAATGCTGTAATTATCTCAAAAAAAGTAGCTCTTTCAGATCATGAAGTAGGGAATACAACGCAGTTCATAACAAATACAGGCATACCTGATGCCGACATTAGTAGTGATTTTTACAACATAGTCAATGTCAAAATGACACTCTGGAGAATGTGAGAATATTGAAACGTGGTGGAATGAGAAAGTCAGATGAACACGGGCAATTGCTTCTGGTTGCAGGATTTGCAGTCGGACTCGGCATAGTAGTACTTACCATCATGCTGAACAATGTAATATATGCCAGCAACATCGCCTCAGAATCAAGCATCGATACTTCACGTTATGATATGGCAAATGCGATCCAGATGACTTCAGAAACTTATGAGGATGCTTACAGGTATGCAATGAAAGATGGAAGTTTCAATAGCACATCATTTGAGCAATACCTGGATTCATATGCAAAGCTGGCTTCCAAAAACTATGCAATATCAGGATTGACATTTAACTTTGAGAATAATACATTGCATGAACCATATTTCTCACAGAACGGACTTGCCAATGGAAAAGACAACTGGACAATTGCCAGTAACATCAACACTACAGATGTTTTTGTGTTGGAAATACCCGATACTTCAAAACTGGGGAACAGCTCCAACAGCATGACAATAACAATAACGAACAGTTCCGGCTTTCTGTGGTCCATTGAACTGTTCAGCTCAAGTGGATCTATAAATGTAACCGTGTCAGATCAGTCCTCTGAAATAGGAACATATATAGCTTCCAGCCAGATCAACATAACCGGGAATAAAATAGACTTCATTACAACCCCAAGTCCCTCATTCCAGTTCTCAGACCATACAGCAGGGAGTAACTATTCCATAAATATCCTCAATGGCAGCAATGCAGTGGGATATTGCACTTTTGCAGGACACATGACATCCGGGGAGCAGTTCACATTTGTACGGCACTGGGTGGGCAATCCTGTAATCACCATGCATTCCAGCGAGATGAGGATCAAACGCAATCTACCAATAACATTGCCAGGGAGGAATACATGAAACTCCGGAACTTGCACCCTGATGAAAATGCAGTTTCAATCTCGATTGGATTCATACTGACTTTTTCGATTACAGTTCTCATGCTTGTAACAGTCCTAAGCTCATTTTATTCCCTAATGGACCAGGCACAGCAAACTGTGACCCGGGACGAATTCGAGATACATGGAACTGATATTACAGTACGTATTGCAACTATTGACACCATAGTTGGGAGTGCGACTAACTCTGGGTCAGAGATCATGGAGATAACATACAAACTGTCCCTTCCCGGCAAGATTGCAGGAAAACCATACTCAATAGAGTTTGACAACAACACAAAAGATATTGTGTTCTTGTCGGATGAAAGAGATGAAACGATAGTAAAAGTTCCATATTATACAGACAACGTGGCAGTCCTTTCAACAACATTGTACAGCCTGAAGGAAGAATATGTGATAACATACGAACCCACGACAAACACAATACAAATATTCTGAACATCTGAAGACAACAAAATGACAGGAAAAAAGAAAGTATTACTTTCCGATGATGCGGTTTCGGAAGTTGTGGACTTTAGCATAACACTTGGAATGATGCTTCTTGCTGTTGGCATCATAGCTGTTGCAGGATATCCTTTGGTACAGCACATGAAAGAAACAGGGCATCAGGAGAATATCCGCCAGAGTTTTGCAGTACTTACTCCCAACATGAACAAAATAGTAGCTGGTAAAGCCCCTTCCCAATCTATCGAATTGAAGATGCACGACGGCACAGTTTCTGTCACCGGGAACAGTTACATCAATGTTACCATGGATACGTGGAATGGCTCCTCTTCCTCAATTGAAGCTCTTACTTTTGAGAGACAATTGCGAATGGTCCAAAATGAATATAAAGAGACATCTTTTGCCTATGAGAATACCGGCGCATGGGCCAAATATCCACAGGGAAGAACAGTAGAAGTATCAAAACCTGTTTTTGTGTATGATAACAGTTCTTTAGTAATACCGATGGTGACAATCACGGGAAGCAAAGGAATATCCGGAGCAGGACTTATTCGTGTGGTAGCAGACGGTGGCCAGCTTTCTGTTGAAAGTTATGAGAATGTATCCAGAGTGGAAATTACAATATCAAGTGATTACTACCAAGCATGGGAAAAATATCTGGATGATTCAATGGAGATGCAGATCATAGACATCAACACAAGCACCAGGACTGTAAAAGCAGGAAAAAATTACAATCCTAATATCGATGTATTCATAACAGCATCTCCGATGAGTGTAACCGTAGAGTAAAAATGGGTGACCATATTATGAAAAAGTTTGTTGGATCAGAAAACGCCGTTTCAGCTGTAGTTGGAATGATAATGATACTGGCACTCACAATTGCATCTGTAAGCATAATCTTCCTTTATGGGGTACCGACCATATATGAAATGCAGGATATGGCAAACGCACAGAAAGTCGAACAGGCATTTACAGTATTTGATTCAAGGACAAGTAAGGTTGCACTGGGAGAATCCCCAAGCCAGACAACTTCATTTTCTATGATGGATGGAAACATAAGAGTTAATGGGGATAACACCTCCTATGAAGAAAGCAAGATTGTTGTCATCTCAGTTGAGATTGACGCTCCATGGTATAATAGTTTTGAACAGAACAGGCACAGGTGGAAAGCCTGGGAAAGTTACATCAGCAACCCTGATATGAATCAGTTCAATGCTTCAATGGGAAGTATTGTTTACAGTAATAAGGACAGGATCATTGGATACGAAGGGGGAGGCGTATGGTCTAAATACCCTAATGGGAAATCGGTCATGATCTCACCACCAGAATTCCATTACAATGGTGAAACTTTGACACTCCCAATAATGAAAATAGAAGGAGATTCCGTATACAGTGGAAAATCGGATGTCGGTGTTACTATAAGCTCTGATAATATGCCTGTAATATTGTATCCTAATCCCTCTTCTGATTCAAGAAGAACTAATCCCCTTACATCCGATAAAGTAATCATTTACATTAAGAGTGAGTTTTACAACGCATGGGCAGATTATGCAAATTCACTTGCATACGCCACTGCCACTACCGATGATGCTAACAAGACAGCTATCGTGGAACTGGAAGTTATTCCTGCTATGGGAAAAGATTCACTCAAACAAGCTTTTAAAGTAGGAGCAGTAAACCAGTTCAATTCTGCACCCATATACAACTTCTCCCTTGACCTTGAAGCAAGGGCATCGCAGGGACTAAACCCGAGCAACTATCAGATAACAACGACATCAGGAACAAAGACCCTTACTTACACTCTTGCAAAGAAAGGGGGTGCCAACCAGCTTGAAATAGGTCTTGTATATGTGGATACAGCACCCGGCGGAGGGGTGGAAACATGGAGTGGAAATGGCGTATTTGATGTTAGCGGCTCAAAGGAAGACCAATCAACTACTGTAGATATGCTATCCACAACACTAACAATGAATTATGAAGAAAATAGTGATTTTTCATGGGGAAACAATACATCCGTAAGCATTAACCCAGATATAGCACTTACTAAAGATCAGGATTTGCCTCTCTATAACCTGACACAACATTACTTAAAGCTCATTACAATGAATGGGGCTGTGGTTTTCAACCTTCAACAGCCAGGAAAATCGGATCCTGTGGACTATGATGAATCAACTCTGACACTATATTACGACGGAATGCCAGGGAGCATAACATACCTTCATGTCAGCAGAAATGACCTCACAGCTACATTGAATTAGAGAAAAAACAGTGTGCTTAGAATTAAGTAGAAGTACATATACACCACACATTATATTATTTATTTTAACAAATCTTTTTTATATTATATCCTACATATATACTTGCAATGATGGACGAAAAGGGGCAGATAGCAGTAGATTTCCTACTGGGGATATCATTATTCCTTATCGCTCTTACTTTCACTGTGCAATTTATTCCGGGTATGTTCATGTCCGGAACAGCAGGGGAGAGCAGCCTGGATTATACAGCTTACCGTACGGCAACTGTCCTTGTCGAGGATACCGGATGGTGGGGCAACAGTACAAGTAGCGGAACTGACTGGGAGACTCAGCCTTCAAATATGATGAGAATCGGACTTGCAGCAGACGATGAGCCAAAATCAAAGCTGACCAACAGTCCAAATCTGCTCTCAAAAGCCAAGATCGAACAGTTCATGCTCGTAAATGAAAACACACTCATAGAGAATCTGGGCCTATACAACAACGTAGATAACACTCATTTTTCCTATGGGTACAACATATCCATAAACCAGGAAGGGGTCCCTCTTGTACTGAACAGCACTGCCATAATGAGAGGGAAACCAACACCATTGGACCGTGAAGTATCAAAGATAACAAGAGTGGTACTTGTAGAAACCGGGACCGTTGCTGTTCTTAAAGGAAGCGAACTGACAGGTGAAATAGCCTCTGAAGCAATCATCAATGTAACAGGACCATTTGAAGAGAACATAACCATACAGATAAGGAATCTTAATGGTGCAAACCATTCATTCCTTAATGCAGTAGTTGACAATGTCACATTAACACCATCTTCAGATTATACTATTTACAAAAAGACTGGTTGGACAGATTTACCACTAAACGGCAGCTTAACAAGTACAGATTTGATATGCCTTAATCTGGACCATAACCGTTTCAACTTAAGTCAAGACTACAAACTTGAACTTAGGTTCAGCAATGTTACGCTGGACCCCGGACCTCCTTTTATAAGATATAATAACCATAGCAGCCCCCTTTACGAACCTGCATATCTTACTGTGGAGGTGTGGCAATGAACAATAAAGCACAGTTACATACCCTTGAAGGGTTGGGTGCGGCAGTCCTGATGACACTGACGATACTTGCTATCACCCAGAGCACCATGATAGTCACCCCCCAGAATGCCCTGGCTGTGGATGTACAGCTAGAGCAGATGAGCTCTGACGCACTTGCAGTTCTTGATATTGCTTCAATGGCATCGGTGCAGTACAACCTGACAGAATGTATTGCAAGCTGGGATATGGCAGAACCCACATACCCTACAGGAAATCTTGATAATCTGGACACAGCACTTTCCTATCTTTTACCCGGGATACTCTACAATGTAGATCTTGCTTACACAAAAAGCGGGAATCTCAATGTTGAAAAGGTCATTATCAACGGACCGCCCAGCACTAATGCAGTTGTTGCCAGACGTTATGTAACACTTACAAATCAGACGGTAAACAACATGGGTGGTGGATGGAGTCTGCAAGATGATGAACTAAGGGTTGTTGAAGTGAGGATGACAGCATGGAAAGTATGAGAAAGAACACAAAAGGACAGTGGATAGCTCTTTCAGGACTGGTCATATCACTTATACTCATAGGACTTGCCGCACTGGCAAACCAGGCAGCAATAGCTGGATACCACTCCTCAAATGCAGCTCTTGAGTTCCCAAAAGAGAACATCCGCGAGTTGAACTCGCATACAAGGGACAATGCCAGGATAATAAAGGACCTTTCTTTTGAGATAAACAGTACCAGCAACGAAACAATACCTTTCATCTTTGAGCAGTTATTCGATAATTACAGTACACAGATACAAAACCTGTACGCATCACATGGTGAAACAGCAGATGTTTCACTGGTTTCCATTAACTCTACAAACGGGACGTTCGGTATTGATGATATTGACCTTATATTTGTAAATATCACATACAATGATGGAAGTACCCATTATGTGTCGCAGCCTGAGATTATCGAGGTGAGATAATGAGAAAGCTGTCAAAAAATGAAGAGGGAGTATCTATTTTATTTGAGTATATATTGTTCTCACTTATATGCATTGGTTTTTTTATGATAATAACCACCAATTCTGATGATATATTCATGAAAACTCCGAATGAAGCTGTAATGCAGGATGAGATGAGCGATATAGGCAACATGATGAGCACGATGATAACTGACATGTACCTTATTCTCCCTGAGAACGGTTATATTGATACAGAATACAGGATTCCGGCAAAAGCAGGCCGGGAAGAGTACATGATTAATGCAGATATTGCATATACAGACCAGATAATAGAAGTTATATCCTCATCATCGGGAAAGAAAGTAAGAGTTACGATCGGTGGAATTGCAACGACAATGCCGATCAACGGTACTGCCCTGAGCAGTTCCACAAATCATGTGATCAGCTATGACTCGAGAAGATAGAAGGAATGCAGCAGTTTCCGAAACACTGGGATATATCCTGTTGTTTGGGATTGTGACTTTATCAATGGGCGTTATATATGCAATCGGATATCCGGCATTACAGTCAAATATCGATGCAAACATATTCGAGAGCGCAGAACAGAATTTTATTGTACTCCAGAGCAATATGGACAGGGTGGCTTTTGACCAGACACCTGTAAAGGTGCTCAAATTAAAGCTCCAGAGCTCTGCAATTGCAGTGAACAACGAATCCTCGATGACCATCACCTACGGGGCAAACCCGCCAGAGGTAATCCACACGGGGGAGATACAGTTCCAGAAGGACAGCAAGACACTGACCTATGAGATGGGGGGTGTCTTTAAGAAATATCCCCGTGAGGCTACGGTGATGGTATCAAAGCCCCCTATATATTCTAGCAAGATCAACGGTGTTGACGTGATGACCATTGGGCTTGTTTCAGTAAACGGAAATTCCTACATATCAGGAAAGGGGATAGCCACAGTTACCCTTCAACATAACTCAAGTACCATGAATAAGACCTCCGTGCCAACAAATGTTACAGTTACTATAAACAGTGCACATGCCACAAAGTGGGAGGAATACCTGGAAGAGATCGGTTTCTCCATTAACACTACCAGTACCACAGCAAAATCCGTTACTGGCCATAAGAATGATACTATGCTGATCCTCAGCAAGCATGTGGTTGATGTAGACATTTCCTGAAGCAAGGATCATATACAGAGGCTGCCTGACAGTGACATGACAGTAGCCTTCTTTTTTCTATTTCTTTGTGCCTTTGCATGGTCTGTAAAGACTGCTTTATATTTGTATAACGCCAGACGATCAATGCTGGAATAACAGATAGATTCCACCTCCATCGTCTCATTCCATATGCAAGATATTATCCTGGGAAAACACATATGCTAGCGGCAGCGATTGAACCTGTGGTTCATATTAGCTGATAACAGGTATTAACAAACAAGCAAACAAAGTTGCAAATCTAGTACATCTCTGCTAAAGCGAAGAAAAATAAAGACAAGAGATAGATGAATAAATGATGATATGCTCCGGACAAAGTCCGAAGCAGTCTGTTTTAACTAATACTTATCATTCCTTTTGGTCTGACATATAAGACTTTGCTGGCTACAAGGATATCGCTTACATTGTTCATGTTATATGCATATGCAGTGATGTAAACCTTGCCTGCGATAGCACTTGTGAAATCAACAGTATCTGATCCGGAAACATTATATATCGGGTTTTCATCAAAATATCCGAGGTTACTATAAAAATATACATGGGCATTTCCAGGATCTCCCATATTGTCCGTGAGTGTCAGAGTGACAGTTGTGGTGTTATCTATTCGAATTATATTCCTGTCGGGATCTATATCCAGAAACGCCAGCGGCACAGAAGACATCGATGCACCACCGCCACCCAGACTTGTACTTCCTCCTCCCCCTACAGTGACCGTGATGTTCTCGCCACTTAAGTCAGTATATGTTACTGTGGATGTTGGCATGATGATAGGCACATAGCCTGCACCATCTACCCTCATCTGATACCATATGCCCCATTTATCCCCGGCTCCCATGTTTGGCAAGCGCCATTCAAGTATGGATTTTCCACTGCTTGTTGTGATGCTTGGCTCTGCATTTCCTCTGGGAGGTGCCTTTGGAGTGGCAAACAAAGTAACATTGCCAGTGGTAGCGTTGCTGCTTCCCGAGATATATGTTGCTTTTGCCACAGATAAGGGAGTGACATAATTGTAAGGCACATGCAGGTCCAGAATAGGACCACTTGCCGAGAAATTAGTTATCTGCATTGCTATGCCTTTAAAGATATCTTTGAGAACACTGGAATTTGGTGCAAAGTAGTATTCTCCACCTGTTATGGATGCAATTTCCTGAAGCACCTGATCGACTTCGGATTCCGTGTTGCCAAATCCTACGGTATAGATAACGGTGTTGTTGTCCCTCGCCCTGTATGCCTCCTCCAACAGGGAGTGGTAACCTGCATTATCTATCCCATCCGTCATCAAAACTATTGTGGAGTTACCTTCCAGCGAATAAAGCTCATTGTTTGCAACGAACAGACCTTCATCTATGGCTGTTAGCCCGTCAGCAGTAATCGTATCTATTGCATTGCTCAGATGTGAGATGGAATCATTTTCCAGAGTAGATGTCACACTGGCAGTCCACTGGTTCCATGAGACCGGAGTGCTTTCTACTGATGTGTCGGGTATGGAGAACGCAATGTCGAAACATTCGTAATTCCATAAAGAAGACGGCTCAACCTGCGAAGTGGAACCAAATGAAGAACCATCCCATTTCTGGATATTCAGATCTGTATTTCCATCGGATGTCATGAGGAAAATATCATTAGAAACTGGGTCAGGGGTTAGCTGTGCCCACCTGGTATAGCCACTGCTTCCCAGATCGAGTGCTGAAGATTCACTACTCCATGAACCAGACCATGTTCTATATTTTGGAACGGTGCTCTGGTCTCCCCATACCACCAGCCCTTTGCCTGACTGTTGCTCAAATGCAACATCAACAGATCTGACATCAGTGCGATATGTGCTATATTCAACGATTCCAAACTGTGAAGAAGGCCATGATGAGCCATCCCAGACACCTACATAGACATCATAAGCAGAATCTTGGGAAGCCATAATTATCCTATTTGAATTAGTGTCTGCTGCGAGTTTTACCCAGTAGACAGCATTAGAGAACGAATAAAGGTTCTGTGCACTTCCCCACGAGTTACCATTCCAGATACGATATTTAATATAGCTCGAATCAGCCCAGACTACCATAGCTCTGCCAGTACCTTGTTCGTAGATCACATCAAAACATTGGTAACTTGCAGTTCTGGCTGTGTTCGTTATCTGTGCAACATTGCCCCATGAAGAGCCATCCCAGACCTGTGCACGTATGTCCGATGAACTGTCAAGAGTCACAAGGACCATCTCATCAGATTTAGGATTTGCTTCAAGTCTCATCCACTGGATAGTACCTGCACCTGTATTTGAAGAGCTCACTGCAGCCTCAGAGCTCCATGAGGAGCCATCCCACACTCTGTATCGGGGAATACGGGCATGCTGGTTCAAATCCATATAAACTACAACAGCATCACCAGACAATTGCTCGTACTTCACATCAAAACCTCTTCTTGTGCTCTGACTCAATTCAGTGCTAAGTTCCTGCACTGAACTCCAAGAGTTACCGTCCCATGTCTGGGCATTGACGTCTTTTTGATCATCACCTGTAACCATGATGATCTCAGGCCTGACAGGGCTTGATTCCAGAAGTACAAAATTCGGCACACCATTTATGAAATTAGAATAACTTTCCATGGACCACTGTGAACCTTCCCATGTCCTGAAACGAGGAGTACCTTTTCCACTCTCATCACTGCCATCGTAATAAGCTGTCATGATACTATTCAGAAGAGAACTTGAAACACTGATGATGAAGTGAGTATCAGTCCCTACATATGGACCTTTGGCAATTTCCAGAAGATAGGTTTTTCCTGCGTAAAGAGGAGAACTTACCTGACAAACCCCTGCGTTAGTAGTTGAAGAGTTCAGAAGGTCTATGCCTTCATAAAGAGAAACGTTCATCTCGGAAGTGTCATCCCATGAAATGTCAAAAACATAAAGACCGTTTGTTTCAACTTCAAAGTAGCCGGACCAGCTACCATTGTCAAGCAGGTAGCTTTCCTGGCTGTCGGAAAGAGAGATACTTTCAACACTGTAAAGAGCCAGACCTGCTTTGTCCCCGCGGCTTTCATCAAAACTTGAGATGAATGCATGAGAAGATAATTTGGCTGCACTGATCTTATCTATATAAGTGGATACGGTGAATTTCTCAGTTCCTCTGCCAGTACCTGTAACATTTATTGTCCAGTTACCTTTTTCCACGGAATCATTATCAGGATAAAGATAAGATAATGGCTCTATCCAGATGTATTCGGAAGTATTCCCGTTCGGATAATATCCGGTCGTATCATTGTTAAGTCCATATACCTTTCCTGAAGGGCTTGTCAGTTGAAGATTAAGATTCGAAGAACTGTTCTCCCAATCAAGCTGCACCTTAAAGTCATTGATAGTTTCATTGATAAGGAAAGTATCTTCAAAAGTGTCTCCTGTCATTTTTATTACACCAAAAGAACAATCATAGCCAGCAGCACTCAAATCAGTATTTGCAGGATAATATTCAATTCTGGTACCGTTCCATAATACCTCAACATTCATTACCCTGCTCTCCCAGTCACCCAGACCTTTATAGGCATGATAGTCATAGAAAGTTATAGCATTGGTACCTGTTTCCAGATAATTACTAATATCGTATTCATAATCCTCCCACTGTTGATTGATACCTGTATTATATGAAGGAATCAAAGCAAAATTTGCTCCGTTTATTCGGATAAGACATTCTCCTGCACTTGAACCACCATAATCGGAACCTGCATCAAAGACAGTATCCAGGTCATATCCTTCGAATTTGAGCACATATTCCTGCAACTCTAAAGAGCCGCTGAAACTATAATCATATGGAGTAAAACCTTCTGTCCCATACTCCACTGAGCGTACATCATAATCGCTTATTTCCTGTGCGATGGAATTGTACACATCACGTAGTTCCGCACTTGTGGGTGCGTTGTAGTAAACACCACCTGTCTCAAAAGCTATACGCTGAAGAACAGGTTCGTCAATATAGTCCGTAGCCCCCAACCCTATTGTGTATATGGTTATATCATTTGCCTTGGCTGTTGCAACGGCATTCTGACCCTCGCGATCCGAACCTGCATTGGATACTCCATCTGTTAACACGACCATTACTTTTTTTGATTCGGGGCGCCCATTTATAAGCATGCTGTTCGCATCTGCCATTGCATCACCCATGGCAGTAGAACCATCAGCTACTAAGACATCGATGACACCTTTAACGGTGTTCTTATTGTTATAGGAATTAAGAAGAGTCATACCTATGTCTATTCTGCTGGATGTTGAGAATGAGACCACTCCTGCCTGTGAATTGGATGCAAGATTGTCTACAAATTCCTGTGCAGCTATTTTTGCATCTGTCATCGGTTGCTCGGGAGAATTACCTAAGAATTTCATACTTCCTGAACGGTCAAGAACAAGCACAACATCAAGAGGAGTTCCAGCATAATAGTCAGGATCCATACTTCCCGAACGGTCAAGGACCAGCATTGCACTTGCTGCAGGTCTTATTATGGGAAGTTCACCTTCTATAGAAATAATTGTTGTTACATTTACGACTGAACCTGAATTTACCAAAACCGGTTTTACATCCAAATACACACTCATGAAGGGTTCAGCTTTAACACTTATACTAGTTGAAAGACTGATATTGCCACTTGTAGCCACAATGGTCGTATTTCCCGAAACGTTGCCGGTGAATGTACCATATATTCGTCCGTCAGGGTCAGTTGTAGCATTGATGAGATCGATCGCACTGATACCATCAACTATGAGCGTGCCTACTGTTGTGTTGGTATTGTTTAGAGTTACGTGGATGTTTGGCAATGAATGACCCCATTGGTCCAGCGCAACAAGAGTGATAGCTGATTCATGATTTCCATTCAGATCATGGGCAAGAACTGCATTGGGAACAGAATAAAGGTCCATAGAAGTAAGAGGACCTGCTGTAAAATAGAGTGTTGTAGTATTGCTAAAATTAGTATATCCGGATTGGTCCTTGTAGGTTGCTGTTATTGAAATGGATTCGAGGTAAGGTGTCGGACCTACGATAGTATTTGCACGACCCTGGCTGTTCAGAGGCACGATAACTATATTGCTGCTGGCTGTTGTGAAACGGACCTGCTCCTTGATAGGGGTTGTAAGAGGTAAAATAGGGTTAAGGAACTGGTCAACGGGCTTGGCAGACAAGACATAGGACTCCTGGTTATTTGAAAGAGCATGTTCCGGGGTGTAAGTAAGGAACAGATTATCTATTTCATCTGCGATACCTGTTATAGTAATATTACCCTGGAGAGAGGCATTCACCACAGCAACTGTTATGACATTTGCACCTGCTCTTTTATCGGTCCTGAAAACCGTAGCAAACTGCCCATTTGTATCCGTGGTTCCGCTATAATATAAAAGAGATGCTGAATTATATGCAACCGGGCTATTATAAAGAGTATTTGATGGGGACGTAACGCTGAGAGTCAGATTTACTTCAGGTACAGGATTATCGAACATATCATAAACGCGGACATACATATTGTTAGTAGTGTTCACTGTATATTCATCGTTAAAGACAGCCCCCATCCTTGATGGCTCTGCGGGAAGGACCAACAATTCAGTATAGTTGGTGGCTGATCCAGCAGTGGATGTGATTGTAACATTCCCTGCAAGTGTTGAATTCAGGCTGAAAAATGAACTTCCTGAGGATGACGTAACAGGTAATTCTGAAATCGTCCAGTTTATGTCATCTTCATCATCAAGTGTTATCTTAATTAATGTTATATTATCCGGATATATCAAAATATTGTTCTGTTGTGCCACACTTCCGGAATAATCAGTTATGACAACATCCAGATAAACTTGTTCATTTGGATTAGTATTACCAAAAATATCCACTGGTGTGAAAGTAATGTTTGTGGTGTTGCCCGCAACATTCACAGGATAGTCAACATCTGTCAGGAGAGAGCTGGCAGCCAGTGGCAGGAAAGTAACGTTTGTCAGATTAAAGGCACTACCTGAACTTGCATTAATATGTGCTGTTCCTGCAACTGTAGAATTGATACTTATTTCTGCAACCCCTGATGAATTGGAGTATGTAAAAGCAGAACTCAGAATTCCCAGATCTGTTGTGAAATTCACCAGTGAATGGTTCACAGGTGTTCCGTTATCTTTAATCATTACGCTGATATTGATGGAATCTCCTGCGTTACTTTGAACATCCATTGTCATAAACTCTACATCCAGCGCCAAAGCTGAAAACGAGAATGCAAGAAAAACTGCAGATATAAATATACACTTTTTTAAATGCTCCATAGAAATACCTCGAAATCACCCTTCAAATTACCAACCCGATAAAATCATAATTGAAATATTAGTGTAGACTTATGTTATAGATATATAAGAGGTAATATAAGTTATTTCTTATATAACAAATAATATAAAACCAGTGTTCAGAGTTTGGGCTCAGGTTTACGAAAAACTTAAATCATGCTTGACCATTAACCCATTCCATAGAGGTAATACTCATGAAGAAAGCAATCATCGAGACCGATAAAGGAAATATTGTTCTGGAACTGTTCGAGAAGGATGCACCAAAGACTGTGGCAAACTTTGAGAAACTTATCAAGGAAGGATTCTATGACGGACTTACTTTCCACAGGGTACTCCCAAACTTTGTGATCCAGGGCGGATGCCCGAAAGGCAATGGTACAGGCGGCCCGGGATACTCAATAAAATGTGAGACAAAAGGCAATCCACGCAAACATGGCAAAGGTGCACTCTCAATGGCACACGCCGGAAAGGACACAGGCGGAAGCCAGTTCTTTATCACACACTCCCCACAACCACACCTTGATGGCGTACACACTGTCTTTGGCCAGGTAATCGAAGGCATGGAAGTCGTCAACAGGATAAAGGCAAAAGATGTGATGAGAAAGGTCACTATCGTTGAAGAGTAATTCCGTTTTTAACTACTTTTTGCGGTATCTTTGATACTGCTATTTTCTCTTTTTCAAGGATACATTAATAATTACTGCGTACCCTACCTGATCGTATCTGACTGGAGACATTCTGGAAGATAGCAGAATAGACAAATACTTATAGTGAAATACGCATGAATGCATTATGTATAATAGAACATAACGAAGTATGAGCCTTTCTTCAGCGTTAATTGCGGCCAATAAAAAAGAGAGTGATAACAATGGTACTAAACAAAAAACTCATTCTGGCTATTGCAGCCATATTGACTATCGTACTATTTGTAAGCGGATGCACTGACAAGGATTATGGACAGTCACAGATCACAAAGATAACAATATCTGCTTCTGCAGTATTTACAGAGGCTTTCACAGATATAGAAGAGGATTTTGAAACTGAGTATCCTGAAATAGATCTCATAATGAACTTTGGGAATGCTGGTTCTCTAAGGATGCAAATCGAAGGAGGGGCTCCCATAGACGTGTTCGCTCCGGCAGATACGAATCACATGGATATCCTAGCCTCTAAAGGATTGATTTACAACTATTCACAAAAAAAGCTTGCAGGGAACTCCTTGGTGATGATAGTTCCAAAAGGCAACATACTTAATATTTCAAGTATGGAGGATCTGATCCGGCCAGAAGTGAAACGAATAGCACTCAGTGATACAGAAGCTTCAGCTGTGGGGAGGTATGCAAAACAATCTCTGAGCGAGGAAGGAGTATGGAATGGCGTGCAAAATAAGCTGTTAACGGGTGATACGGTGAAAAACTCACTGGTCTATGTGGAGCGGGGAGAAGCAGATGCAGGATTTGTGTTCATTACAGATGTATCATCCGCCAAACCGGACACAATTGAAATGATAACTGTAGTCCCTGTGAGCACGCCTATCGCTTACCCCATAGCTGTAGTCTCATCCACCATGCACAGTGAAGAATCCCAGCTCTTCATAGATTTTGTCACAGGAGAAAAAGGTAAATCCATACTGGAACAATATGGTTTCAGTATTCCTCAAAACGGATGAACTGAAAATGCTTGAGCAGGTATGGTTTCCCCTTGTAATCACGCTGAAAATAGCAATTACATCAACTCTTTTGGTCGCACTGATAGGTGTGATCATTTCATATTTGCTTGCAAGACGTGATTTCAGGGGGAAATGGATTGCAGATGTTCTTGTTACTTTGCCCCTTGTGCTCCCTCCTACGGTGACAGGATATGTTCTTGTAGTTTTATTGGGAAGGAACGGAAGTCTTGGGGAGATATTGTACGACATCACAGGCTGGACCATACTCTTTACATGGGAGGCTGCAGTAATTGCAGCATTCATAGTATCCCTGCCCCTGATGGTCAAGACCACTACTGCCGCCATTGAGGCTGTGGACCGGGATTTTGAATACGCTGCATTCACCCTTGGAAGAAAAGAACTTGAGACGGCACTTTTTATCACCCTCCCTCTTGCTAAAAAGGGAATACTTGCAGGCACTGTCCTGAGCTTTGCAAGGGCTGTGGGAGAATTTGGCGCAACACTAATGGTTGCTGGAAATATTCCCGGAAGAACTAACACAATGTCAATTTCGATATATAGCGCATTCCAGGCAGGAAATAACGAGCTTGCTAACCTGCTGGTAATCATACTTATAACAATGTCTTTTGCCTCCATGGCAATAACTGCAAAACTTGTCAATAGCTGGAAAATATGAGGTGATATTGTGGGCATTAAGGTGGACTTCAGAAAACGGTATTACAATAAAAAAAGTGATAAGAAAAAGGGTAAAGAAGCCTCTTTCACACTTGATGTCCAATTCGAACTCGGAGATGAACTTGTAGTGCTTTTCGGACGTTCCGGCTCCGGGAAGACAACAACCCTGCAATGTATATCCGGACTGCTGGAACCAAATGGTGGCAAGATAGTAGTTAATGATAATGTTTACTTTGACTGCCATAAAAGGACCAACCTTCCAGTACAACAACGCAGTCTCGGATACGTATTCCAAAACTATGCCCTTTTCCCGCACATGGACGTTAAAAAGAACATCGCCTACGGACTAAAAGGATGGAACGAGGTAAATAAAGAAAAAAGAGTCATAGAAATGTTGCAGTTGCTTCATATAGAAGGCCTGGAGCACAATTACCCCTCACAGCTTTCTGGCGGGCAGAAACAAAGAGTTGCCCTGGCACGTGCTCTTGCCCCAAAACCGGACATACTCTTGCTGGACGAACCGTTCTCTGCATTAGATATGGTTGTTCGAATGAAACTTCGGGAGAAGATAAAGGAGATTCAGAGGGAACTCAGGATTCCTGTGCTTTTTATCACACATAACCATGTGGAAGCATTTACAATTGCCGACAAGGTGGTCATTTTCCACGAAGGACGAGTGCAGCAAATAGGGACACCTGAAGACGTGTTCTATCAACCTAGTAACAGGCATGTTGCTGAACTTGTAGGATTATCCAATATATTTGAGGATGCAATTGCACTAAATGTTGATGAAGCACCTGAAACACTTGTGCTTGAATGCGGAAACCTGAAGGTAATTACAAATAAGCCGGATAGAATAGTAGCAGAGAAGGTATCTTGGGGAATAAGACCTGAGAACCTGCGCATATTGCCTCTTACAGATGATGCGAAGAGCAGGGAAAATACTTTTAAAGCCTGTGTCAAAAGTGTTGTAAACAAGGGAGCAAGTAAGGTTTTAGCCTTGGAGATAGCCGAACATAAGAACCTGCTTCTGGCTGAGATGGCAAACCAGTTCTTTGAAGATGTAGATCTTAGAACCGGAGATGAATGCCTTGCCAGAATCGAAATGAGCAAGATCGTCATTTTTTGAGTTCATTTTTTAACAAACGATATTTAGCTTCGGGAAAAGCGTTGTGTCCAATAAACTTTTAAAGTTGGATTGCCTTTTTTGATTAAAGAGATGAAGTTCATTGAAAGGCTTTTTGGAAAAAAGCAGGAAAAAGAAGAGTCTTATTCAGTTGTTTTCGAGTTCAAAGAACTTTCAGGCATTGTTAAAGATGAGGCCAGAAAGCAGGAAGATGTGCTCAGACCTGTTGTGAAGGAAAAATATGAGAATATCGGGCAGGCTAGCAGAGAACTGAATACATTAAAAAAGGAGCTTCTGGCAGCAGACCCAATACAAGGTGCAAGCAAACGAGGGGAAAAACTTGGTGACTCGAACAGGGATAACGTTGCCAATAACCTGAAACTCATTTATGACAAACTGAAAGTTCCAGGAAATACATCACCAGCTGCAGCTTCAGATTTCTACACAGATTCAAAATCAACACTAAAGACCGTTTTGGATAATACCCGTCGGAGCCTTCTTTATATCAAAGCACTCTATCCACAGGAACACCAGAGGATAAATCAGGGACTTGCGGATCTTGAGGATGCACTTGACGAACTTTACTCCTCAATAATGAAAGGAAATGGCAGAATAAATAAGTTACAAATAATTTCCGGGGAAATAGACGACATCGTGCGGATTCACAGGGAAATAGAACTGGGCACTAAAAAGATGCGTGACCTTGGTGAAAAGTATGAATCTGCAAGAACCAGACTTTCAGATTATGATTCAAAACTAACAGAATTTGAGAATAGCAGGGATTTTGAAAGGGCACAAAAAATTGAAACCGAGATACAACTCCTGAATACTAAAATTGCAGATCTTAATTCTGAAGCAAGAAGACTGTTCACACCACTTTCAAAGGCTATTTCCAGAATGGAAAAACAGGATGAAAATGACAGATGCGTGCTTTCACCTGAAAACAGGGAAATACTCAAAACTATCAATGAAGATCCAGCGTATGTAATCGAGTATGATCTGGGGCCTTTTCTCTCAGAACTTACCAACAGGATAGAAAGTGGTGAGCTTGGGCTGAAAGACCAGATGTGTGACAAAGCACTAAAACAGATACTGATTCTTAATGACAAAAAAAGTATGGGCTCTATTGTAGAGCAGAGAAAAAAGTATCTCTCTGAAAGAGAATCTTTGAACCAGGAATTAAATGATCTTAGTACCTATCAGAAAAGAGAGGAAATCGAGAGAGATATCGAAAAACAACGAACTCTGATAAGTTCTGTAAACAGCGACATAGAGTCGGAAAGAAAGCATCTGGGTATCCTAGAAGAAGAGATGGAAAGGATAAACTCCAAACTTATCTCAGATATAAGGTATGTTTTCGGCGATGAGACCGAGATCAGGTATTAAAATCAGAACTGTGCGAAAATCTACGATCAGATAAAGACTGTGAAATTGAAAAGTAAAAACGCTTTATTTTCATAAAGCGAGCGGTTTTTGGTTTGGATAGATCGTTATCCTCACTTCTTGTGTCTTATTCCGTAGTCATTCCGTCAAAGTCCGCTTCATTGGCTTCGGCCTCTTTCTTCGTGGCACGCACGATACCATCCTTGTGATGCGCCGGTGAATAGATAGTGTAGAGTTTCAGCTCCTCGGTTTTCGAAGTGTTGATGATGTTATGTTGAGCACCTGCGGGCACTACCACTGCGACTCCGTCACCAAGTTCATACTCATTACCATCAATTATGCACTTTCCCTGTCCACTCTCAAAACGGAAAAACTGATCGTTTTCCTCATGAACTTCCATTCCGATGTCTTCCATGGGCTTGAGGCTCATAAGTACCAGTTGGCTGTGCTTTGAAGTGTAGAGAACTTTGCGAAAATTGTCGTTTTCCAATGTTGCATCTTCGATATTGATTGAAAATCCTTTCATAACGTAATAAATGGAGTTTATTGCATATAAAATCACTCGCAGTAGTATTTGGATTAAATTAAATAATAAACATAATAATTAAATTAAATTATGAAAACACGATATTTTAGTATTTTTATAAAATATAATAACAAAAACAGAGGGATTATTCCGGTTTGATCGGGGGAAATACAGAAATTCTATGGATAGCAATTTTAATAAGTTTTCTGCAAAGTAAGAATAAGTATTGTGCAGACCTCAATCAGACCAGAACACCTATTCCTGTGTTCTTGATCTTAAAAAAGAGAGAGACCATACTTTATTATAGTCTCTTTCTGAAATACATAAAACCGACTGCTACAAGAAGAATTAGTGCTATTGAGAATAATGATTTACCACCTATATCCTTCTTCGCATCATCCTGAATGTTCCCGCCTTTTTCGGAGGAAATATCACTCTCATATGCCAGAAGGTCGGCACTCTGTTCTTCAGAATTCATATTTTCATTCATAGTATCTGCACATATTATGAATGGGGAAAAGCCTGTTGTCGTAGCTTCAAAATAGACATACTCTTCATCCTCACCTGTCACTGCAGTTGGCAATCTGTTCCAGATACCATCTGAGAAATGTTCCATATAAATATCAGCTCCGGCAAAACCATTTGATCCCAACCATTCTTTTGAAACCGAAAATCCTATTGCTGCTTCGCCTATTCCTGAAGATGAAAATACATCATCACCAAAAACAATGTCCATACTCTGGTATACTCTGGCCGAAGTGGGAGCCGGGGTATTTTCAGGCAGGTCATTCAACAGGTTGACAGTTGCCATGACATACCCTACATTGCTCTCAGCTTCAAAACTGATGCCGGTGACTGGTGTGCTTCTATCTATGAAAACATACTCCACCACGGCATCTTTGCCCACAAACCGGACACTTGAATCCATTGCAGCTATATTTGAAGGCGAAGATGTGCTGGTTGGAATCCTGACATGGATACCATCATTGCCGTTGCGGGAAGCGCTTGCAACAACTTCTTCAGATTGTTCATCATTACTTGTCAGCGGAAGATGATCAGTGTTATTACCATTATCCGTAATCTCATACGGCTGACAGAAACCATTTCCGACAGAGTATTGTGCCTGGCTCAAGCCTGTGCCATCCGGCTTTGCCCAGAAGTTGCCCCCGAGATGGCTTCCGTTGATAATATTGACACCAGACGTCATTACAGTGTTCCATTCGTTGGATCCTCCACCGGAAACATGAACATTGTTACTGTTGTTAAAATAGTTATTATAGATCAGGTTATCACTGCATTCCGTGAGTGAGATACCGTAGGTGACAATAGCACTGATATTGCAATCGTATATCATATTGTTGCCGGAAGATGAAAGGTAAGCACCATATCTGTTATCAGTGGATGTGCAATTTGTAATAGTTATGTTACTGCTGTTGTAAAGATAAAGCCCGTAGTAATTATTTTCAATTTCAATATCTTGTACAGTTATATTGGAACTATCTATGAGATGCACAAGTCCGGCATTTGAACTGGAATTGATTACAATATCAGAGCTGTTTACAAAGTAATAAATTGGTTTCCCATTCACAGTATTATTCGTGCTTACAACATTTGGCTCCGAATCGAAACGACAATTGAAGGAGTTATTACCTATGGAATTATCCGCAAGGTAGTTATTGCTCGATCCAACTAAAGACAAACCGTATTCATTACCATCTATTGTGCAATTTGATATATTGCTGTCCTGAGTGGAGCCGAGATATATACCATAAGTGTTATTTGATGCATAGCATCTATTTACGCTGCACCCATTTGAAAAAGCAAGATATATACCTGCACTTCCACCTGAGATATTGATGCCAGATATCGTAATATTGTCCGCAAAAACAACAATTGCATCATAACCGGAATCCGAAGAGATCATACTGACATCTTCGTAGTTGCCGGTAGATGAAATAAGACTGATATTGCCATCTGCAAACCAGAGATTTTCAGTGTAAACTCCCGGTTCAACGAGTATTGTATCACCATCTGAGACCGCATCGAGAGCTTCAAAAATAGTTGTGAAATCACCGCTTCCACTACTGTTCACAACAATTGTAGAATTGAGCACATGGATAAAGGAACTTCTCAGGGAAACGTCACTTCCTATAGAGTTTGATGCGTTCAGAGAAATATTATAAACACCTGCATTTGAATAAGCATGTAATGGATTCTGAACTGATGACGTGGAATTATCTCCAAAGTCCCATTCCCATGTGTCTGGAGAAAAGAGACTTATATCGTGGAAATCCACTGCCTCGTTAACATGGACATACCTTGTACCTGCAACAAATGCTGTTTCCGGTTCTTTTTCCTCTGTTGTGAAAGCCTTAATGCATATGTTCTTATCTGATTCGGATATGTCTTCCCATTCCGTACCATTGCAGCTCATATAACTCTGGCCTGTTTCGGCATGGGCATTGCTACTGTAATCTGATATTGGCATTTCAATTGCAATAGGATAATTATAGTTCGGTGTTGTGAACTGTACTACGACTGAGAAATTCTGGCCTGCAAGAAGTGAAACGTTTGTATCAAGATCGATCGTATGGTACCCTGCTATTGAAATACTGCCATTCTGCAAAGAAACCGGACCGGAACTGTTAATCGGACCTGCTTCGGGGTCCAGATAAACAGAGATGTTGTAGAAGGAGTTTGAATCCACAGTATAGAAACTTACTGCCTCCAAAGCCTCATTTGAACTTGCTGTGAATACATTTGCCCCATATGCTGTAATGTTGTTATAACCTGTGCAGGCAGCCCATCCAAGAGGATCGTACTGATAGATATGATCATAGTTACTTACATTCTCTGCAGTGAACATGAAATTACCAGCATAAGGTTTAGTGTCCAGTCCATCTATACCTTCATTATTTCCCATCACAGTATCATAGTAAGATACATAAAAATAGCCGTCTTCACCCCAGTTATCACCCCAGGAGTTCTTAATGATAAAAGCCCCGTTTCCGGGAGCTGCGGGGGTAAATTTGTTCCTGTCAAAATTATCATCCCAGCCTACTAAAGTTACAGCATGATTTGCGTTGAGAACTTCATCGTAGTAATAATAACTATTATTCTCTGAATTGAAATAGGGGTCATCAAACCACATGGCTACGGAAACCGCACCATAATTGATTATCATCCATTTGTAAAGAGTGTCATTGCCCTCAAATCCCGGAAGTATCATGATTTCCTGAACATGTTTTGCCACAGTTGCATTGGCAGGAGAAATACCTGAAAATGAATTATAAGGGTCATCGGATTCAAGTGCCGGACCGCTCCATCTGGTGAGATAGGCAGCTGTGAACAGGTCGAATCCCCCATCATTATGAGGACGGTCAAATCCATCAGGATCAGAAGTTACGAGAATGTTCTTGGCATTATTCTCTGAAAAATCCCAGTCCTCTGACATGCTATGCAGGAGATATGACTCCAGGGAACCTATCGTCGAGTGCGCCCAGCAACTTCCGGCATTGCCCTGGTCCCTTACCCCTGTGACACTATTGTTGTCACGCAGATCATAATGGGAAGGATAGACCTCCATACCAGTTAGACTGATGTCTGAAGACATGAAACCATAATATTCGCTTGCCATCAGTTCCTGCATATTCACAGAAGAAAGATGAGATAGATCTACAGGGGATGGAATAAGCCCGGTTGGATGAACAAAAACCTCTGTTGGATCACCCTCCTCAAAAAGAGAAGAGGGGTTAAAAATACCCGGGGATGAAATGTTTGCGGAACTTTCAGATAATATTAGACCAGAAAGAGTAACTGTATTTGTATTTACAGAAGTATTATTCCGGCTCTGATTCAGTTCTTCTGTATATTGGATAAATGCGGGATTTAGAGGGGCAATAGATATTTGAGATCCCACCGAATCTGGGACTGTATTGTTATCAAGACCTGCTGCACTGCAGGAAGTGAATGCTAAAATCACTACAAGATAATATGATATAAATAAATAGTTCGGTGGTATTGGGTTCTTCATCTTATGTCCCTCTTTCTAAAAGATACATGATGATAATATATAATCACCTATTATATATTTAGTCGTAAAAAAGAAATACCCTTATATCTAACAAGAATTGGAAAATAAATAATAAAGGAAGGCAGGTTCTTAACTGCATTTTCCTTTTCGTTTCTTTAAAAAAGGAGTAATCAGATTTTACCTTTCGATCCCTTCCTCCAGTACACGATACCTAGAATTCCGACCAGAATTACTACAGGCAAAATCAATATTGTACTACCTTTTTCATCGTTGGCAGGGTCCTGGATATTCTCATCTGTTGCTGTGGATTCGGGAATGCTATCTGCTATGATATCCGGACTCTGAATTTCAGCATTCATGTTCTCATTAGTTACATCTGCACAGATCATGAAAGGTGAGAAACCTGTCGTTGTTGCTTCAAAATAGACATATTCATCATCCTCACTTATCTCCGTAGTAACCAATCTGTTCCAGACACCATCTGAAAAGTGTTCCATACGGATGTCAAACTTATCATAATTATTAGAGGTGATCCATTCTTTTGAGACAGCAAATCCTATTGTAGCTTCTCCTATTCCCGAAGATGAGAAGCTTTCATCACCCAGAACGATGTCCATTATCTGGTATGTTCTGACTGAAGTGGAAGCTGGAGCATTTTCCGGCAGCTCATTCAAAAGATTGACAGTTGCCATGACATACCCGACATTGGTATCTGCTTCAAAACTGATGTCAGTGACAGGTGTGTTCCTGTCAGTAAAAACATACTGTATTTCAGCATCTCTACCTACAAACCGGACACTTGAATCCATTGCAGCGACATTTGAAGGAGAAGAAGTGCTGGTTGGAATCCTTACATGGATACCATCATTGCCGTTCTGAGAAGCGCTTGCAACAACTTCATCTGGTTGCTCTTCGTTAGCTGTCAGCGGAAGGAAATCGGTATTATTGCCATCATTCGTAATCTCATATGGCTGGCAGAAACCATTTCCAATGGAGTATTGCGTCTGGCTCCAGCCTGTACCAGCCGGCTTTGCCCAATAGTTTCCTCCAAGATAACTTCCATTGATGATATTAGTTCCAGCTATCATTGTGATGTTCCATTGATTGGACATTCCTGTGGAAAGAAGGGCATTTGATGCACTATTATTTAGATAGTTATTATAAATAAGATTGTCATTTGAACCACTTAGTGCGACACCAAAGACATTGTTGCTCATATTAGAACTGTGTATTGTATTGTTACCTGAAGAAAGAAGGAACATACCATAACCATTATTTGCTGCTGTAAAATTACTAACACTAACATCAGTGCAGTTATACATAAAGAAACCACAGTGATTGTTTTCGATATCGATGTCCTGTACTGTTATATTCGAACAATTGATAAGGTGAACAAGTCCGGCATTTGAACTGGAATCAAGGACAATATCAGAACGATCTACAAGATAGTAGATTGGTTTACCATTTATTGTATTGCTTGTACCAACTGCACTTATCTCATCATCAAAAGCATAATTAAACATATTACCAGCTACTAAATTATTTGCTAAATAATTGTTTGCAGAGCTCATTACTGCCAGACCATAAAAAGTATTATTACTTATTGTGCAATTCAGAATTGTGTTGTTCTGTGAATGATAAAGATAGATACCAAACATACTATTGTCCATAGCATAGCAGTTAGTTATGTTACAACCATTTGATCCGTAAGCATATATTCCCGCATATCCTCCAGAAACATTTACTCCTGAAATAGTAACATTGTCCGCTGTTATGTGTATCGTATACTCGTCAGAATCGGGGGAAATTATATGTACATCTTCTGAGTTACCGGTTGAAGATAACAGGCTGATGTTGTTTTCTGTCAAAGCAAGGTTTTCACTATAAGTACCTGGTTCAATCAAGATAGTATCGCCATCTGATGCAGCATCAATAGCTTCATCGATGGTTGTGAAATCAGCACTTCCACTGTTGTTCACAATAATGGTTGAATCAAGGACATGAATTAAAGAAGTTTTTAATGAGACATCGTTTCCAAAAGAGTTCGATACGTTCAGAGAAATATTATAAGCACCAGTATTTGAATAAGCATGCAATGGATTCTGAACTGATGAAGTGGAATTATCTCCAAAGTCCCATTCCCATGTAGTCGGGGAAAAGAGACTTGCATCGTGGAAGTCCACGGTTTCATTTACATGGACATACTTAGTACCTGCAACAAATGCTGCTTCCGGTTCTTTTTCCTCTGTTGTGAAAGCTTTTATGCATATATTCTTATCTGATTCTGATATGTCTTCCCATTCCGTACCATTGCAGCTCATATAACTCTGGCCTGTTTCAGCATGGGCATTGCTACTGTAATCTGATATTGGCATTTCAATTGCAATAGGATAATTATAGTTCGGTGTTGTGAACTGTACTACCACTGAGAAATTCTGCCCTGCAAGAAGTGAGACATTTGTATCAAAATCGATCGTATGATAACCGGCAATTAGGGTAGTACCATTCTTAACGGAAACCGGGCCGGAACTATTGACCGGACCAGCTTCAGGGTCCAGATAAATAGAAATGTTATAAAATGAATTCGAATCCACTGTATAGAAACTCACTGCTTTGAGTGTCTCATTTGTTGTTGCTGTGAATACATTTGCCCCATAGGCCGTACTATTGTCGTATCCCACACATTCAGTCCATCCAAGTGGATCGTACTGATAGACACGATCATAGTTGCTGACATTCTCTGAAGTAAAAATGAAATTACGTGCATAAGGTCTGGTATTTAACCCATTAAACCCTATATCGAGCCCGGTTGCATTATCATAGTATGAAATGTAGAAATATCCTTCTTCACCCCAGTTATCACCCCATGAGTTCTTGATGATGAAAGCTCCATTTCCGGGAGCTGCCGGAGTAAAATTATGCTTGCTGTAATTGTCGTCCCATCCCACCAAAGTTACGGCATGATTTGTACCCACTATCTCACCGTAGTAATAATAACTATTGTTCTCTGAATTGAAATATGAGTTCCCATACAACATGGATACGGAAATAGCACCATAATTGGTAACCATCCATTTAAATAGATCATCTGACTCATTTACTCCAGGAAGTATCATTATCTCCTGAACATGTTTTGCCACTGTTGTGTTGGATGGAGATACACCAGAAAGATCGTTATACGGATCATCAGACTCAAGTACCGGCCCATCCCATCTGGTTAAGTAAGCAGCTGTCATCAGGTTGTTTCCTCCATCATCATCAGCACGATCAAATCCATCCTGATTAGAGGATACAAGAATGTTCTTTGCATTGTTCTCTGAAAAATCCCAGGTCTCTGACCTGTTGTGCAGGAGATAGGATTCCAGGGAACCAATACTTCCGTGAGCCCAGCAACTTCCGGCCTGACCCTGATCTCTTACCGCTGTGACACCATTGTTGTCACGCAGGTCATAGCGGGAAGGATAGACCTCCATATCAGTTAGCCTGATATCTGAAGACATAAAACCATATTCTTCACTTGCCATCAGTTCCTGCATATTCACAGGAGATAGATGGGAAAGATCAACAGGAGAGGGAATAAAGCCGGTTGGATGGGAGGGATCATCAGTTAACTTACCTTCCTCAAAAAAAGAAATTATGTTTGAAATATCAGGGGATGAAGTATTGGCAGAGCTTTCTGGTGGTATGAGACTGGAAAGAGTAACTGTGTTTGTATTTGCATTGACAGGAGCAGCATTCTGGCTCTGTTCCAGTTCTTCCATATATTGAACGAATGCAGGATTTAGAGGTGCGATGGATATTTGGGGTTCAACATCAGAGAAATTGAGTTCAGATACAACCCCCTGATCAAGATCTGCTGCATTTCCCGGAATTGCCGTTAAGGACAACACAAGCCCGCATATAATTAACACGTTTTTCAATAGCATTGATTTATTCATCTTACGTCCTCTTTTAAAAATACACAATATATATTATATAAAATATAATATAGATATATATGATTACCCCCTAAAAAAGAGCTATAAGCAGAGCAAGATTAATATTCGATATGTAGAGATTCTATGTTGAGACAAAACAAAAGGGTATGAAGTAACTATCAGATTTTTGAAAACAGCATTTACGGAGAAAAAACATGGGACACGACGAAACAAATCTGCACAGACTGAAGGAAGTCAATGAATTCGTAAAAGAGAGGAAAACAGAGAAAAAAGACGAGAAAAAGAAAGATAAAAGGAATATTCTGGGCCTGAATGATTGAAAACGCCAATGATATCTGGCTGTTACTCCCCTTCTGTAAAAAAACCACATGTGATGACCGTACTTCTCTGAACATTTGAGACAATATGCGAAATGGAAATAATGTTTTTTCACGGTCATTCCTTTCCAGAAATGTACTTTTCCATCTCTTTTATCCATTCTTGAATGATTTGCAGGGTCCATCAAAAACCTTGTTGAAAAATATGCCTGGGAGTTTTATAATCTCAGCTACGGAAACTTCTTTTATGACAGACATGTGTTCTGTTGTCCCTTAAGGAAGGATCGAATTCAGGACAACATGATCCAGAACCTGTTGAATCGTCCATATTAAAAGATACTACTTCAGATAGATAGATTATAGAAAAATAGCCTAAGGCGAGGGCAACAGAGAAGACTATAATACCCTATCGCCCTCTTGACGTCTTTCACTTGACGCCTTAAATTTTCCGATTGGCAAGTATACGCGCTTCAGGGTCTTTCCCTGATTCAATCCAATCGAAAGCCGAAACATAGTGTCAAAGTCTTGATAACTTCTGGCATTATATTTTCAGCAAATATACTGTATTACTTCATCGAATAAGTTTTTTGCGGTTGGTAATGTTACATTCATGAAAAATAAAATAGCAAATATAGGAATGCCCGAAAAATATTAACGATCCCGAAGGGATTCGAACCCTTGACCCTCGGGTTAGAAGCCCGATGCTATATCCTGGCTAAGCCACGGGACCGCTAAGGATTGGCTGGAATGTGAATAGGTTTTCAAGCATAAAAGCCTTTTGTCAAAACGAAACTACAGTGTCAAATAAAAAGAGATGTCAACATACATGTGAATACAAATATATAATAGTTTGACGTCAACAATATCAACTATTATAATGCTGAGGCTTTACATATGAGTGAATTATTGATTTATTGCAACGGAGACTATGTCCCGAAGTCAGAAGCCAAGACATCTCTTTTTGATCATGGTTTTTTGTATGGCGATGGTGTTTTTGAAGGCATAAGGGCTTACAATGGACGTGTTTTCAAGTTACGGGAACATGTTGACAGGCTCTATGATTCTGCAAGGGCAATCGCTCTCAACATACCAATGACCAAGGAAGAAATGGAAGAGGCAATTCTGGAAACACTCCGGAAAAACAACCTGACAGATGCCTATATCAGACCTATAGTTTCAAGAGGCGATGGCGATCTTGGACTGGACCCCAGAAAATGTCCGAAGCCAAATATATTCATTATCTCACAGGAATGGGGAGCAATGTATGGAGATCTTTATGAGATTGGCCTTACCGGTGTCACGGTCTCAGTCAGGAGAAACTCCTGTGATGCGCTTTCCCCGAATATCAAGTCACTTAATTATCTGAACAACATCCTTGCAAAAATCGAGGCAAATGAGAAGGGAGGAGACGAGGCAATTTTCTTTGACCAGAACGGTTACCTCTCAGAAGGTTCTGGAGACAACATATTCATCATCAAGAATGGAAAAGTCTACACACCACCAACCATTAACAACCTAAAGGGAATAACAAGGGCAACAGCAATCGAACTGCTTGCAGACATCGGAATTGATACCCATGTTGAAAATCTGGGGATGTTTGATCTCTACACTGCTGATGAGATATTTGTCACAGGGACCGCAGCTGAGGCAGCACCTCTTGTAAAGATAGATGGGCGCCCAATTGGTGATGGAAAACCAGGACCTATAACTAAAAAGATGGTTGATGCCTTTGAGTATGCGACCAAGAACACAGGTACTCCTATCTACCCTTAAAATGAAGAGCTGACTCTTTATCTCTTTTCTTCTTTTTTACTATTCAAAACATTAATTAGGCATTAGTCCAGTAATAGATTATATTTTAATAATTTTATATTTAAATATAAAACAAATGAGGTTTTTGAATGGATAATGAGGGAGAAAAAGAAAAAGTAATTATGGAGAACCTAAAATACCTGAACGACTCAGTTATGGCTATCTTACTTCTAATGCCAGTTACCCTTGTGATTACCTTCGAAGCACTTGATGAGACCACAAATCTGCAATGGGTCTCAATTGCAACATGGATCGTGTATCTGATGGGACTCTGGTATGTCGCTTCAAGGATATTCAAACTCAACAAAACGCTTATAGGCTATCTCGACAAAAAGTAGACAGACCAGAATGGAACGCAAGGAATTCAGAGAACTCACATCCGCAGAGGATGCAAGAAAGCTGGTTGAACAGATCAAAGTTCAGCCAGAGATGATTATAGTCCCTATTGAGAAATCTGTAGGACAAACAACCGCAAAAGATATATTTTCATGTGTAGACGTGCCTGATTTCAACCGTTCTGTCAAGGACGGGTATGCCATTCGGGCAAAAGATACTTATCAGGCAAGTGAGCCACAACCAAAGGAACTGAGATGTATCGGATCGATTCCCGCCGGTTGTACAGACAAGTTTTTTGTTGATGATGGTGAGACCATAGAGATATCCACAGGCGCGCCAATACCCGATGGTTCTGATGCCGTAGTTATGGTGGAAAATACAAAGCAAACAGGCGATTCCGTCTTCATCTACCAACCAGTGCACATTGGCGAGAATATAATGCGTGCAGGGACCGACATCATGAAAGGAGAAAGAATCCTGAGGAAGAACACGCGAATAGGTTCCCGTGAAATTGGGGTGCTTGCTTCCATTGGCATGAATGAGGTGCCGGTAAAAAGACTTCTTGTGGGAATAATATCAACTGGAAATGAACTTATAAAACCCGGAGAGGAACTTAAAGCTGGCAGTATATATGATGCGAATTCCTATGCTATCGCTGCTGCAATAGAAGAATGCGGGGGAACTGCACGGATATATGGCATTGTGCCGGATGATGCAACATTGATGAAAGATGCTCTTGACAAGGCAATCCTGGAATGTGACATTGTTCTTACATCAGGAAGTACTTCTGCTGGTGTCGGCGATATTATGTATATGATAATTGAGGAAAAGGGTGAAACCCTTACCCACGGCATTGCTATTAAACCGGGAAAACCTGTTGTTATCGGTATGATAGATAAAGTGCCGACAGTCGGGCTGCCAGGGAACCCAACCTCTGCACTCAGCATATTCAATGAGTTCGTAGCCCCGATCATACACAATTCACTTGGTGTTAAGCCTTCTTTTAAGACAAAAGTTAATGCAGTAATGGGAACCGGCATCCGCTCAGGCGGAAGAGAAGAATTGTTCCCTGTGGGCTTGGTGCGCGGCAAAGTGTACCCTGCGGATAAGACATCCGGAGCCATTACCACACTGTCAGATGCTGACGGGATAATTGAGATCGGCGCACATACTGAATATATTGAAGCAGGTTCTGAGGTAGAGGTTACCATGTTCGGTAACGTGAGAAGCCCTGACCTGATGATTGTTGGCGGACAGTGTCCTGGAATAGACCTGCTTGAAGAGATGACAGGACTTGTATTCAGGACATTGAATCTGGGATCAAGTGCAGGATTCACAGCAATTTCTGGTGGCACTGCTGATATTGCAGGTGTGAATATGGTTGATGCCAAGGGGATATTCAATTCATCGATTATAGCGAAAATGAATCTTGAAGATGTGGTGCTGGTTAAAGGATACAGGCGTGAGCAGGGACTGATATTCAGCCCTGATACCCACTTATATGGCCTGGAGGACATAACCAGCCTACAGCTCATCAACCGCAACCGGGGTTCCGGTACACGGACACTTCTTGACATGGAAATTGGGAAACTGGCACAGATAAAAGGAATCCCAAAGAGTGAGCTCATAAAGAGTATGAAGGGGTATAATTCCGGATCAAAGACCCACAGATCAGTTTGCGATGCTGTGAAGAGTGGAAAGGCAGATGTTGGTTTTGGGATACGGGCTGCTGCAGAGGAAGCAGGGCTTGAGTTTATTCCTGTCACAGAGGATGAGTTTGACTTTGTAGTACGTAAAGAAATCCTGAACATAAAGGAAATACAAATATTCCTGGATGCACTCAGGTCCGAGGAGTTCGCAAAGAGACTCCCCTCAGGAATGTATACGTATGAAATGACCGGTAGTATAATATCCTCCTTTTGACGTTAATCCAGTCTATAAAATTCGGGAAAATCTGTTTTATTTTGACGTAATGGTAGGTTGTAAATGGGCATAAATGAGGATATACAGGAAGTAGAAGAGGAGATCAAGAAGACTCCCTACAATAAAGCAACATCCCACCATATTGGTAAGCTGAAGGCAAAACTGGCACGCCTGCGCGATGAGGTTGTCAAGAAGGCGGCAAGCAAGGGCGGAGGAGAAGGATACT
Source organism: Methanolobus psychrotolerans (assembly GCF_002243045.1). Lineage (GTDB taxonomy): Archaea > Halobacteriota > Methanosarcinia > Methanosarcinales > Methanosarcinaceae > Methanolobus > Methanolobus psychrotolerans. The sequence goes on from NZ_MBKP01000018.1 coordinate 66,327, forward strand.
CCGTCAAAAAGTCAGGAGATGCTACAGTCACACTTGTAGGTTTCCCGTCTGTGGGAAAATCCACTCTGCTTAACAAGCTCACGGATGCTAATTCAGAGGTGGGTGCTTATGAGTTCACTACTCTTGATGTCATTCCGGGAGTTCTTGAGCATGGGAATGCAACAATCCAGATACTTGATGTGCCTGGCCTTGTCAAGGGAGCAGCCAGCGGCAGAGGTCGTGGAAGAGAAGTCATTGCAGTTGTCAGAAACTGTGATCTTGTGCTTTTTTTGCTGGATGTGTTCCAGAATTATCACCATGTGGTTCTTGCCCAGGAACTTTACGATGCGGGCATACGTCTTAACCAGAAACCACCTGACGTTGTTATCAAAAGACAGGATCGTGGCGGTGTCACCATCAGCAGTACTACAGAACTGGACCTGACTGAGGATCTTATCAAGGCGATACTTAACGAGTATAAGATACACAATGCTCACGTGCTTATCAGGGAGAATATCGATGTTGACCAGCTGATAGATGTAATCATGGGCAACAGGGTGTATATACCCTCCGTTATAGTTATAAACAAAGTGGACATGGCAGATGAGTATGTACTGAGGAAATGCAAGGAAGAATATCCTGATGCAACATATATCTCGGCTGACAAGGAGGAGAACCTTGAGGCTGTCAAGGACCTGATCTTCAATGCACTTGACTTTATCCGCATTTATCTCAAACCCCAGGGCGAACCAGCAGACATGGAAGAACCCCTCATTGTACGCAAAGGAGTTACAGTAGGAGATGTCTGTGAACATCTGCACCGGGATTTCAAGAGAAAGTTCAGATACTCACAGGTGTGGGGTCCATCTGCAAAGCATCCAGGCCAGAGAGCAGGTCTTGAACACGTGCTTAAAGACGGAGATCTCCTGACCCTCATCATTGCAATGTGATAGCCTGACCGGCTATCCCTGCATAACAAATAAGTATTATTATGCATTTATTCAGCTGATCAACGTAGTCCTGTAGGGTAGTGGTCAATCCTTTCGGCCTTTGGAGCCGAAGACGGTGGTTCGAATCCGCCCAGGACTACCTAACTTTTATCAATAGTCCTATGATTGTTTGGCTGCAGATTCATGCTACTAAAAGAGTGTTGTTTACAAATAATCAAGCAGATTAACAGCCATAGAGAGCCATATAATGTTTTTTCATGTCCAGATATAGTGGAATGGTAATATCAAGATTTAGCACGTTATCTGCCTGCTTCAACCAATCACGAATATTCCCGTGGTTTTGTCGCGTATTAAAGTTATCAAGAACTATTTTTGGTTTGTTGTTTTCAAAATTCAGTTTAATTTTTGAATTGCAGTCACTGAATATAGTTATTGTTTCGCACAATTCATTAAAAATGTCTTTAACATGTGCTGTTAGTATTTTCTCACAGTTCTTTTTTAATGATTCTAATTCCCCTTCACCATCCAACACGAATTCAATACAGTGTCCCCCTACCAAGCGCATGTTCAATTTCTCGATAACATATGATTCTATGCATTGCTCTATTCTTTCTGTCAATTCAGAATACAACACTGTGAACAATGGATTACCAAGATACCAAGACACCGACATCGGACTTGCATCAACATAAAGAAACCTTGCTGCTACTTCACCGTCTCGATATGCATTCTTTATGATGTCGTTGATTATTCCTCTTCCAATTCCGCTTCGCTGATATTTTTTATCAACTGCAAAGCGGGTTAGAAATAACGCAGGGTAACTTTTTAAAGAGCGGTATTGATCATCTACATCAATTTTTTTCCCGTTGATAGCATTCATAGATAAGCTATAATAAGCCGCACATTCGCCATCTTCGTGGAATATATTGGTTCTAGAAAAGTTATCTTGATTGTACTCCAAAGCCTTTTCTTTCAAAAACAAGTTTAATTTCTCAAAATCGGTATGCTGTGAACATCCACAATCAAAGCCCTCTATGAGGGAAAGACATTCACCAGTAAGCACCGATTTTGTGAATCTTTTTAGAGACATTGCAAAAAATTAGTCTTCGAAGTGATAGGTAGTGCATAGTGCCCATTTACGGACCTCATCGACTTCTTTTTGAGTAATATCCTGATCTAGTCGCTCGATAAATATTTCAAAGTCGACCCCTTTAAGTTCAGGAATATGTTCTACTACCTCAGACATTCTATACCACCTACAGTTATCAGACTTTTTTAGTTCCTACTAAACGAATATATTTAAATTTAGCGATTTGAATTTCGCAATCCACATTATATGTATAATAATTAATAATATACTATTCCATATATTACTATGTCGCTTTAACCCCACACTTGACATAAAGCTATAATTACATATTGTAACCAGTTTTTCAAATACTTTTCCATTCAATACAGAAAAAGAAAGGATTGAACTATCGCATCATCTAGAAAATCAATCCAAAGAATTCCTAATAATCGATTAAGATATTGCCATAAACTTTTTTTACCTTTGGCAAAATAATAAACAGTGTGGATTTTGAAAAGTGGGCCAGACAAAAAACAGAGAGTATTTCTGAGAAAATAAACAACTCCGCCTTGAAAAGAGATAAAGTACAGATGCTTACGTCTGCAGCTAAAGCGGTTGCAATATTGTATGTTCTATACATAGTCATATCTGCTTTTGTATATCCTGCAGTTTTATACTACATTGTTTACAAGCCAATAGCATCTGACCACATTGATGCATATTTGAATAAAACAAGTGAAACAATATTGCTGGAGTCAACTAACAATACAGAAATAACTGATAACATTGTACGATGGGAACTCAACGAATTCATATTTAAATCAGGTATATTTGATAGTGTTCTTGACCCCTTTGGATACCGCATTCCAAAAAACGCAGGGTGGTACATCTATTTGAACAAAGGGAATTGTGGAGAGCGAGCTACCATTTTCAATGATATGGCCAGTAGAACCGGCTTAAGCTACAGAAAAATAGTTGTTGATGGGTTCATAAATAGCAAATACAATTCGAGTAGTGATCATTCTTGGTCAGAAGTTTTGCTTGAAGATGGTAGTTGGGTTATTGCAGATTCTGGTTTTAACATTAGTCCATTGCATAACAACAAGTCTGTCTTTTGTTCTGAAAAGAATATGCTTTTGGGTCCAGTTTTTGTCTATGAAAATCACTCCACTGTCTTAGATTGCACAGATGAATATGTAGATAATACAGAGAAAATAAAGATTAAAGTTCTAAGAGACAGAAAAACAATAGACAACGCAAACATAAAAGTTACAATGAATTACAATGGAGTTTCAAAGCTTGTAGCCGGTGGATTTGCCAGATTCATCAAGTTCGAAACAAATGAATCTGGAATGTAACTATTCAGCCTAGCTCCCTTCCACCAAGCTGATTTCTCTCTCTACGATCAATTCTGCAATATTGGAATAAGTGAATCCCCATAGAATATTGCATTAATCGAGTCTATAACAGACATGGAATTCTTGCTAACAGTAGAAACGTATCCTCTTATCCGGCAGAAATTTCTCGCACCTTGTTCACTACGGAAGGTACCGGATATCTTCTGTTGTACTTTCGTCATTCTGATATCTCTTTCAGCCTGATTGTTATCAAACGGAACGTTTGGGTCGTACATAAACCGCAAGAT
>NZ_MBKP01000001.1 GCF_002243045.1 Methanolobus psychrotolerans
CATCTTTAGACACAGATTCCACAGATTCCACAGATTAACTAAAAGAGATAATAAGTAACCATTCATTCAAGGAAAGTAACTGCCATATTGGTGTAAAAAACCATTTAACGCAAAATCAGTGTTAATCAGTGTTAATCTGCGTCTGGAATATAGTTACAATCCACGATGCTCATCTTTAGACACAGATTCCACAGATTTACACAGATCAACTAAAAGAGATAATAAGTAACCATTCATTCAAGGAAAGTAATTGCACATTGATGAAAAAAACCATTTAACGCAAAATCAGTGTGAATCAGTGTTAATCTGCGTCTGGAATATAGTTACAATCCACGATGCTCATCTTTAGACACAGATTCCACAGATTTACACAGATTAACTAAAAAAGACAATAAGTAACCATTCATTCAAGGAAAGTAACTGCCATATTGATGAAAAAAACCATTTAACGCAAAATCAGTGTTAATCAGTGTTAATCTGCATCTGGAACATAGTTACAATCTACGGTGCTCATCTTTAGACACAGATTTGATCTAAATTCATTTTGTGCCCTGCGATAGGATATTTGTTATTGGGAATAAGCTAAGTTTCCAGTGTATCTCTGTTCATATTTGGCCTGAATCTGTGTTGATCTTTTTATCTGGGTCTGAAAAACGAATGATACATTGCAAGAGATGTTACCCGCACGATGTAAAAGATAATCATAAATTAGTGCAGGGGATGATTTGTGTAAATCTTTAGCCATATCACTGAACGGGCCTCAGAGGATGTATACCCTAACCAAGAAGAGCGCATTTAGTTTTCGATCAGCCTCTTCCTGAATATCCTTGCAGCAATGAACATGGCAACCACTACAGTACTCATGTAAACAAAGCTAATGCCGGCTACAAGGAGGAATTTGAAATCCTTCAGTATGAATGTGACCGCTACAATAATTCCGAAAAGGATTACAGAATAGGACACAAAGCTGAACAGCATTGCTTTTTGCCAATTCTTAAGACTTCTAAAGAAATAATTGATCTCTGATAGCATGATAACACCTCTGTTCAGTTTATGCCAGTTCCTTCGATTGCCCTCAATCTATGAGACAGGTCCGGTTTCATATTAAATAGGGACAGGTGAACATCCATAAAAGAATTCACTTTCACAGGGTTTATTGCAAAAAGGTGTACATGACCGGGGTTGAAATATTCCACACAGTTCAGGTTCATATCTGTTTGTGCTCTTTTCAGGGCCGAAATAAGTATTTTTTTATTTCCAAGCGTTTTGGCAGCCATCATGTCTGAGCGCAAGGTCATGTCAGCAGAACCCAGGTACACCACCAGGGCTGCCGGGAGCATCACAATGCCCATTGCAAGAAATCGTATGAATTTAGGCGCAGGATCGTTCTCCTGCCCAAAACCACTAAGCAGGGACATCCACAGGATGATTGTAGAGAAAGATGCGATAATACCTGCAACAAGGGCTGCAAAAGTATTTTGGGGTACACTTCCCTCTGACACTCTTGCCATCTCACGTGCAAATAAGGCCTCCAGTTCTTCACTGTCCAGAAGATCCAGTATCCGGGGAGACATAACGATTTCACATTTCCTGGCAGATCCTACTGTAAAGAGAATTGGTACCGATGATCTTAACATATAGGGTATGGGACATTTAACATCAAACTTTTCTGCAAGCCTGTCAAGGGTCCGGTGTACGTCTGCATATTTAACAGGGGGCATCTTCTCACACTGGTACCATCTAAGGATAATGCGCGAAGCGCAAACATATAATTGCCTGTCCAGTATGAGCATGATCAGCAAGCTTGCACCTGCAGCTACAATCCCCAAAAAATAATATGCCAGAAGGATTACAGGCAGGGAAATTACAATGAACAGCAGATATATCCAGAGTTTATTTCTAATAGGAGACCCCTCTTTTATTTCATATGACGTATACCAATCTTAAGGATTAATACAATAGCACCCTATACTTATATATTTTAGCAAATAATTACATTAAATCTCTAAATTATTCATTATATATTAATCACTCTGCAAGGATATCGTGAACTGATGTTTGGCTCTAACAAATGTGCATATACCCAGGACCTTAAGCTACTCTTAGCAGCATCGCTATTATCAGTTATATGTATCCTTGTCCCGCCTTTTAGTGATATAGCGCTTTTGAGGATAACCTTTGCCTTATTGCTGATATTCTTCATCCCGGGTTATGCATTCATATCTGCCCTGTTCCCGGGTAACAGGGAAATATCCGGAATTGAAAGGTTTACCCTGAGCGTTGGTTTTAGCATTGTCATCATGGTATTTGATGGATTTATCATCAGTCTTACGGAATGGAAGTTCAGGCCCAATTCCATAACGATCTCACTTGTGGCCCTTACATTTATCTTCGTTATTCTTACATTCTTATCCAGGAAACGTATTCCTCAAGAGGAGCAATTCAGTTTTTCATACAATGCTTTTATCCAGTCGCTGAAATCTGAAGAGACAAACAATGCAGCAATAGAAGAAGAAACTCTGAAACCAAACCAAAATATCGAAGCTGAAAAAAGATTCTCTACAACTAACAGGAGAAAAGTCTCATCGGTACGTAAAAAGAAGGAGTGCCGCCCTACCTCGATAAACTCAACTATACATGAGATATCCCCCAGGATAACAAAAGCACTTATGATAGCAATGGTACTTTCGATAATCATTGCAGGTGCAATGTTTGCCTATGCAAAAGCAACAAGGGAAAAAGAAACATTCACCGCCCTCTATATTCTGGGACCTGACGGAAAGGCAGAAAATTATCCGCAGACCATCTCAGCTTCAAATCCTGCCCGCGTAATTGCAGGTATAGAGAACTATGAACATGCAGATGTGAACTACATACTGCAGGTGAAACTGGATGGCTCCGTACTGGAAGAGATCAAAATAACCCTGGGACATGAGGATAAATGGGAACAGGAACTTGTACTCACTCCGGAGAGGATTAAACAGGAAAGACAGAGACTCGAGTTTGCTCTTTATAAAGATGAAGTCAGAAATTTTGCTTATCGGTCAGTACACCTATGGATAACACAGGAGATAAGTACGGAAGATGTAGAATCCACTGTTTCCCAGATAATAGACTTTATCCAGATGGAAAACCCGGACATGGAAACAGATGAAGGATGGGAGTTCATTTCAAACAATGAGACAGCATTCTCTGGCTCATACGTGAACGGTTCAGGTATTTACTCATCAAGGGCCTTTGTGATCAATAACACTTTTGAAGGAACGATGGGCCAGTTTGGTAATGACCAGTACTATCTGCAGCAGGAAATTTACAGTGATAAAAAAGAAGATGTATTGCTCTCGGTTTATCTCAGGGACAGTTATACAAAAGGCACCCCGAATAAAGAGGAATCTCAGTTCAAGAGAGTCATCTTTAATGATCAGCTGCTATGGTCCGATGGAATATATGGTGATGAAGGCTGGCAGCGCCTCATGGTACCTGTCACGATACAGGAAGGAAAGAACACACTAATATTTGCCCTGTCACAGAACCGCAACATGGACCTTAAAGCGGTCAAATTTACCATTGATGAAGTAAGCTTCATGCCACTATCAGCCTTATCCCCATACATCCGGGAAGACAACACCGTTGAATTTGACCTTCCGGTGTCCAAAGTGCTTCCGTTGCCAATAAGCGTGGGTAATAATAAATTCACTGTAAGCTGGAACGGCACTGATAGAACGTCAGGTATCTACTACTACGACATCGATTACAGCACAGATGGCAGCACCTGGAAAAGGTGGATAAGCAAGACCACTGCAACCTCGGCAGAATTTGAAGGAAAACAGGGCGAAACATACTACTTCCGATCAAAGGCAGTTGACAACGCCCTTAATGAGGAAGCAGTTCATCCTGTTGCAGATACCAGCACAAAGGTTGACAGCACAACACCACAAATAGAGCTTGACATCACACCAAACCCTACCAGCGATACAACTTACCTGACAGTGACAGCAAGCAAGCCTTTGAAAGAAGTGCAATGCCTGATGGTGCCATGGACCTTTGGAGATTCCGAGTCTGTAAAACTTACAACAACAGACAACCTGAAGTGGACTGCAAAATACACGGTCAAACTGCAGGATAACTACAATGTGGAGATCACTGCCAAGGATTATGCAAATAACACTGCCTACACATTTGGCACACTATATACAGATGAATCCCTGGAAGAGCTAACAATAGATGTAAAACCGGAGAAGACCTCCGTCGATGTTGAGATCATAGTGACGTCTTCCACAGCACTTAAGACAGAACCGACCATCGTAGTAAGAGACCGAACTGGACGGACACTTGATGTCAGCTTCCAGAATATGGACGGGAACAAGTACATATATAAAGCAGAAGTGGACGATGACATCTATGACGGTGTTGCACGTGTAACAGCAACTGCAAAGACCATAGATTCGCAGAGCCTCTATGAAGAAGAAACATTTATCATCGACAGGGTAGATCCGACAATAAAGAGCTTCAGCCCGGCCAATGGTGAAATTGTCAATACGAACAGCCCGTCTATAAGAGCTTCATTCTCCGATGACCGCGCAGGCATAGAAAGAAGCAAGATAACCATGCGGGTGAATGGAAATGATGTCACAAATAGTGCAGAGATCACTTACGCATCCCTATATTACAGCACAGCAGCACTTGACGAAGGAGAAGTGAAAGTGATTCTTAGTGTCACAGACCAGGCAGGAAACACTATTGAGAAATCATGGAGCTTTTATGTGTCAACAGGATAAAATGCAAATATCATAATAATGATGAGTATCATTTTAGGTTACATCCACAAATGTTTATATAGATGAGAGATATAATAAGGTGTTTGACAGTAAAAAACCTTAACAATCAATAGGTGGTACGAAAATGAAGAAATTAATAACTATAGCAATTATAGCGCTGATCGCTCTGGTTGGGACTGCAAGTGCAGGACTGACCCACGGAGCAGACATATGGAATGCACTAGGAAATGCACCTGCTGACAACCCACTTCAACTAAAGCCAGGACAAACAATAATACTTAGCTACCAGGCAACCAATCTGGTTAACCCATCTGGCAGTGAAGCATATACATATGCAGCAAGAGCCCTTAGTGGTGGACTTGACAGTGATGTCACAATAGTTTTCGATCATGACTTTGCACCAACAACATCACCAACATACACAGATGTAGGCGTAATTGCACTCACCCTGGATGAGGGAGTCCTTAATGGCGCAACATATGAAGTAACTATACAGGTTGCTGACAATGATCCGGTATTCATTTACGGACAGGCATCAAGAGAACTTACAGCAATCCCTGAATTCCCAACCATTGCACTCCCAGTAGCTGCAATACTCGGTCTTGCATTCTTCATGCAGCGCCGCAAGGAAGAGTAAGTTAACAAACTTACTTCTATCTTTTTTTATTCTTTTTTAATTATCTCATTCTTTTCTGACTCTAACATTTATATTCATTTAACCCCCATACGTCCCTGAATAGCATCAGAAGATGATCGTCATGGAAAAATTAATCACAAAATTATCAAATGCTCACGGCATATCCGGTAGCGAAGGGAACATCAGGACCATCCTTGAGGAAGAGCTCAAGCCATACGTGGATGAGATGAGAGTTGACAAGATGGGCAATCTCATAGCTGTCAGAAAGGGTGAAGGACCATCCATCATGCTTGCAGCACACATGGATGAGATCGGACTGATGGTCAAATACATTGATGACAAGGGATTTCTCCGGTTTGTGAAGATAGGCGGATGGTTTGACCCCACATTACACAGCCAGAGGGTTGTTGTCCATACCACAAAAGGACCTATCCCCGGGGTTATCGGTTCAAAGCCACCACACGTCATGAAGGATGAGGACAGGAAAAAGCCGGTCAACGCAGATGATATGTTCATTGACGTCGGTGCAAATGACAAGGAAGATGCCATGAAGATGGGAATTATCATAGGCACTCCTGTATCCATGGACCGTGAGGTCAAAAAACTTGCAAATGGCAAGATAACCGGCAAAGCATTTGACAACAGGGCAGGCTGTGCCATAGTCATCGATGCCATGCGCCAGCTTTCAAAACTGGACATTAAAGCAACCGTTTATGCTGTGGGTACCGTGCAGGAAGAAGTAGGCCTTAAAGGCGCACGTACAGCCGCTTTCGGACTCGATCCGGACATTGCCATAGCCATAGACACCACCATTCCCGGAGACCACCCCGGCATCGATAAGAAGGATTCCGTACTGGACATCGGCAAAGGCGGAGCCATAACCATAGCAGACGCAGCCGGACGGGGCATAATCTCAGCACCCCAGGTCGTCAAATGGCTCGTAGAGACCGCAGAGAAGAACAACATCCTGTACCAGACAGACGTAGGGGACGGCGGTACAACCGATGCAACAGCTATCCACCTTACAAGGGAAGGGATCCCATCCACAGTCCTCAGTGTCGCAACAAGATACATACACTCACCTGTAGAGGTCCTTGACCTTGCAGACCTTCAGCACTGCTCCGACCTTTTAGCAAAGGCAGTGCTCAGTGTCAACGACTATTTCTAAACCGGGAGATGATCTCCCCTTTCTTTTTCCGTGATGGGGTGTCAAAACAATGCAACAACCACGGCGAAGCCGGCACAGTCCATTGCTGCGGTTATAAAGAGAATGCATTGGTCTTCGGTTAAGGAGTTTTTTTGACTTATTGATAGTGGTTTCGGACAATAACGACCATTGGCACTTAGTAATTTCAATTAAGAAGTTATCGTATACTACCGGTTTTGTTACTCACACATTTTAGACGAAGTTGCAAAACTACATGCTATTTATCACGATTCATCTCTTAACCAATGACACATGAAAGAGAATGCATTTGTTTCAACATCAAAAAGCACCATCCTTAACACATAAAACTACCTCTCAATAAATTACCGATACAAAAAATAAGTATTCAGTAAAACTTACCGATACAGAAGTAAATTATATATAATCTGGTTGTCCATGAGTAATATTATGGAGAAAAAAGAAATATTAGAACTACTCATAGATTGGAATTTCTGGACAAAAGAGCAGTTTACTGGCACGTTAAGGAATGAACTGTTGACAGAGATCGAAAGAAAATCCAAATCAAAAGAGATAATAATAATTACCGGCGCAAGAAGAACAGGTAAATCTACGATCATCCTTCAATATTTGAAGAATAAGATAGATGCCGGAATAAAAAAAGAGAACATCCTCATAATAAACTTCGAAGATCCTCGTTTCAGGAATCTGGACCTTGGATTATTGAATAAGATATATGAACTATATATGACTGAGATCAAAACAAATTCCGGCGAACAATATGTGGTTCTTGACGAAGTCCAGGTGGTAGACGGTTGGGAAAAATTCGCACGATATCTGCACGAAAACCGTCGGATTCATGTATTTGTGACCGGTTCGAGTTCAAAGCTATTAAGTTCAGAGTATTCAACAGTCCTTGCAGGTCGCCATATGGATACAGAAGTATATCCTCTGTCTTTTAAAGAATACCTGGAGTTCAAAGGAATAAGTATAAACTCAAATCTTGATATGATAGCGAAGCGTCACACAATAAAAAAGGAACTAAAAGAATACATAAGGATGGGGGGATTCCCAAAGGTCACGCTTGAAGAAGAGGAAAGAAACAAAAAAGAAATACTTTACACATATTACAGGGATATAATAATAAAAGATGTTACAGTCAGATACAAAATAAAAGACATACAGAAACTGGAAGAACTCGCTAAATATTATATGACAAATGTATCCGCCCCAAACTCGTACAACCGGATCAAAAACATCTTCGGCATGAGCCTTGACACAGTTGAGCGCTACTCTTCATACATTGAAAGCACTTACATGCTGTTTTTCATAAAAAAATTCTCTTACTCTCTAAAAGAGCAAGTGCTCAATCCAAGAAAAGTATATGCATTGGACACAGGCCTGAGGAATACTGTTGCTTTCTCATTCTCAGAAGATTATGGCAGGCTAGTTGAAAATGTAGTGTTCATGCATCTTAGAAGAGAATACACAGACATATACTACTGGAAAAATGAAACTCAGAAGGAAGTAGATTTCATAATCAACGAAAATAACAAAGTAAGTCTTGCAATACAGGTCTGCTGGGATATGAGCAACGAAAGTACAAGAAAAAGAGAGGTTGAAGGTCTTGTAGCAGCCATGGAAACATACTCAATAAAAGAGGGGTTCATACTCACCGATGACATCGAAGAAGAAATAGAGATGGATGATAAGAAAATATTTGTAGAACCTATCTGGAAATGGCTGTTGACATAACTGCTTCCACAACTGAATAGTTAGCAGTACAACAACCACGCAGAAGGCGGCGCAGTCCATTGCTGCTGTAGAAAGAATATCTTTTGTAGCATTAAACTTAAAATCAACAACATTTTATTCAACCGTCTTTTGTTAAGCTTAACATTGAAACCAGATAAGCACATAATTCAAAATGGCATGCATTGGGCAGCTCGGCTAGTATGTTCTTGGTGGTGTGGCCCACCCATACTTACCGATATACAAGAGAAGTATTCTGCAAAACTTGCCGATATATAAGTGAATTTTATGTGATCGGGTCGTCTGATTAATATCCCGGGTTTGGCAGTTTTCACTTTCCTGATGTGAATTCATCCCCAATAATTTGAAAAAACAGGTTATACTATGAACTGAGTTTCAGAAAATAATATGGCATCCCCCATGAGGAATCATGATAAATTAATCGTTATACATATATAGCACTTCAGTGTATCCCTTTAGGCTGCTACCTAATGGCAGACAACTATCGTGAGGGATTATATTATTCGAAAATGTCCGGTTTTTAGACACAACTCTTAGAGACGGCGAACAGACACCAGGTGTAGCACTCACCAGCACAGACAAAGTAGCTATTGCTACAAAACTGGATGAACTTGGTGTAAACGTTATCGAGGCTGGTTCGGCCATCACCTCTGAAGGTGAGCGCGAGTCCATAAGAGCAGTGGTTGCCCAGGGACTTAACGCAGAGATATGCAGCTACTGCAGGATAATGAAGCCAGATGTAGACTATGCACTGGCATGTGATGTGGATTCTATTCACCTTGTAGCCCCGGTATCAGATCTTCATATCAATGTAAAGCTTAAGAAAGACAGGGAAACCGTAAGGCAGATGGCTGTGGAGGTAACCGAATATGCAAAGGAACACGGCCTTATAGTAGAGCTTAGCGGAGAGGACGCTTCAAGAGCAGACATTGAATTCCTGAAGTCATTATACAACGATGGCATTGAAGCAGGAGCTGACAGGTTATGCTTCTGCGACACTGTGGGATTACTTGTCCCTGAAAGGACAGAAGTCATTTTCAGCGACATCTGCTCTGCAGTAAAGGCACCGTTAAGCATTCACTGCCATAATGACTTTGGCCTTGGAACAGCCAATACTATAGCAGCCTTAAGAGCAGGCGCACAGCAGGCCCATGTGACCATCAATGGCATTGGTGAAAGAGCAGGTAACACTGCCCTTGAAGAAGTTGTGATGACCATTGAATGGTTATACAAATGTAAGACCGGAATCAATACTCAAGAGATCTTCAAGACATCCAGACTTGTAAGCAGGCTCACAGGCTTACCTGTGGCACCAAACAAATCACTTATCGGCGGTAACGCATTTACCCACGAGGCAGGCATTCATGTACATGGCCTGCTGGCAGACACATCCACATACGAGCCGATAAAACCCGAGGTACTTGGCAGGGAAAGAAAGATAGTGCTTGGAAAACATGCAGGCAAGAGTTCAGTAACATTAGCTGTCAAGGAAATGGGATTTGAGACCGATGATGCACAATTGCATGAGATACTTAACCGCGTCAAGGAGCTTGGAGACCACGGTAAGAAGGTCACGGATGCAGACCTGCAGTCAATTACCGAAACTGTGCTCAATATCCAAAGGGAGGCAAGAGTTCTCCTTGAAGAGTTTACAGTCGTGTCAGGCAATAAGGTAACACCGACCGCTTCTGTCAAACTCATGGTAGACGGAAAGGAAATCGTGGAGGCAGCAACCGGAGACGGACCTGTTGATGCAACACTTGCAAGTATAAAAAAGGGCATATCAGGCATTGCCGATGTGCAGCTTGAGGAATATCATGTTGATGCCATCAGCGGAGGAACCGATGCACTTGTAGAGGTATTGGTGAAACTCTCAAAGGACGGGAAGATGGTTACATCCAGAGGATCACGCACAGACATAGTAATGGCATCTGTGGAAGCAATCCTTAACGGAATAAACCGCCTGATCTGACCAATAAAATGTCAGAAACTTAAAGTCAGATAATATTCAATTTACGCGCAGATCAGAATTAACATTTAGAGGTTTTATATGACTGAATCGACGGAAAAAATGACAGGTGCACGAGCCCTCATCGAGTGCCTCTACAGAGAAGGTGTTGATACCATCTTCGGATACCCGGGAGGAGTACTGCTCCCCATATACGACGAACTGTATGATGCGAACATCCGTCACATACTTGTCCGCCACGAACAGGCTGCAGCCCACGGGGCAGAAGGATATGCAAGAGCTACCGGAAAGACGGGCGTATGTTTAGCAACCTCCGGACCCGGTGCAACAAACCTTGTAACCGGCATTGCAAACGCATACATGGACTCCATACCCATGGTCGTTTTCACCGGTCAGGTCCCAAGCAACCTCCTTGGCAATGATGCTTTCCAGGAAGCAAATATTACCGGCATCACGATGCCAATTACCAAGCATAATTACCTTGTACAGGATGCAAATGACCTTCCAAGGATAATCAAAGAAGCATTTCATATCGCATCCACGGGCAGGCAGGGTCCGGTGCTCATAGACCTCCCAAAGGACATCACGCTTCAGGAAATTGAGTTTTATTATCCGGACAAGGTAGACCTGCGAGGCTACAAGCCCACATACCAGGGCAACCTCCAGCAGATAAAAAAGGCAGCTTCAGAGATAGAGATATCTAAATGTCCAGTGATCTACGCCGGTGGCGGCATCATCAGTTCAGACGCCAGCAAAGAGCTCCTGGAATTTGCAGAGAAGATCAAAGCACCCGTAACAACAACCCTTACAGGCATGGGAGGATTTCCTGCAGAGAACCCCCTGTTTTTGGGAATGCCCGGCATGCACGGAACAAAATACGCCAACTATGCCATCCAGGAATCAGACCTTTTGATAGCCGTGGGCGTAAGATTTGATGACAGGGTCACAGGCAAACTGAAGGCATTCGCAGCCAATGCAAAGATAATCCATATCGATATCGACCCTGCAGAGATATCCAAGAACATAAAAGTGGACATACCAATTGTCGGAGATGCAAAATGGATATTGCAGAAGCTTTTGAAATATGCATCACCATCTCAATCCGAAGCATGGATCAAGAGGATAGACCACTGGAAGAAAGACAATCCGCTATACTACGTAGAACCTGCAACCGGCGATGGGATCAAACCTCAGTACATAGTCGAGCAGATATGTGAGGCATGCAAAGATGCTATTATCGTTACAGAGGTCGGACAGCACCAGATGTGGGCTGCCCAGTACTTCAAATTCAGCAAACCAAGGACATTTATCACATCCGGTGGGCTTGGGACCATGGGCTACGGATTCCCTGCATCCATTGGAGCGAAAGTAGGAAGACCTGACAAAGTGGTCTTTGACATTGCAGGTGATGGCTCATTCCAGATGAACTCACAGGAGCTTGCAACAGCAGTCCAGGAAAACGTACCGGTCATCGTGGCTATTTTCAATAACGGGTACCTTGGAATGGTCAGACAGTGGCAGGAACTGTTCCACAACAAGAGATATTCTTCAACCTGCATACAGAACAGTGTTGACTTTGTAAAGCTTGCAGAAGCCTATGGTGCACTGGGACTCAGGGCTACCAAACGGGAAGAAGTGCGTCCGGCCATAGAACAAGCAATTGCATCCGGAAGACCTACGGTCATTGATTTCATCATCGAATGCGAGGAGAACGTATCACCGATGGTCCCGGCAGGTGCTGCTATTAATGAAATACTTGACCTGGAGAGGAAAGAATGAGACATACACTTGCAGTCCTGGTTGAGAACAAATACGGAGTGCTCTCAAGAGTCGCAGGCATGTTCTCAAGAAGAGGGTATAACATTGACAGCCTGACAGTAGGAGTTACTGATGATCCCACCATTTCCCGTATGACCATAGTGGTAAGAGGAGATGATGAGGTCCTGGAACAGGTCACAAAACAGCTCAACAAGCTTATAGACGTTATCAGGGTCACAGACCTTAAATCAGAAGATTCCGTTGAAAGGGAACTGGCACTCATAAAGGTAAACTCTGATGTCAGCAACCGTTCAGAAATAATGCAGATAGCAGACATATTCCGGGCCCGCATAATCGATGTTGCTTCAAAGTCCATGGTCATCGAAGTTACAGGCGATGAAAGCAAGATAGCTGCTATTGAACAGCTGCTCAGGCCATTTGGAATAAAAGAAATGGTCAGGACGGGAAAAGTAGCCCTGAGAAGAGGACAGAAGAGTTCTTAATTATTCAGACGCTTATAGATATTTCACTTAAAGAGGTACATAAAATGGCACAGATGTATTACGATAACGATGCAGATCTTAACTTACTGAAAGGTAAAAAAATAGCAGTAATGGGCTACGGAAGTCAGGGACATGCACAGGCACAGAACCTGCATGACTCCGGACTTGATGTTACCGTAGGCTTAAGAAAAGGCAGCAGAAGATGGAAACAGGCAGAAGAGGATGGCCTTAAGGTCATGACTGTTGCAGAAGCCGCAAAGATGGCTGACATAATCCAGATACTGCTACCTGACGAAACACAGTCACAAGTCTACTACAGCGAAATTGAGCCAGGACTTGAGCCGGGCAATGCAATAGTATTCTCACACGGATTCAACATCCACTACAACCAGATAGTTCCACAGAAGGACATCGATGTTTACATGGTAGCTCCAAAGAGCCCGGGACACCTCGTAAGAAGAACCTACAGGGACGGGGCAGGCGTACCTGGACTTATCGCAGTCTTCCAGGATGCGACCGGCAATGCAAAGAACCTGGCCCTTGCACATGCAAAAGGTGTCGGATGTACACGCGCAGGAGTATATGAGACATCATTCCGCGAGGAAACAGAGACAGATCTTTTCGGAGAGCAGGTGGACCTGTGTGGTGGAGTTGCTTCTCTTATCAAGACTTCCTTTGAAGTACTTGTGGAAGCAGGTTACCAGCCTGAAATGGCATACTTTGAAACATGCCACGAACTGAAACTCATTGTTGACCTCATCCATGAAGGTGGCCTTGACAAAATGTGGTACTCAGTATCCAACACCGCAGAATACGGCGGAATGACTGTCGGACCTAAGATCATCAACGAGCTTTCCAGGGAAGCTATGTACGAAGCTCTTGAGAGGATCCAGAACGGAGAGTTCGCCCGTGAGTTCGTACTTGAAGGCAAAGCAAACAGGCCGGTCCTTACCGCAATGGAAAGGCAGGACAGGGAACATCCTCTGGAAGTCATCGGTAAAGAGATAAGAGCCAAGATGCCATGGCTGAACAGTGAATTGAACGAAAAGTAGGCCTTCAGGTCTACACAACCTTTTTTTATTCTTTATCCTAATATTATTCTTACAAGCTCATTCCCGCTAACCAGAGGTATCAAACATGCCTGAAGTAACTGACATAATCCTTTCAAGAAGAAGCGTAAGAAAATTCACAGAAGAGCCGGTTGAAAACAAGGAAATCAAAACCATACTGGAAGCAGGCAGGTGGGCACCATCCGGCCTCAATAACCAGCCATGGAGATTCATCGTGATAAAAGACAAAAGCACCATGGAGGAACTGGCAACCTGTACACACTACGGAGATATAATCCAGAATGCACCTTTACTGATAGCAGTTTACCTTGATCTGGATGTAATGTACAACCGGACAAAGGACGTCCAGGCCATTGGCGCATCAATACAGAATATGCTTCTGGCATGCTGTGATCTGAAACTTGGGGCAGTCTGGTTGGGAGAGATACTGAATAACTCAAATAAAGTTAACTTGATTCTGAGTTGCCCGGATACTTTGGAACTCATGGCAGTACTTGCCATAGGCAAACCTGCAATAACTGTCACGGCCACAGCAAGAAAAGACCTGAAAGACATAGCATATTGTGAAAAGTACGGAATGGCATTTTAATAAAAAAAGGAGGTAGAGACGAATTAATGGTAATTGGAGATATAAATGTGGTATATTGGAGGTAGTAGATTGCATGACCCATTTATAGTAGACTATGATCAGGAAATAGGTCGACAATTCGTCTCTAAATCTTAAAATGGATGTTATAGTATATAAAATTTTGCCAAACAATCGGTTAAATCAAGCAAAACTGATTTAGCCATAAATCAGTTTTTGTTGATTGCGCCGGATCTCTGCTTTCTGCCGGCACATTGACGGTTGGCACAGAACTCCACAGCATCTTTATCCTTCTCTTTGACACGTAGTATGTGCCAGCCACAGTGCTCACACAAAGTGCTAAGGACAGTGAGCCTGCCATCCTTTGGAATTGACTGCGTATGCCCACACCGGTTAGTACAGCCAAGAAAACGGGAATCCTTTACAGATATAAGAAAAATAGACCCGTCACATACCGGACAGGGACCAACTACCTCGGGAGGGAAACATTTCTTCTCCATCTCACAAGTAAAACAGGGACCAATTCCCACAGCCCAGTTGTATTTATTGCCAACCTTTAAAACCGCAACCCCATCTTTGCTACACTGCTGGGAACGCAGGACAGTAAGAGCACCTGCCTTTGGCAGAGGATATGTATTTTTACATTCAGGATAACCAGTACAACCCACAAACCTCCCCTTTTCGGTCTTGATCATATGCAGCATCCGTCCGCACTGCGGACAGGTCCCCACAAAGTTCTTCTTATCAGTTGACACCTGTTCATCAGTTATAGTACCTGCCATTCTTGCAGCAATGGCATCTTTGCTTGATCTTAGCTGAGAATACATCTCCCTGATAAGCCCGGTCCCCTCAGCAAGCGCATCATCAAACGTCTTTTTCCCATCTTCAACATCCTGTATAAGAGATTCTATACGAGACCTGATCTCCGGCTGTACAAGTATAGGAACTGTGGCATCCAATGTATCCATCAGTGTAAAACCCGTATCAAGGATTGAGATTGTCTTCCCCTTTGTTTCAAAATAACCTCTTTTCTTATTAGTTTCAATATGAGTTGGAGCTGTTGCTTTGGTACCAATACCATGCTTGTCCATCAAAGTAAGCAGCTCTGCCTCAGTAAGCCTTTTTGGAGGGGTTGTTTCTGATTTTATGTTCTTGATACCCTTGACATCAACCTCTTCCTTTTCTTCTACATAAGGCAGTAGTTTATCATTTTTCGTTTCAAAGGGATATACGTCAAGCCATCCGGCATCCTTAAGTACAGAACCCGTAACGTCAAAGATCTCCCCGCCAACCAGGATCTCAAACCTTGTCTTTTCAAATATTGCAGGTCCCATAAGATTTGCAAGAAAATGACGCACAATAAGATCATACACCTTCCATGCATCCGGCATTCTGATACTCCTCTCCACATCATCCCTTGAAGCCGCCTTTATAGGATGTATAGGAGGATGGTCATGCCCATCACGAGTACCGTTCCTGCAGGCAATTTCCCCGGCCGAAAGTATTGAAAGTGCATACTTCTGGTAAATGCCCGATGAAAAAGCCACCAGTTTTGACCTGAAATCAAAATCATCAGCATATTTGTTTGTCTCAGTCCTCGGGTAACTTGTAAAACCTGAAAGGTAGAGCTGTTCTGCGACCTCAAGAGCATTTTCAGGACTGACGTCCAGGAATTTGGAAGCGCGTTTCAGGAACTCAGTTGTATTCAAAGGATACGGAGGACTTGTAAGAGCCTCTTTTACGCTTTTTTTGTCTACAAGACCTTTCTTGCAATTTTTGATCCTGGCAAATATCTCGTCTGCTTTTGCCTTCTCGGAAATGTGCCCTCCCCTGTGAGTGCCTGAAAAATCTGCGCCCCTTGCACTAAAAACAGCCTCTATCTTCCAGAAATCCTTTGACTGGAAGTTCTTTATGAGCTTCTCCCTCTCATAGACAAAACCGCACGTTGGAGTCTGGCAAGGGCCTATTGAAATAACACCCTTGGTGCGTGCCCTTTCCCGAACTGCCAGTGTTATGAAACGGGTAAATGCAGCGCCCATCTTCAGGTCAAGTATCTGGCGAGCCTCTGCTGACATTGCCATATTATAGTCCGGTTCAACAAGATTTGCAAAAGCATTTTTGATTTCACTGGCAGATAATGAAGAAAAACGAGCCCTTTTAACCGGGAAAGAAGCTACCTTCTCTGCGATCGATTTTGCCTCAAATCCTATATTTTCCCCTTCCCTGTCAAAGTCACAGGCAAGGACAACTTCCTCAGCACCGCCTGCAAGAAGTGAGATAGCAGCAGCATATGGCTTTTTAGTAACATTTTTTACAGGATCGGTGTCAAGAAGGATGGCAGGATCATAGTCACGCCAGTTGTTGAACTGCTCAGGAAAATCATAGCCCATGATATGCCCGGCAAGACCCATTATCCTCCACTCTTTTCCGTTAAGTTTGAAATCGTACACAGGAACACCTTCCACCGATGCACGGTTGAAATGTCCACCGCTGAGAATGCCTGCTATCTGGGAAGCTGCCTTGTTCTTTTCTGTGAATACGACTATTGACATGCTGCATCCGTATGTCCTGATATTAGATAAGAATTGAGCTTGTAGAGTGAAAGTAATACAGAATGATAGAATCAACAAATATTCGATAAGTTCTGTGAAACATATATATTCCCCAAGAATGTATCTGCACCTAAACAAAGACACTGCATACCGGAGTTACAATGACATTAATGGAAGATGCAAAAAAAGGCATAATAACATCCCAGATGGAAACTGTTGCCAGGGACGAGGGTATTGACGCAAAGACCATCTGTTCATGTGTTGCCAGGGGACTCATCAGCATCCCCAACAACCCTGTAAGAGACTGCAGAGTTGTAGGTATAGGCAAATATCTCAGTACAAAGGTCAACGCTAATATCGGAACCTCCCGTGACTACATCAACATCGGGGAGGAAGTGGAAAAGGCAAAGACAGCAGAGGTATTTGGTGCCGATGCACTCATGGACCTGTCTACCGGCGGGGACCTGGACCTTATCAGGAAAAAAATAATGGATGCTGTAAACATCCCAATAGGTTCTGTTCCCATATATCAGGCTGCAGCTTCGCAGAAAGCAGTTGTGGATATGACATCCGATGACATGTTCAACGCAGTACGCAAACACGCAAAGGACGGTATCGACTTTGTCACCATACATGCAGGTGTGAACCAGGATTCCATTAAACGGATAAAGCAGAGCGACAGGATAACAAATGTTGTCAGTCGCGGCGGTTCATTCACCATTGCCTGGATGCTGCATAACGGAGAGGACAACCCCTTCTATAATGAGTACGATTACCTGATGGAGATCGCCCATGAGTATGATATGGCGATAAGTCTTGGCGACGGCATGAGACCCGGATGCATCCACGATGCTTCTGACAGGCCATCATTTATGGAATTCATATGCCTGGGGGAACTGGTCAAACGCACCAGGGAAGCGAACATCCAGTGTTTTGTGGAAGGCCCCGGACATGTCCCCATAGATGAGATAGAGCTCAGCGTTAAGGGAATGAAGAGCCTGTGTGACAATGCTCCACTCTATCTGCTGGGTCCTCTTGTCACAGACATAGCCCCAGGATATGATCACATCACCGGAGCCATAGGGGGCACATTGGCCGGCATGTACGGAGCCGATTTCCTCTGCATGACCACCCCCGCAGAACACCTTGCACTGCCAACTAACGATGATATCCGCGAAGGGACCATTGTCACAAGAATAGCAGCCCATGCAGCAGACCTTGCAAAGGAAGGCCAGAAAGAGCGTGCAAGAGCCATTGATGATAAAATGGCATATGCCCGCAAGAACCTTGACTGGGAGACCCAGTTTGACCTTGCCATTGACGGAGAAAAGGCAAAGCACATACGGGAAAGCAGAAACACAGGAAGCGATGCATGTTCAATGTGCGGTGACCTGTGCGCTATGAAAATAGTAAGCAAGGCTTTTGAGGAAGAGAAGAACAGGTGACAGGATGCTCACCTATTGCTTTCCTGCAATGTAACTCTTTTAAATGTTAAATGACAAATTAAACCAATATGAAACTTACAGTCCTTCTGGATAATAACACCTTCATTGACCGCTATTTCTTAGGTGAACCAGGAGTGTCCTACTTTATAGAAGACAATGGAAAGAGAATACTTTTCGATACTGGATACTCTGATGCATTTCTTAGGAATGCGCACAGGATGAAGATAGACCTGCTAGACCTTGAGCATATAGTCCTGTCCCATGGCCATCTGGACCATACATGGGGACTTGACTCCATGGTAAAATTATTCACAGAAGCAAAAATAGAAGGTTTTAAGCATTCCAAACCAACTGTTGTAGCCCATCCGCTGGTCTTCAATACAAAGATCCATGCAGATCTTGGTGAAATTGGAAGTCTTTTCTGCGCAGAAAAACTATCGAGAATCTTCAAACTGCAACTAAGCAAGGAGCCTTTGTGGCTGACAGAGAACATAGTATTCCTTGGAGAGATCCCCCGGATATATGATTTTGAACTCAGTGAACCTGAAAGCAAAGTTATCATAGAAGAAAAAGAAGAAGAGGATAACCTTGTTGAGGATACTGCCCTTGCAGTTAAGACCGAAAAGGGTCTTGTTATTGTAACAGGTTGTTCGCATTCCGGGATATGTAACATGATCGAGTATGCAAAAAACGTCTGCAACGAGGATAGAATTATAGATGTAATAGGAGGATTTCATTTACTCCGGCCATCTGAAAAAAAGATCAACGGAACAGTTGAATACTTCAGGAAACTCAATGCCACAGAAGTTCATGCATGCCATTGCACAGATCTTACATCGAGGATAAAACTGTCAACGGTCTGTGAACTTAAAGAAGTAGGTTCCGGCCTTCAACTTGAATATTAAAATAAGGATGATAGAATTTCAACAGAGCCAAAAAAGGAAAGTTAAGAGAGAGGCCTCTATTACTGTTTCTTAAAGCACATGAACCAGTCAAGACAGTATTTTCCCTCTTCCTTTGATTCAACCCTTTCCTTAGCAGTTCCACATGATCCAGGTGGCGGAATTATCACATCTTCACCTGGCTGCCAGTTAGCAGGAGTTGCCACCTGTTCTGAATCGGATTTTTGCATGGCCAGCAGCAGTCTCTTGATCTCATCCATGTTTCTTCCGTTGGAAAGCGGATAATAGAGTATGGCCCTTATCTTTGCTTTCGGATCGATCATGAACACTGCCCTGACAGCCTGGGTGTCCGAGGCATTTGGCTGCAGCATACCAAACTTCTTTGCAATATCCATCTTAAGGTCTTCAATGACAGGGAAGTTCACTTCCACATTTTTCATGCCCTTATATTCTATTTTTTCCTTAATGGTCCGAAGCCATGCAATATGGGCATAGATACTGTCAATGGAAAGACCCAGCAGTTCAGCATTCAGTTTCTTGAAATCATCCTGCATACCTGCAAAGGTCATGAACTCCGTAGTACATACCGGAGTGAAGTCAGCCGGGTGACTGAAAAAAATTACCCACTTGCCCTTGTAATCCTTTGGGAAATTGACTTCACCTGCAGTAGTAACAGCAGTAAAAGATGGTGCATTATCACCTATCAAAGGCATATTCACAGGTGTTGCAGGAGTTTTATCACCTATTCCTGCTTTTAACTTCTTCATACTGCTGTCAAAATACTCATTGATATCCTTTACCTGCTTATCGAATTCCTTTTCCAGTTCCAGGTCCTTTATGTTCCTGGAAATGTATTCCCTCATATCTTTGAACTGTTCTTCAAGATATTTTTTTGTGTCTTTTTTCTCATCCATATCAAATCACCATTTCTGAGAAGTGTAAACTACATGAACAGATCAAAATATAGCAATATCTGTCCACACTCCATTAAATATTAAGGACTATGAACATAAGAACTTGATCATAAGAAAACGAATATTAATGATGTCAAAAGTGCAGCATTAAATAGTAGAATAAATTATAAATACAGGCGTATACAAATGTTTTACTGCATACCATATAGAATATACCATTTTTTGATCACATCGACCTGAAACTAAAAAAGATGACAACAAAGTATAACTTGAATGCAGATAACTCGCATGATCTGCCTGAGAAAAGTCACGATGGGTTTGAGAACCTGGTTGACCAGCTGCCCCTTGGCATACTTTCGTGTGACAGGGAAGGGAAAATAACTGCTGTAAATGATTTTCTCCTGCAGATATTAGGATCTCCTTCACCTGAAGATACAAAAAAAGTAAATATGCTGACTTTTCCACCTCTTGTTGAATCCGGCATTTCTGCAACTATTGAAGAAACACTTGTCATCGGCAGCAATTCTTCGATAGTGACAACTTACAGGTCTATATGGAACAAGGAACTATTCTTAAGTTTCAATGCCTTTCCCAAAAGAGATGAAATGGGTGAGATTAACGGATGTCATGCCATTATTGAAGACCTGACAAGTAAAAAGGAAATGTCTCTTGAACTTCAACAAAGCATGCGCAAGGACAGGCTCATAAATCAAATATCAAGCCGTTTTATCAACAGCAATTTCATGGACATTGACAGAGATGTCAATATGACCCTTAAGGATCTGGCAAATTTCATACAGGCAGATCGTGCATCGTTATTCAGTGTGGACCAAGATACGGACTACATTACAAAAACACATGAGTGGCATGTTGACGGAATCGTTTCGAAAATTCCACTCGATCAAAAAGTGGATTCGAAAAAAATCGTTTTTGAACAACTTGGCAATTTACAGATAGTCAACATTCCTGATGTCGATAAAATACCAGACGAAAAAGAATATTTAAAAAGGATACTCCAGGATCTGGGGATTAGATCCATTGCAATGATCCCCCTTTCACGTTATGGGGTGTTCAAAGGTTTTATCAGCATTGATTCTAAAATAAAGAAAAGAGATTGGAATGATAATGAGCTCTATATACTAAAGATTGCCGGAGATATGATAACCAATGTCCTTGATCGTAAGAATACAGAGACAATACTACTTCAAAAAGAAAGGGATTTTGAGGAAGTCGTTAATTCTATAGATTCGATAATATGGAAAGCTAGCTTTGATAAGGACGGAAATGTACTGAGTACCTATATTTCAAAACCTGTTGATAGAGTACTGGGAATCCCTGATGGGACCATCGGAAATAATTGGGGTAAATACTTTGCACACATACATCCCCAAGACCTTCCCAAAGTAAATGATACATTCAAACTTTCTTTTGTACAGCCCGATACCCCCATTGATCTGGATTATAGATTGCTCTCTGATGACGGAAATACCGTATGGGTAAACTCCATAGGCTCTTCACATCTCCAAAATGACGGAACTTTCCTGACATACGGAACATCAGTGAACATCACCGAGCGCAAAATAGCCGAGGAAGAAGTCAATCGAAGTGAAAAAAAATATAGATCACTTATAGAACAATCAAATGATGCAATAGTTCTAAACACACTTGATGGACAAATAGTAGACGTGAACAACAGGGCCTGTGAAATTTTTGGATATTCCAGAGAAGAATTACAGAAAATGAATGTAGTTGATCTATTGATCCCGGAAGAGAGGGACCATGGCACAGAGGTTAAGAAAATTATTAGAATTAATGGTTTCATACGGGCTGATACAAAATACCTCACTGCAAACGGAGATGTCATTGATGTAGAGATCAATGCCAAGATCCTTGAGGGCTATAAAGGAATTGCACAGGCTGTTGTAAGAGATATAACAGAACGCAAACGTGCTGAAGAGAAAATGCGTGAAAGTGAGGAAATGCTAAGGCTGTTCATAGAGCATGCACCCGCCTCATTAGCGATGTTTGACCGCACTATGTGTTATATCGCTGTCAGTCAGCGCTGGCTCAATGATTATTCCCTTGGTGACCGGGATTTGCGCGGCCTGTGTCATTACGATGTATTCCCTGAGATCAGTGACGAATTGAAATCGATACATCGCCGGGTTCTGAAAGGAGAAGTTATCCGTAAAGATGAAGATTGTTTCCAACGAGCCGATGGGAGTGTACAATGGTTGCGCTGGGAAGTCCGGCCCTGGAAAGCAGCCGATGGTACAATTGGCGGTCTTGTGATCTTCACAGAAGATATCACCGGAGGTAAAGAAGCCGAAGAAGAACTCCAGCGCAATGAAGAAAGATACAGGACACTCTTTGAGCAATCAAACGATGCTATATTCCTGAATCATGTTGATGGTCAGATAGTTGATGTAAATGAGAAAGCCTGTGAGATGTTCGGGTACACTAAAGATGATTTGCAGAAGATGAATGTTGTTGACCTTCTGGCTCCCGGGCACATGCGTGCCGGTGTCATGGGAATGCAACTGTTCAAAGAGCAGGGATTTGTGTATGTACATACTGTATATGCAAAAGCAAA
Source organism: Methanolobus psychrotolerans (assembly GCF_002243045.1). Lineage (GTDB taxonomy): Archaea > Halobacteriota > Methanosarcinia > Methanosarcinales > Methanosarcinaceae > Methanolobus > Methanolobus psychrotolerans. Next base: position 22,646 of record NZ_MBKP01000001.1, read on the forward strand.
TGGTGAAACTTTCGATGCAGAGGTCAATGCAAAGGTACTTGAAGGATATCCAGACCTGGCGCAGGCCATTGTAAGGGACATTAGTAAGCAAATAAAGGCAGAAGAAGATATAATCAGAAGTGAGACTAAATACAGGAGCCTTTTTGAAAAGTCAAATGATGGCATAATGATCCATCACATCAATGGATCGATAGTTGATGTTAACAAAAAGGCTTGTGAAATGTTTGGGTATACTGAAGAGGAGCTTAAACAAAAATCAATTCTAGAATTGATCGTTCCAGATGAAAGAGAAGATAATATCACAAAAATGATGGAACTTCGATTGAAAGGATCCATACGTAATGAAACAAGAATGTTGGATTCTAATGGGAAGATCTTGTACATAGATGTCAGTGCTTCAGTACTCCAGACACAGAACAATCTGATCCAGGCTGTGGGAAGAGACATAACTGACAGGATACGGGCTGAAGCAGCCATGCTTCAAGCTAAGATCGAAGCTGAGACTGCCAACCGCACTAAAAGTGAATTCCTTGCCAATATGAGCCATGAACTGCGCACACCATTAAACTCCATCATAGGTTTCTCTGATGTCATGCTGGATGGCCTTGCAGGGAAACTTGGTCCTAAGCAGGAACACTACATGAATCATATATCTAACAGTGGATATCACCTGTTAAGCCTCATCAATGATATCCTTGACATTTCCAAGGTAGAAGCTGGGAAAATGGAACTTCATATAGAACTGGTGGATATGACTGCAGCTGTGAATGAAATAGTAACTATGACAGAAACCCTTGCATCAAGCAAGATGATAAGTGTTAACGTAAATATGTGTGAGGACATGCCAAAGGTGAAGGCAGACAGATCAAAGCTCAAACAGATAATGTATAACCTTATAGGGAATGCGATAAAGTTCACAGACGATGGAGGTAATGTCACCGTAGTTACGTGTGTGAATGACAAGAAACTGCGTATATCCATTATCGATACCGGCATAGGCATCTCTCCGGAAGACCAGAAGAGTTTGTTTAAACCATTCAGCCAGATCGATTCATCTATTTCAAGAAAGTACCAGGGAACAGGACTTGGACTTGCATTGGTCAAGGAACTTATAGAGCTGCATGATGGAAATATATGGGTCCAAAGTGAAATCGGAAAAGGAAGTAATTTCACATTTGAATTGCCAATAGCTGAAAAGGACCGCAGCTGAGCCTTATTGTAAACCACATAATTACTCTTTTAGTGTCAACCCTAATTGTATACTTCTGGCTGAAGAAGATATCAACTGTAAAAGACCTTTTTATCCATGGGAAGTGACCCTGGATAAACCAGGGTAACTTTGGAAGTGGGATGTGGTGGAGTTTTAAGGAGGTAGTTTGATGGAGAATCAAATGACCCACATCCGCAATACACCAGAGTAATAATTCTCTGGCAATTCGCAGTTTTATAATTACTACTATATAGATATATCGTCAAAATATAAATGCAGTATGCATTATTTGAGATTGTGCAACAAAATAGACAGAACCGGATGAAATTGCTATATATACCAAACCTGGATCCAGGAGATTTATGTAAACCTTTCAAGACTAAAAATGACTCACGCACACTCAGGTAAATTTGCATAATGACATCAATAACCGCAACTCTTATGTATGTCTGGAAAATACGTAAAGCAAGTTGAACAGGGGAGGGAACAAAGACGGATAATATTGCATTTCTGATATACGCGTTCAGTTCCCTATTTGCCATAATCAGCCCGGTCAGCGGAGTTGTCACATTCGTTTCACTGACTAGTGAACTGAAACTGGAAGAGAAGAATGCACTTGCTACCAAATCAGTGATTCTTGCCTGTATCATCGCTTTATTTTTTGCGATATCTGGAGAAATGATACTGGACTTTTTTGGAATAAGCATCGATTCATTAAGAGTGGCTGGTGGAGTGCTGCTTTTTACCGTAGCCTTTGACATGATGCTTGCAAAAGTTTCCCGCGAAAGTATCACCGAAAAAGAGATCGACAAATCAATGGACCGCAGCGATATATGGATATTCCCGATCGCGCTCCCTCTTTTGACGGGGCCGGGTGCAATCACAACAGTAATAGTCCTTATGGGAAGTGCATCTTCAATTTTGCAAAACATAGCAGTCCTTTTTGCAATACTACTCACATTCGCAATAACAATGGTACTATTCCGTTTTTCCAGGAGAATATACAAATTCCTCGGATACACCGGAATGCTGGTGTTCACACGGCTTATGGGTCTTTTACTTGCGGCAATGGCAGTTAATTTCATCTCCCAGGGACTCTGGAATATTTATGTCTCATTCCAGTAAACTATTTTGTAAGCGGATGAGAGAACCACAATCACAATGATTTTATGTTAGTACCCCATAAATATCAAAGAGTGCGGGTGACAGGGTGCCTGAAGAAAGGAACTTCCAATGCAAATCCCGTGGTGACGAACATAACATCTTGCGGGAGAAAATATTTGAAAGGCTTAATGCAACAGCTGAGGGCTTGTCTTCTGAAGAAGCAAGCCGAAGAATAGCCCTTTGCGGAAGGAACATTTTCGAAGAGACCGGAAAGGAAAGTCCCATAATCAAATATATCAAACAATATAATAACTTCTTCTCACTTCTGCTTCTATTTGGATCTATACTATCATTTATTGCCGAGTGGCTTGACCCCGGACAGGGTAACATCTTCATAGCCATAGCCCTGCTTGGAGTTGTGATTCTTAACGGTAGTTTCACATTCATTCAGGAATACCAGGCTGAAAAGATAATGGCAAGTTTCAAAAACCTCATCCCGCCAAAAGCCCGGGTACTGAGGGATGGAGAGATCAAAGAGATACTTGCCACTGAGATTGTTGTTGGGGATGTTATTTATCTGGAGGAAGGTGACAAGATACCTGCTGATGGCAGGCTCGTCGAAGAAAATTCGCTAAAGGTTGACAACTCACCAATAACAGGAGAAGCTGAACCACAGCTGCGTTCCCTTGACTGCACTCATCCCAACATGCTGGAATGCAGGAATATGGTATTCTCAGGAACGCTCGTCCAGACCGGAAACGGCAAAGCACTTGTCTTTGGTACCGGTTCGGATACACAGATAGGAAAGCTTGCAGCCCTGACCGAACAGACATCTTCCGTGGACACCCCTATACGCAGGGAACTAAATGATTTCATCAAGGTCATTTCTGCAATTGCCATGTTTCTTGGAGTTTCTTTCTTCCTGATAGGGTCCCTCATTCATGACACGTTCCTGACAAATCTGATATTTGCCATTGGCATCATCGTTGCAAACGTACCTGAAGGTCTTCTGCCAACGGTAACGCTTGCCCTGAGCCTTGCATCAAAGAGAATGGCAAAAAGGAACGCTCTTATAAAACAACTGGAATCAGTTGAAACACTTGGCTCCACAACTGTCATCTGTACCGATAAAACAGGAACCCTTACACAAAATAAGATGAACATACATTCTGTTTATACTGGTACCGGACATCTGGATGTGGAAAAAAAGGCAGAACCACCAGAAATGCTGTTACGTGTGGCGATCGTATGTAACAACTCAAGGCTCACAGAAGAAAAACCCGGATATAAAGGGGATCCCACCGAAGGTTCCTTGCTCGTTTATTCCAGTGGGTTCACAGATATTGGAAAAATGAAAGATGAATATCCCAGGATGCAGGAATATCCTTTTGACTCCAAAAAACAGAGAATGCAGGTCATCTGTAAAACACCATCTGGAGACACGGAAGTATACCTTAAGGGAGCACCGGAAGTCATTCTTGACATGTGCAGCCACATACTGGTTGGAGGAAAAGAGGAAGCACTTGATGATAAACGGAAAAATGTCCTTGAAGAAGAACATCTTTTAATGGCAAACAAAGGAGAAAGAGTGCTTGCCTTTGCTTACAGAAAAGCAGACAATGAAGACGAATATGATAATGGATTCATCTTCCTTGGATTTGCAGGAGCTGTAGACCCTCCACGACCGGAGGCCAGAGAAGCCATCAGGAAGTGCCACCTTGCCGGCATCAAGGTTGTTATGATAACAGGCGACCACCCGGTGACGGCCCGCTCAATCGCTGCAACTGTGGGCCTTACCGATGATCATATCGAACCTGTATTGATAACAGGTGCAGAACTTGAAGAACTCTCTACAGAAGAACTTATAACAAAACTGAAGGCACCAAGCATTGTATTTGCACGCACCTCCCCCGTGCAGAAACTTAAGATAGTGCGTGCCTTCCAGGCAGCAGGCGAAATTGTAACAATGACCGGAGATGGCGTGAATGATGCGCCTGCCATGAAGAACGCAGACATGGGTGTTGCCATGGGAAGTGGTACGGACGTTGCCAGGGAGGTAGCAGATATGGTACTACTTGATGATAATTTTGCAACTATTGTCAACGCCATTGAAGAAGGCAGGACTGTCTTTGATAACATCAAGAAATTCATAGCCTACATCCTTACAAGCAATATCCCTGAAATATTGCCATTTATCGCCTTTGTACTGCTGGCACTGCCCCTGCCAATGAACGTACAGCTCATCCTTGCAATAGACCTTGGAACAGACATACTCCCTGCATTGTCCCTTGCTGTTGAAAAAGGAGAAGGGGACATAATGAAACGTCCGCCACGCTCCAGTGAAGAAAAACTACTCACTTCGCCGTTAATGTTGACATCATACGGCATCAAAGGGCCAATTGAAGCTGCCGCTGGCTTTGCATGCTACTTTGCAGTGCTATTTGACGGGGGATGGACATGGGGACAGCAGCTTCCATTCTCTGATAGCCTTTACATGCAGGCCATAACAGCATTTTTCGGAGCTGTTATTGTCTGCCAGATAGCAAACGTATTCACATCAAGGACAAGGCGTCAGTCGGTGTTGACAAAAGGATTTTTCAGTAACAGAATGGTGCTTTTTGGTATTGCCAGCGAGCTTCTGATACTATCCTTAATAATCTACAACCCACTTGTGAATCTGGTATTTAACACAGCAGCAATATCCCTGAGATATATACTCCTGGCAGTACCATTTGCCTTGTTACTACTAGCAGTAGATGAATTGAGAAAATATGCTATAAGGAAAGAATCGGTACTTGCTACTCGATTCTTAAAATGGTGATAAATATACAAATATAGTGATCTAAAATAGGAGATCATTCGACCCTCACAACTATTCCCCTGAGCAACCGGCCAAGTATATCCGAACCGGTTATGATGATCTTTTGAGGGTCATCCTGGTTCCAGTAGATGATCAGGTCATTATCAATGACATCATCCTCGGCATCCACTGGGTAGACCTTCATCTTATGAAGCACATCGCCTATCTTCTCTTTAGGATTACTTACAACTATAGGATGATGACAGTGCCGATAGGGATTGAAATCCGTTTTCCTGCATGTAACATCCCTCAGGAAGGAACCCGAATCAATGGCCATTATCGGTTCATTGTTCTCATCCACCACTATGACCCATTTCTTTGAACTGGAAGCTATCTTTTCCAGTAACTGGTCAAAACTCTCTTCCCCAACGGGTGGAAATATGATAAGACCATTGTAAGTAGGCAAAGAGATTATACTTGCAGGATCTATCAAAGACCCTTCCTGTTTGATGTAAAGGTCATCTATAGAAAGGAAATTCAAAGCACCAAGGCCTTCAAGACGATCGATGTCACTGCTCTCTGAAACCATATGTTTGCTAAGCATGATCCTAAGGGAGCGCTCTTTGAAGAACTCCATTTTCTCTTTTCCAAGCCACATATCCAGAAGCATTGAAGATGGTTTTGCAACCGGATACAACAAAGCTACATAGAATTTGACAACCGGAGAAAAGGCAGCTCCAAGTCTTAAGGAGTTACGTGTGAAATAAGCCTGTGGAGCTATCTCACCAAAGCAGGTAATCAGAACCGTGGAAAATACAAATGCTGAAGCACCAGACATTATGGAATCCGTCAGCAACGCCAGAAGAACATTGATACCCACATTGCCCCACAGCAAAGTAGAAAGCAACAGATGGGAATTGTGCCTTAGTTCCAGTATTTTCCTTGCGTCCTCATTCTTAGCTTCAGCCTCTATCTCAAGACGAAGCCGACTCAATCCGAACATGCCTATTGTCAGTCCGGAAAATATTCCGGATTGAACCAGGCAGAGAACTATAAAAAACCATATTAATACGTCATTCATACGTTATTCCGCTAAGGTACTATTCAAAAACCTCAGCTTTGTTATGTATATAAAAGTAATAATACTTTTCCATATATGACCGCTTTTTTTTAATGTAAATATAGCATACGCACTTTAGAGATAATGCTTGAATATGTAAGGAGCGGGAACTCTTTGCAGATATTATAATATATAATTGGAACTCTATTTAGAAAAGGCGAATTTTCAGGGGGAAAGGAATGATGTTAGAAAGCAAATGTATAATAATAGCAGGCGAAGAAGCCGGACCGAAGTCCAATAAGATGGGAGGCATATGGAATGTTATTGATGCCGAAGCAAAGAACCTTGCAAATCTCATCAGTAAAGGGATCATTGATGAACAAAAAGTTCCCTATATCATTGTAGCAGGTCCTTACTATGGTCACACTGGTTCTGACTGGAATAAAGGGCAGAATCGTATCACCGATATGAGCGGACTTGAAGAGATAGAAAGCGAAGGCGAGATATTTGAGACCGTTGAAGAGCTTAAAAGAAAGGGTATCGATGTGCACCCCGGAATTGAATATGTAAGAGGTGTGAAAATAATACACCTGATGTTCAGGACAGATGATTTTTGCCGGGTCAGCAGGGAATACAAGGGAAATGAAATGTGTCTGGCCAGCATGATAAAAGCGGAAGCATTTGACTTTATAGGCCTGGATTCCATGACCTATGAGAGTATGGGCAATGGTATGGAATATACACATTATCTGAATTTATCCTATGCAATTTCCGAATTCGTAAGGACACTTGTAACGGCCCGGGAAAAAAGGTCCCAGAAATATGAAGATGAGGCAATATCGGAATTTGCCGCATCCCTCATGCCCGCAGTCCATGTTTCACTTCATTGTCATGAATTCGGAGTATTCTATGCTCTTGCCCGTCTGAAGAAACTTGGATTAAGTGTTAAAACTGTTGCAACTTACCACGCAACACTTCCAGGCAGGTCATCAGGACATCGTTCAATTCAGAAAATAAGAGAGAACGACAGTTCATGGGACAGCGGCGTTCCGGTCAATCATGCAAAACTGGAGTCACTTTCAGCATATGCAGACGTTGTTACCGCAGTGGGGGACTCAACGCGTAAGGAAATAAAACTCTTCTACGGCATAGATTCGGTAGTCGTCCGCAATGGTATAGACAAAGAAGATGAAGAAATAGAGTGGGAAAAGAAGACAATGTGCAGGCAGAAGATACAGAGTAGTCTGTCTGAAAAGATATACAATGTATTTGACAGCAAGACTATACCACCTGACAGGATAATACCCATTTTTTCAATATCACGCATCGAAATAGAGAACAAAGGATATCCGGATCTGCTCGATTCCCTTTTATTACTTGACAGGATGGTTAAAACTGAGATCGACGCTGGATATCTTGATGAAAACTACCGGGTAATCTGTTTTATTATTGCTGCACACGGACCAAAGACAAATCTACCCGACAACTTCCCGGTAAATCTTCCAGAAGAGATACTGGTTGGAGAAGAAATACGCCTTCAGCAGATGATCAAGGCCAGGGGACTGGAATGCTCTAAAATACCGGATGGCAGCAGGCATGTTGCTGCAGTATTGTATCCGCAGTGGATATCCGACCATGATGGCGGGCTAAACCTGAGACCTGATGAATTCATGGCAGGTTGCATTGCCGGTGTGTTCCCTTCAAAGTATGAACCTTTCCTGCTTACAGGACTGGAAGCAGGGAAAGAATCAACCCCAAGCATTGTAAGCAAGATCTGCGGTTTCAGTGACGCACTTAAAACCCTCAAACGCCTTGTCATGGGGATGGGAGGAGTTATCGTTGTTGATAATATTAATAGCTCTTATCTGGAATCTATTGCAGACTACGCCCTTGCCATGGACTATTTCATTGACACATACACAGATGACAAAGTAAAGTACAATCTTCTCTGCCAGGAAGCAAATCTTCTTGCAAGAGACATGAACTGGGAAGAGCCCATCAAAACGTACTATGAGCTTCTCACCGGAACGAGGATGGAATAAAATGTCTGAAATACGTAAGCACTATTTTCTTGACGAGCATTGTATAATAGCATTCGGAAGAAGTAAAAGACCATCTGCTCCAAAGGCTTGTGGCGAGGATGTCAAATCTGAAAGCTGTTTTTTTTGTAACGGTCACGAGGATCAGACCCCGCCTGCAAATGCAGTGTACAAGAATGGTGAGATCCTCAGGGACACTGATGGACAGCGTGTTACAAACTGGCAGATAAGATGCATCCCAAATCTCTATCCTGCATTATCCCCAAATGCCCCGGAAGTCGGACAGACTGTATTTGAAGTTGAAAAAGGATACGGATTCCATGAAGTGATCGTTGAGGATCCACTGCATGAAAGCAAGCTCCATCTTTTTTCGGATGAAGAGATACTTCTCCTGATGAAAGTGTACAGGGACAGAGTAATGCACTACCAGTCACAGGAAGGGATAAGGTACGTTTCACTTTTCAAGAACTGGGGGAAAAAAGCAGGCGCATCCCTGGAACATACCCACTCGCAACTAATAGCTCTCCCCATAGTTCCCTGCACTATCACAAGAGAAAGGAAGGCAATGGAAGAACTGGGAACCTGCCCTTACTGCAGGATAGTTGAAAAGGAAATGGGAAAAGAAAGACTTGTGTACGAAAACGATGCTTTCATCCTGATAACACCATATTTTTCCAGGGTTCCCTATGAGATGTGGATGCTTCCAAAACAGCATGTGAACCATATATCAGCTTTTAGTGATGAAATGCTGCTATCTCTTGGAGACTGCATCAGGAAAACTGTTTCATTGCTGGAACAGACTATACCTGAACTGGCATATAATTACATGTTCTTCCAGGTAGAAAATGACCTGAGTTACCATTTCAATGTCCGCATATCACCCGTGACATCGATTGCTGCTGGTTTTGAAAAGAACACAGATATTTATATCAATTCAATGCCTCCGGAAACAGCTGCTGAGCACCTGCTTGGAAAATCATAGGAGAACATAAGGTGAAATAATGAAAGAAAATTTAAGAATAGCCATGTTCTCATGGGAAAGCCTTCATTCTGTGAAAGTGGGAGGACTGGCCCCTCATGTGACCGAGTTATCAGAAGCTATGGCTTTGATTGGACATGAAGTTCATGTATTCACCCGAAACAAGGACATGCTCCCATACGAAATAGTAAATGGGGTACATTATCATCGGGTATACAATGCACTTTACGGAGGCATAGTACAACAAATGGACAGTATGTGTGATTCCATGCATACGGCCTTTGTTGAAGCTACCAGGAAATTTGGCGATTTTGATCTGACACATGTACATGACTGGCATCCCGTAAATCTGGTCTGCAGACTGAAAGAAGAATATGACATCCCTTTTGTTATCACCTATCATAGTACCGAATGGGGAAGGAACGGAAATAAACATGGTAACTGGTGGGAAGCCATGGAGATCAGTCACCGTGAATGGAGAGGAGGATATGAGTCGTCATGTGTGATAGTCACCTCCACTATTCTAAAAAACGAAATACAGCACCTTTACCAGATACCTGACAACAAGATTGCCATCGTACCTAATGGAATACATGAGAACAAGATGAAAATGGATGTGGACCCGGGCAAGGTCAAAGCAGAATACGGAATACATCCATACGCTCCGGTAGTCCTTTTTGTGGGGAGGATGAGTTACCAGAAAGGTCCTGACCTTTTTATCCGGGCTATCCCGGATGTGCTTGCAAGCAGGTGGGATACAAAATTTGTTATAATCGGTGAAGGTGAGATGAGACCAGAATGTGAACGCATAGCCCATGAACTAAACATTCAGGACAGTTGTCGCTTTTTAGGCTATGCGGATGAATCCGATAAAAAGAAATGGATGAATGCCTGCAATCTTATATGTGTTCCAAGCCGCAACGAACCATTTGGCATAATTCTTCTTGAAGCATGGGACATAAGTAAGAATATCGTTGCAACCAATGCAATATCGCTGATAGATAACTTCAGGGATGGGGTCATAGTTTACCAGAAACCTGAGTCCATTGCATGGGGAATTAAATATGTATTTGACAATTTTGCAGATGGGCAGCTTGGGAAAGAGGGTAAGAAACTGATCGGAACCAGATATAACTGGAATAACATCGCTGAACTGACAGTGAACCTTTACAAGGGTATTTGCCCATAAGAATTTATTGAGTATTCAAAATATTAACGATCTCAATCGCACAAGGGGTGAGGCATATAAAGGCATTTGGAAACAGGGCTTCAAAGAAGGCAGGACTGGCACCTGGGACCCTGGTGCATGTTGGTGAGGAAAGGACTGAGAAACCAAAGATAACAATAATAGATTATGACAGGGACAACTATCAGGAACACGTCGTTGAAAATGTAGAAGAATGCTTCCCCTTCAAGGATTATCCGACAGTTTCATGGATTAACCTTGATGGTATCCATCAGGTAGATATTATTGAAAAGCTGGGTAAACACTTTGGTCTGCACCCACTTGTAATGGAAGATATCCTGCACACAAGCCAGAGGCCAAAAATGGAGGATTATGATTCCTACATTTATATAGTCCTTAAAATGCTCTGGTTTGCTGATGATGATGATAAAAATGTGCAAGCTGAACAGGTAAGTATAATACTTGGAAATAATTTTGTCCTGTCTTTCCAGGAGATAGAAGGCGACACTTTTAACTTTTTGAGGGAACGTCTGAGAAATGCCAAGGGCAGGATACGCCTGATGGGAGCCGATTATCTGGCATATGCACTTCTTGATTCCATAGTTGATAATTATTTTATAATAATAGAGAGGTTTGGAGAAATAATTGAGGACCTGGAAGACAAACTGATAGAGAACCCATCTCCTGAAACCCTGCAAAGTATCCATGACCTGAAGAAGGAAATGATATACCTGCGCAAATCCGTATGGCCTCTTAGGGAAGTTATAAACGGGCTGGAAAGGACAGAATCACCTCTGTTCAAAGACACGACATCCGTATTCCTTAAAGATGTTTATGACCATACAATACAGGTTGCAGAAGCCGTTGAAACATATCGGGATATACTTTCCGGGATACTGGATGTATATCTTTCAAGCATTAGCAATAAGATGAACGAAATTATGAAAATGCTTACGATCATAGCAACTATATTTATACCTCTTACCTTCGTTGCCGGAATGTATGGAATGAATTTTACTTATATGCCTGAACTTGATTGGAAATGGGGATATCCTGCCGTCTGGTTTGTCAATATACTGATATTCCTGTCTATGTACACATACTTCCGTAAAAAGAAATGGCTTTAATAACAAAACGGATACCGATGACAAATGTTTGACATATATCAACCGCCATTCACCATTGAAACTGAAGATACTGTAATCACTGTTGAGAAACATGGAGATGACCTTATCTATAAACGCATGTTCCACGGGGAAGAAGAAACTGAACTCCTGTTGCTGAATAATGATGGAGATATCCTTATCAACCCAATTGAACCTGTGAATCTTCCAAAGAAACTTACTTCGTTCCTGCTTGTAGATTTTAAGCGGCCTGCCCTTATCCGTCCTGGTGACAGGAAAAAAATATACCTGACATTCCCGGTTGAGATAGGGGTTTTCATTTCAGATAAGTCAGGGAACCATGAAGTAATTGATACTTTCACGTACTCAAAGATTAAGTTCACACTTTATGGAAGCCACAATCAGGGACTCATATGCAGGTACTGGGAAAGTGACGTATTCACCGAGCTTCCTCAGACAGACATCCTCTATGAAGGATACATTGAACTGGATATCATCAATGATTCCAGTCACATGATGGAGGTAACAAAAGCAGTTTTAAATGCTTATGGAATGAAGATCTATTATGGGGACAAAAGACTTGGTATGAAAGCATCCATGAGGATAATCAATAAGCTGCTTGCAGAAACTGATTTCAGCACATACCCCACAACTTCAAGGTTCAAAAGATCAATGGAGCTCTATACTTCACGTAAGTTCATGCCCATCGGAACAAAAGGCATCATGGAGTTCGGATTATGAACAGTACCGCAATAACAAAATACATTCCTGCCCTTTCAGATCCTTTCCTGCAGATCATTACAGTTATTATAATTTTGTTCCTGACCATTGTGATAGGCAAGGCCATAACAATATACCTGCAGAGATCACTCAAGGACAAGATGGACAAAGAGCATCTGAATATACTGCTCAAAGTGACATATTACGGCATAATCTTTGCTTCAGTGATCGGTTTTATTTTCCCTGTGCTTCAAATCGATACCTCAAGCCTGCTTGTTGCAGGTGGTGTTTTGGGTATAATACTTGGTTTTGCCAGTCAGAGCATAGTAGGTAACCTCATATCCGGCATTTTTCTTATGATTGAGCGTCCTATTAAGATAGGAGATACTGTAAATATAGATAATAACCTCGGATTTGTTGAGGATATAAATCTGATATCAACTATAATCCGTACATTTGATGGCCTCTATATGAGATTGCCAAATGAGACTGTGTTTACCACCAACATTACAAACTACGTGGCCAACCTGGGAAGAAGGTTTGAATATGTGATAGGTATCCGCTATAGTGATGATGCTGATAAGGCAATAAAGATAATACAGGACATCATCGATAAACAGCCATTTGCATTGGTAGAACCAGCACCCATGGTGTTTGTAGATAACCTTGGAGATAATTCAGTAAACATCATCGTCAGGATATGGGCTCCTGCCACCGAGTGGTATGACATGAAGAAAGAGCTTCTATGGGTAATAAAAAAGACACTGGAGAAGAATGGAATAGAGGTACCCTTCCCACAGAGGACCCTTTGGTTTGCCAACGAGCTTAATACAAAAAAAACCAATACATATAACGATGATAATAGAATCGTTCCGGGAACTGATCGAACATGAAAGCTGTCTGCGTTTGTTTTGAGGTACATCTGCCATTGCCATTACGCTGGTACTGGCCACAGGAAGGGTATGGAGAAGCACATATTGAAAAATACTTTGATATGGAAAAAGCATTCCATAATTTCAAAAAGCTGGCTGAGAACCTGGAAACATTAAATGACACGTTATCAAGATCCATAGATAATGGAGGTAAATATACCCTGGATGTTTCTGGTGTGTTCCTTGAACAATGTAAATGGGCGCCTGAAGTGATCGATGGTTTCAGGAAACTTGACCCGGAATCTATTTCATTTGCTGCTTCACCTTATTACCATTCGGTCTGTTCACTGTTTCCTGACCTTACTGAATTCAGGGAACAGCTTGAGATGGATATCGAAATGATAAAGGAACTTTTCGGCCAGGAACCGAAGACATTTGTCAACACTGAACTTCTGTTTGAGCAGAGAACAATGAAAATGCTCAAAGAGATTGGTTTTAAATGTTTCATATCGGAAGGTTCCCATAACCTCATGAACGGTTATGACCCCACGCACGTTTACAGCAACGATGTTCCCACACTGCTTCGGCACATTAACTTAAGTGAGGATATGGAGATCAAATTCTCAGACAAAGGATGGCCCGGATATCCACTGATAGCCGACAAATTTGCATCATGGATAGCAAGTATGGATGGGGATGTGATAACCCTGTACATAAAATATGATGCAATGAACACACACTTACAGAACAATAAAGAGATACTTGAATTCCTGCAGGATATCCCTCTGAGCTTTGAAAAGCATGGAATAAAAATGCTTTTGCCTGAAGAAGCTGTGGAGATGTTCAATAAGACCGAATTATCGTCCCTCGATTCAAAGATGACAGCACGCTATGGAATGCACAACCTTCTTGGAAATCATGCACAACACCTGTTCATGCATGAACTTGTAGATATTGCCAAGCAGCTGAAAATGGTCAAGCAAACTGAAAGAAAAACAGAACTGCAAAGAATATTCCGCTATTTGCAACAAAGCGAGATATTCCTGGAAATGAATTCTGAGGAAAGGCGTCTTGGATATGAAAGGGCGGTAAATGATCTATCGATACTTTCCGACATTGAGCGTGCCATACTGGAGGCAGGAAAATGAATTCTATCTGTCCTTTCTTTGAAGTTCACCAGCCATACAGGCTCAGGTGGTTCTGGCCTGATGATAAACAGGGTTTTGACAGGTATTTTGATGAAGCTGTTAACAGAGAGATATTCCGTAAGGTTGCCGGCAAGTGTTACCTTCCTGCAAACAGGACCCTGCTTGAACTTGTAGACAGCACGGATGGTGAATTCAGGGCAAGCATGTCGATTACAGGTACCCTGCTTGAGCAGTGCCAGGAATGGGGGGAGGATGTGCTTGACTCTTTCTGCGACCTTGCACAAACAGGTTGTGTAGAATTCCTGGATGAAACATGCTACCATTCCCTTGCATCACTTTTCGAGTCAAAGGATGAGTTCATCGATGAAGTGAAAGAGCACCGTGAACTTGTTTCGGAACTACTTAGCGTCACTCCGCGCATATTAAGGAACACCGAGATGCTCTATAACAACAGCATTGCACAATTTGCAAGTCAGATGGGATACCACGCAATACTTACGGAAGGTATTGAACGTATCCTGGAAGGGAGGTCTCCTGATCACGTATATAAAGCAAAAGGTAGTGATATAGCTGTCCTGCTTCGTAATTATAAACTAAGTGATGACATCGGATATCGTTTTTCTTCCAGGTGGTGGGAAGAATATCCGCTTACTGCCGGTAAATGGGCAAACTGGGTATCCTGGCAGAAAGGTGAAACCATGAATATCTTTATGGATTACGAGACATTCGGTGAGCATCAATGGGAAGACTCAGGTATTTTTGATTTCCTCAAGGCGCTACCTGGCGAAGTAAAGGATAGGGGAATGCGATTCCTTACGCCGTCACAGACAATTGATACCTACATGCCTGCCGGCGAGATAGACGTAGGTGATTTTTCCACAATATCATGGGCAGATATAGAAAGGGACACAAGCGCATGGCTTGGAAATGACATGCAGCGTCGTTGTTTTGAGGAAATGAAAATACTTGAGACATATGTAAAAAGAACAAAAGATGCAGAACTGCTGAGAATATGGAAACACCTGCTGACATCAGACCATTATTACTACATGAGTACAAAATGGCTTGGGGACGGGGATGTTCATTCATATTTCAGCATACACAGCAGTCCCTATGATGCAGCGGTTAACTTCATGGCAGCACTGACGGACTTTAAGGCACGTGTCTTCAGGACCCTGACAGGAACAGAATAATTCATTTAAACCATTATTAGTTATCAGGAGGTAGTGTATGGTACGAGACCTTTACATGTTCTCCAGGATCGATAAAGAAGCAGAAGTAGTCTGGTTCAAAATCACATACGAGAACACATTACATTCAGAAGCCGATATAACATCTTTTTTTGCAGAAAAGGAGCTTGACATAAGGTTTGCATATCTGGACTGCTCGGAAGATCCTTCCAGAGGCAAATATGTCATGTTCACTGAAGCTGAGAAAGGAAGAGACATCAAAATAGTCGCAGACGAACTTGAAGACATGGATGTAGTACTTGAACTTGACTGGGGATTTTCAAAGAACAGAGTAATTCAGTCTGTGGAATTCCCCCTTCACCTGCTAGGACAAAGGGCTGTTATTGTAAGGGCAAAAACCTTTGTGAACATTCTCAATATTATAGCTGAGAACGTGCCACAATCCGAGGGATTGCTAACTATAATCGGATTGAAGAGCGGGACAGGTACTGTAAAATACCTGAGGGAGATCGTGGATGTAAACGACAGCAATTTCTTTGACCTGCTTAAAGAGCTCCTGATGGCTGCAGGATGGGGAATTCTTGATTACGAAATGGACACTGTGGAATTGAAAGGAACTGTAAGGATTAGAGAATCGTTCATTGCTGATGAATACGGAGAAAGCGACGTTCCTGTATGTGGATATATAAGTGGTTTTCTTGCAGGATATATTTCCGAATCTTTAAGCCAAACGGTCCAGGTACGTGAAACAAGATGCAAAAGCATGGGTGACATTTTCTGCGAACACCTGGTTTCACCTGCTCCCAAAGGTGTTAACATAGAGCATTTACTCAGGGGAGAATCACAGTGATACGGCAGCCCAATGCCATTCTTGGCAATGACAGGTTGCTTGTGACCATCGGGAAAAAAGGCGAGATATTCGGATATTATTATCCCGGAAAGGATTTTGCACAACATGTTGAAGAATCACAGGCCTGCCTGCATGACGGAAAAAAACTCATATGGTCAAATGACCCTGAGTGGGTAGCAGACCAGAAATACATAGAGAATACAAATATAGTCCGCACGGAGCTTATCCATCCCTCCGGGCTTACCATGAATATCCTGGATTTTGCTCATCCAACACTGCCAGTGCTTATCCGCAAATATAAGATAAGTTCTCCAACGAAATTTAAAGGGAAGTTTTTCTATTACTCAAATCTCCAGGTTGGGGAGATGAAGAAAAAGAACTCAGCATTTTGTGATATTGATTCCGGTCTGCTGGCACAGTACTGGAAGAATTACTATATCGGTATAACTTCAAACCCGATGTTTGAGGAATGGCAGATTGGTAAGGCCATGGATACGATCTGGTGGATGGATGCAAAATACGACATGGAAGACGGTGAACTCCAGAGAAATAAAGAGGACATAGGTAATCTCAACTGTGCTGTTGGATGGAAACTGGATATTGACATATTAAATCCTGCTGAAATAACAGTATTCATCGGTGCAGCTTCAAGAAGACCGGCCCTTTACAGAAGGATGCGTGAGGTACAGAAAGAACCTGTTGAAAGTATATATAATGAAACACAGGAGAAATTGATCAAATGGCTTTCAAGGAAAAAACTTCTTGAAATGCCGGAGTACCCGGGCTTTGAAACGTTCAGACAGGATCTTTTTAAAGCCTTTAACCGTTCACTGCTCACATTAAGTATACTCAACGACCCTGCCAAAGGCTCATTTATCGCAGCTCCGGAATTTGACCATGAATTTGAGATGAGTGGAGGTTACGGATATTGCTGGAACAGGGATTGTGCAGAAATTGTCACTTCACTGATGGAAGCTGGATATCCGGAATATTGCACTCGTTTCTTCAAGTGGTGTAAGATCACCCAGCTGCAGGACGGTTCATGGTTCCAGCGCTACTGGCTTGATGGGAACACAGCACCCTCATGGGGAAACTTCAGTTTCTCTACTCAGATAGATGAGACCGGATCCACTATTTTTTCTATGGACTGTTTTTACAATACACTGGAACAACCCATTAAAGCAGAATTCCTGGATAGCATATGGGCAACTGTATTATGTGCTGCTGAGTATCTCATGAGAAGAACTGCGCAAGGCCTTCATGAACCCTGTATCTGCCTCTGGGAGACACATTCAGGAGTATTCACATACACAAACGCCGCCATATATGCAGGACTGATGGGGGCGGCAAACATGGCCAAGGATTACAACGAAAAGGAACTCGCTGACAGGTGGATAGAAAGGGCTGAGCTTATCAAAAGCACAACTATTGAAAAATTATGGCTTGACGAAGGTTATTTTGCCAGGGGAATAACCCACGGTAAAATTGACACTGCCATTGATGCAAGTATAATTGGTACCTTTGTCCCTTTCAATATGCTCTCGCCCCATGATGAAAAAGAGAGAGAGATGATCATGTCCATCATCAGAAATATAGAACATCAGCTAAGGGTACCTGTGAATGACCATTTCGGAATTAAGAGATATGTGAATGATAGTTATATAGACGGCAATCCCTGGATAGTCACAACCCTCTGGCTCTCAAAAGCATTGCTTGAGATGGCAATTACCAGTGATAACAAAGATAATAACAATGAAGAGATAAAAACTCTGACCAATGATGCCCTCAAATATATCAGATGGGCACTGAAAGGTGCTACCGGGGCAGGAATGCTACCGGAACAGGTCAACAAATATACGGGCAGGCCTGCATGGGCTATACCTCTTAGCTGGAGTTGTGCACTAATGCTTGATAATATCCTCCTGCTGGACAAACTCCAGAAGAACTTGTCAGCTTAACGCATCTTAAACTACAACATCAACAGGATGATACATGAACTATGCAGATTACACAGAAGGAACAGGCAATGAATGGCTCATTACTAATGGTCTTGGCGGATATGCTTCCTCCACGGTCATCGGAACTAACACACGCAAGTATCATGGTCTGCTGATAGCTTCTGTAAACCCTCCTGTTGAAAGAAAGCTCCTGCTTTCATCCCTTGATGAGGAACTTATTAGTGGAACACATATTCACAAGCTTGCCGTACACAGATATCCTGATGTAATTTACCCACACGGCAACAGGCATATTGAAACGTTCAGCATAGAACCGTTTCCTACTTTTGTGTACAATGCTGGTGGAATGAAGATCAAAAAGCAGATAATGATGATACATGGTGAGAACACCACCATCGTAAGGTATAAGATCAGTAACCCTTCGGGAGAACACGGGATTTTCAGGATACTGCCGCTTGTAAATAACAGATCTATCCATCATATGACAAGTGCAAATGGACTTTCCTTCCAACAGGAAGTATTTCCGAGGGAAACTATACTTAATTCTGGCACATCTTCTCTAAAAATTTGCTCAGACCTGCCCTACAAAACAGATGAACACTGGTACTACAATTTTGAATATGAAGTGGAACTCTTAAGAGGATACCCACACAGAGAAGATAACTTCAATCCCGGATACTTCGACCTGGAAATAAATGGCACTGATACTTCCTGTTTTGTACTGGCATCCACAGAACTTGATAAAAAATGGGATATCCAGACTATTCCTGAACTGTTCACAGATGAGACAAAAAGGCAGGTTGAGCTTGTTAAGGATGAGCTTAAAAGAGACCGTTTTTTCCGAAAACTTGCAATTGCAGGTGATTCATTCATAGTTCATCGCAGATCAACCGGATTAAGATCCGTTATTGCAGGATATCACTGGTTCGGGGACTGGGGAAGAGACACCATGATCTCATTGCCGGGCCTGACACTTGTGACAGGAAGGTTCAGTGATGCCAGATCGATACTTTCCACATTCGCGGCTCATTGTAAGGATGGGCTAATACCCAACCTGTTCCCTGAAAATGCACCCGGATCACCGGTTTATAATACAGTGGATGCATCCCTCTGGTTTGTTCATGCCATGGGAAGGTACTGGGATTATACAGGAGATCTTGAATTTACCGAAAGTATGTGGCCTGTCATTGAAAGCATACTGCACCATTATCATGATGGCACTGCCTATAACATCAAAATGGATGATGACGGCCTGATAAAACATCCAGGACAACTTACATGGATGGATGCAAAGATCGGGGATATGGAAGTTACCCCAAGACATGGAAAAACATGTGAGATCAATGCTCTCTGGTACAACGCCCTGGTGTATGCAACCGAAATCGGCGGGAAGCTTGGAAGAGATGTTTCCGGTTACCAAGAGATCGCAGGTTTAACAAAAGACAGTTTCAGGGAAAAGTTCTGGAATTATGACAAAAACTGCCTTTATGACTGCCTTCCATATCTTGGAGAAAAATATGGAACAGATGCTTCAATAAGACCAAACCAGATCTTTGCAGTTTCACTTCCCCATACAATGCTTTCCAGCGAAATGGAAAAGGACATTGTTGACGTGGTCACGGAAGAATTGCTGACACCTTACGGACTCAGGACACTCTCACCTCATGATAACAGGTACAAAGGCCAGTACAGAGGTAACACGGAGATGAGGGATAGCGCCTACCATAACGGTACTGTCTGGCCCTGGATGCTTGGCCCTTACATAACGGCTTATGCAAAAACATACACAAATATGCCGGAGCTGAAGGAAAAACTAAGGACTTTCCTTCATATGATAGAAAAACACATGGATGAATCGTGTATCGGCACGATATCAGAGGTGTTTGATGGTGATATGCCATATAATCCGGGTGGTTGTGCATCACAGGCATGGAGCGTGGCTGAGGTTATGCGTTGCTATGTGGAAGATATTTTACCACAACGATAAAAAATTCATTCGCAATCTTTATGACAGGTTAAATTCATTTTTATAATACAATTTGTGGGTTTTAATTGTAGAAGTGTGCGGGGAAATGGAATCACTGAGAATTGCAATGTTCTCATGGGAGAGCCTTCATTCTGCAAAAGTCGGAGGGCTGGCTCCTCATGTGACCGAATTATCAGAGCAACTGGTAAAGTTAGGACACGAGGTCCACATATTCACCCGGAGTGGGTGGTACAGGGACTACGATGAAATAAATGGTGTGCATTATCAGAGATGCAGGTTTGAAGAATCCGGGGATATAATCGCCCAGATGAATAAAATGTGCGATGCGATGTACTCGAGATTCATCCAGGTATCAAAAGACTACGGAAATTTTGATGTTATACACGGACATGACTGGCATCCTGTAAATGTACTAAACCGGATCAAACAAGAACTTGGTAAAAGCTATATAATGACATACCACAGTACTGAATGGGGACGCAATGGAAATATTGATCTTAAATCTCCGACCTCCAATGAAGTATCCCACCGGGAATGGCTTGGGGGATATGAAAGTTCTAAAGTAATTATAACTACTGATAACTTCAAAAATGAAGTACAGGATATCTACAGTATCCCGGATTACAAGATAACTGTGATCCCTAATGGGATATTCCCCGGTAAAATGAAGAAAGATGTTGATTCCGGATCTGTCAAAAAGGATTATGGCATCCATCCTTTTGCACCTGTAGTGCTGTTTACCGGCAGAATGAACTACCAGAAAGGACCGGACATGCTGGTGAAAGCGATCCCAAAAGCACTTGATGAAAACTGGGGCGCACATTTTGTATTCATAGGTGAAGGAGAGATGAGGCATTATTGCCAGAATCTTGCAAATGATCTGAATATAAGCCAATCATGCCATTTTTTAGGTTACTCACCTGATGAAGTGCTCAAGGACTGGACAAACGCATGTGATGTGACATGTGTGCCAAGCAGGAATGAACCTTTTGGGATAGTTGTACTGGAATCATGGGATGCGAACAAGGCAGTCGTTGCAACAGATGCTGTGAACATAGTGGACAATTTTCAGAACGGCCTGATCAGTTACAGGACGCCGGAATCCCTAGCATGGGGAATAAATTATGCCCTTGGTGGTTTGGATTCTATTACACCCATCATGGGAAAAAATGGCAAACAGCTAGTGAGAACAAAGTTCAACTGGGACAACATTGCCAGAAAAACAGTTCATGTTTATAACAAAATTACATGAAGTGATATAAATGGAAGAAATGTGTTTTAACATAGGCGAAGCAGCGGGTTATATTTACAGGCTGCTTGAAAATGGTGAATCGAACATGGCAAACCTGAAGAATCACCTCAAAAATAATGGTTTTGATTCACAGGTATCATTTATGGCAATCGGATGGCTTGCAAGAGAAGATAAGATCTGCATGGCAAAGAATGGTAATTCCTGGTCATTGAAACTGAAGAGAGACAGTAATGTGTTAAAGTAAGGTTAATGTTATTCTATTCCAGGATTGTCTGCCAGTCGACTTTACTTACCTTTGGGTAGAAGTACAACCTCTTTGTGAGATATATTTGATTAATATCTTTAGATATCAATATAAATTACATTGATATAGAGGTACCTTGATAATTTAATGTACCATAATAATAAACTAAATGTGGGGGAATAATGTGAGAAATAAGAATATATCGAATTTATCAGTATTATTAATAGCAATGCTGATAATGCTATCAAGCACTGCTATGGCTGCAAACAACAGCACTGGCAATAGAATATGGGATGCGGATGAGAACCTGTCCCTTGATTATACATGGACTGCCCTAAGCTACTCCGGGTTCTATTTTGATCTTGATTCTGGAGAAGGGTCTGAAACACTTACAATCAAACTGGACAGTAATAGTGACAGGAGTATAGGAGCCGGAGATCTCAAATATTCAACAGCCCCTATAGCTACGAGCTTTGAACAGGGGGACTGGGGGTCCTATCAGGTAATCGGATTTATGGCTGAGCGCTATTTTGCAGGATATACTGACACTACTGAATTTGCAGATGATGATGTGAGCCTGATATCTGACGGCATACTTACAAAAGTCCTGCTTGACGATGACGAGAAGCTTTCCCTGTATTCCGGCTCTTCACTTGTACTTGAAGAAGGATATGAGCTGAATATAGTAGAAGTGGACTTGAACGGTAACAGTGTGATGGTAACCCTGGAAAAGGATGGAACTAGTGTGGATACAGACATATTATCCTCGGGTGACAACTATGTATACGCAACGGAGATTGGAACTGATGATGAGGTACCTATAATAGCTGTCCGTTTCAGCAGTATATTCCAGGGAAGAGAAACCACTGCCGTATTTGTTGAGGGTGTGTTCCAGATCTCTGAGGACTACGTAGAAGTAGAATCGGGCGATTCCTTCGGCAGGATGGAAATTACATCCCTGAGCTCTGATGAGATAACAATGGAGAATTCGGGTTCTGTCAGCCTTGGCAGAGGTAATACCATAACGATCATGGGCAAGCTGAAATTCATGGTTGCTGATGACAGCACTCTTAGGTTTGGTCCTGTGGTGGACATGTCAAAACCAGGCATCTATGAACTAAGAGGTACTGTTGCAGAGAATGAGAAACTCAAATGGACGCCAATGAACTTCGAAGGTTTCTACTACAACATTGATGAAGGCATTGGAACCGAATCCCTTGATATCACAGACATCACTGGCAGAACCATCAACCGGGGAGACCTTCTTTATACCAGCAAACCCCTGGATGTCAATTTCGAGCATGATGAATGGGGTAAATTCCAGGTAATCGGCTTTATGGCAGAGAAATATTTTGCCGGCTATCCGGATAATGAATTCACAGACGATGTGAGCCTTCTGTCTGACGGCCAGCTCTCAAAAGTGCTTATTGATGATGACAACAAGAAGTCCCTTTATACAGGTTCTTCACTTATGCTGGAAGAAGGATACCAACTCTACGTTGTTGAAGTTGACCTTAACGGCAACAATGTGATGGTTAACCTTGTAAAGGATGGAGATAACATTGACACAGGAATCATTTCTGCTAATGATGACTATGTTTATGAGATGGACATCGGCTCAACAGATAATGTGCCTGTCATAGTGGTGCACTTTGCTGAGATATTCAGGGGAACCGAAACTAATGCCGTGTTCGTTGAAGGTATTTTCCAGATATCAGAAGACGTGATCGAGATCGAGGCAGGTGAGAGGTTTGGAAGGATGGAAATAGCAAGCTTCTCTGAAAATGAGATAACCTTTGAGAACAGGGACTCTGTTTCACTGACAAGAGGAAATACTATCAGTCTCATGGGAGATATTTCATTCAAGGTTGCAGACTCCACTGATGTACGCTACTATCCTTTCGTGGAAGTGTCCACACTACCTTCACAATCACTTTCCATTGATATGCCTGCTGTTATAAGACAAAATGAGGTACTGGAAATTGAGGTCACCTCCAGAGGTGCAGCCGTAGACAATGCTGTTGTGATGTTTGGTAACATTGATATCGGCAGGACAGCAACTGACGGTACCGTATCCTATACCCCGCAAAGTGCAGGCACTTTTACGGTGACGGCTGAAAAGGATGGTTTTGTTTCAGCAAGTGAAAAAGTGGAAGTTATCTCACCTGAAGATGCGACAAGGAAACTTGTTATCGAAGTATCCCCTGAAACCGTTGTTGAAGGAGATGACATTACCATTTCGGTGATGAAAGCTATCGGCGGGGATCCTGTGGAAGGTATCCAGGTCTACTATGACAGCAATCTCATAGGCAGTACAGACTCTGATGGTATGCTTACATACAATGTGAAGGAAACAGGCGTTCACAAACTGACGTCTTCATCAGATGAATACCTCGAAGCTGAACTCAACCTTGAAGTTCTTGCGCTGGAGGCAATGTTCTCATACTCCAACCTTCAGGTCACACCTCTTCTTGTAAAGACAGGAGAAGATGTTACAGTTACTGTTGATGTGATGAACACAGGCACTTCCGCAGGCCAGACCGATGTTCAGCTGCTTATCAATGGTTCTGTTGCTGACTCAAAGAGTGTGTTACTCGATGCAGGAGAGGAAACAACTGTCACCTTCACTGTCTCTGAAGATGAGGCAGGCAGCTATGAAGTACAGATAAGTAGTTTTACAGTAATCTTTGAGGTGGAAAAGAAGTTCCTGCCTGCACCTGGCATAATCGTTTCAATGACAGCAGTGCTTGCTGTTGCTTTGCTCATTCGCATGAATAAAAGAAAGGACTGAACAAAAAGCAATTGAATAATGCCGGTACCTGCTTTTCTTGCAGGTACTCTCTTTTTTAAAAATAAATTGATTCATTTTACTTCTTCTATATGTACTATCGTACCGTCCTCAAGATATGCTATCCTGTGGCAAACATGACGCAGGACTTCAATATTATGGGACAAGATATGAACAAGAGACCTACCATAGACATATTATAAAATTTTTAAAAATATATAGAGAAACTTAAGTAATTGCGTATTAATATACTGTCCACCAAAAGTAATGCATCCGGCATACAAGAGGTTAATAAAAATGGACGCAACTTCTTACATATTCTATATTCTCTACACATTCTCATCTGCACTACTGTGCCCGGTAGTTATCACGCTGATACTTCTGGCGGTTTATTCCCTGGTATTAATCGGGGAATTTGCTTCGGAATCTGCAAGGAGACACCGCGATATAGAAAAACTTGATTTTTACTGTAATAGTACCCGCAAGCATATTGTGAACCGGGATCTTGAAAAAGCTGCAAGTTCACTGAGGCTTGTCGGGCAGAATTTCCTTGTAAGATCTTTTGCCATGGCTGCAGCAGACCACCTGGAAAAGAATATGATACCAGCTATCGAATGGATCTCACAGGACTATGAGATTAAGATGGCAAAGAGACTTGAACAGACCAGGATTGTTGCAACTATCGCACCAATGCTGGGCCTGATGGGGACCCTGATACCTCTTGGCCCTGCACTTATAGGTCTCTCACAGGGAGATATCGTTCAACTTGCAAATAACCTGATGATAGCCTTTGCTACTACAGTCATAGGACTTTTCGCAGGATGTATCGGTTATGTACTCACACAGATCAGAAAAAGATGGTACTGGCAGGATATGGCTGACATAGATTACATTCTCGACACTCTGGAGGTTGGAGAGTGAAGAGACGAAAATATACCCGCATGAGGCTGATAGATAACGAAGAAGAGCAGAACCCCCTTACAGGGGTTGCCAACCTCTTTGACATTGCAATGGTGTTCTCTGTAGCACTGCTGGTTGCACTTGTCATGTCATACCAGCTTCCTGAACTGCTGAGTCCCACAGATGACATTACTATCGTGAAGAATCCCGGACAGGAAGACATGAAGATAATCATCAAGGAAGAAGGCAAGCCTATTGAAGTTCTGAACATGACCGACCAGATCGACGGTGGAACAGGAGAAGCTCTTGGTACGGCTTACAGATTGGCTGATGGCAGGATAGTGTATGTACCAAATGAAGAGAATGAAACTGTAGTATGAACACATAAGAATGGAATGTCTGAAATAAAAATTGGAGTATGCGGGATTGCCTGTGAGAAATGTCCCATAATGAAAAGAGCTGGTGTCCAAATGAGAAAAATGGCTGCATTGCAAAACCGAATAAAAAACCTAATCAAAGATTTAAGAAATAATTCGATATATGCTTCATGCTCATATGCTGACAAGGCCTGCTATGGCAAATACTGTAACGACCATAGTTATGTAAAGGAATACTATTAATCCTACTTTAGTCGCACTAATTATAGCTTTATTATTCATTATTATGCCTCTGTTTTATATATGCACTGATAGAATATAACGATATTCGAACATTAAATATATACAATGAATTATATGATTGGGTGATATTTGGTTTGATCGGGAAGTGTCCCGATTCGAGAGTAGTTATACAGCGATCTGCAAATCATGTTTGCAGGGATTTTAGATTATTATCAGATCATTTCCACATGAACATCAAGCTCATGTACGCCGGGTTCGGTAGGAACCGGGTTGTGCCAGGTACTATAATAATCACCATTTGAAAGACTACCGTCACCGTCTACATCCACATGTACTGAAAGTGAATATGTCCTTCTTTCTTCAAGTTCGGGGTACTGGATAATGTATGGTACCGGCTGAATGTCATTGGTATTCATGGAAACTCCAATGATGGAGTCTTCTGATATTATAGTGGATGCAACATCCTGAAGACTGACATCCTCTACTTCCAGGTATACAGTAGCATTGGAGAAAGATTCCACAGGTTCATCAAAGATTATCATTCCCTGAATTGTATTTTCTTCAGAAACCTGATTTTCATCTAATTCATTAATTATACTATCATCTACTCCACCTGTTTCATTTGTAGGTTCTTCATTATCAGTTCCAGTACATCCCATTGAAAATGCAGAAGCCATTATTAGTAACATTGCCAGGCTGAATATAATATATCTACTCATCTCGATTATTCCCTTTTTTTGAACTACATGAACAAATGGTTCTTTTGATATAATTCATTTATGTAAGCTACAAAATGATATGTAGTATTAAAAATCAGCGTCTTAATCACTTTTTGAAGAAAAATGCAATGGAGATGTCAGTAATATTAATAAGTAAGATATAGTATTAACTAATTAGCATCGTTTGTAAATTATAATATTGGTTTTTATATGTCAGTTAACAAACACAATTGTAACGTGATTTGCATTTTAATTTTAATTTTAATTTTACAGGTGTTATAATATGAATGGTTTTAAAAAAATATCATGTGTTCTTTTTGTCACAATTATGTTACTGGCAGTTGCTGGTTGTGTGCAATCAGAAAATACAACCCCAGATGAGCAGGATGCTGCTGACTCTTTTGAGCAGGAAGTTCAAACAACAGAAGAAGATACTGTCGGACTGGCTTTCCAGAAAGAGGCCACAATCTCTCTGGTCAATGAAGCTGTCGAGCTTATGAATGAAAACGGAGAACTTGCATTTGATGAGTTCAGGAAAAAAGACAGCAAGTGGTTCCATGATGATACATACCTTAGCATATGGACAACTGAAGGAATACGTGTAGCTTACGCTCCCAATGTCAGCTGTGAGGGCGAAAACGTATCCGGCCTTAAAGATTATGACGGTAATCCTCTTGGCAAACTTTTCATAGATACGGCCCTTAGTGAAGATGGCCAGGGATGGATCGATTACCAGTGGCCAAAACCTGGTGAGACTTCTCCTGCCCTGAAGTATACATTCGTCAAGAGAGCTTCGATCGGTGATCAGGTATACCTTGTGACTTCCGGTTTCTATGTAGATGATTACGTCTACACCAATAATCTTCAAGACATTGATTATTTCACACGCTTTGGAACTGTATCACTTGGAAATCTCCTTCATCCGGGAACAGTTGACAAAGACCTGGGTGTGGATTACAGCATTGCACATGTGATCATCAAACCGGGCGGTTCCATTGACCCTCACATGATGACAAATCCTGAAGTTCATTATGTTCTTGCAGGTGAAGGTGTACTTTACATAGAAGATGTGCCATTTGAACTGAGTGAGGGACTAATTGTACTTGTGCCTGCAAACTCAAAGCAGCACACAGAGAACACAGGAGATTCTGATCTTGAGTTCTTTGCCATAGACCAGCCTGCGTGGGCAGAGGAGAATGAAGAAATGGCGGAGTCAACTACCCACGACTAAAGTCGTGGGCTTCTTTCCTTAAACCGTCGTGATTTTTATGGTTTGATGTTTCGTTAGAACAAGCACCAAAAGATATTGGAACTTCTGATGTTGTTGAGGAAGAATTCCTTGTGCTGCGATAAACAAAAAATGAATATCATGATTCATGGAACGATATCAAGGTCAATATCTGCAGAAGACCGAGAACAAGACCTATTGAAGTTCTCGCCAATCCCGATTATATCGATGTCGATATAAGGTGGTATCTTAAATGCAGAGCGATAATAAGCAACATACCCCATCAATAGAAGGAATAGTAAGCGAAAAAAAAGAGATTGACCAGATGGTCAATCGCTAAACAAAAGACACAATGTGGGACTTTATTTCTTTTCTTTTGCATAGGCTACAAGGGCGTCTTTTATACCCCACTTGAATGCTACAACAATTGCCACACCCCATGCAAGCGGACCTATCAGGATATAGAATATACTGGTGTCTATGAGCATTGCATCCAGTGCAAGCAGTATTATCACAAGTGAAAGAAAACCCCTAAGTGCGGGTATCCATATGTTTGCACCTTCCACATTCACATTTTTCATCATGTTTCCTATGTAATCTGCAAACAGATCTATTGCCAGAAGTCCTATCAACAATATCAGTACTCCTGCGAACAGGTTGGGCAGGTAGGTCAGAATAGCTTGTACTATTCCTGCAATCATTTCCAGTTTCAAGATGTCTAGTGCAGCAATAATGAATATCAGGTATCCAAACAGTTTCACAATTCCGGCTATAACTCCTGAAGAAGTCAGATTACTGCTCTTCATTGCAGCACCCATGGATGTTCGTTCTACACGTTCGTCCAGACCTGCTGCTATGAGGACATTCTTGAGAAGATCTGTAATGAAATCAACAACAAGCAATCCTATTATCAGTACTACCAGTGAAGAAAGTATTAGTGGTATGTACAGGATGATCTGCGTGATGAAAGCTGCAACGATCTGTATCTGGAGAAGGTCAATAATAATTACGGCAAAGATGAAGTAAATAAACCATTTAATGACACTTTCAAACAGTCCTACTGTAGTTATTCCCGTCCTCGCTATCATTCCACCAATCGATGTTTTATCGATCAGGTCATCAAGTCCGATCTTATCCAGAACTTTTGCACCTATTTTACCAAGAGCTTTCCCTGCAATCAGACCGACTACAAGAAGTACGATCACTGCTATTAAGGTTGGAAGGAAAGCGATCATCTGATCAAACATATCGTATACACTACCCATTATCTGCGATGTTGCCATCTTTAACACTCCTTTTGATTTATTTTGTATGTAGATGCCACAACCCACGAGACATCTTTCCCGTTTTACATACTAAGTAACCATTGTATACTATTCTATTTAAGTTAGTTCCCTTATGCAATCCTGAATCAGCAAACAATATTCTCTTGATTTTGTTATCCTTCTTTTTCAATCCTGAAATCATCATCGATATAGCTTAAACACCATTGAACTTTAACTTATAATCTGATGTCAGATGCCAGTCAAAATTGTTTACAGATAGCTGCTAATCTAATATGTGCATGAACTATTGGTA
Source organism: Methanolobus psychrotolerans (assembly GCF_002243045.1). Classification (GTDB taxonomy): domain Archaea; phylum Halobacteriota; class Methanosarcinia; order Methanosarcinales; family Methanosarcinaceae; genus Methanolobus; species Methanolobus psychrotolerans. Next base: position 52,202 of record NZ_MBKP01000001.1, read on the forward strand.
ATAAGATAACAGATTTAAGGAGATATATATGAGTTCAAAAGATAATCTTAAAGCAGCCTTTACTGGTGAATCGATAGCAAACAGGACATACCTAGCTTTTGCAAAAAAAGCAGATGATGAAGGCTATCCACAGGTTGCTAAACTATTCAGGGCTACTGCTGCTGCTGAAACAGTCCATGCTTTTAATCACCTCCAGTGCATGGGTGGGATTGGAACTACAATGGAGAACCTGAAAGAGGCCATAAATGGGGAAACATACGAATTTGAAGAAATGTACCCTAAATTCATAGAAGAAGCAAAAACCGAAGGTGACAACAGAGCTCTCTGGAGCTTTGAAGTTGCAAACAAAGTAGAAAAGATCCATGCCAGATTGTATAAAAAAGCTCTTGAAGAACTCGGAAGCAATGAAGAGGTCGATTACTACGTATGCAGTGTCTGTGGCCATACTCACGAAGGTAAACCTGAAGATAACTGTCCTATTTGCGGGGCACCTGCCTCTAAGTTTGATAAGATCGAGTGAATACTTAAAGTGCAATGTATAGAATAGTGCAAAAACTGAGGGAGCTGACAGATGAGGAAAAGCTCTCTTTTTGTTACAATTTAGGTAACTATTCAGCCGGATTATTGCTAATGAGACAAAAAATACTATGACTTCATTATAAGCATTAAACAAATATTTCCTTCATATCATAAAAACATCTACTGATCGGAGGGGATTTGCATAGACTGCAAAGAAATACTTGCAGTTTATGAAGCTGGTCCTGAAGCAGTAGTCGAACTTGTAACTCGATTATTTGGAGTTATTGAACAACAAGCTCTCCAAAATTACAGAGTTGATTGTGAATGAAGAAATAAGCTTGCCGGAAGTAAGCCCTGCTGAATAGTTACAAAATAAATTGTTGAAATCACATATTGTTGTTCATTTATATCAGATTTGCACTGGTCATGCAGCCACATTGAGAACAATAATATATAGAATTCATGCCAAGTTTCTGTTTTTTTAATGGATTCCTGCAATATTTACAGGACTTTTTTGATTCTTGTTCCATTTTCCCCCTCACTCGTATAACATTACAGCTTCATCACACAACAATACGAATTCTACGCTTGCTGTGTTTTTCTTAGTCCAGTAATCACAGACCTTGCAGATCTGTATGTCTCTTGGATCATCGGCATACAATGTGTTATGACATTCCGGACATTTTGTTAATAATCCCATTTTGATCTCCTTTCGAAAGAAACTATAATTAAAAACTCACAGCAGAAAGAAGGATGAAGCAGTACCATACAGTTAGCAACATCCTTCTCCCTTAAGGCCCTTCATCAAGCCTTGCAGTGAGTCCACTCCCATATTTGTGCCGCTCTACCTACATCTCACGCCTGCTTAAGAAAACCCCCGTTTCCAACCCGCACGCATGTACGATTGAGAATATCTTTCAATTCCCGATTCCTTTTGTGTTATTTCTTTTATTTATAGATTATCTTTAAGAATTTATTACACGATAGTAAATTATAACGCCATTATAATTTCAACCATAAATTTATTAAAAAATTCCCAGAAGTCAATAACTATATTTGTTTAACGGTATTTTAAAAATCGAGTCCAAATTTGCCTGAACATGTTATTGATTTTATGAAAATTAGCCATAACTTGAGGCAGACATCTGGTGTAAAATCGATAGCTTTCAGGCAAGAATACTCCTTAACCGAAGACCAATGAACTTTCTTTAAAATATCGGTTCTTCTTCAGCCCTTCTATCCATTTGTAGAACCTTTATAAACACTGCTTACTGTCGTGTTTCGCCCAAACGGGGCCTTATCTGACCTTTCAACAGATTCAACATATAGTTGTGATAAATACTTCAAAACTCATACTGTAGTTAGGCATTTAACGAACTGATTAATTCACGGTCATAAAGGCATACTTTCACAACTAATTTGTTATTAGAAAAACGCTAACATAGCAAATTGAAAGCAATCTTCAACCTGTCGGCTTTAGAATTAGAACAAAAAGCCCCCGGGGGGATTTGAACCCCCGACCTGCTGATTACGAATCAGCCGCTATACCCCTAAGCCACAGAGGCAATATGAACGACTCTATAATCGTATATAATGATTTAACGATTTCGCTTATAACTACCTAACTAATAACTACCTAACTAATAACTACCTAACTAATAACTACCTAACTAATAACTACCTAACTAATAACTACCTAACTATATACCCTCACTTCAATGCAGACATTGAACTGGTGTGGGGCATAGGAACGGACGATCCTCGTATCAAAAACATCGGTTTTTCTGCCTGCCCTTTCTGCTGCTTCCATGATGAGCTTCAGGGAGCTAGCGAAAAGATCGCCCTCTTGTGTGATACCATAATAGTGAATAATTGCATTTGAGGCGCACAGTTTCATGGCAGCGTCAAGGAACTCGTGAGCATTGTGAGGAAGATTCATGATTACATGGTCGGCCATCGAGGCGAACTTTTCAGCTTCCAGGTTTGCATCACCTTCTATTGCCATTACGTTGACAGTGGAGTTAAGCCCGATGTTACGGCGCAGAAACTCCACTGCATCAGGGTTCTTATCGATGGCAATAACCTGGATTTCAGGGCTTTTTTTTGCGATCATGATGCTGTAAGGACCAACGCCTGCAAACATATCCACTACTGTCTGGCCTTCCTTTACCTGTGCCAGGATACGTGAACGCTCCGTAGCCAGGCGGGGAGTGAAGTATGCCCTCTCCAGATCGATGTAGTATCTGCAACCATATTCCCTGTGGATGGTGGAAGTTCTGTCCTCGCCGGCAACCGTTCTGAACCTGCGGGTCCTGAACTCTCCCTCAACAGGTCCCAGGGCAGCAAGCACTGTCTTAACGTTCTTCTTAACCTGCATGATAGCATCGGCAACCTTCATTGGCTCATATGTACCATCTTCGATGAGTGCGATATCTCCTATCACTTCAAAATGTGGCACTTCATCTAGCAAGTCCTCAAACTTAAGCTGCCCCTCCTGCTCCTCAAAATCATATTCAGTAAACTCGAGTTCTCCGGGAAGCTCCTGAAGTATTTCCTCCTGCGGTTCTTCTATCAGAGGCAGATACAAAAACTCTTCTTCTGAACAGATTCTGCATGAATTATCGAGCAGGTTCATTTCCAGAAGTGCTCTGCGTATGGGTTCGCCTTCTCTCTTTAAAACCTTGATGCAACTTTTTCTCATGTTCACGTACCTATGGTGAACTACCTCTCAGCTAAAGACTGAGAGGCTTCTTGCTTCATTCCCTGAACTAATGTTCATGAGTCCACAAGCTCTTCCCGCAGTTCCTGCGGTGCTTAAGTTATTCAATGCTATTTTTTTGATATTAATACTAGCATTAAGATCTCTGTCATGGAATGTCTTGCAATCAGGACATTCCCATTCTCTTATCTTGAGAGTAAGATCATCTTTCTTGTATCCACAAACATTGCAGATCTTTGATGAAGCATCAAATCTACCTATCCTTAGAATGGTCTTTCCATACCATTCTGCTTTGTAGATAAGTTTCCTGATGAATTCAGACCAACCCACATCACTGATTGCCTGAGCAAGCTTGTGGTTTTTGATTAATCCTTTTACATTAAGGTTTTCGACAGCCACTGCTTGGTTTTCGCGAATTATTCTGATAGTGACCTTATGCTGGAAATCATTTCTCTGGTTATTAATTAATTGATGTTGTTTTGCTAGTTTAACGATTGCTTTTTTCCTGTTCTTAGAACCTTTCTGTTTTTTACTCACATTTCTTTGTAGTTTCTTCAACTTCATGAGTGATTTCTTCAGGAACTTAGGATTTTCAATAACTTCTCCTGTTGACAAAACAGCAAAAGATTTGATTCCAACATCAATTCCTACTGTAGTCTCGGAATCAAATTCAACAAGTTTTGGTTCGGGAACATGGTCATCAATAAGTAGACTTATGTGATATCTTCCAGCTGATGTTCTGGAAACAGTCAGAGTCTTCAGAATATTGAACTTCCTGTTAAGTTTCTGGTCAAGAATTACTTCTCCGTTGACTCCTTTTGTAACAAGGTTGTTCTCAATGAATTCCTTATCAAGAAAGTCTCGATGAAGAACTATCTTTATCCAACCAATCTTAGGCAGGTAAATTTTTGAACTGGTTAAGTTAATCTGGTAATTCTGAGGAACCTGAAATGAATAATTGTTGTTCTTCTTCCTCTTCTTTGTAGGATAGGATCCTCTTCCTTCAAAGAAGTTCTTGAATCCAGTCAACAAGTTCCTGTTTGCTTGTTGTAAAGATTGTGAATTTAAGTCTTTCAACCATGAATGATGTTCTTTCAACAAAGTCAAGTTGGTGTTCAGGTTGATCTCACTCACATTGATCTTGAACTTCTTATACATTAGATTCTTGATGAAAAGTGACCGGTTGTACATGAATCGACTTCCACCGAAATGTTTTTCGAGAAGAGAGCATTGCTCTTTGTTAGGGTATATTCGATATCTATAACCTTTTTTCATCAAGATCACTCATGTTTCAAAAAGCAATTTTTAGTAACAAATATTAAGATTTTCATACTATATATGCTTTTTTTGTTGTAGTGAAACGCTTACATCCCCTGAGCTAAAGACTCAGGGGTTTTTCGCTCCAAATTATAAACCATGACCCGAACAGGACAAGAAACAGACCACAAGATGTTGTAACCATAAAAGGTACTGATTTTTTTGAATTATAATAGTCATTGTTAATAATCCTTTTGATATTTGGTGCTTCAATTTTCATATAAGGCATAGATGGGATATATTGTTATTAATGATTTCAGTCAAGTTTGTAAAAATGGTTTTGGATGACCACACCAAGAATGATTTACACCCATTTTAAAATGATGTAGAATTGAGCAGATGGCATTATCAGGGCGTAAGGCATACACTTACACCTCTACAACATTTTTTCATTTACCAGATTATTTCAGTTAAGTAGAAGTCGCCATTTTAAATTAGTTCTAACTGTCATCAAATAAGTTTGAATTTTTCTATAGTGGACATACATTATATCTTCATTTAAAAAGAAATAATAAAAATTATGTGGAAGGTATTGGGTTAAGATGCCAGTAGAAATTCCACATAATTCCTACAATCGATTATTTTGTATTTTTGATATATTCACACCATTTGCATAGGTTCATCATATTTCAGTAATTCACGCTGTAAATCTTCAATTGAATAATGAAGATAATGCATAGTGGTTTCAATATTCTTATGCCGGAGATAGCGTGAAACCGATATCAGGGGAACGCCGGAATCAAGCAAGTGCTGGGCACGGCTTCTTCTGAAGGTATGAGTTCCGATTTTTTTATTTATTCCTGCTTTTTTACATAATTCATTAACAATTACATATACATGTGAACGATTAACCTGTTTAGATTTATTGGAGAACATGATAAAATCACCATCTTTTAATTTATTATGTTGAATGTACCGATTAACTCTTTTAAGAAAATCGGATGTGACAGGAGCTTTCCTTAAATCTTTGTTATCCACACCTTTCGCATTCCATATCTCAATGCACTTGCCATGAATGTCAATATCCCTTACACGTACATTAATCGCTTCTGAAACCCTTAAAGCAGGTATGTACATCATCAACATCCATATCTCATGTTTCTCATCGATATCGGGCATTGATAATATTTGGTTCAGTTCACTCACCTTGAGCCATTCCTTACTATATGGGGTGACCTCTTTCTTTGCTTTTTTGGCATTTACGTTTTTCATACAAACCACAATATAAAAATATAACAGAAGCTATTTAAATGTTTTTAGACATTTTGCTATATTTTAAAATGAGCACCGGTCAGATGCTTCGTGTTATGAGGAGAAAGTCTAGATATTTGAAAACATAACAAAATAATAAAATTGTTAGATTTTTGATGTAAGGAAAATTGCCATTTAATATGAAATGCATCAAAATGTACCTTTTCTATCATTTCAGTACTCATGTATTTTTACTTTATTGGGCATCATAGAAAAAAAGATACTCAACGTATTCATCATTACCGAAGCCTATGCGTTCACATTTAATCTTGTAATATCCACTTGATAAAACAGAAGAATTTATTGAAATTTGATAGCAACCCATATATGAGGTGGTTCCTATCATATGATTATATTGACTAATAGAAATATTTGAGGAACGATCATCAGCAACCATCGTCAAATAATCAATACGGCTTACATTAAAATTTGAATCTACTTTTAATAAACTTATATTCAAATTAGAAACCGGTCCTGTTACATAAACAGTGAAAGGAATTGGATTTGTATTAGTTAACGAAGTACTTTCCATTTCGATATTCATACTCCCATGCAAAAAAGGTAAATTGCCAATAATAAGACTATAAGGAGTTGTCGATGCCATTCCAAAAAATACAAATACTATAAGAAAAATCCCTATGGATATTTTTAGTATTGAATCCCATCTTATTTCAAAATTATTAAAATAATTAAGGATGCCAAGAGTGCTTTCTGATAGGTAATTCCTTCTCTTTAATGTTTCCTTAAAATAAAACGGTAGCAGAAATCCAAAAAGTAATATGACTCCAAGAAGTACATCGATTTTAACTAAAACATATGCAATTACCATCGCAGCAATTATAAATAATGCTTCTACTTTTGCATTAAATAATATTAAATACCAACCTATAGATACCAGAATAATGAGTATAATCACAATAAGTTGATAGTAGGGAAGAATTTTTAATTGAACGAATATAATATATATGTAATATAATGTAAAAGTGCTCAATAACAAGGTTATTGACATTGCAATGGCACTATAAGAGTTTTCCAAAACATAATTATTATCTTTATTAAACAAGCAAATTACATAGAAAGGAAAAGAGATTACGATTAATACGGAGAGAATGAAAATCATTGCCAAAAGCAAAACCAGTACCGAATACATTTCAAAATTAAAAGCGGTTGTATGTGTATAATCTAGTATTCTATGAACTATATATGAAAATAGTCCAAGGAGTATTAATAAAAAGCTAAAAACGTTTTCACGCTGATTGACATCTTGGTCTCTATCTTCGGCGGATTCATTTCCGTGTTCACACATTAATTTATGAATAGAAATAAATGTATAAAATACTTCCGTATGTCTCACATTCCGCAGGTAGATAACAAAAACTCATAATTTTGCTTGATGATGGTTTTGATTGTATTTATGGAGAAATCTAGTTTGTTGATTCGGTACGAATGCTGCAAAAACAGGTCTTTTTCCAGATATAAATATGGACTATAATAGTCAGATTACAAAAACGCTAGCAAGCAAAATTAGTCAAAACAAATTAGTACCTGTGGAATGTGAGATTATTGTCATCTACGAAATTCAAATAAGCATCTTAACATGAATTGATACTTATATTGCTTACAGGTGTTTAAAATGGGTAAATTAAAGATTTTAAATAATAGAGAACTTAAAAAAACATCTAACCTTATATTTATGTTTACCTTTTTCATCTTAATAATAATTGTACTTTTCACTGTAATAATGTTTGCAATTACACATTTTTGGTGAAATAATGGTGGATGAAGGCAATACAAGAAAATTAAAAGACTTGTATTGACTTTATGACGTTTATAAATCAATCTATTTATATTTAAATATTTTTTATAATATCAAATAGAAAAGGATTTAATGCAGTAATTCTTTTTTGAATATACCTACAATGTCCTGAAAGGTATGTCACTCAACTGAATTTGGAGGTTCAATTCGTAATTCCTACCATTCAGGATAGGTATTTCAATCCCTGAAAGGCGTGTGTATTCATCTGTAGCAGGAAGAATATGTTGAAACTATCGCCTTTCAGGATAAGGCACTTAAAACTTCAAGATTAAGCACCTTACTCTTCATTATTTGTTTTTTAATAATACAACTACAGCATCAAGTTTAATATAATAACTGATTAATAATTCAGGTTTTTACCGTTGAAATACATTTTATATTCAGAATTATGTTTATCGTTTATTCTTATATACGTGGATTCGACCTTTGTAATTTTTAATTCTAAATCTAATATTTTTCTGTCATCTATTATTTGTTCTGCCAAATTCAATTTAAAGTCTTCATGATTCATTTGCATAATTCGTAATTCATTCGTGTATGATACTTTTCCATGCATATTTATTGTCTTTGACCTAGCAGGTATCACATTTTCCCAAGTTTTAAAGAAATACTGATTTAAATATAACTTATTTTTATAATACCTATGTGCTATATCAATACGAATGTCCCTTAATTTCCTTGTTTTTTGCTTTACTGGTTTAGATATGGGTAGAGGTGTTCTGCCTACAGGCATTGATATTTTTATTTCTTGAGGCGGATTGTCGTACAGGTATTCAATTTGTTTATCTCTTTCAGATAACTGCTTTTGTAATTCGGCAATCAGGGTGTCTTTGTCGTTATCAATGTCTACGTTAATCAATCCTATTAAATCACATGTAGGTATGTTAATTTCAGATGAACCATCACAATTAACGTTAAAAACTGCATTATTTTGATAATTTCCCCTTCCAACTTTTTTATAACCAGCGTCAATATCACTCAACAATCGGATGCCCATTTTATCAAGATGATATGATTTCCTATTAGATTGATGTACAAGTGATGATTTTAACAACTTCCGTCTGACCATCATGGAAAGGGCGGCGCTAAATTCTTTTTTTGTACCTATGTACGATATAGTTTCCCGAATTTCATTTGCAAAATGTGTCCCTTTGGATATTTGATCGGCCACTAGAACAAATAGTTCCCTATTTTCGTAACTTCTTAATTTCTTCATCCTTAACCTCAGTAATTTTATTCTGTATGTACTAACGCTAAGTGTTAGTTTATATACTTATGGTAAATAGGGAATTAAGAAACAGGATGCTAAGGCATTGTAGTTATCAAAATAATTGAATTAATACCCTATGCAAGATTAAGGTAAATTGAGTAACTAGATTGAATTAAGTAACATTTACAATAGAGGTAGGGTATTAATTATTAAAAATTCGATATGTTAAAGATTGATTTGATACCCTACTTGCTAGAGAGAATTATAAAGGTTGTGAAAATCACAAAAGTTATAGACTTTATAATAACTATCAATACACAGTTTTATCACTTTGTACTGTTTTTTTGACAACTCTCATGTCTTCATGTCCACAATATTTGCATTTATAATATCGAGTGATTTTTATCCTAGTTCCCTCCAAAATTTTATCTTCTTTTATCTTTGGTTCTCTGGATTCAATATAAGCAAATTCTTGTTTGCATTCTTTACATTGACTCATATCATAATACGAACGAACATTCAAAAACCACGCACCAATAATTATTAAAAAGAAACTAACTACCATCCAGTATGGGTTTAGAATGTCAATATGAGGAATAAATGGAATAATATTACTTTTCGTTACAGAGATTATCCCAGTGAATATAGTAATTATGCCAGAAAGAAATGAAACGATTCCCACTAAGCCTATATTTTGTCGTCCATATTTTTTGATTAGAACAGGAGCATATTTTTGAGTGAAAATATTCTTCTCTTTATCTCCTTCATAAGTTACAGTGTTTCCTTGAATGATTGTAACTCCCTCAATATTATGTCCAATAACATTTCCATTTCCAATTGTAGTAGAATCTCCTATCATTGTAGAAGATTGAATATTAGTTTTTTTCATAATATCACACATTAATTCCGTACAATTGTATGAACTTAAATAAAGCATAGAGATTCTAGTATTTATTTTTGCGGTAAACACAGTGAAAGTAATCTATTAAATTGTGTTATATTATTAATATATTTTATTAAAGCACTTGATTTCAAATAAATTCAAAAACATCCTAGAATTGTATCTAGATATATACTAATTTTTATATTCAAATCAATAAACTATATATTGTTTAGTAGTTGAATTACTTATTGGTGTTTATTTTGCCAGTAAAAAGTACTACAACTAAGTCTATAAAATGTCCAACGTGTAAGGGCAAAGGTACTGTGAAATGTCAAGTATGTTCTGGTAAAGGGAAAATCGATGATATATTATCTACTTATGTTTGTAAAACATGCAAAGGAAGCGGATTGCTCAAATGCCCGAACTGTAAAGGTAAAGGAATACTTTAAAAAGGTGGTATGATGGCAGGAACAAGTAATAATGATTCCCCAATTGCCAGAGTTGTGCAAGCATTTGTTTTTATTGCTGTGCTAATGGCGTGTGGATATGCTTTGATGAATATTGCAAAAATAATAGGGATATTATAATGGAGTAATATATGGATTTTAACACCATTATTTATTTTATAATATTTATTCTACTTATTTTAGTTGTTTCAAAGTTCATGAATACTAGTGCATCTGAACATAATCATCAGAGTAAGCCCAATAGCAAGATACAATCATATCCTCAAAATCAGTGTGCTGATGAGAGGATTTCAAAAACAGAGAGAGAATTCAAGAATGTAGTAAATTTCTTACAAAATGAAGTTTCACTTAGATATGGTAAAAACAAAAATGAAAAAGGTTATCAACAGGAATTAGATGGGAGATTATCTGTTCTAAATGAAAGGTATGGATATGATGTACACTATGAAGCTGTAAATGGCAAACATAGAGTAGATTTTGTCGTAAATAGAAATATTGGAATTGAGATGAAAGTACATCGTGGTGGTACTCAGGTTCAGAAAGAGTTGTTTAGTCAGATTACCGATTATGCACAATACTGTACTAAGATGATAGGATTGGTTGTGAATGTCACCAATGATGATGCAGATGTATTAAGATTGGAAATTCTGGATAAATTGAAGTATCAACATGCAATCACCTCCAAGAATTATGAAATCATTGTTCTAAATGTCTAATAGGTAAACATGGAATGATATAATGTCATTGATAAAACCAATATTAATAATTGTATTCTTAATTATTGCATTCATACTTGCTTCAGTGGGTGCAAATATAATTGATGAAGGTGCTGATTCTGTAGGATTAAAGCCATCAGAAGATTCTTCATTTTCTGATATCAATACCAGTGGAATGGTAACTATTGTGCTTTTTGGCATGATTGTTCTAGGTGGTGTAGCGTTAATTAAAGGAAAGGGTTGAGAATATCCAGAATAACCCTTTCCATATCCTCATTATATAATATAATAGGAACGAAAATATTGATATACATCATTCTGTTCAAATATATTCAGATTTAATCGTTCTTTAAAATCCCCTTCTGTTACTCAAATATTTTTAGAATTTTTAAGGATGAAATCATCAAAAAGTTCTATTTCATAATTTGATAAACAGTTAATTATAACTTCAAGAAAACTGTTCAGAAGGACTATTCTATTTTTATTTAATATCCAGTATGCTATTTGCTAAAAAGGTTCAATGTGAATAGGCATTTTTGAGGGGTTTTCCTATTTCATTTTTAGACAGTTCCAGTTATTATCGGAGAACTATATTGATGTTCCTCAAATCAAACTATATTTCTAATGTTGGGTTGGAACGAATTCTCACTCATGAGTTTAGACAGTTTCTAGTTACTCAATTTCCTTAAGAGTGAATTCATCAAGTAATCGTTGGGAAATGTTGTTCCCGAACCAATGAATTACTACATCTGCGCCATCCTTTCTTTTTTGCAATGGTCTTAAACGATGTACGGAGTCATAGACATCATTCTCTATCAGTTCTTCATAGAACTTTCTTAATTTGGGATCTTTGGGTTTAAGAATGCCATCTTCTTTCGTAAAATCACTAAAATCTGGGAGGCACTCATCTTCCATATTTTCAAGATAATATTCTATATATGCATCCATATTGAGCATATAAGTACCAATCACAATTATCACATCATATTCTGCAAATTTATTTATTCCATGGGATGCGCCAAACCAGATTACATCGCAACCGAAAAATTTCTTTTTATTGTTTACTAATTTTTTATACGTAAGAATACACACCTTTTTACCACGATTGTATTTTTCACGCTTAATTACTTTTAAGATTCTTGATTTAGATGATTCTATCTGGTTCTCTATGTGGTTTTTGTAAAATCCAGAGTCTCCATGCTTGTAGATAATGACGCCCTTATTAGTGATGTTTGTAGAACAAATGACAACATAACCTTTATATGCGGGAAACAGTTTTTCAAATTTTTTTAGCCGATTTAAGAATATCTCTTGCGGGAACGATGCACAAAGATACTCAATTTTACATCCAGCATCAAGTTGCTTGTAAAATAAAAGATGTTGGTAATGAATTATTGATTTATAATATTTAGTTTCGCCGGTTTCTTTCTCAAACTCCAAAAACATAATTAAATTTGAGAAACGCAATTTACATGCTCTATCCATAACACTGCTTACACTTTTCCCATTTGTCCCTACAAGTAAATTGTATTCATTCGCCTTCTTAATAAATTCATCTGAAAGTGAAGATAGAGTTCCAATATCTTTGTTCCTGACGGCTTCTTTTAAACTATTCAAGAAATCAGGTTTCACTTTGGGGTGATTCCACAGTTTAGTGATTTGTTTTATGATTTTGACTTGATCCCATTCGATTAAAAATGTTCCTTCGACTCTTTCATCGATATATATTTCGTCAAAATCATTGAAATCTATCACATGTAACATTTCTTTCGGCATCAAAACAGAGATACCTTTTTTCTTGTATATGCTGAATTGATTTCGGTAATGGCAGTTTCCCTTGCATTTTTTGAAAGAGCAGATTGCTGCAGTAGGAACTTCATTTTCATACATTTTCCGTATTTCGTCATCTTTATCGTAATTCATACATCCGGGTTTTAACCCTTTAAGAATAACAAAATATTTTTTATTTTCAATTTTCTTTCCCATTTCTTCTGCTAATTCATGCGTAGGGAGAACTACCAGTATTTTCTTTTTATTCTCAAGTTTATTATTTTCATTAATATTGTTTATTAAATTGGTTGATTTTCCTGTTCCCGGTTGTTTAGCATTTACACTACTCAAATAGGATTTTTGAGATTTCAAATTTCTGCAATGTATTATTTCTATTTTTGTTCCAATCTCATCATCCAGAAATTTTATTTCGTGTTTGAAGTAATTGGATGTGGTCATGATACCTGCATCCCCATATACCCAAAAGGTACAATATATTTATATATAATAACAATTAATTTAATACTGTTCATTTTTAACTCCATGTAGGGTGTGGCAACACCCACGTTTTTAAATCATTATTTTAGTTTTAATCATAGTTTTAATGCATTTTTTAGTAGGGAATTTACAAAAGTACTTCTTTTAACGTCTCCACGCTTTTCTTCAATTTTTGCAATTATTTTATCGTCTACTGTCACTGTTAATATTTGTTTCATATTCATCACTTTATTTTATTTTTAGTTAAATATAATATTTACAAGTACTGCAATTAATTATATAAATCTTTTGTGAAAATATTTAAATAGTTGTTAAGCTTTCCATGGCAAGCCCTAAGCACGGAGGAAGAAAGAGATTGTAGCTTTTAGTGGTTCTCTGAATTTCAGATGACCATAATTGCGATGATATTATTTCAGGGCATTCAGTAACATCAGATTAAATAGATTGGATGGAGGGGGTGGGATGCCTTTAGAACACCTGCTATAATGTCTAGAATTGCACTGGTTGAATTCTCCGAATAGATGAAGGTAAATGTAAAGAGCAAGGATGCAGGGCAATACATCTATTTATTTTTGATTCCTTAAATCTTTCAATTCATTATCCTTCTGTTTTATTGCTTTAGTCCGATTGGCAATCCATTTATCATATAATGCTCTTTCTTCAAAATCCATATTTTCAGGATTACTATTTTCAAATTTATTCTTTAAAACATCTAATGTCTTTTCCGATGCTTCTCTATCTGTTAATAATTGTTCAATCGTATCTAACCTGTCCCTTAATTCCTTATTTTCGTATCTAATCTTATCTACAGATGGGTCAGTTATATCAATGTAGTTGACAATATCACCAAATGTAATACCATCAAGACCTTTCAAATATATTTGCAGTCCTTCTTCTGAATTGTAATCCTCATATGTAATTTTAACTGTATTTCCACCATGACCCATCCAATGCTCTTTATAATCACTATCTATATTTTTGTAATTATTTGAAAAGTAGTGACGTACACCATGACTCCGTAATTTTGAATATTCACCTTCGACAGTTGGTATATTCAATACTTTTCTGAGTCGGGCATACATTTTTGTAATTGCATTATTACCCATTGCCCTTATTGAATCATCATATGCAATCACATTACCATTTTTATCTTTAACAATTGAATCTTTGAAGGGTATTGTTTCCTTTTTTTCATCAAACTTACTATTTATAAAAATCACATCTGTTGATGAATATATCCTTCTCATCAAATAATCTATTTCATTTTGGTTTATGTCGTTCCTCTCATCAATATATTTTTGAATACATCTGACGGTTTCAGGTGCAAGGAAAGTGTGATAGGGATTATCGTTCTTCTCTCGATTACGTTCTAATACACATACTTCAACGATATTCCCATTACTATCAATCATAGGGTTGTCATCATTATCCAAAACTTGTTTTAAACCATCGATAAATTCACCATGTGTCAATGTTGAGATATCAAGTCTCGCCATTCCAGACGTGACACCACAACTGATAATGCATTTATCTCTTGAATTAGCTTTATCGAATGCTTTTTTCAAAAGCTCAAATGAAGGTGCTTTCTTTGATTTTATAGATACAGGCGCATTGATTCTTGCATCGATATTTGAAACATCTACTTTAAAGGACTTATAAAAGTTCAAAAGCCGATGAAAATTACTCTTTGCAGTACTTGCTTTCTGATTCGATAATAGATAATTCTTATATTCTGTTAGGATTCTCTCATAATCGCCAATTTCATCGTCATCTGAAAAAATAAGTACTTCAAAATCTTCTGGTGTTACGGCATTTTCAAATTTTTTGTTCTTACTTTTCTGGTGAGTTAAGGCATGAGTTATCAGTTTTGTTGGGGTTGTGTCAGTCATACCATTTTCATGCAGGTAGTGGATGAACATATTCATAGTGTATGTTCTGGTTTGCCTTGTTCCTTCTTTTTTATCCTTCACAGCGTCTTTAGGCTTCATTATCCATTTTTGGAATGCTCTATCAGTTTGAACTATGTCTTTTACAGAATCGTACTTATATGTCCTATTATTTTTTCTTGCCATATCTGCACACCCTTCACCATTGTCGAAAGCAAAAAATCAGTACCATTCATGTATTCAATTACAAGACATCAGTACCCTTTCATAAACTTTTGGGGACATGAGTCTCTTTCCTTTGCTGAATGATGTGGATACAACCGTAAAATATCCAAGATCTGCAAACCAGTGTCCTATCACAAACATTGCTGCTGCAAGTATGCTTATCCCAAGTCCTCGAAGAACAAGGGCACTTCCGGCAGCCAGCCACCACAACCAGAAATAGGGGTTTGAGGCGGACGTGATTATTCCTGCAAGCACGGGATTTGAGTTTGTAGTTCCATGCTCATGCATTGAACTTGCTGCATCCTTTGCATTTCTGATTGTCAGGATACCAAACACAACAAGTGTGATCCCTCCAAGTATGGACATTGCCATGATCGTATTGTCACTAACTGCAGTGATGCCACATATAATCAGTACGCATACCAGAAACTCCAGGATCGCATGTCCGATGAAGATCTCAGGGCCTGCCTTCCATCCTTTTTTCAGGGATGTATCTATGGTGGCAAAAAGCATTGGTCCGGGTACAAGTGCACCTGTCATCCCGACGATAAATCCGATTGTCAGCATCTCCAGAAGCTCGAACATAGTTTACACTAGTTAATCCATCAAGGTGTTAAAAAAGGTTTGGCAAAAAAGAAAGTGAGACAAAGGAAGAGGTGGTACAATCTTCCTTTATGTCATTAATTTGTATTCTTAGAGAATTATCTCAATGTCAAGCTCTTCTGCAAGCTCTTTATACCTGTTACGGATGGTAACTTCTGTCACACCTGCAACATCGGCAACCTCGCGCTGTGTACGGCGCTCACCACAAAGAATGGACGCAATGTAAATTGCCGCTGCAGCGACACCGGTTGGACCACGGCCACTGGTAAGCTCCTTCTCAGAAGCTTGCCTTAATATCTCCACACCCCTGGATTGTACTTCCCCTTTGAGGTTAAGTCCTGAGCAGAACCTCGGAACGTAGTCTATTGGTGAGGTTGGCATGAGCTTCAGGGATAGTTCTCTTGAAATAAAGCGGTATGTTCTGCCGATCTCTTTCCTGCTTACCCTTGATACCTCTCCTATCTCATCAAGTGTCCTTGGAACACTGCACTGGCGGCATGCTGCATACAATGCTGCTGCAGCAACACCTTCAATACTTCTCCCGCGAATAAGATTCTTGTCAACTGCTTTTCTATATACTACTGCAGCAGTTTCACGCACAGTCCTTGGCAGACCAAGAGCCGATGCCATACGATCCAGTTCGGACAATGCAAAAGCAAGGTTCCTTTCCGTAGCGTTACTTACCCTTATTCGACGTTGCCATTTTCTCAGTCTGTACAACTGGGCCCTGTTCTTTGATGAAATGGATTTACCATATGAGTCACGGTTCCTCCAGTCTATCATAGTGGACAGACCTTTGTCGTGGATGGTGTAGGTCATTGGTGCGCCCACACGGGAACGCTTCATCCTCTGATCATGATCGAAAGCACGCCATTCTGGCCCTTCATCGACAAACTCTGCATCAACCACAAGACCGCAGTCAGAACATACAAGTTCAGCTCTCTCATAGTCCTGCACGAGGTTACGGCTGCCACATTCGGGACACTGCACTTTTGCTTTTTCGACTTCTGCGCTCTTATCTTTCTCTTTACGTGCCTTGATCATTGCACGTATTTTCTCCCTCTCGGAAGTATCGGAATATCGTACCCTTTCAACTTCAACCATTCAAATCACCTTTAATAATCTCTCAATAAAATATATGAGGTAAGTATATTCTCAGTCATCCACAGCTCACAGTGTAAATATTGTAACTACTTCAATTTATCATTGAATGTAAACACGTTCATTCACAAGTTTTTCCAACCCGGAAGTTATAACTCTCTTGTCAGGTTTCAGAGTAAAATAAGGCTGGTCAACCGGACCAAATATGCCGGAAACCTTTCCGATGGGCTTGATGGATTTGTCAAGAACAAAAGAATTAATTCTGGGCAACTCTTTCATTGACCCGGAAAACTGTTTTTCGTCCCCTCTGACAACGATTTCATTCTGCCTCGAAATATGCAGGATCTGGCCTAGTCTTTTCATATGTCTTCTTTCATTGTATTTAGGTTTTGTACTATATGGTACGTTTATGTAATATATACTTATCGTATGCATTTTAATATTAGATTTATTCAGTACAAAAACATATCTATCCTTTTTTAGACTATGTCACCCCGTCACAGACCACAAACTTAAAGTTATAAAAGAACAATTGAGGCTCGACTTAATACTAATGAATGTCCATCATATATTCTTATGCATGGAGGAAATTCGGTGGCAGATAAGAAATTCGTATATTTTTTCGGGAACGAAGAAACAGAAGGTAAAAATAGTATGAAAGATCTGCTTGGTGGCAAAGGAGCCAACCTGGCAGAAATGTCCAACCTGGGAATCCCTGTTCCGCCAGGATTTACCATAACAACTGAGGTTTGTTTACTTTATCTAGAAAAGGGGTTTTATCCAACTGAGGTAATTGACCAAATAAATAGTTCAATATCAAAACTCGAAAAGGTCACTGGTAAAAAGTTTGGGGACAATGATAACCCTTTGCTTCTTTCTGTCAGGTCCGGTGCAAGAGTCTCTATGCCAGGTATGATGGACACTGTTCTGAACCTGGGTTTGAATGATGACACTGTAGCAGGTCTGGCAAAGAAGACCGGTAATGAAAGATTTGCCTATGACAGTTACCGCAGGTTCCTCACGATGTTTGGTGATGTAGTACTAAATATAGAACATCACAAATTCGAGTCGGCCTTAAGTGCAAAAAAAAATGGACTGCACGTCACTCTTGACACTGATCTCAATGCAGATGCACTCAAGGAACTTGTAGATACATTCAAGAGCATAATCAGGGATGCAATAGGCACGGACTTCCCCCAGGATCCACGCAAACAGCTCCAGATGGCAATTGATGCCGTATTTAATTCATGGAACAACCAGCGTGCTATTACTTACCGGCGTCTTAATGGCATACCTGGTGAATGGGGCACAGCCGTAAACGTACAGTCAATGGTCTATGGTAACATGGGCGATACCTCCGGCACAGGAGTAGCTTTTACAAGGGATCCGGCAACCGGAGACCACCGCTTCTTTGGTGAGTATCTTATGAATGCCCAGGGCGAGGATGTCGTTGCAGGTATAAGAACACCAAAAACAATTGAAACACTTGAAAAGACCATGCCTGAAGCTTATGCTAAACTTGAGGAGATCTACAAGAAACTAGAGAAACACTTCAAGGATATGCAAGACATAGAGTTTACAATTGAGGAAGGCAACTTATACATGCTGCAGACAAGAGCAGGTAAACGCACTGCTGCTGCAGCTTTGAAAATTGCTGTTGATATGGTCAATGAAGGCCTCATTGACAAAAGAACAGCTCTTATGAGAGTCGCCCCTGAACAAATTGATCGTCTTTTGCATCCAACCATAGATCCACAGGCTGAATATGAAGTTCTTGCCACAGGCCTTCCAGCTTCTCCGGGAGCTGCCGTAGGTAAAGTAGTTTTCACAGCAGAGCATGCTGAGGAAATGGCAAAGAACAACAAAAAAGTTATTCTGGTCCGCACTGAAACCTCACCGGAGGATATAGGCGGTATGGATGCCGCACAGGGGATCCTCACAGTAAGGGGAGGTATGACATCTCATGCAGCCGTAGTTGCAAGAGGCATGGGTAAGCCCTGTGTTGCCGGATGTGGAGCAGTCAGCATTGATATGGCCAGTTCCACATTCACAGTTTACGATGTTACTGTGAAAGAAGGCGACTACGTGACCATTGATGGTACCACTGGTAACCTCATCATCGGTAAAGTTGATCTTATCACCCCAGGCGTAAGTGGCGAACTTGAAATACTTCTTTCCTGGGCAGACGAAGTAAGGGAAATGGGTGTCAGGACAAACGCAGATACACCACATGATGCTCAGGTCGCCAGGGACTTTGGTGCTGAAGGTATAGGCCTTTGCAGAACAGAGCACATGTTCTTTGGAGAGGACCGTATTCCGGCAGTAAGGGATATGATTTTGGCAGAAGATACTAAAGTAAGGAAAGCAGCTCTTGATAAGCTTCTTCCAATGCAGAAAGAGGACTTCATAGGTATCTTTAAAGTAATGGAAGGGTATCCTGTAACTATTCGCCTTCTTGAT
This sequence comes from Methanolobus psychrotolerans, assembly GCF_002243045.1. Lineage (GTDB taxonomy): Archaea > Halobacteriota > Methanosarcinia > Methanosarcinales > Methanosarcinaceae > Methanolobus > Methanolobus psychrotolerans. Next base: position 71,643 of record NZ_MBKP01000001.1, read on the forward strand.
CCTCCTTTACATGAGTTCCTTCCTAAACATGAGGAGCTTTCAGATAAGCTAAGGGCACTTGAAGCGGAAGGTGGCAGCGTCAAAGACATGGAAAGCATCAAAAGATTGATGGAGCGTGTTGATTCCATGGTAGAGACAAATCCGATGCTCGGACACCGTGGTTGCCGTCTTGGCATCACTTATCCTGAGATATATTCAATGCAGGTCCAAGCCATCATTGAAGCAGCATGCGAGCTAAAATCAGAGGGAATGGATATCGTTCCTGAAATAATGATTCCTTTGATATCTCACGTTAACGAATTCAGTTCCGTTAAGAAGGATGTTGTTGCAGTAGCAGAATCCGTGATGTCTGAAAAAGGTGTAAAACTGGATTATCTAGTGGGCACAATGATAGAACTACCACGGGCTGCCCTGACAGCAGATCAGATCGCAAAGGAAGCAGAGTTCTTCTCATTCGGGACCAACGATCTTACACAGACAACGTTCGGTTTCAGCAGGGATGATGCAGCTAAGTTCCTTCCGTTCTATATCGAGAATTCCATCCTTCCAAACGATCCATTCGCAGTCCTTGACCAGGGCGGCGTTGGTGAGCTTGTGAAGACCGGTATTGAAAAAGGTCGCTCTACCAGACCAGACATTAAGATAGGTATATGTGGAGAACATGGCGGAGAACCAAGTTCTGTAAAGTTCGGATATAACATCGGACTGAACTATGTAAGTTGCTCCCCATTCCGTGTGCCAATTGCAAGGCTTGCAGCGGCACAGGCTGTACTTGAAAATCAGGACAACTCCTGATCTTTCAAACTTTCTTTTTTAATACTAATATTAACTCCTTGTACCTTCAGGTTTAAAGGAACGTAGATCTAATCCCGTTTATTTCTAATAACAGAGTGATAATTAAAATCATGCAAAAACGTATATGAAGAGCATGTTCTTCATAAAAATACAAGCAGATCAATATGATCTTGTGATCATATAATCTGCAACTGCCAGAAGTATGCTCTTTGCCTCTGAATCTTCAACAACATTCAAAAGTTCTTTGCCATTTGCCACATATGACAACGCAAGATCCCTTACGTAGTCTATGGAACCTGCTTCTTCAAGAAGGCGTACAGCCTCGTTGATCTCTTCTACCGTGGCCTCACCCTTTCCGAAGATCTTAAGTTCCACACCCTTGTTTAAAGCGTGTATGGCAATTAGGGTTTTCTTACCTTCCATAAGGTCACTGCCTCTGACCTTTCCAAGTACTTCTTCAGGAGTTGTCATGTCAATGACATCATCGTATATCTGGAAAGCAATGCCTATTAACCTTCCACACTCATAGAAAGCATCGGCAACCTCATTGGACGCACCACCAAGAATAGCACCAATTTTCAAGGACGCAGCATAGAGAACACCGGTTTTTTTCTCTATCATTTCGATGTATTCTTCCTCTGTAACGTCCGTGCGGCCCTCGAACTCCACATCCATCCACTGGCCTTCACAGATATCCCTGCAGGTCTTAGAGAGTATATCAATACACTTCAGTATACGCTCCGGCTCTCCTGGCGCATGTGTCAATATCTCAAAAGCCTTTGAGTAAAGAGTATCGCCTGCAAGGATAGCTCCTGCCTCGCCCCATTTGATATGGACTGCAGGCATTCCACGACGTACGTCATCCCTGTCCATAATGTCATCATGGACCAGTGTGAAATTGTGGACCAGTTCCACTGCAACTGCAGCTGGGAGAACGGTTGCAATGTCAGAACCAACGGCTTCTGCTGCAAGTATAACTGTTGCCGGACGGAGTCTTTTCCCTCCCGCATCAGGAAGATATCTGGCTGCCTTGTAAAGTTCATATGGTTTGGCGATAGGGAGATATTCCTCAATTCCCTTATCAACGTACACTGAACGTTTTTTAATCTCTTCGATCAAGTCCATAAGCATCCCTGTTTTAATCAATCACTCTTCTTCAATGTAGAGCTCTTCCCCGTTTCTCAGAAGATGGAGGGTATCTCCCAAAATATATCCCGCATCTTCTGCCATCTGTATGTACTCGCTGTGCATCTGAATGGTCCCATGTGCAGGTATCACATGTTCGGGTTTAAGCATCCTGAGAAGTTCCCAGTGGTCTTCACGATATGCATGTCCTGAAACATGGACGTTGTCATATATCCTGGCGCCACGCATCTTCAATTTAGTCTCAAGTGCATAGCGGTTTGCCTGCGTCATAGGACTTGGTATGACATTGGCTGAGAAGATTATCCTGTCTCCTTTCTCTATTTTGTAAGGCGTATCTCCGTTCGCGATCCTTCCAAGTACTGCACCCGGTTCTCCCTGATGACCCGTGACAACTGGCAGGTACTTGTCCTTCCCAACTTCCATTATTTTTGCAAGTGCCTTGTCTATTTCCCTGCGGTTTCCATATATCTCTACTTTTTCAGGAAGCTCAATGTATCCCATCTGGTGGGCAGTTGCAATATATCTCTCCATGGAACTTCCCATGAGTATGGGGATCCTTCCCATTTCTTCTGCAAATTTTACAATAGAGTTTACACGGGCCACATGTGATGCAAAGGTTGTTACTATCATTCCGACATCTGATTCTTCCGTTCCAAGAAGGACATCCCTTAGCATTGAGTGAGCTATCATTTCAGATGGAGCCTTTCCATTGCGTCCTGAATTTGTGCTTTCTGTGATAAGTGCGATGACCCCTTCTTCACCAAGCTGTTTAAGCCTGTTGAAATCAGGAGCTTCACCAAGTGTAGGCGTCCTGTCAAGCTTGAAGTCACAGGCATAGACAATAGCACCACTGTTAGTATGGATTACAAGGAAAATGGTATCAATAATGCTGTGCTGGGCATTGACAAATTCAATGGATATCTCTTTTGTGATCTCCATATGTTCGCCGGCATTCATGGATACAATGTTGTTCTTTACTCCGAACTTTCTCTCAGACTCTATCTGATGTTTAATCAGGGCGGTAGTATAAGGAGTTCCTATAATCGGGGCTGTGTATCTGTGTGCAAGCTTTGGTATTGCACCAATATGGTCAAGATGACCGTGTGTACAGACAATTGCGCGCACATTACCGTTTACCTCTTTCATGATAGTGTCATCGGGGATAGCTCCCATCTCAATAAGTTCAAGTGAGTGCATCTTGTCGATCTCTACGTCCTCGTGTATCTGAACTCTGTCCAGGCGAAGGCCCATATCAACGATGATAATGTCATCATCGATCCTTATAGCAGTCATGTTGCGGCCCATTTCGTTATAGCCGCCAACTGCAATGATTCCTATTTCAGTCATATGTATTGCTCTCTAATTATTAAAACTATTTTATTTATATATTCCCTATGATTGATGAATGTTAAACCCGCTGGAACTCACTATTCTTTGAACGGAGGGCAAGATCTTTTACATTAAAGCCACGCAATTCAAGATATTCTCTTGTCCAGCCACTTATCACGGCAGGTGCCAGATGCAGATCATTCGTGTCCTTGCAGCCGCAAAGGAACATTGCCACCTTAAGTTCATTCAGCATGTGTTGAATGCTGCTTACAACTTCGTCTTTCCCTTTCATTGCAGGCCCGACAAAAGGAAGTGCAGCACTTGCAACCGAGGCTCCAAGAGCGATGGATTTTGCAATATCCAGTCCGGTCCTTAGTCCCCCTGTTGCGATAACAGGCAGGGATACACTGCATTCCACTATACTGGGTACAGTTGGTATGCCGAAATCCCAGAATAATTCCCCAAGCATTTCTGAGTTTGTATCCTTTCTTTCTCTGGCCCGATATACTTCCACGCCAGACCAGCTGGTACCTCCCACGCCACCTACATCTATGGCAGAGACTCCTGCTTCTTTTAGAATGAATGCATCTTCATGAGATATTCCTGCACCGGTTTCTTTGATTATCACCGGTATGGCAAGGGAACATATCTCTTTAATAACTTCCAGTACTCCGGAAGCGTCTCTGTCCCCTTCCGGTTGTATTGCTTCCTGCAGGAAGTTCAGGTGAACTGCAATGGCATCGGCATCGATCATTTCAATGATCCTCTCTACACCTTCAACGCCATATTCTTTTATCTGCGCAGCACCAATATTTCCGTAGACAAAAGCATTTGGTGCCTTATCCCTTACAACACGGAAAGATTCTTCCTGTGAAGGATCTTCAATAGCAGCTCTCTGGCTTCCGACTCCAATTCCAATCCCAAGCTCATTCGCAGCTTCTCCCAGTGCTGCATTGACGGATGTTGTATCCGGGTGTCCACCAGTAATTGATGCTATCATAAAAGGTGCATCCAGATTATTTTCCAGAAAACGTACAGAAAGATCTATGTCATCCATGTTCATTTCTGGCAAGGCCCTATGTACCAGCATTACCTCACTAAATCCTGATCCAGTTTTCCTGGATTCTACCGGGCTTGTGGTGCACAGTTCAAGATGCTCTATCTTTCTCCTGGAAGTACTCATAGTAATACCTTTATCTATATTGTTCTGTCACCGGAGATTGCGGTGCCTATATTCTTTCCTTTCAGGAAATCAGATATGTTTCCTGCATTGCCGGCATTGAATATATAAGAAGTGCTATTTGATTGCTCACTAAGTTTTAAAAGCTCAAGTACTTTTCCCAGCATGCCACCCGTTACATCAGTATTGGATGACCCGCCAAGGTACTCTTTTATTTGGTCGAAGTTACTGTTACTGATAGAAGGTATCACTTCACCTTTATTGTTAAGCACACCTTCTTCAGCACTTCCAATTCCGATCCTTGATGCTTTCATCTGTATTGCCAGATATGGGACGATCTGGTCACCGGAAAGGACGGAAGTTCCAAGTTCACTATCCATTACCATGTCCCCATGTAATACAGGAACAAAACCATTTGCAAGCATTTCTCCAATTTGTTCTGTGAACATGCTCTTGATTCGCCCGTTCTTGGATACCACACAGGCCATCGGGTGCACTGGTAATGCATTCACTCCTGCAAAGTTCAGGGCTTCAACAACCATTGTGTTGAGTTCCCTTACGGACATGTGTGTTATTATTGATCCGATGTGGTCGAACTTTCCTGTCAGTCCGAACCGTTTGACCTGGGGATGACCGAATGACCCCGCCCCATGAACAATGATAAGCTTTCCTTCAAAACCGGAAATTTCACCGGCAATACGTTCTATCTTACTAACTCTTGCAGCACCGTCATCCGCACTCTTGTCGGTGATGACACTGCCACCTATTTTCAGGATGGTGATATTATTCTTATCCATCTAATGACTCCAGTCGTACACCTTCTTGTGTATTCTTCGTAATGATGGCTTCTCCGCCTGCATCCTCAATGGCCCTGGCAATTGCCAATGTGTTGTTATCTTCTGCAAGTGCGACCATGCATCCCCCACCACCGGCACCTGTTATCTTGGCACTTATGGCACCACTGCCGCGTGCTGCATATACAAGAGAGGAAAGCTCTGCACTTCCAACGCCAATAGCATCAAGAAGTCCCTGATTGACATTCATGAGCATTCCAATCATTCTGTAATCGCCTTCATTAACAAAATCCTCTGCGATCATGGACATCTGTCCTATATTGGAAAGTATAGGTCCTATCACAGAAGGGAATTCGCTGCGAAGCTTTGCAACATTTCCTACAAGCTCCTTTGTTGAGGAGAACTTATTTGTGTTGCCTATGACGATCGGGCATTTAAGAAGCTGGAGCTTCTTTCTTTGCGGTATCATCACAACACCGCCCATGGTGCTCACATATGTGTCTGTCTGACTTGCATTTCCCTGTACAATTTTTTCAATCTCATGTCCGGTTTTTGCAATATCTTCAAGGGAAAGACCACACCCATAAAGGTGGTTCAATGCCTGAATACTTGCAACGGTAACTGCAGCAGATGAGCCAAGCCCGGAACCTACGGGAAGTTCGGATTCTATCTGTATCTTCACACCTTCTATATCCGCAAACTGTCTCATCTTTTTGATCACATGGGATACATATGGGTGTATTTCGAAATCCAGTCCTGTGGTGCCAAGAGTAGATTCTATAACTACGTCCTTGTTCTTTTGCACATGGACCTTTGTCCGAAGTTCCACTGCACAGCAGATGGCACTCTCACCGTAAACTACTGCATGTTCACCAAACAGGTAAACTTTTCCAGGTGCAGAACACGTAATCATAGAATGCCCTTATACTAATTATTCCACAGTAATTGCTGCATATCCAACAACTCCTGACATGTCTCCGGTTATATCTCCGCTGGTTGCATATTTTAGCAGTGATACTTTCTTAGCACCAAACTCCATTGTAGCTGATAGCATTGCTGCAATCGGTCCAAATCCGCATGCGGATATGTTTCGTTCTTCCCTGCGCCTGTAGAACTCGGGAATGTCCATTTCGATTATCGGCTCGATGAGATAATGGTCATTATCACTTGCAATGTCGGCAGGTCGATAGTGAGTGAAATCGCTTGATGCGATGAACACTACCTTCTTTCCTGAAGCTTTAACTGCCCTTGCAAGTTCCTTTCCTACTTCCATTGCTGTTTCTTCATCCTGAAGTCCCATGCATATAGGAAGTATCTTGAAATCACTGCCAAACATGTGCTGCAAAAAAGGTATCTGCACTTCAATGGAATGCTCAAAATGATGTGCAAGCTCGTCAAAGTCTATGATAGTACCAGCAAGCAGCTTTCCGATTTCCCTGTCAGTCTCAACAACTCCCAGAGGAGTTGCCCACGTATCCTGAGACATTGCCACAGCAGATCCATAACCTGTATGGTTGGGTCCAAACAATATATAGGTATCTGCCCTTGGTAACCGGGCATATGCATGTGCTGCGACCTCCCCTGAATAGATGTATCCGGCATGAGGTACGACAGCACCAAGGAGTGGCTTTTCTGAAATTGCCACATCCTTAAAGCACCTGCTAAGTTCCTTCTTAAGACTTTTAGAGTTTAGCGGATAGAACTGACCGGCAACGGTTGTCTGTCTCATACTACTGATCACCCCATGTTATAATAAGGGTTTTTAATATATGTAGTATGCTTCACACAAAGCTGTCAGTTCAGACACCGGTTTCAAAGTCTTCAAGTTCGTAATTGAACATTGAATCGTTGGCCTTTGAGATCTCTCTTGCGAGTAACCAGTAAACAAGGGACAATGCTTTTCTTCCTTTATTATTGGTTGGGATCACAAGGTCTACGTTTGATGTCATGTTATTTGTGTCACAGAGTGCAACAACGGGTACACCGATATTGATGGATTCCTTAATAACCTGTGCATCGCCGGTAGGGTCAGTAACAATAATTACATCAGGTTCATAGAATGTCTCGATCTTAGGGTTTGTGAGAATTCCGGGGATGAACCTTCCAACCATTGATCTTGCACCGATAGCTTTTGCGAACATCTTTGCCGGGAATTGGCCGTACTGTCTTGCAGAAACTACAAGGATCCTTCTTGGATCATAATTTGCAAGGAATGCTGCTGCAAGCTTTATCCTCTCATCGGTTGCCTGTATATCAAGCACATAAAGACCGTCTGTCCTGACACGGTACACGAATTTCATCATGTTCTCTGTCTTTTGCTGTGTGCCGATGTGAACCCCTGCTGCAAGGTATTCATCTATTGGAACGAGAGATGTTGTTTTTGCTTCCTCCTCTAATTCCCCTATCGTTTCATTTGCTATGTTAACGTCATTAATTCTAATTTCCTCTGTTGAATCCATAAAATCACCTAAATAATATTGTTAGTCTTTCGTTTAACAGTAATCGGGGTGACCCCGAGTTCGAATTCTCTCTTAGCAAGATATAATGAGCTCATGCTTGGATCATCGATCAGCACTGGAGCCCCCATTGATATCTGCAGTGCCCTTGCACCAACGATTCTTGCCTTTTCATACCTGGTATAGTGTTCTGTAGTCAATAGATCACCTGATCAAAATCATATTGAAAATATCAATAGCACATTTATCTATAGCTACCCCTATTGCTTCCAAAAAGTTTTCCTGTATGAATAGCCATTAATGCGGTCAATGATAACCATGATAAATAAATTTATTCGGAATCCCTCCGAATGTGGTCGTAAATATTTCCTGGCCAGCCATGCCCGGTCAGGGGCATGGGACCGCTGAGATTTGAACTCAGGTTCCGGCGTGTTTCGCATAACATATTCATATGTCCCGAACGCCGAAGGATGGTCCAGGCTACCCTACGGTCCCTACTGGTACGGAGCAAGCATATCTACTAGCTCGACATGTGAAAGGATCATCCTACGGCAACAATAACGAGTGACTCCAAGGTCATCGAGTACCGTTGCAGGGTCTTCCCCTTCCTTTACCCGCTGTTTGTATTCTTCCCAGCAATTTGAGACTACTTTTCCACAGCTGAAACATCGAACTGGTAACATATTCTATTGCCTACCTGTATGATTTCTGATATTTGGCACGTGCACCTGGTCCACCAAACTTCTTGGTTTCTTTCTGTCTGGAGTCATTTACCAGGAGGTTACGGTCATATTCCATATATGCATCCCTGAGGTTTGTGTCGTTGGTCCAGTCTACAATACCTCTTGCAATTGCAGTTCTTGCTGCACTTGCCTGGCCAATGATCCCGCCACCACTGACAACAACATCTATGTCAAGGCCTTCCGCAACGTCGCCTACAAGCATAACTGCCTCAACGATCTTCAGTTTTGCAAATTCCGGTTCGTATATTTCCAGCGGCTTTTTGTTTATGCGCACTTTTCCGGTTCCCTTCTTCACTGTTGCACGTGCAATAGCTGTTTTCTTCTTACCTGATGAGGTTATAACTTTAATGGACATTATAATCTTCCTCCTTCTTAGAACTTAGCACCCAGTTTCTTGCTTACATCGCCAAGTTTGAGGTATTTGTTTGAACTCAGGCGGTCCATGTTTGCGTCAACGATCTTTACAAATTCTTTGTCTTTGAATTCCATTGGAACACCAACGTAAACCTTCAGGCGGGACATTGCGTCTCTTCCTCTTGCACGTTTGTACGGGAGCATTCCCCTGATAGTTCTTTTAAGGATACGGTCCGATCTTTTTGGGAAGTATGGCCCAAACTCGGGTTTACCTCTCCTCAGAGTTTCATCATATTCCCTCAATGTAGTGTATTTTGAACCGGAGATAATTGCCTTTTCCGCATTGATGATATCAATCTTTTCACCAGCAAGCAACTTCTTTGCCACAGTGCTTGAAAGCCTGCCCAGAATGAGTCCTTCTGCATCGATAACTGTCATCTTCTTCACCTACTGTAAGATCTTTATTCCAGACCCCTTGGGATTCTCTTCCAATATCTGTTCGATTGTCAGGCATTGGCCACCAAGACTTGTGATCTTTTCAACTGCAGTCAAACTGAAATTGAATGCTGCAACAGTGATTGCCTTATCGAGCAATCCGGAACCCAGTACCTTTCCTGCAATAAGGACAGTTTCTCCATCCTTTGCATACCTGTTGATCTTACTGAGGTTTACCTGTGCGTAATTATTTCCAGGTTTTTCCAACCTCTTTGCCACATCTCTCCAGATAGCGACTTCATTCTGACGTGACCCTTCCTTCAGTGCTGATATAAGCACAGGAGTGCGAGGGTTTGTCTTTCGTTCTATTTTTACTTGTGTAGTCTTGCTCATAATGTTCCTCCGCAAGAGTATGTCTCACTCACGCATTATATGCGTTCGAACATCCGTATGGTGTCAATTAAGTAAGAACATGAGAGTCTGTACAATCAGACTGGTGTTCACATAACATTAATAGTACATAAAGATTATGTGGGTTTATCATCTTTGCTGAATACCTTACTGTACACCTTGTCGTATATTGCGTCTATATCGCAACCCAGTTCTTTTGCAGTCAGCAAACCTGCTACTTCAATATCCACAAGATCTTCAAATTGTTCTTGCTTTTTATTGATCAGTGCAGTTGTATCCCTTGCATTCTTTCCGCAATTTGCAACTATAAGGGCTATTATATCCTCAATTACAGATCTCTCTTTAAAGAGAGACTCCGACGGCTTGAAACCATGAGGTATCTCTATCTTACTGATATCAAAATTCAGGACTAGTTCTGCACCACTGAACTTCAGCAGGCGTGCGCCTATAGCCTTATCCCTTACCTTTGATGCAAGGTCAGGTGCCATCCACTTAAGATCAAAAGAGAGAACGAATTCAAAGTCCTTGATAGAAAGTGTATTCTTATTATTTCTTTTGAAAGGGGTTGCAGCTACAAGCATCAATTCATCCATCATGACCCTCTGCGAAGCTCATCAATAATTGTATCCGCAACCCTGCCGCATTCTGTTCGCTTCGGACCGTCTATATGATTGATCTGGAGTACCAGTAATTCATTTTCAAAGATAGCCCTCAAAAGATAGATATCCCCTCTGAACGGGACACGGTTATACTTCCCGTCAAGGTAACTGTACCTTAAATGGACCCTGAAATCTATTATCCCTTCTTTCTCAAGAGTATCCAGCACTTCATCTACAGTATCGTAGTTAAGAGGGGAAAAATCAATACCATTGGAAACGACTTCAATAGCTATCTCCCTTTTTGCCTGTATCCGATGTCCTCTTTGAGTGACGGATTCTGTCACAAACATACCGAATTTCCCATCCATGTTAGCCATCACTTTCACAAAAAAAGGAAGGTCCGAATGGTAGCGGTATTTTTGTTCAAACTCCACAGTCCTGTGCGGAAATCGATGATATATACGCTTTCGCATCATTAAACTGCTACCATCCTTTATGTTAACACACTTTTTTGTTCACTTTAATTAAAGTTTGATGAGCTTGGCATCGATAATTCCTTCAACCGCCCTCATCTCTTTCAGTATAGGTTCAGGAACTTCTGAATCCACGTTAAGGGCCATTATAGTAGTTCCACCTATTTCAGCTCTTCCTACCTGCATACCAGATATGTTAATATTGTTCTTTCCAAGTATTATGCAGCATGGACCTATCACATTAGGTTTGTTAATATGTTTTGCAACTATCATATATCCGGAAGGTACCATATCAACATGTTCCCCATTGATCTTGATGATCTTTCCTTTACCGCCAATGACCGTACCTACAATAGATGCTTCCTCTCCATTGATTGTTATTTCAACTTTAATCGTTGAGCTGAACTCTTCCGTTGTCTCTGACTTGCTTTCAACAACTTCTACCTGTCTTGATTTAGCAAGGGATCCTGCGTTTACGTAGTTGACAGCTGAACCAAGTGCAACCTGAAGCATTCCTTTCACGGCGGCGACAGTAACCGGCCGGGTGTCCTTCTCTGCAATATCTCCGTTATATGAGATCTCTATCTTTTTATAGTTCTTACCAAGAAGCTGTGCACATGCGTTGCTCATTGTTTCAGCAAGCTGGATGTATGGTGCAAGCATGGTCATGACTTCAGGTTTGACAGATGGTATATTTATAGCACTTTTTGCAGTTCCGCCCTTAAGTACAGAAACTACCTCTTCTGCAACAGACACAGCTACATTTATCTGCGCTTCCTCGGTGGAAGCACCAAGGTGCGGTGTAGCTATAAGGTTCTTACATTCAAGAAGAGGGCTTTCAAATGGAGGCTCATTAACAAAAACATCAATTGCAGCACCTGCTATTTTTTTACTGTTCAGCGCATCTGCAAGTGCTTCTTCATTGATTATGCCGCCACGCGCACAATTGATGATCCTTGCATTGCTTTTCATCAAAGCGAACTCTTCAGCATCTATTATGTTCCTGGTCTCTTTTGTAAGTGGCGTATGGACAGTGATGAAGTCAGCCAGTCTTACTATTTCCTGCACGGACATCATTTTTACGCCCATCTCCTTTGCTCTCTCCTCTGAGACAAAAGGATCGTATGCCAGAATATCCATGTTAAGTCCCTGGGCCCTTTTTGCAACTTCAGCACCAATGCGCCCCAGCCCGATAACGCCCAAGGTCTTGCCATTAACCTCAACACCCATGAACTTATTACGTTCCCATTTTTTGGATTTGAGTGACTCATTTGCCTGTGCTACGTTCCTTGCAAGAGCCATCATCATTGCAATAGTATGTTCTGCAGCGGAGAGCATATTTCCTTCGGGCGCATTGACAACTATAATTCCCTTTTCTGTAGCTGCCTCTACATCTACATTATCAATGCCAACTCCTGCCCTGCCGATTATTTTCATCCTGTCGGCTGCCTCTATGACCTTTCTCGTAACCTGGGTTCCACTTCGGATCACAAGCGCGTCATATTCCGGTATCTTCTCAACGAGTTCCTCTTCTGAAAGTCCGGTAAGGACGTCAACTGTGAAATGCTGCTGAAGTATTATTAATCCCTGTTCTGATAATGGATCACTGACTAGTACTTTCATTTTATATGTCTCCGCAGATAAGTGCAATATAAGTAATTGCGCATTTTTAGTTAATATGGTTAAGAACTAATGCAATAATATCTTTTATATTTGTCTGCATCTTGTCCTGTGCTTCCCTAGTTCTTTTCAACCTATTTTAACCTATTTTGAAAACGCGCCATTTTACATATACTTGCCTCTTTAAAAACTTAAGTGTATACTATTATTAAACCAATTGCACGGTATGATTGCACGTTCCTTTGCCCCCCTTCACCACAAAAGATAGGAACATATATATAAAATACACAATATTGACCTTAAATACCAGTAAAATAGATTCAGGCATTTTATACTGCCAAAAGAGGTTTTTTATCATAGTGCAGGGTTGTATATGAGAAAAGACGTAAAAATACTAATGGTTTCTATATCATTTGGTCTTGCATTCTGGATCGTAGATATCTACTTAGCAGACATCTTATTTTCAACAAAATTCC
>NZ_MBKP01000102.1 GCF_002243045.1 Methanolobus psychrotolerans
AAAGCTCACCGATTATCAAAAAGAAGAACTAAAGAACATGCTACACAAGCGTGATGATTGGTCTACAAAAGAAGTCCGAGAACTCATTTATAATGAGTTTAAAGTTCAATACACTATTAAGCAAATATTAGTGATCTTGAAGAAGTTTGGCATGCATCATGCCAAACCATATACGCATGATCATCGAAGACCAGAAGACGCAGAAGATCGTTTAAAAAAAACTTACCGCTGATTGATGATAATTGCGTTGTCGGTTTTCTTGATGAATCGTCCCCTCAAACAACGTCAAATACAGTTCGTTTGTGGTCTTTCAATAAACCAGTCATGTTTAAAAACACAACCAAGCTAAAAGCAAACTCATTCGGGTTTTATTCATTGAATGGTAATTCTGTTATTGATTTCAAGGAACATTCAACTAAAGAGGACGTGTGCTCGTTTCTATCAACTATTAAAAACAGCAACATGGGAAAGAGAATAGTGATCATTCTTGACAATTTCAGATCACATCGGGCAAAAGATACAGTGGATTTCTCATTGGAAAATAATATCGAATTGGTCTATTTACCTCCATATTCGCCTGACCTGAACCCAATCGAATTCATCTGGAAGAGTGTCAAAAGAATAATTTCCTGTAATTTTATCAAAGATCTCGACCATATGAAAAAAATGATTGCTGAGACGTTTATTAGTTGTTCATCAAATCTTGGTTTTGCAAGAAAATGGATTGAGAAGTTTCTGGATAATAAGTTAGAAAAGTTAAGTAATTAACTATAAATCCAGTTATCGACAGTGATAACAAACCCATTCAATATGTCATTCGTCACAAGTGCTGAAGCTCAACCGCCTGACAATAAGCATTAGTAAAAGTGCTTTAAAAATAGGATAAGAACTCAGTTAGCATAAAAATTATAGTAGACCATCTATTTTTTACAAATGTAACTATTCAGCCATCCTTCCAGCAATTAAGTAAAAATCAATATACTATGACCTCATTTTAACGTTCAGAAAAAAGATTTTATTGATCTGAGGGGATTTGTATAGAACGGAAAGAAATACTTGCAGTTTATGAAGCTGGTCCGGAAGCAGTAGTAGAACTTGTAACCAGATTACTTGGGATCATTGGACAACAAAACCTTATCATTGAAAAACAAGCTCTACGTATTGCACTGCTTGAAGAATGTGTCAGGCATCTGGAAGAAATGCTTGAAAAGAACGGCAGTGTGGCGAATTTGCTGTAAATTGTAGTTTAAATTTTTGTAGCTAGTAGAAATAATTGC
>NZ_MBKP01000019.1 GCF_002243045.1 Methanolobus psychrotolerans
GATGGAACAACTACAATGGAAGTGCTTGATCATCTGTTCGAGCAGGAGAGAAAACACAGGGAAGCTGTTGCAATTGAGAGAAGGACAAGGTTTGCTGTATTCCCTGTGAGAAAAACACTTCAGGAGTTTGATCTTGAGTTCCAGCCATCAATTGAAAAGAAGGTTATTGAGGATCTGGCTACTCTGAGATTTGTCCATAATGCAGAGAATGTTGTACTGCTTGGTCCTCCGGGAGTGGGAAAAACACATCTTGCAATTGCTCTGGGAATGGAGAGTACAAAAGCAGGATTATCTGTTTATTTCATCAATGCAGGAAATCTTATTGAGAGACTGAAAAAAGCAAACCGAGAGGGAGTTCTTGAGAAGAAGCTCAGGGACCTTACCAGGCATAAGCTGCTGATCATTGATGAAATGGGTTATCTCCCATTTGATGAGGAAGGGGCTCATTGTTTCTTCCAGCTGATCTCTAAACGTTATGAAAAGAGCTCTATTATGTTTACGTCGAATAAATCGTATGGTCAGTGGGGAGAGATATTCCAGGACAATGTTATTGCTTCTGCTGTTCTTGACAGGATATTACATCACTGCACTACGATCAATATCAAAGGGGAGAGTTACAGGCTCAAGGACAGAAGGAAACTGGGATTGCAGAGTGGAAAACTGTAAGATTTAATTAAGTATGTGGGGGGGGGTAATTTTATATCTTAAGGTGGGGAATTTTAGACCGACGAAAGTGGGGAAAAGTAAACCGCCATTGACATGTTGTACAGTTTCCAAAAATCATGTGTTACAACACCAGTGTAACAAGGTAGAATTCCCATCGCATCCATTGCATCTGAACCTCCTTTTCTATCTGCGAAATAATTAATCATTCATTCTTAAAAGTACCGGGATGAACATTTTACCCACCTGCAGATCTATCGCTCTTTTTCTCTGGCTCTGACCTGTGGTTTTTCCGTGCATAAAAATCAGTAGAAGGTGGTTTGCTGCTATTGCGACCATTCTTATCAAGCATCTCTTCCAAGTGCCTGACACGTTCTTCAAGCTGTGCAATTTAGAGAGTTTGCCGTTCAATTATTCCAAGCAATCGAGTTACAAGTTCTACTACTGCTTTCGGGACCAGCTTCATATTTCTTCGCAATCTATAGAAATATCCTCGGATCAAAAGAACTTTTATTCGGGATTTTATAATGAGTTTATGGTATATTGATTCTTGCATTATTATGGAGCGTATGGATGAATTGTTACAAATTAAATTACAGCTCACTTTTCATTTTCCAGTGTTTCTTCTTTTTTCACTCTGGTAAAGACATAAAGCATTGCCAGTATGAGAGGTAATCCAATCCCCACCAACAATGCACTGTATCCATTTTCAGATGCATCGAATCTATTGGTCTTGAACAATTCGGTCTCAGTTTCAGAAACTGCTCCTGAGAAGAGAAACAATAGCAATATTGTCAACAAAGTGATACCAGTTATAAGGTACCGATTATATTTCATACCAACCAATTAGAGTTTTCACTGTTTGTTTATAAATGTTGTGATAGATCCCTAATTATTTTCGATACATGTCTTATTTTTAAAAGCTATTAGAAATTACAATTGCTTATGAATTTAAAAAGACTGCATAAATAGGTCTGCTTTTTAATCATAAGATATATATCACTTAATATCCTGTCTGTGCCTGAGAGAGGAAGGACGGCCGCCGGGTCATTTGACCTGAGGAAAGTCTCCCCACCTTCTAAACACACGAATGCCTGTAAAGGGCATCGGGCGAGAGCCCGGGCAGTTGCTTTGCAACTCAAGCAGTTTTCTGCATGCTGGCACAGAAACGATACCGCACTATGTTAATGCTGTGATGCTGAAAAGCTGAGGTCGCATGGATCGCGGATGGAACGGCGAATCCTCGTGGGTGCAAGTCAGGAGTAGGGGGCAATGGTTGTTTAGACCATTCCCGAAGTTTGTGGACGCGTAGCCGAATGCCGTCAATGCAGCTCTTAAGGAGCGCATCATCCTGCCAGGCGGGATGGTTGTATTGCATCAACAGAAGGGAGCTTACTCTCCTCACTCAACAAATTATTATTTAAGGAGCCAGTTGGGCTTAAAATTGAATATAAGCCATTTAACAAGGTCCTTATATGTCCTCTTAAAGGTGACAACCTCAAGGAACGTGTCGAGGATATCCGTTTCATTTATAAATGCATTGAAAGACCTTTCAGGAAAGAAATGCATCATCTTTGCAAAGATAAGTGAATATTTCAGGTGCTCTCCGAATTCAGAATAGCATCTTTTCTCATAATCTAAAAGCTTTTTAAGATCTGTTCCATTCACTACTTTCTCTGAGATTATCTCAGCTGCAAGTTGCCCTGATCTGATGGCATATGCCAGCCCTTCTCCTGTAAATGCATCAACGAATCCTGCTGCATCGCCGCTTAATATTATCCTTCCTTTTACCATTTTTCTTTTATGGCCGCCACATGGGATCACATGCCCATTGAGTTTGTGTTCTCCAGTGAACCCGTTAACTTTCAGATAATCCTGCATTGCCTTTTTTGGATATGGAAGATGTTTTGCCATCACACTGCCAGCCCCCACTGAGTAGTATCCTTTGTGTGGGAATACCCATCCGTATCCTACTCCTGATACACCAAAGTGCATTTCGATAGCATCCTTAATGTATTGGTCAATAACTTCATCATTTTCCTTAACTTCGGTGACAAGACAAACTCCGTATTCATTTTTGTTGTCATCTTTTCTGACCACCGTTTTAAGCTTACCCTGTGAACCGGTTGCAATTATCACAAATCTGGCTTTATAGCGGTCTTTATCCGTTGTTACTGAAACGTGAGCATCGTTCTGAAATATATCCGTGACTTTTTCCCCATGATGAATTTCAATGCCTGTATCTTTTGCTTTTTCAAGCAGGTAATTATCAAATATACTTCTTGTTACGATTACAGAAAGCCGATGATCTTTGTAGTATTCTATACTTTTTCCCCGGAAGCGAACCCTTCCTCCAAAAATATTCTTTTCAATGATCTCTTCCGGTATTTCAAAATCAAGATAGGACATCGCATGTTCAGATAATGCTCCCCCACATGGTTTGTATCGGGGAAACATCTTCTTTTCTATTATCAGAGTTTTAATTCCTTTTTTTCCTGCTATCCTTCCGGCAGACGAACCAGAAGGTCCGCCGCCAATTATTATAAGGTCATACATCTGCTGCACCATCTCTCTCACATGGTTTAATTAGAAAACATATTCAACGTATCAATTACCATCCCATAATCAACTTCAGTATTAAAACATCCGTCATTGAGCATAGGAATACCATAGGTAACGATCTCTTTGCCTTTAAGACCCATCATTACCTTGTTCAGTTCATAATCGCAGGCTATCAGCAAAGCTGCATCATAGTTTTTTTCCCTTAGGACATGCTTTACAAATGAAGAGCCGGTTACAATGTACAGATCATAACCATATTTTATGGCATCTCCCTTAAGTTTGCCAAAAATGCATTTGCCACAGGAAACACACTGAATCCCTGTTTTTGTTGAGGATGCGGGGCATTCCATGGAGCGCATACAATGGGGAGCTATTATCATGCGCCTTTTAGATTTTCTGAAGCTGTTCCTGTTTGATATGTTCTTCAGGGATACCATCCATTTGTCAAGTATTCGCGGGTCTGATAATTTATAAAAGAAATATTTTAAAGGCATGTAGAAAAAGTCCAATATTCCGGCGAAAAACCCTGCAAGCCAGACATGTCTTTTAAGGCTGACACGACTTACGATCAATGCAATAGCTGCCAGCAAGACAGAAAGTACGAAGACTATAGTAATTAATTCCCCAATTATTTTATACATCGCACTCCTCCATTTTTCTGATCACTTCCTCAACGTCTACTTTTGTATTATAGCATCCGTCCTGTAAAAGTGAAACACCCTGTACTATCATAAAAGGAGATGCTCCCTGCATGGATTCTGCAAGTTCCGGATAACATGCTACCCCTATACAGCTCTCAGGCCGGCGGGCTTTGATGATTTTCTTAACAAAGCTCCCACCTGGGATAACATAAACCTCAAAACCCCTTTCTTCAGCAGCTTTGCATATAGTCCCAATATCACAAAGACCGCATTTCTTACACTCGTACCCCATCAAAGGGTCGCAACGGGCTTTACAATTAGGATGCCTCAGGCACTGTGGCAGGAATATGACTCTTCCATTCCTGATTTTTCTGAAACTTTCAAGCATGACTGCATTGCGGACCTCTACCAGGATCTCATCAACCAGGGTGTCCTTGATGCCGAATATTCTGCATATCCATTTTGCAGGTCCGTAGAACAGGTAAAGGATGAACAGAACAAAATTAGGGAACAGTACCTTGTGTTTCTTGAAACTGTAGGCTCCAAGCAGTAACGCTATTCCAAGCACAACCAGTGTGGCTACAGCAAGTATAACGAATATTTTGCCCAGTAATTCATAAGGGATTTGCATGAGGAAAGTAAATTGTACTAATAGGTATATTCAGTTTGCCCTGAAAATAAAGAAAAAAGAGAGTGATCAGATCACTCTGCCGGTGTGTCGCTAAGATCGATCCCCATTGCTTCTGCAGTCAGTACAATGACATCTTCGACCTCAAGCTCCTTTGCACCAATTGCATCCCTTCCGTCACTGAGGTTCCTCTTACAGAACGGGCAGGCACTTGAAAGGATGTCTGCACTTGTTGCAAGAGCGTCTTCAACACGTGTTGAGGCAACGCCGAGTGCAAGGTCTGGGATACCTGCTTTTACACCACCACCTGCTCCACAGCAACGCTGGTTCTCTTCGATCCTTTCCATTTCAATGAACTCGATACCAGGAATTGCTTCAAGAACAGCTCTTGGTGGCTCGAATACACCGACGTGACGTCCAAGGTGGCACGGGTCATGGTACGTGACTTTCTTGTTAATGGACTTCTCCCATTTTATCTTGTCCTGTTCGATTAGGTCCTGCAGGAATTCTGTAATGTGGACTACCTTAAATGGAAGTTCCTTACCTGTGAGCCTTGGCCAGTCGATTTTTGAAGCTCTGTAACATCCTGCACAGGCATAGAGCACTATTTTTGCACCTTTTGCTTTGATGTTATCGATGTTCTTCTGTGCATTTATCTTTGCGATATCATTGATGTAATATTGTCCTGTCCTGATAAGTGCTGAACCGCAGCAGATCTCATCTTCCCCAAGCATTGTGAACTTGATTCCAAGTTTGTTAAGTACACGTGCAGTTGCAAGTGCAAGTTTCCTCTGCCTGAGTTCTGCAGTACATCCACCAAAATAGAGTACTTCTGCCTTATCTTCTATCTTAATGTCTGATGGGAACCAGTTGGTCCTGTCTTTGTTGTCAGCCATGTACGGGTTCTTGTACTCACCAATGAGTTTAAGGAAAGCACCCTGCTTACCGTATGGGCCGTTCCCACGCTTCACGAGGTTTGCACGCATGGATTCCCAGAGTTCGACAGTGTTGATCGCGGATTCACAGACCGTGGCGCACATTCCACAGGTTGTACATCCGTACACATCATTCTTGAACTGCTCGATCTCCTCCTCCGGGATCTCCTTTGGGCCAAAAAGCTTTGCACGAAGTCCGTAGGACTTGTTCATATACTCTCTCCATCTGAGGATCTTATCCCTTGGTGCAAGTCCGGGATTCTTTCCGGATGCGTCATATGTAGGACACCAGTCCACACATTCGCCGCAGCGGCTGCATGAATCCAGTTCCATAAGCTGGACTGCTGTAAAGTTCTCTGTATTAATGGAAGGTTCACGTTTTGCCATTTTATTCTCCTCCCTTGTTTGCAAGGAGTGCGAGTGGTATTGCTATCATGTGTATATACTTGCTGAAAGGGATGTATGCGATACAGAACAGCAGTGAGATAATTACGTGGAAGAGTGCCATGGGTGGTGCCCATTCAATAGGCATCTCAAATCCCCAGAATCTGCCGGTTCTGATCCCGTCTGCGACAAACCCTGAGATTGTGATTACGGTAAGTCCGATAAGAAGTACTGAATCGTATGCAATTGTGGCCTCTCTTGTCTTTGCGACAAAGAGTCTCCTGTAGATCGCTATTATAATTCCTACAAGCAGTATGTAACTGAAGATGTCGTTTGGTACGGACAGGATCTCTCTGAATATCTCCGGGTTCATGAATTCAGGGAATGAGTGGATTCCTGCTTTTTCCCCTACCATGTGGATCATTTCCACGAGGAACATCATAAGGGACATTACAAAAAGAACCATCCAGCCAACAAAAATAGTGAAGTGCATAAACCATCGGAGAGGACTTCTTCTCAGGATCCTTCTCTGGAAAAGTATGTCAAGTATAAATGTTTCCAGAACGGATTGGTTGTGGACATGAGCATGCTCGCTCATCTGGTACATGAGCATCTTAGGGAAGGCTAAAATGCTTTTTGAAGGTGCCTGCCCGTAGCCAGTGGAACCCATTCCCCACTTCTTTATGTTTATATACATTCCTATAATGAAAATACCAATGGACAGGTTTGCCATAATCATAACCTGCACAAATGTAAGTCTTAAGGCGTCAGTTACGCCTGCAAAATACTCCATAGCCATATAATTTTCTCCTGATACAATAATAAGCTTATAATTACTACAAGAACTGAGATTGTTTTTACTTATAAGTAACCGGTTTGGTTTGCATGATTGTGGTGTCAATGATATTTAAAGATTTTCATCACGGAAACCTATATCGGGAGGCATGTTGTTGTGCTCAGATCCCACACAACAAGTCATCATTGGCTAATTAACCTTATATGTCGTCACACGCTTAAGTAGTTCAAACCACAAAAGACATAATCGGTTGTATCATTCATATGGATGTCAGAGTAGTACTTGTTGAGCCCCTGTATCAGGGAAATGTCGGTTCTGTTGCAAGGGCAATGAAAAATTTTGGTTTTTCGGACCTTGTGCTTGTAAATCCATGTAAGCTTGAGTTAGAAGCAAGGGCAATGTCCTCGCATGCAAAGGATGTACTTGATAATGCGAGAATAGTTTCAACTTTAGAAGAGGCTATCGATGACTGCAGTATTATAATAGGTACTACTGGTATAGCGGGTTCAAGATTTGACTTTCACTGGAGAGTTCCCGGATATTCTCCTGTAGAGGTGAAGGCACGTCTTACAGGTCTAAGTGGCAGGGTAGCAGTACTTTTCGGAAGGGAAGACCATGGTTTCAATAAAGAGGAACTGAAACTATGTGATCTCATAATGACAATTCCCACATCAGATGTCTATCCTGTCATGAATCTATCCCATGCAGTGGCTGTTGTCCTTTATGAGTTCAGTGACCTCAAAGGTGGTGATGCACCTCTGGCAGATTCCCTTGACATGAGGCTACTGTATGAGCATCTTTCAGAGCTGATTGATGATATTGATTACCCGGTGCACAAAAGGGAAAAGACCAAACTGATGCTCAAGAGAATATTCGGAAGAGCATGCCTGCTTTCCCGTGAAGTTCATACACTTCATGGTATCCTGCGAAAGGTCCAGAGACGTTATGATAACGAATGTGAGCAGGATGACAAATATCATATATAATAGCATATAATAATTGCATATAATAATAGCATATAAGAGATGTTTCGAAATGTTCATATCATTTGAATGCTATGTTGGATTCCCTAAATGATTTTTAACTAATTATCTGTGTAAACATGACTGAAGGTAAGTGGGACGAAAAATTCATAATGTTCCTTAAAAAGTATTATTGGGATAGTGTTCTGCAACTTGCAAACAATTATCCTGATCAGCGTAGTCTGGAAGTTGATTTCTCCGATCTGGAAGTATTTGATAGGGAAATTGCCAGTGAACTCCTTTTCAATCCGGATGAGGTGCTGCCCAGTGCAGACAATGCACTTCAGCAGATAGACCTTCCTGTGGAGAAAAGTCTGGATGATGCAAAGGTTCGTTTTATAAAGATACCAAATAAGATACCTAACAGGGACCTTCGCAGTAAACATCTGCTGCAGTTCGTTGCTATTGAGGGTATGATACGTAAGGCAACGGAAGTTCGTCCGAAGGTACTTAACGCTGCATTTCAGTGTATGCGTTGTGAGCACGTGACCATGGTCCCTCAGAATGAGCTCAAATTTGTGGAACCTGTTGAGTGTGAGAATGAAACATGTGGAAGGAAAGGTCCTTTTAAAATACTGATCAACCAGTCTGTCTTTATAGATGCCCAAAAACTCCAGGTACAAGAATCGCCTGAGAACCTCAAAGGCGGTTCACAACCTCAGAGTCTTGATGTGGACGCAGAGGATGATCTTGCCGGTATTGTAAGGCCCGGGGATCGTGTAATTATCAATGGGGTTCTGCGTTCTCACCAGAGAACTACCAGAGAGGGTAAATCACCATTCTATGACTTGGTCGTACAGGCCAATTCCATCGAATACATGGACCAGGTGTTTGACGAGCTTGAAATAAGCCCTGAAGAGGAAGAAGAAATAATTGCTCTGAGTCGTGACCCGGAATTATTCAGTAAAATGATAGGGTCGATAGCTCCTTCTATCTATGGGTATGAGGACGTAAAAGAAGCTCTTTCCCTTCAACTATTTTCCGGTGTTCCAAAACATCTTCCCGATGGTTCCAGGGTGCGTGGGGATATCCATATTCTTTTTGTAGGTGATCCAGGTGTTGCTAAAAGTCAGTTGCTCCGCTACATGGTAAAGATTTCCCCAAGAGGTGTTTTTGCATCCGGTAAGAGTGCTTCCTCAAGTGGTCTGACTGCTGCAGCAGTGCGTGACGATATGGGGGATGGTCGATGGACACTGGAAGCAGGTGCTCTAGTTATGGCCGACATGGGTATTGCAGCAGTTGACGAAATGGATAAGATGAGCACTGAAGATAAGAGTGCACTGCACGAGGCAATGGAGCAGCAAACCATAAGTGTTGCAAAAGCAGGCATACTTGCAACATTGAAATCACGATGTGCCCTTCTTGGTGCCGCCAATCCTAAATACGGGCGTTTTGACAGGTATGAAGGTATCGCTCAGCAGATAAACATGCCACCTGCCCTGGTATCAAGATTCGATATGATATTCGTTCTTCTGGATACTCCCAATGAGGACCTGGACTCAAGGATAGCAAAACACATCCTAAAGTCCCATTATGCAGGTGAGCTCTCCGAGCAACGTAAGAACCTGCTCGCGAGTGCCATAACCCAGGAACAGGTAGATGACCATATGGAAGTTATCAAACCAACCATAGAGGCCGATAAGCTCCGGAAGTATATTGCTTATTCCAGAAGGAATGTTTTTCCGGTAATGGAGGATGACGCACGTGACCATCTTGTCAAGTTCTACATGGACCTGCGAAGGATGGGAGAGGGAAAAGATGCCCCGGTGCCTGTTACTGCACGTCAGCTCGAGGCCCTTGTAAGACTTGCCGAGGCAAGCGCACGCCTGCGACTTAATAACGTTGCAACCATCGAGGATGCAAAAAGGGCGACCCGGATAGTTTATTCCTGTCTTCGTCAGGTTGGCGTTGATCCTGACACAGGGGCATTTGATGTGGATGTCATAGCTTCCGGTACAAGTAAAAGCCAGAGGGATAAGATCAAGGTGATCAGGGAGATCATTAAAATGGTCGGTGAAAAGCATCCGGGGGGAAAAGCGCCGCTTGAAGAGGTTTATACCGAAGCCCAGAATCAGCAGATAGACAGGCAACATGCAGAAGAGTTAATCTCCAAGATGAGACGTTCCGGTGATCTGATTAAACCCGATAAAGAGCATGTAAAAGTAGTTTGAAGAAGTGATCACATGTATATCAAGATTCACAAATCAGGCAGCAGCACTATCGTTGCCCTGTGTGACAGGGAACTGATAGGAAAGACGCTTAAAGAAGGCAATATTACTGTTACAATAACAGAAGAATTCTACAAAGGCTCTATCATATCAGAGGAAGATGCAATTGCCATAATATCAAAGGCATCAAATGTCAATATATTTGGTGAAAAGGCAGTTTCCTGTGCTGTTAAATGTGGGGTTGTAGATACTAATAATGTAAAGATTATAAATGATGTAGCACATGCCCAGATATTCAGGATATAATTGCTACGAGGTTTTATTATGAATGACGAGATTGCGGTTTCGGGCGCACAGAACAATGCGCTAAATACCTTTGACAGAAAAGAGCTTATTGAAGGGGTTATGCAGAAGCATAATAAATTCTTAAATGAATATGCTTCTGAGTTCAATGAACTTGAGAACAAAATGAAAACACTACAGGATAGCGTTGAGTCCACTAAAAATAACAGGGAAAATGCTCTGGAAAAAGTAGAGATACTGACTGAAAAAAGACAGTTGTTCTACCACCAGGCAGAAAAACTGCTGGATGATCTGGATTCTTCGGTCTCAAATAGTGATTTTTCCAGAGAGATGTCATTTGTCAAAGATAAACTTTCAAAATTAAAAGGTTCACTGGCTCCGGAAGAGGAGCAAAAGCAGGCCGAGTCCATTTTGCAAGACATTTCTTCCCTCAGTTTAAAAACATCTGGTATTGAAAGCCGTCTTGCTGTTGTAAACGAAAGGATAAAGGATGCTCTTACTTCAAACATGGAACTCAGTTCAATTGATAGTTCTGAAGAGAGCTATAATAATACCTTGTCTTCTTTAGATGGGGATATAAAAGAAATCGCTCCAAGATACCAATGGCTGGAGAATAGGATACAAAGTCACAAAGAGGCATTACAGTACTGGGAAAAACAGCCGGTAGTTGCTGATGCAGAAGAGGTGAAAGTATGACGGATGTAGATGTTTCTTCAATAAGTGAGAAGGACCTGAAGAATAAAGTCAATGACCTTCGGACTCAGATATCCCATAATGAACGTGAGCTAAAGGCTATCTATAGGGAACTCAAGTTGCATCGTACTAACACTGATGACTTGAAAGAAAAGCGTGATAATCTTAATTCCCAGGTGAAAAGTCTGATGTCAAAGGCCCGCGATGCCAAGTCTAAGAGGGACTCTATCAATGCAAGGATAGCTGCTTTGAAGTCCTCAAGGAATGAAGCTAATGAAAAGACACGCATGTTCTCAGATAATATAAATGAACTTAAAACAAAGAGGGATGATCTCAATAAGTTATCCAAGGGAAGTGTTGAAACACTGTCAAAAGCCTATGCTGCAGACCTTGACCTTTTCCTGAATGCTGACATCCCGCTAAAACATGAGATTGATGTTTTCAGCAGGTTGCTAGATCTCAAAGAGCGCCTTGGTGCGGCATTTGATGCAAATGATATCCATCAGAAATTGATGAAGACATATGATGCCTCAAAAGATGTATTTGAATCAAGGGATGACTTTGGAAATGAGATTGGTAAACTTGCAGAGGAATCTCAGAAACACCATCTTGAGATGATAGGGCTCTATAATCAGGTTGATGAATTAAGAAAAGCTGCCGATACTGCGCACTTGCAGATATCTGAAAAATATTCTGTCACGGCTCCTCTCCGGGAAAAAATAGATCCTCTTAAGAGCAAGATCGCTTTGCTCAGGGATGAGCTTGGCATATACCTTGAGAAACTCAATGACATCCAGGTTGAAAAAGATGACCGGAAGCAGGAAGAACATCTTGTTGTCGCCAAAGAGAAACTGGAGAAGAGTGGCCGCCTGAGCCTTGAGGACCTTAAAGTATTAATGGAGAAAGGGGATCTGAAATTCTGATCTCCCTTTCTTTCTTTTAATTCAATTTAAAAAACGCCGGCATGTCATTATAAGTGATATGCCTGCAAATGTCTGGAATATTGTGAATCCGTTTGTTTGCCTGCTAATATCATCTCCAGGCAATACATTTTCATCGCTGTCGTTATAGTCATTTTCCTCTTCTGCAAAGTCAGGTTCTGGAAGATCACTATCCTGATACTGGTATACTGATTTGAATGTAATGAGTTCACCACTGGTGCTTGCATATATCGTATCTACTGTGATATTCAGTATTTCTTCTTCTTTCGAATAGACAAAACTATCTCCTTCTGACAGAATGGCTTCTTTCAGTAGCTCATCTTCATGCAGGAGTTTAACCCATACTTGCTTCTGCTCAAGGTTCACACTTCTCACAGCAAAAACATATCCTTGGTAAAAATCCCATGAATCTCCTGTTGTCAGAAATATTCCAGTCCCATTGATAAGTAAAAGATTATCGTGTCCTTTTACAATGAACGGCGCACTGTATTCATTTATAAGTAAAGGTTCTGCGTATGCTGAGGATATAATTGAAAAAAAAAGGAGAAACGCAATGATAAAACTGCAGTTTCTTTTCCGGTATGACATAAAAGACCACTTCATTAATTCAATATCTGTAACGACAGTTTCCTGCAATGATTTCCTGTTTCTTGTTGTTTCTGTCAAGGACAACCAGTGCTCCTTTTTCAGTAATTCCCACAGCTTTTCCTTCAATGAGTTTGCTTGGTGTTGTGACCTTAACTTCCTTTCCAATAGTGTCGGAAAGGTTAATCCATTCGTCAACAATGTTGGTGAATTGTTGTGTTTTGAACTTTATATACTGCTGCTCCAGTTCATAAAGAAGGGATGCAACAAAAGCTGTTCTATCAATTGGATTCCCCATCTCATTAGCAATACTTGTTGAATTCTTTCTGATTTCATCCTTAAGGTCTGCAATTTTGACGTTTGCGTTGATGCCGATCCCGAGGATAATATAATCGACCTTATCCACTTCAGCACTTACTTCTGTAAGTATTCCGCATATCTTCTTACCTTTGACAAGTACATCATTTGGCCATTTGATGCGTGCATCAACTCCTATATTCCTTAATGCTGTCGTCACAGCAATTCCTGCAACAAGTGTTATCTTTGATACATTGTCAAGTGGTATGGATGGCTTTAGAATAAGTGATAACCAGATGCCACCGGGAATTGATTGCCACTCACTGCCCATGCGTCCACGACCTTTATTCTGCGTTTCTGCAATGACTACAGTACCTTCCGGGGATTTGGGTGCAATTTCCCGTGCCGTATTGTTAGTTGAGTCAAGCTCTGAATAATACCGGATATCATTTCCGATGAGGCTTGTCCTCATTATCTTTTTCAATTCATCGGGATCTACTCTGTCAGGATATGCATCAAGTATGTACCCTATCTTTGGAGAAGATCGAATATCATATCCGTCTTTTCGGAGGGCTTTTATATACTTCCAGACCATTGCTCGGGTTATACCCAATTTTACTCCAATCTCCTGGCCGGATACTGGATTTCCTTCAGATTGTCTTAGCAACCTTATGATCTCTTTTCTGTTGTCATTCAAAAGGCATTCCACCATACAAATGTTGCTGCCCATCTATGTTATTATGTTGTCAAATGTTTATTACTTTGTCTGTTTTTTGGCAGCACTTACATATGAACTTACAGCAACTGTCGCTGCAGCTATTTTCTGGTCCTTATTATCAAGTGCTGAAGCCAGGGTCGCTCCTTTGGCAGAATCTTCCACAACAACCTTTCTTACATCTTCTATAATGTTGTTATCCTCTATGAAATGAGTTGTAAGTTTTCCTTCTCTGAAGGCAGGATGCCTCATAACTGCCTTGTGGAATGCAATGTTAGTTGTGACTCCGACGACAACATATTCATAAAGTGCGCGCTGCATCCTGTCGATGGCTTCGTTCCTGTCACTTCCCCAGGCAGAGAGTTTTGATATCATAGAGTCATAGTAAGGTGAAATGGTATATCCTGTATGAACTCCACTGTCAACCCTGATTCCCGGCCCACCGGCGGAACGATATCTTCTGATCTTACCAGGAGAAGGGGCGAAATCGTTAAGCGGATCCTCAGCATTAAGACGGCATTCAATCGCCCATCCTCTGATGCTGATATCTTCCTGTTTGAAAGGCAACTCCTCACCACAAGCAATATGAAGCTGCTGTTTTGCCAGATCGATACCTGTGATCATTTCAGTGATAGTATGCTCCACCTGCAGTCTGGTATTGACTTCCAGGAAGTAGAACTCACCTTTTGAATAAAGGAACTCAACAGTTCCTGCATTTTCGTATCCAATAGCCTTTGCTGCCTTTACTGCAGTCCCTCCCATCTGCTTGCGAAGTTCTGGCGTCATTATAGGAGAAGGTGCTTCTTCTATCAGTTTCTGATGTCTGCGTTGTATCGAACATTCCCTTTCCATAACATACACCGCATTCCCATATTTATCTGCAAGTATCTGGAACTCGATGTGCCTTGGTTCTTCTACATATTTTTCAATAAAAACAGTCGAGTCGCCAAAAGCTGATTCAGCAACCGATTGTATGGAACTGAGGGCATTGTGGAATTCTTTCCTGGAATGTACTATCTTCATTCCTATGCCGCCACCGCCTGCTGATGCCTTGATTATAACGGGATATCCAATGCCATCTGCAATATCTGCTGCCTTTTCAGGGTCTGATATAGCTTCATTGGTCCCTGGGACTACAGGCACACCTGCTTTGATCATAGTATTTCTGGCAGCTATTTTGCTTCCCATCTGTTCAATGACCCTGCTTGAAGGACCTATGAAAGTAATTCCTGCTTCCTCACACTTGCGGGCAAATTTACTGTTCTCAGATAAGAATCCGTATCCTGGGTGAATTCCCTCTGCTCCACATTCAAGTGCTACTTCTATAATTTTATCACCATTAAGGTAACTCTGGCTTGATGGGGCAGGGCCGATATGATATGCTTCATCTGCATATTTTGCAAAAAGAGCATTCTTGTCGGCTTCTGAATACACTGCTACACTCTGGACTCCAAGTTCACGACATGCACGCATTGCACGTATCGCTATCTCGCCCCTGTTGGCGACTAGTACTTTTTTGAACATAACTGTTCACCTACTCTATACTCATTAGTACATCACCGGATTTCACAGGAGCACCTTCTGCAATAAGTATTGCTTTGACAGTCCCTCCGTGTGGTGCATGGATTGCATTTTCCATTTTCATAGCCTCTATGACACAGACGGTGTCGCCTTCTTCAATGCAATCTCCGACTTTGGCCTTTATGGAAAGTACCATTCCTTGCATGTGGCTTGTCACAGCTCCGGGCACAGAATCTGCAGTAGGCTTTTCGTCCTCTACTACTTTTATCGCACCTCCTACTGGGTTTACTTTGACAGTGTATATTTCTCCGTCAATTTCTACCTTGTACTCGGTAGGTATGCCGGAAAAGTCTGCTGTAGCACACGGCTGTCTCTTTTCCATGATTGGTGTAAGGTCTTCTTCTTCAAGTTCACCTTTCAGGAAGGCAGGAGCTATGGCCGGGTAGAGTATATATGTGAGGATATCCTCTTCCTTTTTTATAATGCCCATTTCTTCTGCTTCCTTTTTCATCCTCTCATATTCCGGCTGGAGAAGATCCGCAGGCCTGCAGGTAATTGGTTCATCTTCGCCGATGATCTTTGCAATTATCTCGGAACTGATCTTTTGTGGTGGTCTTCCGTAAAGTCCACGTACGTAATCTTTGACTTCTTTTGGAATTACTTTGTACCTCTCGCCCATCAGCACATTGAGTACTGCCTGCGTACCAACTATTTGGCTTGTAGGTGTGACTAGCGGCGGATATCCTAGTTCTTTACGCACAAGGGGCATTTCCTTGAGTACATCTTTAAATTTGTCCAGTGCATTCTGTTCCTTTAACTGGGATACCAGGTTTGAGAGCATACCTCCTGGTATTTGGTAAAGCAATACATTTGTGTCAATTTGTTCTGATATTGGATCGAGTATGCAGCGATATTGTTCCTTGATATCCTTGAAGTATTGCGATATTTCCGATATCAATTCAAGGTCAAGTCCGGTTGCACGCTTTGTTTCAGCAAGAGCTGCCACAATTGATTCTGTAGGTGGCTGTGATGTTCCCCATGAAAAGGGAGAAAGTGCAGTATCAAGTATATCAACACCTGCCCTGCATGCGGCAGTGTAACTCATGGGTGCCATTCCTGAAGTACAGTGGGAATGCAGATCAACAGGAAGGTTAACCTCCGTCTTGAGTGCTTTTACAAGGTCATATGCCTGCTGTGGGGAGATAAGACCGGCCATGTCCTTGATACAAAGGGAATCGCATCCCAGTTCAGCAAGGCCTGTTGCCAGTTCAACATATTTTTCAATAGTATGGACCGGGCTTATGGTGTAGGCTATAGCTCCCTGTACTTCCGCTCCATCCTTTTTAGCGACAGTTATGGCTTTTTCCATGTTGCGGATGTCATTTACAGCATCAAAGACCCTGAAGATGTCAATACCATTCTCGTGGGCTTTCTGAACGAACTTTTCCACAACATCATCAGAATAGTGCCTGTATCCAACTAGGTTCTGTCCTCTGAGCAACATCTGGGCCGGAGTTTCTTTCATATGTTTTTTCAGGTCTCTCAGCCTTTCCCATGGGTCCTCATTGAGATATCTGATGGAACTATCAAATGTTGCTCCGCCCCACATCTCAAGTGAATAATATCCAACTTCATCAAGCTTATCCACAATCGGAAGCATGTTACGGGTGCGCATTCTGGTGGCGATAAGAGATTGATGCGCATCTCGAAGAATGGTTTCAGTGATTTTTACTTTCATGGGAATCCTCCTGGAATTTTTATAATAGTGAGTGATTATTGTAATAGAGAATCATCTAACGCCATGTCAGATGAAATTGTAACTTATATATCATGTTCTTTTATGTAGTTTCTGGTGAGCATTTGTAAATTGCCCCATAAGACCGGTTAGCGAGTATAAAAGCAGCATGCAGCCACAAAACTATTTAAAATAAATATACGTTTGTTGTTTATTCCTGAATATGTATTTTATTTAGATGAACTTCTACAAGGGATATTTTTGTCTTCATTCCTTTAGTTCTTTTCCGTTCTATTTTGCTCCGTAATGTTTGCCCTGACGCAACAATTCCTCGAATTTTTCCATTTTTGTCTTCAAGAATAAATGCAACAATCTGGATTTTAGTTAACAATGCTAAAAAGGTTATTGTGGAGTAATTTCATTTGTTTATGTATTTTCTTCGAAGAATTTCATAGTGTTTTTTGTCAAAAATTACTGTTTAAGTACATCATACATACATATTTTATCTCATATGAGATAATATACAGATATATGCAAGCAACATTCGGGCCTGCATGGTGATCAAAATGAAATGTGCACTCTGTGATGAGAAAATATGCCGGGAAGGCAAGGATTGTGCAGGTATAACCGATGATATCAAGTATGCAGGACAGGAACTTGAATCCATGAAGGTTTCGGCTGCTGTAGAAGCACGGTACTATATGCAAAAAACAAGACTTGAAGAGATAATCATCTACGCTAAGGAGATGGGATGCAAAAGACTTGGGCTTGCTTTTTGCGTGGGCCTGGAAAAAGAAGCAAAGATAATCCAGAAGATACTGGAAAAGGACTTTGACGTTTATTCTGTATGCTGCAAAGTCTCTGCTATCGACAAAGATGAATACTGCCTTGAAAAACTGCATCCAGGTACCTTCGACCCTACTTGCAACCCCATTGGCCAGGCAATGCTTCTTAAGAATAAAGACACACAACTGAACATAATCATAGGCCTGTGCATCGGCCACGACATTCTGTTCACGCAACATTCGGCCGCCCCGGTCACAACCCTGATCGTCAAGGACCGTGTGCTTGCACATAACCCCGCAGGAGCCGTCTATTCAGGCTATTATCTCAAAAAGAGGTTCGGCATCATAGAATGACATTGATGTGTGGTTTGAGGTGAAAAGATGAAAATGACAGTAATTTATGACAATGAAGCAAAAGAAGGATTACAGAGCGGCTGGGGTTTTGCCTGCCTGATAGAAACAGAGGACAATATTATCCTGTTCGATACCGGATGGGATGGGCACCTGCTCCTGAGAAACATGGAACGATTGGCCATAGAACCAGAAAGTATAGACAGTCTTGTACTGTCCCACCAGCACTGGGACCATATTGGCGGTGTGACCACTTTCCTTGATCGGAACCCTGATGCAGACATATATGTTCCTGCAAGCTTTTCGGCCAATCTAAAAAAAGAGATGGAATCCAGAGGAAAAAGGAGCCTGCATGAAATCAAAGGTCCACAGGAAATATGCAAGGGCATATACACAACCGGAGAACTGGGAGACTCGATTAAAGAACAATCTTTGATCCTTGATTCCGCTGACGGCATCTATATTATAACCGGCTGTGCACACCCTGGCCTCCCCTCAATAATAAAAACTGCCTCTACCTTTGGAACTATCACAGGCATCTTTGGCGGCTTGCATGATACCCAGGATTATGAATTGTTCAGGAACATGCAACTGATAGGTGCCGGTCATTGCACAAAGAATAAAAGTGCCATCATGAAACTTTATCCTGAAAATTTCGTGGAAATATTTGCAGGATATTCAGCAGACCTCTGAATAATACATAGTGTTATAGATAACAGGAAGTAACTTTATGACCTCAAGGATCATTTACGGTCCCATCCTTTCAAGAAGGCTGGGAAGATCACTCGGAATCGATGTAATAAAAAATACCGGGACAAAGAAGAATTGTAATTTCGATTGCGTGTATTGCCAGCTTGGACATGTGGACTATAAAGTCACAGGACCCGAATATGTTAAAGGAGCTGTTAAACCTGAAGAAGTAATCGAAGGTATCAGGACATATCACAAAAATATCGATAATCTTGATTACATCACTTTTTCCGGCACCTGTGAACCTACAATGAACCTGGGACTTGGAGAGATGATAATGGGCATAAGGAAAATCAGTAAGCAGCCGATATGTGTGATAACGAATTCTTCACTTGTTGAAAGAGAGGACGTACGCTCAAACCTTGCTGAAGCAGACCTTATAGTAGCAACCCTAGTCTCCGGTTATGAAGATACATTCAAGGCTATCCACCGGCCTGCCGATGGTATCAGGCTTGAGAATATCATCGAAGGACTGAAGGCCATCAAAAAAATGAAAAAACACCCAAAGCTTGGAATTGAGGTAATGCTTGTTGATTCTACAATTGATTTTCCTGTAAATTACACCGAAAAAGAAATTAATAAACTAATAGAAGTCATCCGGGAAATCGATCCTGATGAAATAGAGATCCTAACCATCAGCAGGCCACCTGCAGATAATTATATCATCCCGGTCTCAGAAACAAGGTTAAAGGAGATTGCCTCCAGATTCGATGAAGCGTTTGGAACGGAGCAGGTAAAACTGGTGCTCAAAGGCTTGAAAAGGGGGCGCTCAAGTATGAAGCACGGAAATCTGGAAGAAGAGGTCTATGACCTCATACTAAGACGACCCTGTACTTTCAGGCAGATATGCGCATCCCTTGGAATAAAGAGCGTAGAACTTGCCCCTATAATTGATAAACTCAGGTCATCAAAAAGTATATTCGAAACCGGAAATGTAGAAGAGAGATATTATAAAGCAGCCTGAGTCTAACATACTCCAGGAAGAGTTAGACTTAAAATATCAAAAAAGAGATAATTCAGTACTTGAAAGTGCTGAATTACATCTATATGAATTAACAGGCGTAAGTACCAAACATGGACTTTGCGGACTCTACCATTGCAGGCAGCATGTCTACGGGAATACTCAGTATCATTTCCTCGTCCTGTATCTCAGTGTATTTCCGACTTCCGCTGCAGCCAATGGTCACTCCTGCCTCTCCAGTAAGATATGGATAGGCAACACCATCTGCGCAGACACTCTGCTTACCTGCAAATCCGGCATTAACACGACCTCCTGACTTATGGAGCAATGCCTGTGAAAGCTCCATGACCTGTTTAGGCGTGGCAATAATAAGGATTACATCTGGCTTAAATGTAACTTTTTCAAGTGGTGAATAAACAACAGCTTTGATGGAATTTGCTTCCACCATCGGAACTCTTCCCATGGTTGACTTTGCAGAATCAAGAGAAGAAAAGTGATTCAGATTATAGTAAACTTCACCAGATTTAAGTTTAGGACTCATCTCAGTTAGCCCCATGACAGCAGCCCCACCTTTACACATCTGGTCATCAAGAAAAGAATAGAATTGGGTACCCAGCCTTCTGACATTATCTACCATCTGGCAGTGCCTTGTTGTTTCACCGATATGATTAATTCCTGCAGGAATTTCTTCGTCCGTTTTTACCAGATGGACAGCAACCGGAGATGTGTTAATTTGAAGTATATCTATAAGTTCTTTTCCTAGTCTCTGAATATATTCGTTGTTCATTGTAGTATCTCCTATTAAAAAAAATTAGTCTCTGGATGTGCGGCTACTATGAACAAATGGTATATCTAACTTACCATTCAAATACAAAACGGCATACTACGCCACTAAATAGTTACTTCTGTCAACATTTGAATAATTGGTGAAACTAGAATCTCAACAAAATCCAATCGAAACAGCAAGATTTCATTCATCATGATATATCTTCAAAAGTTCATTATAAAACTCAGTTAATACCACTTTATAAATAATATAAATCGGAATTGCAAGAATCATCCCCAGAGCACCCAGCATATCTGCAAAGATAAGAGTCAGCAAAATACTCAACAACGGATTTACATCAACCTTTCCAGATATCATGAAAGGTATCAAATATAAGTTATCCACAAGTTGAGCAATAATAACAGTAATGACTGCAAACAGAGCAGTGGCCGGACTGGCAATGAAGCCTACGGTCACAGCAGGAATGGCACCGATTATCGGGCCTATATAGGGCACAATGTTCAGCAAACCTGCAAGAACACCCAGGAAAAACCAGCCCTTTATACCTGCAAGATAGAAGCCTATACAGCAAATAAGTCCTACGATAATACTTTCAAGGATCTTGGCAGAGAAGAAATCACGAAGCCTTTTTCCAATATCCGAGATTGATAAATCCACACACTCTTGATACTTCACAGGGAAAATATCTATCAATTCCCTTGCCATTACATCCTTCTTTGAGAAATATAAGCGAAACATAAGAGGTATTACAAGCAATCCGGTGAAAACAAAGTAAGATAATTTTGAGACTATGGAGGAAAGAAAACTGAATATATAGTCACCAATGGATTTCAGATCCTCACCTGAAAACATTTGCCCCCCATCAGGAGAAGAGAACAAATACCCATAATTTGAAAAGATGGTGGAACTTCCGGTTTCATACTCCTGCTGTGAATTGCGTATCAAAGAGCCCATATCCTGTAGCTGACCAACGATAAGCAAGTTGAATAAAACAAAACCAATGACTATAAATGTGATTGCATACATTCTCCGGGCCCATAACGATTTATGCCCAAATCGTTTATTGAACTCAATAATAGTCCTGTCAGTTACCAGCACTAGAATACCGCCCACAACAAGAACAATGAACAGATCCTCAAAATGGAAAAGTATCACAAAAAAAGCAGTCAGAGATACAAAAATGAGGAACATTATGTTCCATACTTTTGAATTGGTAGTCAATGCCATTCTTTCACCTATAATAGAATTTAACTATTTACAGGATTTCTTTTTATAAATAGTTCTGTCATAGACCTCAAGAGAGAGCTTAACACATCTTCATCCCCTGTTTTTGCATATATTCCATTATCAGATCCAGCAAAAGTTTCATTTGCCAAATGACCCCCAGCATTGCCACCCATATCCACAACAATGACATCATCCCGGGGATTCTCATTGGCTTTCCCGGTTATTGAGAAGTATCCGAATTTAGTTGTTGTTGAAACAAAGGTGACATTTCCATTAATTTCGTTTATGACCTTTGTCGGGAACGATTTCCAGCCGGAATCACTGAAACGATTCAGACGGACAGAGTCAACATCAATATTGCTCTCATCTATCCAGCTCTTATCAATATGGAAGACAATACGAGTATCACTCAATTTATTTTCCAGAACGGTGTTTCCAGGAACAATATACACATAACAATAAACAGTATTATCAGGAGTCTTGGAAACAGACGAGGACATGTTATTCAGAACTTCAATTGTAACTTTAACATAACCGGCATTTACTGAGGACTTAAATTCAAGCAAATCTATCGGATTCTGCCCCCCATGGAAAGAGTATTTTGTTACTGCATCTTTATTGACGAACTGCATCTTTACATCTTTTACTTTAATATTATTGTAATCCTCACCGGAAGATATAGATATGGAAGATCCTCCCCCTTTGCTTCCCCCGGAAATTATCTGTGAAGGAGTAGATGTGGCTACCCAGTACCATTGGTTCCAGACAGTTCCATTACCATTGGAAATAAATGCTTTAATACTATAGTTCCCTGTTTTTGAGAGAGAAGGTACAAAACCAGAAGTATTTACATCATTGTAAGTGCTTAGCAATTCATCGTCCAGATACCAGAGTATATCGGAAACCTCACTTACATTCACAGAGAATTCTGGTGCACGGTCAAGCCTGGAAGTACTAACTGCGAAGTCCGGTGAAAAAGTAACATTGAAATCTGAAGTTACATTACCCACTGCAGAAACGGGGAGCATTGCTAACACCATTACAACCGTTAACAGGAACAAGTTAAAAGAAACAGATATCTCAAAAGTCTTCAAAACAATACACCCCTGGGGACGCTCACTAATAGCTCTCAGCCGGATTATATTCCCCTGATGTTTGCCATTTGGCATTTAGCAGATGTGACATTGTGGAAGAGAACTCTGCCCCGTTGGTCCATACTGCAGTCAGATCGGTTTCACCATCGTCTTCTTTTATTATATCCACAAGCATCTCCGAATCATCGACAACAATTACAAAACTTTTCAGTGATAGTGGGCAACCCGCCATGCAATTTACCCTTACAGATGCAAGAGGGACCATATTCAAAATCTTTCCGGCTTCTTCTTCGCATGAACTGATAAACTTAAGACTTACGCCTTCTTCAGCTGTTTTTCTATTAAATATCCCAATAATTGTAGTATAATCTTTTTTTAGTGAAGCATACTTTTCTGCAATATTACGGAAAGGTGTTGAAGAACTGAGTATCATGATCTCCTTTTGTGCACCTTCAAGCATCTGAATAAGCTTATCTGTA
Source organism: Methanolobus psychrotolerans (assembly GCF_002243045.1). Taxonomy (GTDB): domain Archaea; phylum Halobacteriota; class Methanosarcinia; order Methanosarcinales; family Methanosarcinaceae; genus Methanolobus; species Methanolobus psychrotolerans. The sequence continues at coordinate 23,024 of NZ_MBKP01000019.1, forward strand.
ACATTGCGGACACCATTGATAGTCCATATAAGTTCTTCCGTTTTTTCGCATGAAGATTCACCATAGATAGTATTCAATTCATTGAGAACAGCATCACATTCATCTTCAAAATCACGTTTAAGTTTTGCAATGGCCTCCTCTGGGGGAATACACCTGTAGCGCATTGGTTTTGCATTCTGGAATTCAATTATACCTTTTTTCTCCAGTTTTTTGAGTGCCCCATATATCGCAGCATTAGGAACACCTGAATCCAGATGCAGAGCTGATACCGTGGCATCCTCGATCTTCACAAGGGCCACATAGACCTTTGCCTCATATGATGTGAAACCAAGTTTCTGGAGAGATGATAAAAGTGATTTGATGATATCACCTACTAAGCCCTATAAAAATGGAAAAAAGAAATTAATTATCTCCTTCTTTCTTTCCGAGGAACTTTCTGGCACCGACCACAACAACTACTGCAATGATCAGTACAACAATACCTGCATAAACACCTGTTCCAAAACCGGAAGAAGTTGCCGGCTGTACCTCAGTTGTTATTTTAAGAGTATCGGATATCTTGCTGTGCCCGTCCTTATCCTCATATTTGATCTCACTGTTGATAGCATATGTTTTTGCAACACCTGCATCATCCACCTTTATCTTAAAAACAGCTTCTGCCATCTCTCCGGGTGCAAGTGAACCGATAAAAGACTGGTCATCAGTGGTACTGAAAGGGTCACCGGCGCTTATTCTGACAGTGGCATCCTTTACATTCGCTTCACCAACATTCTTGTAGACAACATAGATTAAGCCATTCTTTCCCGGGATTAACTTGCCAGTCACGTTCACAACCTCGAATTTGGCCTCGTCCTTTACAACGACCTTTACAGTTTCGATTTGCTGACCAACACCATACCAGAGACCAACCTCCATGTTAGTGATACCAAGATCTGTTTCGTTGTCACCATTTATCTGCACATTTTCCTGATAACCATAATACATTGTCAGGTTAAGCGGATACTCACCTGCAGGAGCATTCTTTGATATTTCAATGTTGAATTTAAGTGGATCGGAGGTCTGTTCGCCAGACGCAAGAGTGCCTGCTTCCTGGGGACCGGACTTCACTCTTACATAAGGAGTATCGGATGTAAGGACACCAACAATACCGATAGCTGTGGTTTTCTGGGCCTCGTAACCCATTTCAGTCTTCTGTATCTTCTGTTCAAGCGTGGTTACTGGATTTGTGTTTGATTCTGACTTGAAACCTGTTATTACACCTTTATTCATAAGGTTAATACTAAGGGCTACTTCATTGCCTCTTGAGTATTCATTGCTCCCAACAAGAGTAGCGCTCACATCCGGACCACCGTAAACGGTGTAATAGTTCTCATCAAAATTGAAGAAATCCGGAAGCTCCAGATTCATGTCAAAAGTCTCAGCGCCCGCAGGCAATGCAAAGAGCATACTGAATATCACTGATACTGAAATTACCAGTTTTAAATCGATTTTTTTAATCATAAGTATCCCTCTTAATTATTATTAGACCGTTTTTTCATTCTGTTCTTAAAGACCAATGCAATAAGTATAATTACAATTCCCGCAAGAGCCAGTCCTGTCACATTGAGTTTTCTTTCAGGTGATCTAAGGTCAATATCAACCTTCATATTATCTGAGAAAGCATCTTCTCCGTCTACATTGCGATATTTTATCTCACTGTCAATACCATATATCTTTTCAATTGCATCCTGCTCCGAAATTATTGTGAAGGAAGCTGTCATGCTCTCCCCGGGCTGTATTGTCCCAAGGGATCTTGTTGAACGTAGGGTGCTCAGGGGTTTCATAACTACTATCCTTGCAATCGCATCCTCGGCAGGAAGTTCACCAGTATTGGTGTAAGTAATATTCACAACACTGGTACTGCCAGCCATAAGAGACCCTGTAACGTTGGTGACCTGAAATTTGGCTTCTGGCTTGACAATTATAGGGATCTGAAGAATTGTTTCGACATTCTCATAATAAGATATGTGATCCAGGTCGGGTCTTCCCAGTATTATGGTTTCGCCCTGTGTCATCCTGACGTCTTTCTGATATTCGTAACTTAGAGGTAGCTTCAGAATATACATTCCTGCCGGAATATTGTTCGACAAGGTTATCGTGAACTTCATGGGATCATCGGGGAGAACACCCGGAGATAATTCTTCCAGGGTTTGAATACTTGCTGCCGGGTCGACCTTGATCATGCTATTAGTTGATACCAGACTTGCCTTCACACCATAAGCTGTAGTCCTGAGAGTCTCATACTGTAACTCTATAAGGGATAGTTCATGCAGGCTTGTAGATGTGCCAACGCCCTTGGCTGCCTTAAAACCATAAATGACACCCCTGTTTGAAAGCACTACATTTAGATTTACAGTTTCCCCACGTTCAAATTCCGTATCACCAAGTACAGTGGCATACAGGTCCGGCTCTCCATACGCGTTATAGAAATTCGTCGTATATTCATACGTAGGAGACAGGTATTCTTTTGCAGATGCAGAAGGAGATGCAGCTACAAAACCAGCTGAAAGTAGAATACATATTATTAACGGAATGGTATACTTTTTAAAGCTCATTATTTTCCTATAATTCACATTCATTGGGTACTTGCCTCCAGAATGTTCTTAAGAACATCTTTTTTTGATAAGTTGCTCTTTTTAAGCGCTGTCATATAGAGTCTCCTCTTTTCCCGGAACTTGTCAAGTGAAACGATCACCGGCGGGAAGATTACAAATGTTGCAAGTAAGGCAAGTGCTACATTCATAACTGTGACAAAACCGAAATTACTTGTTATTGAGAATGGCGATGCAATGAGCGCTGAGAAACCAAACACGGTTGTCAGGCCGGATGTTACAATCGCCTTACCGATCTTAACACTTGCTTCCTGCATTGCAGCTTCGGGATCCACACCTTTATCCCTTTCCTCAAAATAACGTTCCATCATCAAAATGGCATATTCCGAACCAACACCGAGTATCAGCGCACCTAGCGTTGCCGTCATTGGAGTATATTCAATTCCGGTGTAATACATGAGCCCGCCTGACCAACCCACAACCATAAACATGGTTACAACCGGTGTCAGGGCTTTTAGGAAGTCCCTGTATATTACGAGCAGACCAAAGAAAACCAGCACTATTCCAATCATTGTCATGAGTACCCGGCCAGAAGTAAGAGCAGAAATGACTTCTACAAAAACAACTGAGTTGCCGGTTATAGTCACACTTGTTCCTGGAGGAGGGGCCATCCAGAGAATATCCTCTTCGACTAGATCTGATATCACCTCTATTCCTTCAAGGCCAAGTTCACTCATTGCATTTCCAATATTAAGATTTAGAAGAACAATGGTATTTCCATGAAGGTAGGCTTCTTTTTGGGTGTCTGAAAACTGCTCGTATATAACTACGAGCTCTTGGGAACTATGGGGGATGGTACCGGAATTCGCCTGTTTTACAAGGTCCACAATGCTGGATGATCCGTATATGTGACTTCGGCTATCAACTTCATGTTGTGAGAATTCATCGATCCATTCCAGTAAAGCAGGGTCAGTGTTGTCATCAGTCGTTATGATGAGATTTAACTGGTCATCCCCGCCCAGTATCTCGCCCATATGTTTCATATCAAGAAGTGCAGGCATATCCGATGGTACAAATGTCTGGGTGTCGGTCTGAATAGGCACCATTGTATCCACGTAAAGTCCGCCCACACAGAAAAAACCGGCAATGACTAAAATCATGAATGGATGTTTCAGTGATAGTGTGGTAATCCTTTTTAAGTTCTTTTCAAGAAAATCTGGCTCAGGGGGCTCTTCTGTCACCATAACAACATTATTAGAAGAGTTTCCCTTCAATCCTAATTTCCCAAGTATGTTCTTTTCAGAGACCTTGTGGAATCCGTAAAGAATAGTTACTCCTATGAAAAGTGATGAAATGAAGCACATTACAATTCCAATGATCAGAAGCTTTCCGAAGTCCTGGATCATCGGAACGGAAGATGTGAACAGAGAGAAGAAACCAAGAGCTGTAATGATAAGCGCAATCAGAACTGCGGGGCCTGTGTGTTTAATAGTATCGATTACAGCTTCTTCATCAGTGTTTCCGCGTGCGAGTTCTTCCTCTATTCTGCTATGGAACTGGATGGCATAATCTATACCAATACCTATGAGAACCGGGAAAGCCGCCATGGAGACCATAGACATAGGAATTCCAAGGAAACCCATCGCCCCAAACGTGAAAATTATACCAACCAATACTATAGGCAGGGGAAGTAATCTCCACCTCACATGTTTGAACACCAGATAAAGTACAACTATCATCAAAATAATGGATAATAACAACAATAATCCCATGCTGCTGGTCATTTCATCGTTCATGGCAATGTTGAAGGCCGGATCACCGGTTACAATTATATTGTAGTCAGCAGGGAAATTTGCAAGTCCTATAGAGACCTCAGTCTCCCGGAGTATTTCCTCCTTAGTAGAATCTGATGCTGTGGCTTCAAGGACCACAGACATTACAGCATGCGTGCCATCTGGCATGAGAACAGCAGGCATATATGAATCAATAATTTCATCGATAACTGCATTGTCATCTGGAATTGTACTTTTGCCAGTCATCTGATAGTTGACTTCTGTTATAATAGTTGACGGGGATGTTACAGTTATAACACCAGGAATTCTTTGAACTGAAATGTATGCCCTGTCAAAAGCTTTCAGGAGCTCCGGGTCAGTAACATCACTTCCCTCCACCATAATAACAATGGATTCTGTGCCGAACAGATTCAGATACAGGTGATCAAAATTCTGGTAGAGCTTTGAATCCTTATCTACAAAAGTGTCTGTACCGGAAGCCATTCCGATCAACTGGGCACCCTGGAAAGAAATAATAATCAAAAGCAGTGCTATCAATACGATAGGTACCGTATTGTCTTCTACGAAGACACCCAGCTTTTCAAAGATATTTTTTATGATTAACACTCCTTATGTTTAATTATGATAATAAAAAAACTCCATAATAGTTGTTTTAATATAAACTTGAATACCTTATTAAATATATATAAAGATTTTACCCTTCAATAAACTGATAAATAGTTAAAATTGGTTCAATTGGACCGGTAAAATAAAGAAGAAACACATAATACAAAAAGTGTGCACCATCACTTTAATAGTTGTTATTAAAAACAAGGTTTGAGACATCCTGAAAAGGATGCCTCGTTTGGGGGTTGGATAGGGTGGTACTAACGACACGACAAGCGTGTTGTTGATGGTACACAATATGTAAAACATTGTTTTTAGTAGATAAGTCTTTCGATATATCGACAGAACAGACATATTATTCATTAGTTAGTTAATGATAACTCGAAACGAATAGATACACAAATATAATAAGTGACCAGAAATTTTGGATAAATAGGCAAAATTCAAACAAATGTATTCTGGGAGAATTGTATATACAGCAGTTCAATATAAGGATTTCACTCCGTAAAAAACCGACAAACCGGGACATTATAAATATTAAACTAATAAAACAGCCTTATCCCTCAAAATCCCGGACCAGTTTTTCCGAAACAATCCTTGTGTGCCGATCTTCCATCAATGAGGACAGATTTATTTTTGTTTCGTTTATCCAGTCATCATCCAGATTTCGAACAGACATCTCATCCATATGGGCTTTCAATATTTCCACAGAAGATGCTGATTTTTGTGAGTTTGCTGAATTTGAACCCATTGTAAAACACCTTTTCAATTATCCCTACAAATTCCAGACTATGTATCGACAAGTATGACGATGGGTTGAATAGATATAAAGATATCCGTTTAAGATATGCGTTTTAGTTCCATATTAAAAACATCTTTATAGTTGTTTTAACTTACATATTAATAAGGATCATACCTGTACAAAAACTAACAAAGAGTGAAAAACATGGACAATGAAAGGGCATTAAGGGATTTAGGATTAACAAAATACGAAGCATCTGCATATACAACCCTGTTAAAAGAAGGAATAACAGGTGCTCAGGAACTATCCCGCAAATCCGACATACCAGTAGGAAAGATATACGAAGTGCTTTCCAACCTAAATAACATAGGACTTGTGGAGTTCCAGAGATCAAGACCCCGAAAGTACAAAGCAGTCAAACCTACAATAGCCCTTAATAACCTCTACACAAAAAAAGAAGAAGATACAAAAAATGAGCTGGAGAATTTTAAATTAAAAGTTGCAGAGCTGGAAACCAGATTCTCAAATGTTGCCCAGCCAGACCACACCGAAATACAATTCTGGTCCACCATGATAGGTGAAGAAGACATCATAAAGAATATGAAGCATATGCTGGATGAAACCGAAAAAGAAATACTGCATGTGAAGCCGGCAAGTATCACGAAGATATTACAAAAACAAAAATGCATCGATCCAAAGACGCTTATCCCAACTATTATTGAGGAGTTTATAAAAGCTGCAGAGAAAGGGATCAAAATAAAAACCATTGTCCCTGAACAAATATTCCTAATTGGTCTGAAAGAAAAATATGAAAAAATACAGGACCCCATGATCAGAACAATGATAAAAAAGAACATAGAGATAAAGCTTCTTGACTGTGAATATGACTTCATACTCATTGATGAATACATTACCCACATACCAATTCACGATCCCCTACAGCCAAAGAAGATGTTCGGAGAACTGAAAGTATACGACAAGGAATATGCAGGCAAACTGAAAGAGAAATTTGAGGAGCTTTGGACTAAGGGAATAAAAGGAGAACTGAACTTCTGAATACTCTGTTTTAAAATATAGGCAAAGTATATATTATAAGCAGCCTATAAAATTAAAGAAGTCCTTTTAAGTAATCCGGGGTGGAGACTACATTTATGGATAGGCGATCCATTTCATAGTGGTACACGTAAACAGGGGGGCCTGTCACTTTTGGATAACAAAAGGAAAGGACAGGAGGAAAAAATATGGCATGGTATGATGTTGTACTTGGTGTTGCTACAGGTGGTCTATATACAGCTGGAAAAGCTATCTATCAGGCAGGAAATGCAGCAGAATCTGCAGGAAATGCAGCCGAAGAAGCAGGAATGGCACTTGCAGTGATCGGTTCTACTATACAGGCTGTGGGAGAGCAGCTTGAATCTACACTAAAAGAAGCAGAAGAGCTCCTTACAATACAAAGACTTACACCTCGAAGTGAAGCGGACCTCTGGGATGAGGAAAAAGCAAGGCTCACTTCCCTGAAACAGGAAAAGACAAGGCTTGAAAACAAACTCAAGGAGAAAGGAGTAAGCAATACAGGTAGTTTTGATTTTAATTTCTGGGATCTTATTACCAACTTCAATGATGTAATGGAAACATTCCAGCTACTGGCAAGGCTTGCAGCTGTAAATAAGGAGATCCACGACATCTTCTATCAGGAACCAGGCGTGCTCACCACAGGCATATATAATGCCAAGGAAGTGCTCGAGCGTGTCAACACAATTGAACAGCCGATGATAGAAGACATACTAGCATCACTTGACGATAACCTTGATGTGAGCGAAGAGGTACTTCAGGAAGTAAAGAAACTCTTTATCACAAAGAAAAAAGTACCGGTTTCAATTACAGAACTCAGCCCTTCAATAAGGGATCAGCTGGAAATGCTCCGCAATGATAAGCTCTACTTTGAAAAACTTATCTCTAGAAAGGACATAATCACAGCACAATTATCAGACATAATTAGAGTCCATCCTGAAAATAGGTACGAGATATCAGTCGGATCCATCAAGGTACCTAAAGAGAACATCTACGCCAGCAACATCCTTGACGAGGTAATGAATGCTGCCAATATGATCGATACTGACATCAGTATAATAGATGTGGTAAATGACGACATCAATATCACAGATATTATTGATGTAAAGGATAACAATGTGCATATTGGAGCCGGTGATGTCGTCGCAATTGACAAAGAAAAACTGGAAGACAATATTAACATCATTAACATAAAGGATGAAACAAAAAATGTAGATTCAAGTACAGTCAACCGGACTGTAAGGAACCTAAGTTCACAGCCCATAATGCGAACCACGGCGGCAACAGCTGCAACCGGCATTAAAACAAAAGCTGCAAACATTTCCGCAGTAGATATGGCCAGGATGGCAACTGCTGTCAGCAAATCACCCGGATATGCAATGTCTGTGATGCAGCCCCATGGTGCAAAGATTGCAGCATCCCTCAGTACCAAATTTGACGGATACCAGCGAAATTATGACCTGCTCAAAGCCCAGAAGGCATTCTATTTCAGGCAATCCCTGAAAATGGAAAAGAAATACGAGCTGCTGTCGAATGAGTGGGTTGAAGAACCCGGTGTCGTCCCAAAGACACTGGATGAACTGCATGGTGTGCTCAGCAATTTAAGAACAGAGGAACAGCCACGTATAGATATGTTCCTTGATACGCTGAACACGAATATCCCCCAGACACTCAACGAACTGAACGGTGTACTTGGAACCTTCAGGACCGAAGAACAGCCGCGTATCGATATCCTCCTTGATAGCCTGAGCACGAACATCCCTCAGACGCTTGACGGACTTAATGGAGTGCTCCAGAATGTCAGAACAGAGGAGCAGCCGCGTATCGACCTGATACTGGACAATGTCAACGCCAACCTTGAAGAATCAAAACAGACCCTTTCAAAAGCCAACGATACAATGGACTCAGTGAAAAATGCCCTTTCAATACTGGACTTTGACACAAAGTACCTGAAACTGGGTGGCATGGTCATTGGCGGATTAATAGTCCTTGACCTTTTCGTAGGATTTATAGTGCTTATAAGGATGGCACTTGGATTTTAAGTACGTAAACTGAAAAGTAAAAATGACGGTTGCTTATAAAGCAACCTGTCTCCTCATTTTTAATTCGATATTTTATTGATCTTGTAGATTATTCTGCGGACTTCACATCAACAAGCAATTCTGCACCATTGCTATCCACATGCACAGTGGAACCTTCCGGCACCTCACCTGCAACGATGAGCTTGGCGATCCGGGTCTCAACCTCATTCTGAATGACCCTCTTCAGCGGCCTTGCACCGAAGGTCTCACTGTACCCTGCCTTTGAAAGATAGACTTTTGCAGCATCCGTTATTTCAAGGCTGATACGCTTGCCTCTGAGCCTTTCAACAAGGTCTGCAACCTTGATGTCAACGATCTTTACAAGCTCCTGTGGCTTCAATGTGTGGAAGATCGCTATCTCATCAACACGATTAAGGAACTCCGGCCTGAAATACTTGCCAAGTTCTGCCATAGCACGCAACTGCAAGGTGGCATAATCCACAACTTTGGAACCCTTTACCTGATCAGGAAGCCCCTGTTCCGGACGGGAAAGCTCTTCACCGGACTTCAACAGTTCAGTAAGATCACCGCCGAAGATGTTAGAGGTCATGATTATCAGAGTGTTCTTGAAATCCACGGTCCTTCCCTTTGAATCAGTTAACCTGCCATCATCAAGGATCTGCAGCATGACATTGAATACATCCGGATGAGCCTTTTCGATCTCATCGAAGAGCACGACCGAGTATGGCCTCCTGCGCACTGCTTCAGTTAGCTGCCCGCCTTCCTCGTGTCCGATATAACCAGGAGGTGCACCTATCATCCTTGCAACGGTGTGCTTTTCCATGTATTCTGACATGTCAATGCGCACCATGTTATTCTCATTATCGAACAGTTCAGCCGCAAGTGCCTTCACAAGTTCGGTCTTACCAACACCGGTCGGACCAAGGAATATGAAACTTCCAATTGGACGTTTCGGGTCCTTGATGCCTGCATAGTTGCGTATAACAGCATCAGCCACCGCCTTGACGGCTTCCCCCTGGCCGATTATACGCCTGTGGAGATTATCCTCGAAATGAACGAGCTTTTCGCGCTGGCCTTCTATGAGCCGTGTGACCGGTATGTGAGTCCACTGGCTTACGACCTCTGCGATATCCTCTTCACCCACCTCTTCGCTCAGGAGCATCTCACCCTGCATCCCCTGAAGTTTCTTTTCCTCTTCCTTATATTCATGTTCTAATGGAGTGAGGACGCCATACCTCAGCCTGGAAGCAAGTTCAAGATTGGCGTCGTTCTCAGCGAGTTCATACTGAACCTTGGCATCTTCTATCTGCTGCTTCAAGGCACCAAGCTTTGCAATGGCTTCTTTCTCGCGGCCCCATCTGGCCCGCATTGCATCGGATTCAGCTCTGATGTCTGCAAGTTCCTTTTCAAGGACTTCCAGACGATCCTTTGAAGCTGCATCCTTCTCCATTTTGAGTGCCTCACGCTCGATCTCAAGCTGCATAATCTTACGATCAGCTTCATCAAGTTCCGCAGGCTTGCTATCAATTGCAGTTCTTTTCTTTGCAGCAGCTTCGTCTACAAGGTCAATGGCCTTGTCAGGAAGGAACCTGTCTGCGATATAGCGGTTGCTCATAACAGCAGCAGCAACAAGTGCGGAGTCCTTCAGGCGCACACCGTGATGGACCTCATACTTCTCCTTCAGACCACGGAGAATGGAAATCGTATCTTCCACCGTAGGCTCCTCCACAAAAACCGGCAGGAATCTGCGTTCAAGTGCAGCATCCTTTTCGATATACTTACGGTACTCATCTACAGTTGTTGCACCGATACAATGCAGTTCACCACGGGCAAGCATCGGTTTCAGGAGATTTCCCGCATCCATGGCACCTTCTGTGGCACCTGCACCTACAATGGTGTGTATCTCATCTATGAACAGAATTATCTGGCCTTCAGAATCAGCAACTTCCTTGAGCACTGCCTTGAGCCTTTCCTCAAACTCACCCCTGAACTTCGCACCAGCAATAAGAGAACCCATATCAAGAGCTATGATACGCTTCTCCTTCATGGCATCCGGGACATCACGTTTTGCAATACGCTGTGCAAGTCCCTCGACGATTGCAGTCTTACCGACACCAGCCTCACCAATGAGCACAGGATTGTTCTTCCTGCGACGTGAAAGGATCTCAACTGAGTGTCTTATCTCCTGGTCCCTGCCGATAACAGGGTCCAGTTTTCCCTGAGCGGCAAGTTCTGTGAAGTCTATGCCGTATTTCTTAAGTGGCTCCATTGTATCTTCCGGATTCTCTGAAGTAATTCTCCTATTCCCCCTTACCTGTTTGATAGCATCAAGCAACCGGTCACGTGTCACACCCTCGCTTGCAAGGATCTTACCGCAATGGCTATCCTTCTCCGCAACCATGCCAAGCAGTAGATGCTCAACGCTCACATATTCATCCTTCATCTTCCCGGCTTCCTGCACAGCAGAATCAAGGACACGCCTCATAGTCTGTGTCATGTAGACCTGCTCACCACCAGGCCCGGAAACCTGTGGCAGGTTTGCGAGCAGGGACTCGACTTTCTGCTTCAGGCGATCCACAGGAACTTCCATATTATGCAGTAATGTGGTTACAAGTCCCCCGCTTTGCTCCAGCAACGCAAGGAACATATGCTCACAATCTATCTGCTGATTTCTATACCTTGCAGCAATAGTACCGGAGCCCTGGACAGCTTCCTGGGCTTTCTGTGTGAAACGATTTAGATCCATTGTAAAAAACTCCCCGGGACAGTACATCCCATTATCCCATTCTTTAATTTCGAAAGATGAACTTAAATCACTTTTGATACGTTTTTTAAAGGCAGGTACTACCCGGACTTATGTATAAAAAGAAATGCCTGCAAATATATCCCAAAATTTATTAATTTGCAGGCATGACCACTCATGCAAATTGAACTCATTCGATGAGTATTCTCTTCTTTTCTTCGATCTGTATCTTTGGAAGAGTTACAGTAAGCACGCCATCCTCAAGCTTTGCCTTTGCGCCATCAGCCGTAATAGCTTGCGGCAGGGTAACAGTCCTTGAGAAGGAACTGTAGGTCCTTTCCCTGCGCAAGTAGCCTTCTTCCTTTTCTTCAGAACTGGCACTGCGTTTTGCAGATATTGTCATCCGGTTATCACTAATATCAAGATCAACATCGCCTTTCTCCACTCCCGGTAGATCTGTTGTGACCACGATACTTGAACCTTCATCCTTTACATCCACAAGTGGCGCCAGTATTCCGGTTTCTGACCACCTGTCACCAAAACTTCTCTCTTTGAACATGTTGTTCAGCATATCCTGCATCTGCACCATCTCTTCCATTGGATTCCACAATCCTCCTTTTGTAGGTGTCACTTTAGTCAAACCAAATCTCATACAATCACTCCTTTTAGCTTATGGACATTCAGATTTTAGTTGTTTATCGGGCTGTTCTTTCTTTTTGTTCTGGATACAGTTTCAAAGTACCTTTGACCTTGGTATGCACCTCTTCATGTTTTGTATTTCATCCGGAATCAATAATAAATAATAAAAATGAGAAAACGATCAGATTATGATCGCTGCTGTCTTCTCATCTTTCTCATCATCATAGTCAGTTACAACTGCCTCGGTGGTCAGGATCATGCCTGCAATTGATGCAGCATTCTGTAATCCGCTTCTGACGACCTTTGTCGGGTCGATCACACCGGCCTCAAAGAGGTCCTCAAAAATGTCTTTCTTGGCATTGTAACCATACTGGTCATTGGACTCGGACCTTATCTGTGCGATAACCTCTGCACCATCCTTTCCGGCATTCTGTGAGATCTGGCGGATGGGCTCTTCAAGTGCACGTTTAACGATCTTAAGACCAATATTCTGTTCACCTTCAAGTTCAAGACCTTCAAGCACGGAGCTGGCACGGAACAGTGAGATTCCACCGCCGGTGATAACACCTTCTTCTACCGCAGCTTTTGTTGCATTCAAGGCATCATCGATCCTCATCTTCTTTTCCTTGAGCTCGGTCTCGGTTGCTGCACCTACCTTAATGACAGCAACACCGCCACCAAGTTTTGCAAGGCGCTTTTTGAGCTCCTTTTTCCTGAACTCTGCATCAGTGACCTTTATCTGCGATTCGATGAGCTTCATTCTCTTCTCGATCTCAGCCTTGTCGCCCTTACCTTCAATAATAGTGGTCTTGTTCTTGTCAACATTGACCTTGCGTGCAGTTCCAAGCATGTGCTCTGCGAATTCCTCAAGCTTCATTCCCTTATCTTCGCTGATGACCATTCCGCCTGTAAGGATTGCGATGTCTTCAAGCATCTCCTTCTGCTCGTCACCAAAGCCAGGTGCTTTTACAGCGCAGACGCGCAATGAACCACGTATGATGTTAAGTATGAGTCCGGCCTGGGCATCACCTTCCACATCCTTTGCCACCATGACAAGTGACCTGCCTTCCTTGGCTACTTTCTCAAGTACAGGTATCAACTGGTTCATGGTGCTGATCTTGCGGTCAGTAATAAGGATGTAGGGGTCCTCAAATCCGCAGGTCATTTTCTCATGATCTGTTGCCATGTAAGGTGATACAAAACCACGGTCGAACTGCATACCTTCAACTACATCAAGGTGGGTTTCCATGGTCTTTGAATCTTCAACAGTGATGACACCATTGTACCCTACTTTTTCCATAGAGTCTGCTATGAGTGCGCCGATTACCTCATCATTATTGGCTGAAATGGTTGCAACCTGCAGGATCCTTTCCTTGTCCTTTACATCCTGGCTTTTTTCCTTCAGGTGTGCGACTATTTTCTCGGTTGACTTCTCAATACCCTTTTTGACATCAATCGGGTTCGCGCCGGCACTGATATTCTTTAAGCCCTCACGTATCATGGACTGGGCAAGCAGGGTTGCAGTGGTAGTTCCATCACCTGTATTGTCCTGAGTCCTTGATGCAACCTCTTTGATGAGTTTGGCACCCATGTTCTCGAATTTATCCTTGAGCTCTATTTCCTTTGCAATGGTCACACCATCGTTAGTCACCACAGGATTGCCAGGTTTATCAAGTACTACATTACGACCTTTGGGCCCAAGTGTAATCTTTACGGTATTTGCTACTTTATCGACACCGTTTAACAGCGCTTTGCGTGCATCTTCATCGAACATTATCTGTTTGGACATGTATCTTCCCTCTGATTCTTCTTTATTCCTCAACTACTGCCAAGACATCCTTAAAATCAATGAACATATGGAGTTCCCCCTCCAGATCGATCTCATCGCTCTTGTAACCCCCATATATTACACGATCGCCTTTCTTTAAGGGAAGTTCCTTTCCATCTTCAAAGGTCCCAACAGCAACGACAATACCTTCTTTTTTTGCTTCCTGAACAGAATCAGGGATATAGATCCCGCTTTCAGTCACTTCCGCCTTTTTGATAGATTTGATTAATACTCTTTCACCAATTGGCCTGATAATCATGTTGATTTCCTCCAATCATACGACCGGAAAATCCCGGCTAACTTAGTAATAATATTGCCAAACCTGTATATAAATGTGTTGCATATTGTCGTGATTTAATAACTTTTATAGAGATGATATCTACAAAAGTACATAAGATTTATATACAGCCAGAGAAATAGATAAATCATATGCCACAGCAGATAATCCTGATCAATCTGGAAAAACCAAGGGAGAAAAAACTGGAGGAGGACGTCCGTTGGTTCTGTAACAGTTTCGGATTATCTTCCGGAAGAGATACTGAGAACATTTCCACACAAATCGTGCTTGACCTGCTGCAACAACTTTCCGGGAGTGAAGATAAGATTTCATCAGATGCTATTGCAGAAAACCTGGATGTAAATCTTTCAAGGGTCAACCACCACATAAGGAATCTCATTAGTGCCGGCCTGATATACAGGCAAAAAAGAGCACTTTTCCTTCGCGGAGGAAGCCTCAAGGCAGCAGTCAGGGAAATGAGAAAGGACTCCGAGCGCATATTCCAGGAACTTGAGGAGATCGCAGAAGAAATTGATGAGCAGATGGGACTGAAGAACAGATAAAAATCCGGCTGAACCCTTACATTTCCTCTTTACATTTTGTCGTGAACCCAAAAATCGCCCTCAATGGTAAATTCCTTTTTCCATATGGGCACATCTTCCTTGATACGCTCAAGTGCATCTGCAAGTACTTCGAACAGTTCTTTCCGATGGGCTGCAGCGACCACAATATATACAATGTCATCACCTGATTTGATAAGACCGGTCCTGTGATGGATTAGCACATCTATGATATTGTCCTTTTGCTTAAGGTCACGGCATATTTTTTCAATGGCCCTGTCAGCAACACCTTCGTACTTTTCAAATTCAATGGCAGTGGTTTCCACATTACCATCCACACGCCGGACAATTCCTGTAAAGGTTGCTATGCCCCCTGAAAAACGGATATCAGGATTTGAGCGGACCTTCCTGATGAGAGAATCAAGGGTCACCCACTGCGGCTGGCTGAGAACTAGTTCTACAAGCGCATCAATATCCCAATCTGATCTTGCAGGCAACCGGACTACTATATTGGATATTTCACCGGAACCTTCAATGTCGCCAAGGAATATCTTTGGTAGATCACTGCTCTTTGCACCTTCAACAATTGCAAAGTCAGCACCATTATCTGCGAGTGAATTCAAGGCATCTTCAAGAGTTGGATTCCGCCTAATGGTCACAAGCTCGGTATCAGTGATGGCAGCAACTATATTTGCCCCGGCATCGAAGTGCTTACCCGTATCAGTAATCTCAGGGTTGAAACGATGGTGCAACATCTGTTTTACAGTACCGACTGATCCGTTTTTGGAAAGAGCATCAACAAGACGGGTTACCAATGTGGTTTTACCGGAATTCTTGTAACCTGCAACACAAATTACTTTCATGTCAGGACTTTATGAGAAGTCATCGTATAAGTACACAACGCAAATAGCAGACAGGATAAGTCATAGGAATCATTTTTTAGATTCAATGAAATTTATAATAGAGTAATTACGAATAATTTATATCCTACAATTTTATAGCCATTGCAATGAACGAGTACAAGATAACTATCCATGACATGCCGGAAGATGAGAGACCACGTGAAAGACTGCTCAAATATGGTCCGGAAGCACTTTCCAATGCGGAGCTTCTAGCCATCATCCTTAGAACAGGATCACAGAAAGAGAATGTTATCAACATGTGTAGCCGTATATTTTCAGAGTACAACATCAAGCAGCTAAGCCAGGCAAATATCTCTAAACTTACCCGTATGCATGGTATCGGAAATGCCAAAGCGGCACAGATAGCCGCTGTCTTTGAACTTGCCCGCAAGCTTGAAGGATTTAGCGATGAACCTAAAAGAAAAATAAGGTCACCTGCAGATGTCTATTCGCTTCTCTACCCGAAAATGCGAGAACATAAACGCGAAAGACTTGTGGTACTGCTTCTGGACACCAAAAATCAGGTGATACGCGAAGAAGTCATATCTATCGGCAGTCTGAATGCGAACATAGTCCACCCACGTGAAGTATTCAAAGCAGCACTTATGGAGTCCTGCGCCTCGGTCATACTCTCACATAATCACCCATCCGGCGACCCCACACCCAGCCGGGAAGACATTGCTGTGACCGAGAAACTTGTAGAGGGTGGTAAGTTACTGGGCATAGATGTGCTGGATCACATTGTCATCGGTGATGGAAGATATGTTAGTCTGAAGGATGAAGGATATGTAAGATGACACCACATATCCTAAATACAACCTTAAACCGGCATTTTGAAATTCCTGCAAACTCTGGAACTACGCCCCCAGAGCACTAAATTCAGTCCTTATTACTGCATATTCTGCAATGGATAAACTAATGCAGATAAAAAAGGGATGATTTTACAACTGGATTTTTGAACTTTTGCTTAAAAATACCCTTTCAAGTGCATACTCGGAAATCGTAAATCCCAATAACATGTATGCTTCCCACTCCGACTCAACATTGAGATTTTCGAACAAAGATAGATCCTGATGTTCATTTCCTTTTGATGGATCCAGCATCTCAATCAGCTTCGGTTTTATCGAAGGTGCAATATTGATATCTGCAATTGTTCTGTTGTCCACACGAATCTTTGACTTAGCACCACTGTAATAATGCCTAGCACCACTATGATGATTACCTAGAGCAAAACCCTGGGTTTTTTGAAAAACACCGTTTGCAGTTCCATCGAATCACATAGTACCCGGTTAGTATAGTCAAAATAACCTAATACCTGATCATTTAAACAAATTGTCAATCTTCTTTTTGAATAGAAAGTTTCGAGGTAACCTGCACTGATCGTGGTTAAAGAATAATAAGAGATGCCACCCCCTCCGAAACGAAATGGAGAATTGAAACTGATAATAAAATAAGTTTTCGTGACAAAATCAGAAACAACCGGCCTTCCATCATTTAATATATATATATATATATATATATATAAAGAAAAAATACGCTCACTTGAATAGGTTTGTTGAGAGAAGTGATAGATAGTCTCATTTATGCTTATCATTTTCAGCAGATCAGACACATCATAGCCAGAGGGAACAAAATCATCGATCTTACTTATCACCGCATCTTTCATTTCTTTTGGTAAGCGGTGCTCAGAAATATGTTTGAACAATGGGTTGATCTTTTCACCCAATATTCGAATTATGAATAAGGAAAAGAAACAAATATAGACAGCAGACGAAAATAGATCATTCCAGGTAAAACCAAGGAACTCATTTGCAAGCATAATGTTGTTCAAACTGGCAAAGACAGGATGATCGCCTATATCGAAAAAAATGATCAAAAAAAGTGAAACAACTATTGTTTTTATAATTGTTTCATATTTCTGGAAATAATGCATTATCATTACGTATTCACCAGCGATGATGTGAAGCTAAGCCATGATTCCCAACAGTCCTTGTATGCACACCAAAAGTTGTTCTTGCAAAGGCATATTCTGAAATCGCAAATGCCAATAACATATAAGCTTCCCATTCTGACCGAACATTCAGGTCATCAAACAATTTAGTATTATTAACAGGACCAGAGGCATTTGTTTCCTCATTTTTTTTGCTAGATGACAGCAACAGGAGAATATCTGCTATTTTTCTATCGTCTGCATAAACACTGGATTCTACACCAGTTTTTATCGGACCTATAGAACTTGGACGTGACGGAATATCAAAAGAAGCTTTAGCATGCCCATCAGCATCACATAGTTTCTTGCTGTTGTAATCAAAATATCCTAAGACAGATTCATTTAAAGTTACTGTCAACCTATTATTTACGAAAAAAGCTTCAAGAAAACCTGCATGTACCTTTGTTATCGAATAATAGGAAATTGTACTTCTTGAAGGTATCAATAAGGCATTTGTTTTCACAGCAAAATCAGTTGTTGCTACAAAGCGTGGAAAATCAGATGGAACGCTTTTAAAATCAGGATATAAAGAAAATCTCCTTTCCTTATGCTTCCCCCTAGTTATACAAGGATATATCTCTTCCTGTATACTTATATGAGCAAGCAAATCGGTCACACCGATTTCAGGAATGGGAAACTCATCTACTTTGTGTATTAATTGATCTTTTAATTCTGTTGGTAACCGATAGTCAGAAATATGCCTGAAAAGCTTTCCAGTATCTGTTATTCCGTAAGAAGCGGCACTTTTGACACTTTTGGCAACACGTATAATAGAGATTAAGGAAACTAAACCGACTACACCAAAATATAAAGTTTTAAATTCTGAATACATAACTTTTATTAGAGAAAATACTAAGATATATATTTAATTAAATTTCAGATATTTAATAATAACTAAGAAATCTGTGTTTTGTTTTGACTGCATGAGAAACATGTGATAACCTCAAAAAGTGTCCTTTTAACGTAAACACCACACCACAAACAAAACATTTAAACTATTGACCGGCAATTAACACGCAAATGAAAGAGATTGAACTCAATGACCCCTATACCACTCCATACAGGGGCATATATGCAATATGCGACAGGAACAACGAATATGCAGAGATCGTTGAACATACTAACTGCTATGGCGGTGCCGCATGGTCAAAGTTTCATTATTCACATTCGCCGCTTATCCTGAAAACGCGTTCCATCGGGAACATGATCAGATACATTGTTAAAACAGGCACATCAACCCTTGAGCTTAAGCCATCTACTGCGGCTGCAGGAATTGAATCGGTCATTGTAGAAGGTAATGAGGTTCATATAACATATGCAGGACTTGGCGGAGGCGGAGTAGGCGCCACCAAATGCAGGGCATTCGCTGAGGGGGTGCTGTGCTGCAACTATACCGAATCTGGTGGCGGGCGTGCTGCAAAGGGAACCATCGTAGTTCCGAAAAGAGAGAGAGTGCTCATCGGCATCGATGACACTGACACCAAGGAAGAGGGTGCTACCTGGACCCTTACACATAACATGGCAAAGGAACTGGACTGCATAGAATCCGTTTACCTCTCCCACTCACTTGTACAGCTTTTCCCTGTATCTGCAAGGACGCAGAACTGCGTGTCCACTGTACTGGAATTCGGATGCGTGGACGAGAATGCAAAACAGGAGTTGCTTGAAAGTATAAAGGCAGCACTCCTGAAGTACAGTGTTTCTGATGAAACCGGAATGGTTGTCCTTGCAGACTTTGACGCCAGGAAGATGAACAAGTACAGCAAACAGTGCCGCAGCAGGGAACTCACAAAGGAATATGCTGTGCAGTGTGCAAAGGATAATAGCGTTGACATCTGGCTTGATGGCAACGGCGTTATAGGAGCACTTGCAGCACTGGCATGGTTTGCACGACCTGACGAATCAGTCACGCTGGATTCACAACTCGAATGACAGATATGATACAAACCGAAGATATAACCGGCCTTGAGGCAATTTACTTTGCAGCCATTGACAGCAATGTAAGGTTCATTACTGCAGTTGCCGGATATCCAATGACTGCAGTTGCAGATTTCTTTTTTAAGGAAAAAAGCTCCAACACTTACGATATTCACTGGTTTACCAATGAGAAAGCTGCTCTTGAGGCTTCACTGGGAGCCTCGGTCACAGGACAAAGGTCCATGGTGCTGGTCAAGCACGTGGGCATGAACCTGCTTGCTGACCCCCTCATGACAGCAATGATGCACACCATTGGTGCCGGGCTTGTTATACTTGCAGGAGATGACCCCGGGGCAAAAGCATCACAGAACGAGCAGGATTCCAGGTTCTACGGAGCGATTTCGGAAACTGCTGTCTTCGATCCTGCTACACCGCAAGATGCTTACGAGTCACTTAATCGGGCTTTTGAACTCTCAGAGGAAGCAAAAGTTCCTGTGATAATGAGAATTACTGACAGGCTGGAAAAGGATGAACACGAAGTCAGCAGAGTCATCAAAAAGAAAGAGATCTATACTCCTGGAAAAATGTTCGACAGAAACATATGGAAACTCACGATGCATGGAAAGCACCAGCGTTTTCATATTGAATCAGAACCCCTTCTGATACGTGAAGCTGAGAACTCCCGTTTCAACCGCATGTCAATGAACGGAGAAAAGGTGGGAATTATATCCTCTGGCTACCCATCATCAATTGTTGATGACATACTATCCACACAACTGGCATATTCAGGTTACTCGCATCTGGCACTTGGTCTTGTATCACCACTGCCAAAAAACCTTGTGAAACAGTTCACTAACCTACACAAGCGTGTACTCGTTGTAGAAGAAAGTGAAGCTTTCATAGAATCATACCTCACTACCTGTAACAGGCTTCTTGGAAAAAAGAGCGGACACCTACCGGTTGGAATGATTGAAAAAGAGTACATTGAATTTGCACTTGAGAACATCGACAAGGATGAAGTTTTGAAATATACAGATATCCAGACCATTGCCTCACGAGGATCAACACCCATCTGCAATGATTGTCCGTTCATGCCACTCTACAAAGTACTGCATGATATTAAACCGGTTGCAGGAGACATGGGATGTTCAATTCGAACAGCACCTGACCCGCTTAATGCAGTAGATACCGGATTCGCACTTGGTGGTGCTATCTCCACAGCCTGCGGATTCCCCGGAAAAGGTATAGCAGTTATCGGGGATTTCGGGCTTGCGCACTCCGGCATTATCGGACTTATAAATGCAGTCACCTGTGGGTTTGATATTCTTGTTATTGTACTTCAGAATGAGATCGCTGCGATGACAGGAGGACAGAAGACACCGGATCTGCGCAGTGCAGTGAAAACTCTTGTACCTGACATGATCGTTCTTGATATTGATATGAGTATCAGTTCCAAAGGGACGACTGAAACCTGTGATATGTTAAGGAACCTTATACAGCAAAAACTGAAAACAAAAGGGGTTTCCGTTATCTATATAGAAGGTAAATGTACACGGTTTTGAGTTTTTGAGCAGCTTGTGTTGATTTTAAAGTAATGATAAAATATTATAGAACGATATTTGAAGTTGATTGTTTGAAATACATCGTTTGAAATTTACAATTTCAAATTTGAAATAGCAAACTATTATTCAGGGAAATTAACATTGATACCTAGAATATGCCTTGAACCCGAATGTATATCCCTTGCTATTTCGGCACAGCCAACAGCAGCGCTCCATCTGTCAAGCACATGAACTTTTATACCAAGGTGTCTCTCTATTTTTTCCACAACATCTGGAATCTCACCAACTGAGCCTTCGATGATGACCACACCCTTTGAATCATAATCCTTTAGCAAAAGCTGCATACCTGCAATTTCCATAGCAGCAAAAAGTGCTATGCTGTCTAATGCAAGAATTGCTTGCGGGTCTTTGTTTTCTGCAGCTTTGAGAAGTTCATGCCGGTCTGAGAAGGGAGTGTGCTTCAGGACACCTGAATTTACAAAAGCCTCGTTTGCGCTTAATTTTCCAGCATCTACATCCCTCAGAGCCTGTACATCAAGAGGACCATGCTGCAATCCAGGCGCAAAGATACACGCATCTATAGCCCCAATGATTTTTCCATCTGCAACGCCTAAGGTAACAGTATTTGAACTAATATCAGAAAGAACGAAATCAGTAAAACCTTTAGAAAATGCATGATATGCGATTCCTATTTTCTCCGGACTTGTAGAATGAGAGAAGATATTCAAACGCGGATCTGTATCACTGCCTTCATGGATCCCAGGTATAACAACTGCCGGGATACCTGATGACTTGATAGAATCAAATACCAGCCCCCCACCACCTGTTTTCTTACCGGCTCCCTCTATGCTTTTGACACCCCTGTTCTTTACGGCCTTTATGTCTTCAATATCTCTTATGCCATCACCCATGGAGTATGTCACAGCCATCAGTGAGATATCAGTACTATTTATCTCAAAAGAGTTCTCCATTAAAGACATAAGATACGACTCGGTCATAGCGGCAGCTTCAGTTCTTGGAATCTCCAGTTTCAGCACTTTTCCAGATTCGGGAAAAAGTGCAACAAAGCGCATTGCAGTCGTACCGTGATCAATTCCAATGAACATAATATATCACCATTGCTCATCAAGCAATAATAAATTGAGCTCTTCCATGATGCTCTTCCCTTCTGCAAAACTACCAACTGTAGTGATTATACGCAGTTCCTGAAAAGAAGTACCATGAGAAATAAGTAATCTAAGATTTCCCCGGTCGTCAGGCCTTAGTACCCTGGCAGTCAGCATACCCCCAGAATTGCCTTTTCCTTTTACAGTTATCACCGAAGGTATTACTTTTTTGACTTTTGGATGTTGGCTCAACACAGAGACTATCTTTTTACCATTCCGGCCACCGATTATAGTAGTATGCGAACCACCTATTTTAGATTTCGATTTATGAACCCCATTTGCACCGGTAGCATCAGTCATTTCAAGGGGAATGACAATAAGTACTATAAAATATTAGTGGTTGGCGTTTATAAACAATAATAAAATATAAACAAATTAAAAAAGAGATCAATATTCAGGAAATCATATCTCCTGAATATCAGCCATATCTATCAGTTTAACACCTGCGCCACTTAAAACCTGAATAGATGCGCCGATATCACTGACCCTTAGAATGAGGAGAGCCTTTTCAGTCTTTGTGACAAAAGCATACGCATAGTCAATGTTGATGTTCTGTCCACCGAGGACATCAGCTATCTTCCCAAGTCCTCCGGGAACGTCTTCCATCTCCACACCCAACACACTGGTTTCGGAAACCGTAAAACCAGCGTCATGAAGTACTTCATGTGCAACATCTGGCTTGTCCACGACCATTCTGATGATACCAAAGTCACCAGCTTCGGCTATGGTGAATGCTCTTATATTGATATCAGCCTTCCTGAAGTTTGCTGCAATGTTAGCAAGGCGGCCTGGCTTGTTCTCTGCGAATAGGGAAATCTGTTTGATGATTTTTTCTTCCATATAAACACCTGCAATTTTATTGAAAGCTATGCCCTATGAAAGTTTATAACTTTCTGTTGTCCATCACTTTCTTGGCCTTGCCCATTGATCTTGGAATTGTGCCTTTTTCAACAAGCTCGACTTTCACTGCAAGGTTGAGCACATGTTTCAGTGATGATTCGACCTTCTTCTCCAGAATGATGATGTCATTGACCTTATCACTGAATGCTTCATCGGTCATCTCTATCTGAACTTTCATGACATCTAATTCATTTATCCTGTCAACAATTATCATGAAATGTTCACCAACTTCAGGAATGGTCATGAGAACAGATTCGACCTGTCCTGGGAATACGTTGATACCACGCACAATGAGCATGTCATCAGCACGTCCAAGAACCCTCATAATACGTGGATGAGTTCGTCCGCACTTGCATGGCTGCTTATTGATAACTGTGATATCACCAATACGATACCTGATAAGCGGAAGTGCTTCCTTGGAAAGGGTTGTGATGACAAGTTCTCCGCGCTCTCCTTCCCCAAGCGGTTCACCTGTTTGCGGATCGATAACCTCGAGAAGGAACTGGTCTGCCCAGATGTGTATACCATCCTGGTACTGGCATTCTGTACACAGAGGGCCGCTAAGTTCAGAGGTACCATATATATCATAGGCTTTTATACCTGTAGCTTCCTCTATTCGGACCCTCATCTCCTCAGACCATGGCTCTGCACCAAATATACCTACACGTAGCTGAGTATCATCTTTTATACTCAGACCCGTCTGATTTGCAACTTCGTTCATGAAGAGGAAATAAGAGGGAGTACAGGCAATTGCACTGGTTTTAAGGTCTTGCATCAATTCAAGCTGTTTATCTGTATTTCCGGAACTTGTTGGAAGAACTGTGGAACCTACTTCTTCAGCACCGTAATGTAAACCAAGTCCACCTGTGAAAAGACCGTAACCATAACTTACCTGAATGACATCACCACGCCCGACACCAATTGAGGTCAATGCCCGTGCAAGGGACGTGGACCATTCATTGATGTCATTACGCGTATATCCTACTACAGTGGGTTTCCCTGTTGTTCCTGAAGACACATGAAAACGAACAAGCTGTTCATTAGGCACACAGAACATACCCGTTGGATAAGTGTCCCTAAGATCTGATTTGTATGTAAAAGGTAATTTCTTCAGATCATCCAGTGTCTGGATATCCTGAGGCTTAATTCCTACATCATCAAACCTTTTTTTATAGAAATCTGAATGCTGGTAGACATAATTAACCAGACTTTTAAGTTTCTTTTCCTGCATCTTATCCAGTTCATCAACTGGCATTCTTTCGACCAATGGGTTCCAGTACTCTATCATCTAATCGCCCTTTATTAGATTATTCTGATTCTTCGTTCAAAGAATTACATATAGAAGGATTTGGTTTTCCTTTGAGGATATCACGTATCCTGCTCTTGCATTCATCTATGATGGTAGTCATATCAGCAACTACATCTATACCTGCAGCCCCGGCATGACCTCCTCCGGTACCATCATATCCCTTACTAATATCTTCCATTATCTTGCCCAGATTAACACCTGCAGCAACTGCTTCACGCTTAGCTCTTCCACTGACCCTTATGTTGGCATCACGTGAAGTCCCGATAAGAGCTACGTCTGCACCGATATTAAGGAACATAGAAGATGCAGAGCCTCCAAAAGAGTTGACATGTGAGTCCACTACCAGCCAGTCATCCACCCTTTCAATAGTTGCCCTTGTTGCGCATTTCAATAATGCGATACGCATTGAAATATCCTGAGGGGTTGAAGCCATCATTTCCAGCACATCTGCATATTCTACTCCACTGGCTGCGATTATCTCAGAAACTGTCCTGAAAGTATCCTGTGTGGCATGTTTAAAGTGACCAGTATCGGTAATTATACCAGTTAAAAGGCCCATTGCAGTACGACGCATGATAGGAGCACCCAGGGATTGAAGAATACCAAATACCATTTCTGCAGTGGATGTTGCATGACGGTGCAGATAGAATTCAGCATTTTCAATGAGAGCTGTAGTAGCATGGTGGTCTATGACACAATATTTACCAAGCTTTATGTCATTTAGCTGGGAACTAGTCGAAGTATCAACTACCAGCGTGATATCATATTCCGAAGGGTCGGGCTTTTCGACCACATCAATACCAAGCTTATCAATAAGAAGTGAAGCAACCCTGTTGCATCCGTCCACAAGACCTATCGTTCCACCCAGGGCCTCAGAAAGGGCAAACGCACTGCTTACCGCATCTGGATCAGCATTCCGATGGCAAAGATAAAGAATATTATGGTAATCCAGAAGTTTATTGTAAAACTCCGTTTCTTCAACTCGCATGGAAACCTCTGAACATTACCGGCAAGTTACACCGATGATGTCATCAGCATAGGGATGAGGCTTACTGGGCCTGCGTCCCCATGGATTGTTCGATCTGTTCCTGAAGTTGTGTGAAACGCTTTGAGATCCTTTCTTCCTGTCGGGAGATGGATTGTAACCTTAGTGAAAGTGTCTCAACTTTTTCATTTAATTTAGAAACGGTTTCTTTTTTGCTGGACTTGATCTGTAATTCACCTACAGTACGATAGATTACAACGTCATCAGAAAATTTATCCAGCTCTTCCAGCGCCATCTCAGACTCTTTCTGCATGGATTCAATCTGGGATTTCTGCATAGCAAGGGACTGCGCCTGCTGCTGAACCTGCTGCAACTGAGCCAGTTGGTTCTGTATCTGCGGGGGTATTTGCGTACTCATTTGGTTTCACCTGGAATACCAATAAACCTGAAGTGATTTTAATGTTTCTATGTACACTTATACAAAAAAACAACGATGGAAAGAATGAAATGTGAAAAGGTACAGAACAGATAAGCACTTACCAGATCATGCCAGACAGGCTGCAGTTTCAGATGCAACCTGAATAAGACGCAGCCATGTATTTAAAGTAGAACGCATGGCAACGAGGTCATCAGACCTTACAGTAATATATAGGAATGAACCCTCTACCATCATATCAACAGACGACCTGTCAGTTACCGGAGTCTCAAGTTCAGGTTTAAGAGACCGGTAAATTGAACCGGCTTCGGGTGTTTCAAAAACAGAACGTGCGATCAGGAGCAATCAGTATCATCCTCATATATCATATGACTTTTTATTCTAAGGCTGAAAAGCAATTTTTCATGCTCCTTAAAATCCATCCTATCACCTGATATTTCCAGTAACAATTGACCTGAAGATATTTCGGAACTATCGGGAAAAAGAACATTCGATATAAGAGACACAAGTTCACTGTCACCTTTTATCGAAGGAATAGCAACGGGATATTTGGAGTATGAGGACTGTGCAGACAGCAATGAAATATGGAGTGACAATACACAGAAACCTTTGGCATCATAAAAAACAATACTTCCCGGATTGCCATGGTATTCACCAACCATGATGAGAGGAGTATCATGAGAAAGGTCTAGAACCTCACCCATACCCATCTTACCACGATTGACATACTCACAACCGAAAAAAGATGCCAGATGCTTACATAATGTACGCGTGCTGGCAGAAGGTTTACGAGAAGAAGTGATTAACATCGCTTCTACTCTGCTTTGATGCGTTTGATTGATGTTGGTCGTTCTTTTACAAGAATACGATGTCCACAGTAAGGACAGCGGATGCCGGTGTACTCATAATCGACCTCAACATTTCTTTTGCATCTGGTACATTTATAGGCCATATTCACCTACTCAAGTGCTTCTGTAGCTTTCTTAACTGAACGTGCAACTGTCTTGCCTACGTTTGTCTGAGGCAGGAAAGTGCCACCTGCAAAAGTATAGTCACATTTGGTACATTTCCATATACCAGTACCTATTCTCTTGACAGTAGGACGTGCGCAGTTGGAACACTTATGAGGCATACGCATCTTTTCTTCAAGGTCCGCTACCAGTTTACGGTCCTTTCTACCATATCGTGTACCAAACCTACCGGCAGATCTTGTTACACGCCCTTTCCTAGTATACTTTTTTGCCATGAATCTTATCTCCTTGAAATGGTGTGAATTTTATGATTAAATCATTATGTTTAGATATTCAACAGATGAGTTTCCCTCAGTTCGGATGCTTTCTGGCATGCCAATGACACAGCTTTTAATAGCTTTTCCTCAGTAAGTGCGCCATTGCCGCTTTTTTGCATCCCTGATATAGAACCATCCTGATTGGAAACGATCGTTATGCGGGAGTCACAGACTGTTTCTTCATCAAGATCAGGATCAACCATCATCTCGCCACCGATATCTACCAGTGTAACGGACACAGGCATGTCTCTGATAGGCACAGGCATATCCTCCCCACGTCCCTCACGTGCGCCAGGAACAGTTGCGGTTAACAAGGCGGCAATTGCACCCAGAGAGGAAGCATCCTGAATATTCCCTGTATTATTGAGAACATGGATGTCGATGAATACGATCCAAACTTCTTCTCCCTCCGTAATACACAACTTACTTAAATCAATTGCGCCTGATTCGCGGATACCCCTGTCAGTTACACGGGCCATCTCTATTGCACTCTCTTTAGGAGGGCCTGCCTCAAAATCAGGAGAAGCAATTGGATTCAGCTCCATGCTTGTGATGATCACACCCTCACCAGGAGAATCAGGGAAAGGAGCTCCTGCCTGAAGTTTTACACCTACGAGAACTTCAGTTTCCCCCAGTTTAATCCATGCGGAACCTTCTGCTTTTTCTATAACATTGGTCCTGAGATCTATTTTCCTCATTTCATCAAAGGTACGACCATCCTCACGTTTCCCTTTGAGCATAAGGTTGTAGATATAATCTTTCTTAAGTACAGACATTACTTCATTACTCATGACTAACACACCTCAGGCAGTTTCTTCATCATCTTCAGGAATGTCCTCTTCATCAACATCCTTGAAGGAGTCATCGAACTCCTCAACCTGCTCACCAGCCTCGTCATCAGAATACAGATCGTCTGTATCATCTTGTCCTTCCACAGATTCAACCTCATCCTCTGCTTCGGCATCTTCCACGAGGTCTTCTTCTATAGATTCATCATCTTCAGATTCGCCAACATCAGGTATTTCATTACCTTCTAAAGGGTCCAATGTGCATTCAACAAGGGCAGAAACATCAGCCTCCCCCTCATCATCAGACACTTCAACTTCATTCAGTTTGGCAAATTTATTCTGAAGGGTTTCTTTCTGGATCTCAAGGATCTGGCGACACCCTTCCCTGCACATTTCAATTGCCCTCTTGAACTCTTCCGGGGTTACGTCACCATCCATCTGAATAAGGGTGATCTCACCCTCGGAGGTCATAGCCATTGGGATATCAGCATCGCCATAGTTATCCTCAGGTTTATCGAGGTCAAGTATCAGCTGGCCATCAACCTTACCCACAGCACAGGCAGAGACAAGTCCTTTCATAGGAATTCCTGCATCTGCAAGTGCCATAGAAGCTGCATTAATAGCCGCAGTACGAGTTCCTGCATCTGCCTGAAGGACCTCTGCAAAGATATCAATAACAGCACCCGGATAAAGATGAGTCAGTACAACGGGCTCGAATGCTTCCCTGCTTACTTTTGATATTTCAATGCTTCTTCTGCTTGGACCTGGCCTTATGCGATCCTCTACGGAAAAAGCAGCCATATTGTAACGATATCTGATCAATGCAGAATCTGACTTCTGTAATCTTCTTGGATGAAGTTCCCTTGGACCATATACAGCCGCAAGCACCTTATTCTTACCCCATTCCAGATAACATGAACCATCAGCCCTGGAGAGTACGCCGATCTCCATTTTCATAGGCCTGATCTCATCAACGCGCCTGCCATCGAGACGCAATCCATTTTCATCAATGAACTTTTCAGGTTTATCACTCATATTAATTCTCCAATGTTCGCACATTCTCCCTGTTGATAAAAAAGAGATACATCCGGATCAATTACCATCCTCTTCCAGAAGTGCATCCACTTTTCTGTAGGTCTCTTCCTGTATCTCGCTTTCATCTTCTGCATCCTCTGCGAGATCTTCCTGTAAAACAGTTTCATCCTTCTCAGAAACAACATCTACCTCATTTTTTAAAAAATGAGAGATTCGATCCGTTAAGCCGGAAGTGTGAGAATGTTTCAGTATAAGCTCAATAGCTTCATTGAGAAGGTCCATTTCAGCATCTGTCCCTCTGATCCAGATTCTTCCATTCTGACCCACAAATATCTCGCAATTTGTTTCTTTCTTAAGCATAGATACCATAGAACCGCTGTGCCCTATGATACGCGGGACCTTTGTAGGTGTTATTTCAATAAGCCGGCCCACATTAAGAGCCCTCAGACCATGTTCTCTCATAGTCAGTTCGACCTTCATGGATGAACTTACATCTTTTATGCGAAGCAAAGCCGAGCTACCGAAATCCATAATTTCCGTCATTTTGTCTGAGTCCACACGCCTGGGATACTCTGACACATGTAATAATCCATCATAAGGAGAACCAATATCGAATATCCAGTTAGAAGGAGTTACCTCTATAACCGTACCGATAACATAGTCCCTGGATGAAGGAATATATTTCCCGGAAAAAGGAATTACAGATATCTTATGTTTGGAATTCTTTACCCCATATAAAAAGGAATAGACTTTCCCGTCCTTTACATAAGTACCAGAACCGGAATCCGCCTTGTTTTCGGACAATAGCTGCCCCGGAATTACAATTTCACGCTCCATTATGCAGCCTCATAATAATTTTGTTTCAGCATCCCCTTTTGTAAGGTGATTGACAAGACCATAGAAATCATTCTGCATGCCTGCAGGCATCCTTACAACTGCAACCCATGACCCATTGCCTTGCCATTCATTTTTTACAAGGGTTGCAAATTTGGCGATCTCCCCGTAAGCCTTTGCTGCATATTCAGGCGGAACTTTTACAGCAACATCAACTTCTTCAAATCTTATAGGTATTATCGGCCGAATGGCTTTCATTACAATATTTACCTGTTCATCAACACTTTTAAGAGGATCTATATGGATTTTTGCTTCTTCCATTGCCTTTTCGATCCTTGCAGGAGGATGAGGGGTTTTTGTCTGGGGGTTGATAGCATTCTGCGCAATGAAAGTGATGACCTTCCTGGTCTTTTCTTCCAGAATGCGCTTTCTTTGTTCTGTTGTGAGCTGAAGCTCACCGTGCAAGAGTATCTGTTTGGCAATCTCCATTACATTGTTAGTACCAAAAGTACTTACCAGATCAGATTCCGCAACATGGTCTCCTTGATTGGCATCAGAGAAGATAGACTCTACGGCTATTATATCCTCTATATTCAGATTCTCTCCCCTTTTAAACGCAAACGCGCCTTCTGGATCAACAAATACTTCGAAATGATTCTTTCCTTTCTTGAGCCTTGCAGTCACAGACCCATCAAGAGATACCATGTTAGTTCACTCCATGCTTGTAATGTTAGATTTTTATTCAGTTGTTTCTTCCTGATTCTCTGCTTTTTCTTCTTTGATATTGTCTTTGAGTTCTTCGCGAACTCTTGAAACATAAGTTTCAACCTCTTCTTCTGAAAGCTTTCTGAACTGACGGCCTTCAAGAGTTACAACACCAAGTTCCAAGGTAGATGCGTCCACTTTTCCTTCTGTGGAAGTGTAAAGTGCTTTCATTCCTAACATGATGGCAGCATCAATATCCATATCAGCCCTGTAGTCTGCCTCAAATATCTCCATAAAGGCATTTCTTCCAGCACCAATAGCTGTTGCCTTGTATTCAAGTAGTGCACCACTTGGATCTGTTTCAAAAAGGCGTGGCCTAGAATCATCAACACCTGCTATAAGAAGAGCAGTACCGTAAGGACGAACACCGCCATACTGAGTATAGGTTTGTTTGTGATCACATATTTTCTTGGCAATCACTTCAACACCTATTGGCTCATCATAGGATACCATATTTACCTGGGCTTCTACCCTTGCCCGGTCTACAAGTGCACGAGCATCGGCTACCAGGCCTGAAGTGGCAACACCAATATGGTCATCGATCTGGAATATCTTCTCAATGGATTCAGCTTCAATCAACCTGCTTGTGATTCTTTTATCCACAAGCAGTACCACACCATCTTTTGCTTTTACTCCTGCTGCGGTAGTACCCCTCTTAACTGCTTCTCTTGCGTATTCTACCTGAAAGAGACGTCCGTCTGGACTAAAAACTGTAATGGCACGATCATAGCCCATCTGTGGTGTCATTTGCATCTTCGCTTCATCTCCTAATTTATTTGAATAATAGAATATATACGATAATAACTGAAATATGCTTTCTACTCATTTATACGTGACTGTTCTTCGGGGTTAAATATATCCACACCCTCTAAATACTTTTTTGTTGCACCGAGAACCGTACCCGACACACCAAGAATATGGAAACTGACCCTTTTGCCCTTTACACTGGTAATTGTAGCTAGAACAGCACGTGTTTTAGAAACATGCTCCCGGTCACAACTTACCACACCTTTAAGGTCATCAAAGGCAAAAAGCCATATGTTGCATTCACTTGAACCAAGATCACCAAGCAAACTACCAGATGAAGAGAACATTTCCCTGATCAGGTCATCCCTGCTTACTTGGCCATCGGCAATAAGTTCAAATGCAAGATATCTTTTGTTTTCTCGCATGGTGGGCGGAAGCACCTTCATTGTCCATCACCTTCTTCCAAAAAAATACCAGCATCATTTGAAGGAACACTGACAATTTCCACGCCAGAAGACACATAATTGGCAGAAGGCCGGTTCTTTGAGATAATCTGTTCCGCAGTTGTAGAAAGACCGGACATTGCTTCTTCACGAGTCATACCAAAAAGCTCTGCCAGGGCCATCAACTCATAAGGAGCACGCAGGTCATAACAAGATCTGACATTACCCGTTAGCAGAAAAGGAACATCGTACTTGCGAACAAGCTTCAGGTCTTTCTTGAAATTCGATAATGCCCTGATTCTTCTACCGCCATGCTGGCTGATTATCTCGCCGAGGTCAAAAGAAACTGCAACATCATTCTCATGTGCGGACTTAGCCAGCACATGATTCAGTCCGCTATCTTTTAAAGAACCAAAATTCGATAGAACATCTACATTGGAATTCTCTACAGCTGCCCGGTTTACGCTTTCACTGCCACCATAAACAATAATAACATCAACGATCTTCCGATACTTTCCTATAAGTCCGTGCAACTTTGATGCATTTTCCACCTTCAGTTCAACACCACTGAAAATGTCGATACCATCTGCTACAGTGGGTTTTCCAGGGGGACATGAATTTGAAGGATTCGTAATGGCAATGCCCCTATATCCAAAATGCTTTGCAAGAGCAGCCAGTTCTTCAACGGTGTTTTTACCTTCGGGCACAGAATAGACATTCAAATCGTAAAATTTGGGCTTAACCAAACAATTCCTCCACTATCAGCCCCGCTTGAAGACGGTCCTTGGGGTAAGTGGCTATCTTTGCCTTTACAGTAATAGCATCAGATGAAGAACTCAATACTACTTTCCCAAGGAAAGCAGCCTGCTTGTCAAACCTCATATGGAATAACTGCTCGTCATCCAGCCTGTCAGGCATTTCATTGCACAGGGACTCAACATCCTCAGGAGACATAGCCTCCCGGATGAACCTGGCAAGTTTTGCACAGTCCGATTTGCGGGCGATCTGTGAACTGAGCATCACAAAGGAATTACCATAGTGGCCTTCAATATCCGTTACCTCGACTAATTCATCAGTAACAGTATTTCCAGATTTGCCAATGGCATTTCCTAAAAAGAAGTCCAGGGCAGCACGTACCCTGGAAAGATCCTCAGTTGAGTGCGCGATCACACGCAAGTTAATATAATGGATCACTTGCCCCGGTTCTGGTTTGACCTGAGACTTGGTCTGGTCTTTTCAGTGCCTTTTCCGCGTGACATCATACCTCTACCCTTACGGCCTGCACTGGTCTTACCGCGCTCTGCACGTCCCTTCTGGGTGCTGTTGCAGATCCAGTTAAGGTTCTTGTCACTCTTTATTACAGGGTGGCTTGGGTCCACAAGGATAACCTCGAACCACTTCAACTTTCCATCTTCGCCTACCCAGTAGGAGTTGAGAACTTCCATGTTCGGGAATTTCCTGCCTGCACGCCCTTCAGCCATCCTTTGAAGGCTCATTCCGGCAGTGATCTTGTTCTTACCCATGCGCTGGGTACGCCTTCCACGAATGTACCTTGACTTTCTAAGACTACCCCTGCGTACATGTACACGGGCTACAACGATACCCTGCTTAGCCTTGTATCCAAGGGAGCGGGCACGATCTATACGGGTTGGACGCCTGATCTTTGTAACAGATCCTTCCTTCCTCCATTCCTGGAGTCTTTCCCATCTTAGTTCCTGGACATATGTAGTGTCAGGGTTTTTCCATGCGTCTCTTACGTATGCATAAAATGATTTTGACAATTTGTTCACCTAAGTTTCATTTCTAGTTTCACGGTTCAGCTTTTGTAAAGCCACATTCCCACGGGACTTATCCCGACAATGAAACAGGACTAGTACTTAACGTGATTGGATTTAAACCTTTGCACATTCAATCAGGAAAAACATGTACTTTGCAATACCTTAAAGAATGCCTTGTGCAACATAAGGTCTTTTTAAAAAGAAGAGGAAAAGGAGAGCATTCCCACAGAAGCATAAGATAAGAAATCCCATACTATAACGCAAGAGAGATCACTGGAATTTACTCAAATCCTCACCTGAGCACAAAATACCTGTGGCATTGCCTTCTTTATCTTTTAAGACAACGTTATACCAACGCACTGTAATTTCCCTACCATTCTTTGCAAGAACAGGATGCTCCATAAATTCAGGAAGTTCAGATTCACCAATTAAAGCTTTATTGAACTTTTCACTGATATCAGCCCTTAGAGCTTCCGGCAACATGGTTTTTAAAAAATCATGCCCAATCAACTCAAATTCACCATAATCCAGTATATTATTGCCCTTGCTATTAACCAGATTGATCTTTATATCCATATCAAGGACAAAAATAATAAAACCGGCAACGTCCAGATAGTTCATTGCTTCGTTCCTTTCAGCAAGGATCTTATCCTGAAGATGCTTTATCCTCAGAAGGGATTTCACCCTGGTAACAAGTTCAAGCCTGTTCACAGGCTTGCCAAGGAACTCATCGGCACCAACCTCGATCCCTTTGATACGGTCATCCTTTCCGGACAAAGCAGTAACCATAACAACCGGAAGGAACTGAGTTTCCACAGAAGTCTTCAAAACCCTGCAAACCTCATACCCATTCATATCAGGCATCATCACATCAAGCAGAATTAGGTCAGGCTTCTCGCTCTTAACCTTATCCAGTGCTTCCTGCCCACTATAAGCAGGAATTATGTCATAATCCGATTTAAGGTAAAGGCCCATCAACTCCACTATGGCCTGTTCGTCATCAACAATGAGTACTTTATCCTGATCTCGCATGAATCATAGGCTCCCTGTTTGCACGTAAATTAAATAAATATAGTCCAATATAAGACTGGTGGTAACCTCAGTATCTTGTCACATTCGTTGTGGTAATTTATTATTTTATATTTTACTATTAATTATATAGTTTTATCTGCATATAAAGTTTAGGCATCAAAAGAAAAACCAGCCTTGCAAAAGAACAATCAATGCAAGGAAGGAAGTGGGGCTGGTGAGATTCGAACTCACGATCGACGGGTCTCTCCGAACAGCTGCAAAAAGCAGCTTTCAGTTCACGAGCACATATCAGTGCTCCAACGGCTCCTCACAAACCAACCCCGTCGGGTTGATCTCAGTAGACCCGTTGTTCATCATTTATCCGCTGGAGCCCATCGCCATGCCGGGCTAGGCCACAGCCCCATAATTTCGGGTAGTATCCCCAGAATACATCTTATCAATGATATATTTAGCGGTACCACATCCCCTGCGGCTTAGATAGTTTCACCAACGACCCGGTTCAAATCCCCTAATTTGCACAACTCATCACAAAGTAACTCTATCTTTAAGCGCAATTCTTCCATAGAATAACCAAACATACCAGTCATATAGATAGCACCGCCTGCACCTACGCCCTCCTTAACAAAACCAACCTCATACTGTTGCAAGCCCTTGGATCTGGACTTACCAAACCCAGGATCTACACCCTCGTAGCTGGCACCTAACTCCCTGGCAAGATCTACAAAATTTGCCGAGGTGTCACGTATAACATAGCTGGTAGTAACTATTTTCATATTTCCCGTTGGGTAACCCAGATGTTTGATAACCGCAAATATAGAAACCATCTGAGTGCCCCCTGCAAGAATAATAGGAATATCCCCCAGACCTGCTGCAAGACCTGCAACTGCAACCATCATGGGATCACCAACGTATGCCAGCGCTTTGAGCGGATCATTGCGCAGAGAACCACAAGTAATACCTGATGACTTAAGGGCTTCCTCTACAACCTGTTTTTTAAGATTAAGCGGATTAGAGCTTGAACTGCTGCTGACATTACCATCATAACCCAGAGACTGGAGCACTGCATTAGCGGTTGTTGTTCCCGCAGGAATACTTTCGCCGATCACAATAAAGTCATGATCCTTTGCAAGCTTCTCACCAAGAGCAAAGGCATTTTTGAAGGCATTTTCAACATTGTGCACTGCAATCGGTTTTCTTATATCATCACCTGGAAGTCCACCGATATCGAACAGTGGCACCTGTTTTGCCGGAAGAACCTTCAAACCTGCATTTACAAATATATGAGGAATTCCTGTCAGTGAAAGAGCCGCACGCGTAATAAGGGCAGGTGTAGGCGTATCATACGGAGGCGTCATTGGCAGGATAGGAATATCAATGATAGTGCCCGTTTCAAGGACTTCAGCATCGCCCGCCGGCGTGTAGTCGGTTAGTTTTGCAGTCTTGCCTGCCGCAGACAGACCTTCTATATAGGCCGTCTCTGTGTTTCCAAGAACGCATACGAACAATGGTTTTTCAGGTAACCGGACTTTTTCAGGTGCTATTGTATCCATACCAATCGCCTAGATGTATTTTAGAAGGTGTATATGACTTTTTCCAGAGAAACTTCAGTAAGTCCTGGCAACATATACCTGCGTGTTTGCATCCAAGCCGCATACAGGACATTTGCCGGAACATCCTTCTGCCTGATCAGTGGGTATGCCAAGTATACCCGCGCCGATCTCATCCTCAAGCTTCAGGCCGCATTCCTTATTACCGCACCAGAAGATCTTTGCGATCCCCTGATTGAGTTTCTCTTTCATTACATCAAATTCCTCACATTCAAAGATGCGTTCCTGGACGCGTGCCTTTGCCTTATCATATAGATCCTCATGGATCTTATAGAGCAAAGAAAGGACTTCATCTTTAATAGTATCCAGAGACACCTGCTGTTTCTCACCCGTGTCACGACGGGCAAGCATAGCGGCATTATTTTTAAGATCCCTCGGACCAAGTTCCAGTCTTACAGGAACGCCGCGCATTTCCCATTTATAGTATTTGGCACCCGGACGGATGTCGCTTGCATCCATCTTTACACGCAGCCCTGCTTCTTCAAGAGTGACCTTTAAATTTTCGCAAGCTTCAAGAACATCCTGAGATTCCTTGAATATAATAGGAATTATCACGACTTGCACAGGAGCAATTGCCGGAGGAAGAACCAGACCTTTATCATCACCATGTATGGATATCATGGCAGCAATGGAACGTTCGGATATGCCATAACATGTCTGGTAAGCATAAACCTGCTCCCCATCCGTATTTTCATAAGTTATATCGAATGTTTTTGCAAAATTATCGCCAAGGTGATGAGCCGTACCTACCTGTAAAGTCTTGCCATCGGGCATCAAGGCATCAGTGGCTATTGTATAATCAGCACCTGGGAACTTGTCCCAGTCCGGCCTCCTGGATGCAAGAACAGGAACAGCAAGCTGACGGTAGAACTCAGTATAGATCCTTATAGCCTCATCAACCTGTGATGCCGCATCTTCCCATGTAGCATGGACCGTATGAGCTTCCTTAAAGGAAGTTATCTCACGCAACCTGATCAACGGACGCGTGTGTTTAGTTTCATATCTGAATGTGTTGACTATCTGGTAGAGTTTTAGAGGCATATCTGCATGAGACCTGATCCACAACTTGTACATCGGATAGATAGCAGTCTCGCTTGTAGGCCTCAGTGCCAGTTTAACATCCAGCGGAGTAGTACCGCCATGGGTTACCCAGTAGACTTCGTCCTCAAAGCCTTTGATATGTTCGGCTTCTTTCATGAACTCATTTTCAGGAATAAGAAGTGGAAACAGTGTTTCCTGATGATCCTTGTCAAGCAGCTTGCGAATAATATTGTAAACATTCCTTCTGATGCTAAAACCAAAAGGAAACCATACATATAATCCTTTGACAGGATAACGTACATCCATGATCTCACCTTTCATAAGAAGATCATTATACCATTCACTGAAATTATCTTTAGAAGGAAGTGCAGCCTCTTTTTCTTGCTCTGCCATTTATTCACCTGTTTATACTTGATTTTGGCTACATTAATAAGTACATTGCTTATAGCCATTTCCTTTCATAGCCCAAACAGTAGGCCAAAGTCGACAGAGTAAAACAAATAAAGAATAAAAATGTAAAATGGATATGCATTTAAGGCCGATTAATGTCCTTTTTAAAACAAAGGAACCAGTCAATACATCTCAGGCCCTCATCTGACGTATCAGTTCTTTCCTTGGCTCCGATCCACGTAACAGGACATGGCAAAATTACATCATCTCCCGGAAGCCACCCCTCAGGAGTTGATACTTGTTCACTATCAGACTTTTGTATCGCAACTAATAGACGCTTTACCTCATCCATGCTTCTGCCATTGGAAAAAGGATAGTAGAGAATAGCCCTTATTTTACCCATTGGATCAATTATGAAAACAGCCCGGATAGTTTCTGTTGTAAATTCCTGTATTTGTACAACTCCTCCGGACTTTTCAAACCTCTCAAGGATAGATTCGGGCGTATAATGGGCATTCGGATGGATCATGCCGTACTTACGTGCAACCCCCATACTCAGGTCCTCTATGACCGGGAACATCACATCTATATTCTTAAAGCCCTTGTAATCGATCCTATCCCGGATAGTTTCCAGCCATGCGATGTGGGAGTAGATACTGTCAACAGAAAGACCTATTAGTTCAGTATTGAGCTGTTTCAACTCTTCCTGCATAGTAGCACATTTTATGAATTCCGTAGTGCAGACCGGAGTAAAGTCAGAAGGATGGCTGAAAAAGATAACCCATTTTCCTTTGTAATCTTCCGGGAAATTTACCAGTCCCAGAGTAGTCCTGGCTTTAAAAGAAGGCGCATCATCGCCGATCAATGGCAAGCTTGCCCCTTTACATGATTCGTCGTCCAGATAACTTCCCCCATGTATAATTTAGTTAGGATAGTATCTATTCAGCAAATAAATACTTAAGGGTTCTCAGATAAAATAGAAAAGAGAATACAAAAATTATTCCTTTAGTATGTGTTCGGAGTCACATGCATCAAGCTCCACCTCCGAAGAGTTCACATCAAAGACGATCATTCCTGTCTTTAGATGTTCAGCTTCATCAGGAGCAAGCACATATGATTTTGCCTTTTCAGAAATAATAGCACTGTTACCAAAAGGATCCTCTATTATAACGGTAAGAACCTTTTTACCATCAATAGCCTCTTCCAGAGCTTTCTGGACCTCAAGCCCACGGGAATGCTTTTCCTCATCCCCTTCTGACCATTTAGTAGCAGTGACAACTACGCTGTATATCCTGTCAAGTACACCTTCAATATTGGTAATATAAGAATCAGAGATAGAACCAGGCTCAACGTCAATTCCAAGTTCGGGTATCCTGATAGTACCTGAGGTGGAGCGCACAACCCTACTATTGAGATCTTCAAGACATTCTACTTTCAGCTCGTACCGCATTGGCTCTTTCTGCGCGAGAATAATAGTGTCAGTAAACCGGAAACTGCATTTGCACATTGCAGTTATGTACATTACTTCGCCAAAAAAAGGAATCTCATCACCCTGCCAGTTGATTATCAAATCATCGTGGCAAAGAGGACAGGAAGTCCTTGTTTGAAAACTCTGACAGGAATCCCGATCTATCAATATCTTCCACCAATGATCTTTGATCTGTCTATCTTAATACCTGTAGGTGTTACAAGAACTTGATCGTCCTTGATGCCGGCAATATCGCCATGAACATCCAGTACTACTTCCTTGAGGTCTTTTAAAGCACGATCAAGCAACAATTTGTCCACTTTGATGTGGGATATATCGATCATTACGATATTACCATCATATATCTCTTTTTTGAGTGAGGTAAGCTCATTAAGGTTTGTTAGTTCTGCAACCCTGATGTAGGTCTGTGCAGGCTCATCATCCATTACCTCTTCGTACTTGGTAAGGTCAAGTTCCGTATATTCATCCTCAGTGGTTGAGCTTTTACTGCTTCCACCGAATAATTTGTTCATGATATTTGCCATAATTCACCCTCATGTATTCAAAAACATTGTTATATTGATATCGCTACTACTTAAAATGTTACTGGAATGTTAGTATTAGGT
Organism: Methanolobus psychrotolerans; assembly: GCF_002243045.1. GTDB lineage: Archaea > Halobacteriota > Methanosarcinia > Methanosarcinales > Methanosarcinaceae > Methanolobus > Methanolobus psychrotolerans. The sequence continues at coordinate 62,925 of NZ_MBKP01000019.1, forward strand.
GTCATGTGTTGCTGACATTTATATACAAACTCATTCTATTTTAATGATTTCTTTCATATGTCAAGATTCCAGAGCTTGTCCCCTACGTAATGAACAGATTTTACTGCTTTACCCTTATTTCCTGCCATATCTGTCCCCGGCATCATAGCCGTCCCAATGGCAAGGGGTTTTTTGTGAGCCTCTTCGATAATTATAACAGGATCATTCTCCTTGATATCGGGATCTGCGCTGACAATTCCCGGAGACATGACATCAGCACCGTTGATAACAAAGCGCACTGCTCCGGAGTCAATTACTACTACATTCTTCCTGAGCCCCAGCTTCAATGCTCCCCTTACAGTCGGGAAATAGGTACCGTTTACCTGAAACAGAAGCGGTTCACCATCTACTAATATAAGGGAAAGTTCATCTACGTTTGCTGTTTCAAACTTGCTGTTTTCAAGCTGTTTTACCTCTTCGCCAAAAATGGAATTGATATCGCTTAAAAGTTGATTCTTTGCAGATTTCCTTAACTGGACCCTGGATTTTATTTTCAACTAACCACCTGTCAGGCAATAAATATTAATTTGGATAAAATAAGGGATGGATGCTCTTAAAGTTTATGAGGGCAGGACCCACACAAAGCATCCATAGAAGTTCACCTTACAATAACAATGGGAACCCCGCTGATATCCAGAACATCAACTGACCTTCCTGCCGAAACCACTTCCTTCTCGACCTCAACACATTCAGGGTCAAGCTCAAGCATATCCCCGTTAACCATTACAGTGATCTTTCCTTTTGCAATTTCATCAGCAATCTTTTTGGGATTCTCTTCAATCAGTGCATTGATTATGTCCTTTGCCTGTCCCCTGAATTTCGGACCGATGATGCCCATGTTGGGCTTGACATTTACCGGAACATGCTCAAAATCAGGTTCACCTGCAATGACCTCCACAGGAGAGTTTGTAGCACCAAGTACATCGGTGATGTCTGCAAGGCTGCCATATATCTCTATTTTTGCAAGAGGGGCATTGAGTGCCATACCATGCTCAGACTTGTATCTTCGAACGCTGCTTGCAATATCCTTTATGAACTCACCAGACTTCTCGACATCCACATCGACCATAGACTCACATGCTTTTGGCCAGGACTGGATATGTACGCTGCCACAACCTATGTGGGAGAACATTTCCTCTGCAAAGAACGGAGCAAATGGCGCAAGCAGACGGGAAAGAGCATCAATGGTTACATACAGAGTATATTTTGCAGCCATCTTTCCGGAATCATCGTCGCTATATAGACGTGATTTTACTAGTTCGATGTAATTGTCAGCAAGGATATCCCATGTGAAACCCCTGACAGCCTTGAATGCCTCATCAAACTGATACATTTCCATAGATTCCGTAACTGATCCGATAAGCCGGTAAAGATTACTGAGAAGCCACTTGTCTACGATCTTCAGTTCTGAGATATCCACTTCGCAGTGCTCGTAATCTTCAAGATGAGACATGGCAAACCTGTAGATACTCCACATCTTTGCAAAGAACCTTGATGCAGAAACCACATCTTTCCAGCGGAACATGACATCAGATCCTGGTGAGCCACCGATAGCGGCCCATTGCCTGAAAGAATCCGCACTGTAGTCCTTAATCACTTCTTCGGGAGCTATGACGTTACCAAGTGATTTGCTCATCTTATGACCATCTTCACCAAGCACCATACCGTTGATCAGGATAGAATCCCATGGTCTTTTGCCTGCAATAGCCATAGAGCGTAATATAGAGTAGAATGCCCATGTTCTGATAATATCATGGCCCTGTGGACGAAGTTGTGCAGGAAGTCTCATCTCATGATCAGTAAGCCAGCCTGTGACATGAAGCACTGTGATGGACGAATCCATCCAGGTGTCCAGGACGTCCTCTTCAGGCTCGAACTCTGTGCTGCCACATTTGCATGCTTCAGGTGGTTGCTGTTGTGTCGGGTCAATAGGCATCCATTCTTCCTTTGCGACCATTACCTCGCCACAGTGTTTACAGTACCATACAGGAATTGGTGTTGCAAAGAGTCTCTGGCGGGAAATACACCAGTCCCATTCCATCGTGTTCGTCCAGTTGTCAAGCCTGACCTTCATGTACTCGGGCAGCCATTTAATCTCATTTGCTGCCTTTGAAACCTCATCTGTGTCGATCTTGATAAACCACTGGCGCTCGGAAAGGATCTCAATAGGAGTGTCACATCTCCAGCACATACCGACATTCTGTTCAAGAGGTTTCTGTTCAAACAGATAACCTTCTGCTTCAAGATCCTCGATAATGGCTTTCTTACATTCAGGAATGCTCATTCCGTGGTACTTGCCGGCAATCTCGGTCATATGACCGTTCTTGTCAATTGCCTTACGCAGCGGGAGACTGTGCTCCATCCACCACCTGACATCCTGCTTGTCACCGAAGGTACATATCATGACCACGCCGGTACCGAATGCAGGATCTACATCCTTGTCACCTATGACCTTTACCTCGTGACCGAAAAGTGGAACCATGACCATTGAACCGAGATACTCCTTATAACGCTCATCCTCGGGGTTGATAGCAACCGCAACACAGGCTGCAAGTAATTCCGGTCTGCTTGTTGCGATCTCAAGCTTATCAAAATGCAGGTAATTGAGTTTGGTTTCCCTGGAATCATATTCAACTTCTGCAAAAGCAATTGCAGTCTCACATCTTGGACACCAGTTGACCGGATGCTCAGATTGGTAGAGACGCCCCATATCATACATCTTCCTGAAAGACCTCTGGGTCTTTGAATAGTATTCAGGCTCCATTGTCACGAATTCATTGCTCCAGTCAGTAGAGAAACCGAGGTTCAGCATTGTATTCCTCATTTTCTCAATGTTGCCAACAGTAAGCTCACGACACATGTTCCTGAACTCTTCCCTTGGAACCTCGTTCTTTGTGATACCGTGGATCTCTTCTACCTTTACTTCAGTAGGAAGGCCATGGCAATCCCAGCCCTGGGGGAACATCACATTATACCCGCACATACGCTTGTATCTTGCAACAAAATCAATGTAGCACCAGTTAAGGGAATTGCCTATATGGAAATTTCCCGTAGGATATGGTGGTGGCGTATCTATTATGAACTGGGGTCTGTTTTTGTCTTTCCAGTCAAAATGATACATGGACATATTCCATGAATCACGCCATTTAGGTTCTATAATGTGTGGGTCATATTCTTTTGGGACGGTCATTGTGACACTCCGATAAACGTAATCTTGTAATTGAATGTAGTGATTGTGTTTTTATCCTAAGTGGTGTATCATTATTTAAATTATCTGGTTAGAGCAGGGATGATGAAATATGCAGACAATTCAAAAAAAATGGAACAGAACGGAAACTGAACATATTTTCAAAGGGAGGCTGCCCCTGCACAAAAGAGAATCTTGTAGAAAAACCCGACTGGACAAAAGGCAATTGGTGTACGATCGAAAGCAAATATTTCCTTGACGAATGGGTGATGATACCGTCCGGAACATATGCCATATTCTTTGACCAGCTATGTGCAATGGGACAAGCCACTTCATGTGAGGATAATTTACTATATCAACCTTACTATTTTGTTCCAGTCAAATAAATACAGTCACAGTACTTCTATATTTTGAATAAAAGTATGGGAAACCGAAAACACTTTATACAAATCTAAATCATATTAACCCGGGGAAGGAAAAGCGATTTGTCAGATAAAGGGGTCCTATGAGAAAAATAGCTGTTTTTGCTTTTAACGGAGAGGAAATGTGTTTCACCCATGCTTTGATGAATACACTTGATATGAAAAAGAAAGGTTATGATGTTAAATTGATAATCGAAGGTTCTGCAACCAAGCTTATTAAAGAGGCAGAAGGTGAAAACAGACCATTTACAAACCTTTATACAAAAGCGAAGGATGCGGGATTGATAGACTGCGTATGCAGAGCATGTGCATCTAAAATGGAAAGCCTTGAAAGCGCAAAGAACCAGGACCTCCAATTGTGTGATGAAATGTTTGGACATCCAAGCATGTCACGATATATGGATTCAGGCTATGAGGTAATTGTATTCTGATTATATAAAGTAAAGAATGGAGAAAATAAATGTTAAGCGAAAAGATGACAGGAGCCCTTAACGATCAGATCAATAAGGAAATGTACTCTGCATATCTTTATATGGACATGTCAGCACACTGCACTTATGCCGGTCTTAATGGTTTCGCCAACTGGTTCATGGTCCAGTATCAGGAAGAAATGACCCATGCCATGAAGATATATGATTACATAAACGATCAGGGTGAAAAGATTGTCCTTAATGCAATCGAGAAACCACCCGGCAACTTTGGAACTCCATTAGAGATGTTTGAGGCAACACTGAAACACGAACAGTTCATCACAAAGTCAATACATGACATTGTAGACCTTGCAAATGGAGAAAAGGACTATGCAACCCAGATATTCCTCCAGTGGTTCGTCACAGAACAGATAGAGGAAGAAGCAAATGACAATGAACTGATCGCAAAGCTCAAACTTGTAGGCAATGACGGAAATGGCCTTTTCATGATTGACAAAGAGCTTGAATCAAGGACATTCACTGCACCTGCAAAGAAGAATGATCAATAATCACACGAAATAAACGATAAAAGGTGAAATATATGGAATTTGGGGAAATATTGAAAGGAAAAGAAGTCGAAGGAAAAGAGAAACATGTTCCTGAAATAGAAATAATCAGGGGGCATGGCCAGTCAAAAGCTGACTTTGTACGGGTAGTTGTAGGAAAAGAAGTACCACACCCAAACACAGTCGAACACCACATAGAATGGGTTGAACTCTATGGTATAACAAAAGAAGGAAAAACAATTGACTTTGGAAAAATGACCTTCGAGCCAGTCCACACGGACCCTGTCGCTACATTCCATGTGAACAATATTGATAACTTCAAGGCATTCTGCGCCCTTGAATACTGTAACATTCACGGAATCTGGCAAAACTGCATAGAAATCTGATTATACATATCAAAAATACATAATTTGTGACATCAGTAGCCACATCTTTTTTATACCTGTTCACTTCACCCTTACATAGAGGCACAATGAAAGCCTGCAAAAAGTAAAGAGGTGATGGTAATGTTAGCAAAGCTTATAGCTAAATTTGCATTTCTTGCTCTTGTAGTATGGATCATGGCTTATTTATTGCTGAGTTATATGGCCCCGCATATGCGTTAAAAATTAAATGAAAAAGAGGTTACTGGAAATCATCGTAACCTATCTCTTCATTGCTCAGGTAGCATGCCGGATCATCTGCCCATATATTACCACGGACAGATTCTGCACGTACACGGAAGTCTCCGTTACAGACATCGAACCACTTGCATCTGGCACATCTATCAGCATTTCCCCTGATCAGAGGCTTTCGATCTTTTAGCCCGGCCATAAGCTCGTCGCTGGTGTCCCCCCATATCTCACTGAACTTACGATCCTTTACATTTCCAAAGGAGTAATGCCTCCAGAACTGATCCGGATGAACCGAGCCATCCCATGAAACACAACCAAAACCAATACCTGAAGAGTTACCCCTGTTCATTTTTAAGAGTTTCAGGACTTCAGCTGCTCTTTCAGGATCCTCTTTCAGGAGACGCAGATATATATATGGACCATCACAGTGATTATCAACGGTCAGAACCTCAACCGCCTTACCCTTGTTGTGAAGCTCTCGTGTTTTATCCATCAACATATCAACAGTCTTGCGGCTTTCCTCAAGAGAGAGATCCTCATTTATCATTTTCGAACCACGTCCGGCATACACAAGATGATAGAAACAGATACGTGGAATATTTTCCTTCTCCATCAAGTCAAATATTGCCGGAATGTCATGTACATTATGGCGGTTGATGGTAAATCTCAACCCCACTTTTATGCCTTCTTTCTGGCAGTTGTGGAGACCTTCTAATGCTCTGTCAAAAGAACCTTCGACACCACGGAATTTATCGTTGGTTTCCCGCATACCATCAAGAGAAATTCCTACATAGGAGAGACCTATGTCCTTGAGAGTTCTTGCCATATCAGGAGTGATCATCGTTCCGTTAGTGGATATTACTGCCCTGATCCCTTTTGATGTCGCATAGCCTGCCAACTCAGGAAGGTCTTTTCTCATGAGAGGCTCACCACCTGAAAACAGAATTACAGGACATCCAAAATCAGCAAGATCATCTATGAGGGCTTTACCCTCCTCCAGAGTAAGCTCATTTATGTAATCAATATCCCTGGAATGTGCATAGCAATGAACACACCGAAGATTACAGCGCTGAGTAACATTCCAGACTACAACCGGCTTTTTATCCTTTGAGAACTGGAGCAAATGAGAGGGAAGTTTCTTTGAGTCACGCCCATAGCGAAGCGCATCTGAGGGCTCCACAGTTCTGCAATAAAGTTTTGAAATACCTATCATGATCAGACTCCGAAATCGAAGAATAAAAGAAGATCGTTCTAATATATGCGAATTCTTATACAATCATCCTATATTATATCTATGGTACTGAACATAAAAACAGGAAAATTCCGGAAAAGCTTAATTGAGCAATTCCAGAACTTTCTTAAGAATATCTTCAAATGTGAACTTTCCAGGCGTAACTGAAACCTTCACACCATAGCTTTCAAGCGTTTGGGCGGTAGGTATGCCTATAGCTGCTACTATAGAATTGTTCATGATATTGACTATGTCGTTCTTTGTAGTCTGGCTCACAGCACACTCAAAGAAGTTACGTACCATCATGGAACTGGTGAATGCAAAGACAGTAATCTCACCATCAAATACCTTGCGTATGAATTCTTCCTGTTCATTACCCTCGGGTTTTGTAAGCGTATAAACATTGGTTTCATGTACGTCGGCACCACACCCTTTCAGACCATCTATGAGTAAGGATGAACCATAAAAACTCCTTGCAGTGTCAATGACTTTTCCTTTTATCTCAGGACAGAGAAAATCCACCAGTCCTTCAGAACTGTACACACCTGGCATTCCAATTACATTGATACCCAGATGCTCCAGAGACTTACGGGTTGTGGGACCAATGGCTATGATCTTTGTAGCATTCAGTGCTTCAATGAACCTGCCCCTGTCATCTGAAGGGAGTTTGCTGAGAGTGAAATCAATTCCATTGGCACTTGTGAAGATCACATAATCCGATATACCAGAATAAATCCTTTCGACAAAGCCATCGAAGTATTCATCCCTCATATCGGCAAGTTCTATCATAGGCACTGCTACGGGCTCAAAACCCATGGACTCAGCAAGAGCTACCGATTCGTTAATGTAGCGCTGTGGCCTCATTATTGCAAGTACTGGTCTTTTGACTTGTTCTGTCATACGAAAACCTTCTACTCCAAACTGTCTGAAACCTGTTCACCTAGTATCTCATGAAGCGTGACAACGTTTCCAATAACTGTTATGGCAGGAGCCTTAACGCCTCTTTCTTTTGCAATATCGGCTATATTGTCAAGGACACCAACTGTGACACGCTGATCAGGTCTTGTACCTCTTTCTATGAGAGCCACAGGAGTCTTTGGGTCCTTTCCGTATTTCATAAGCTCACCGACATTCCTGCCAAGCATCTTGACACCCATGAATACGACAATGGTTCCATCAAATTTTGCAAGTGTCTCCCAGTCAAGGGAGCTTTCCTCTTTGGTTGGGTCCTCATGCCCCGTGATGAAAGTGACCATTGAGGCATGGTCCCTATGTGTCACCGGTATGCCCGCATACGCAGGAACAGCAACTGCTGATGTTATGCCTGGTACGACTTCAAATTCTATTCCCTCTGCTATCAGTTCCTGAGCCTCTTCGCCCCCACGGCCAAACATATAAGGGTCACCACCTTTCAGGCGAACTACATCATTTCCTTCCTTTGCCTTCTGAATAATCAAAGCATTGATCTCATCCTGAGTGAGCGTGTGATCCCCTGCATGTTTACCTGCATCTATCTTTTCAGCGGTTTCGGAGATGGAATCAATTATAGCCTTCCCAGGAAGCTGGTCATATACCACGACTTTAGCAGTATCAAGAAGCCTGCGCGCTTTAAGTGTCAATAGTTCCGGGTCACCCGGGCCTGAACCAACCAAATAGACTTTACCATATTTCTGGGCCATGTTAGTGAAATCCTGTTTATCTTTTTTAGATGGTAATGAACTTACTAAGTTATAAATATGCATCGTCCCGGAGAATTAAAGAAAACAAGGTAACTTTATAATAGGTACATAAAAAGGAGTACACTAGTGAAAATAAAATAATTAAAAACAAAACATGCAATAAAAACAATCTTGCAACTAAAAATTATTATGTGATAAATAAAATGAAGTGCTGTATCGCTAGATACTGCACCTTTTCCAACCCGTTGAAATTTTATTTTTTGCTCAATATGTAGAACAGCATTTCCCTGTTCAGCTTCCCTTCCCGTTCCAGTTTGTTCACTATATTTTCATCAGACATGCCTTCTGACTTAAGCTCTTTGATCTTATCAAGTAATGCCGGAGCGATACTATAGTATTCGTTAATATCTTTCCTGTGACCCCATACATCACCCTCAACGAGCTTGATGTCCTGCATTGCCATGAACATTTCAATGGACTTTGAGACAGTGCGTCTGTAAGAACTCGGAATCTGGATAACTTCCACTTTGGGGCATGTCTGGACCAGTGAAAAAATATCCTTGTTCGATGGCCTGAAAGCAAGATGAATTACCTTTTCATTCGGATTTAGATGCGGTATTTCTTCTCGCGAACTTACAACTCTTATTTTCATGAGTCTCCCTCACCTCCAGTTCGTAGAGAACTTATTAAAATAATGTATGTACTCACCTATTAAATAATTATCGATTTAACAACGAAAAAAATGTAGGGGTCATTTATTCGAATCTTGCCCGCACAGAATCTGCGTGCGCCTTCAGGCCTTCTTTTTCAGCTATGGAAATAACAGAATCTTTTAATGTTTCAAGTCCCTTTTTACTTATTTTCTGTATGCTGGAGGACTTAAGGAAATGCGCAATGTTCAGGCCGGAGTATATCCTCGCATAACCTGCCGTAGGTAGGACGTGATTGGTCCCGGAGGCATAGTCGCCTACAGGGACGGGGGCATAATTGCCTACAAATATAGAACCTGCATGCTCTATTTTTTCAAGGACGGTATCGGAATCTTCAACCATTATCTCAAGGTGCTCAGGAGCAAACTCATTTGAGAAAGCTATACACTCCTCCATAGAATCAGCCACTAGCACCGCAGCATTTTCAAGAGAAGTATTCACAATCTCTTTCCTGAGAGTTACCTTTGCCTGCTTAATAATCTCATCCATGACAGCAACTGCAAGATTTTCAGACGTTGTCACAATTACAGAGACCGCGTTTGGATCATGTTCCGCCTGAGCTATCATATCTGATGCAGCCATTCTTGCATTACAGGAATCATCAGCTATGATAAGCACTTCACTTGGACCTGCCGGAAAATCAATTTCTGCCATATCCCTTACCTGCATTTTTGCCGCAGTCACAAAGACATTTCCAGGACCTACGATCTTGTCGACCTTCATGACGCTTTCTGTACCATAGGCCATTGCTGCAACCGCCTGCACACCCCCCAATCTATAAACATGGTCTGCACCGGCTACCTTTGCTGCCGCAAGTGTAAGAGAGTTAACCTTCCCATCCTTTCCCGGAGGAGTACACATAACAACATTCCTGACACCCGCAACCTTTGCAGGGACTATTGTCATTAGTGCAGTGGAAGGATACGATGCTCTTCCACCCGGAACATAGGCACCTACACTTTCAAGAGGAGTAACCTTCTGCCCCAGCTCAATCCCCGGTGAAAGTTCAATGAACCACATCTTCTGTGGCATCTGTGCCTCATGGAACTTCCTTATATTGTGAGCAGCAAATTCAAGGTGAGCCAGAAGAGCCGGATCCACACTTCTTGCAGCAGCATCGATCTCCTTCTTTGAAACTTCAATCACTTCAATGTCAGCACCATCGAATGTCCTGGTGTATTCCCGTAGTGCTGCATCACCATTCTGCTTTACATCTTTAAGGATAGATGCAACCGTATCCCCAACGTCTGCAAGCTCTCCACCACGACCAACTAATTTATTCCTTTCTGCATCGGTAAGTTCAGATAATTTCTTGTAAAGCATGATATTTCCCCTGAATATAATGTAAATTGCTAATGATCAGTGATATTCGTAAATCGTTATGACTATTTCCTGATGTTATATCTGTTCATCATATATAATGCTTAAATAATGCTTAAAGCATAATCTTCCAAATAAATTTTAAATGTATTTATCAAAATCGCTGAAAGTCCTCTGCTCATTTTCCATCAACGAATCCATGGTCTTTTGGATTATTTTTCCAGATTCATCAGATACTACCTTCAAATGGATACCAATTTCCCCAAAAAGCTTTGCTGCTGTTTTTTGACCAATTAGAGATGAAACAGTGCCGATATCGGATTTTCGTATGTCATCCACAGTCTTAAGGCCATTGTCATAGAGCTTGCGGGCACGCACACGACCGATCCCCCTTATGCTGACAAGTTCAATAAGTTCAGGAGAAGCACCGTAATGTATCCTCTTTTCCAGTATCTGTGCCATCATGCCAGCATCACTGTTCATTTCCAGAGATAAAAGACCTGCAAGCCTTGAAGTGGAATGCATCAACCACTCCGCAATATCAGCAAATGCATGCACATCACCGTCACCGACATTGAATTTTCGAGTGATGGAATCAAGAGACTTCTCATTTATCCAGTCAAGTATAAGAAGAGCGGTTTTCACCTCACCCAGGAACCACTCATAATCAAGTTCACTAGAACGGGGAGGAATCTCTGCAAATTCCTCACTGTGAGAGAGGACAAAATCATTGATAATCTCATAATCGCACGACCTCATGTAGAGCTGCTTCATATCCGGTGTCTTACAAATAAGATGCATGAGAGTGAGGTCTGTGATATGCTCTGCTTTCTTCAATCCATCAATTATGTAAGCACCTGAAAGAGGATCTATATAAAGAGTGGATATCAGTCTTCCAAGGGATGTGGGTAATAGAGTTTCTTCACCTTCAAGCATCTTATTGCCCCTAAGGAAAGTAAGACACTCATCCACCACTTCCACAATGCTCCATGTGTCGTTCTGGTGAGCAAAGAAGGTAGCTTCAATGAACTCCATCAGGCCATCCCTTGTAGTTGCAAAACCATTCACTATCGTTGAGAGGATATGCGTCCTCAGGGCATTCTCTGTTCCTAGCTTGGACCAGATATCCTCAGCATCTGCATCAACATAATTGTTAAAAAGTCCTTCCATTTCATCGTATGAACGTGCTATAAGAACAGATTCACCGTAAGGATCAAGGTGTGGTCTGCCTGCCCTGCCTGCCATCTGCTTGTAGTCCAGTACAGGTATTGGCTGCATGCCATAGTTAGAGTCATAGCGTCTGTAACTTCTGATAATGACCCTTCTTGCCGGCAGGTTCAGACCTGCTGCAAGAGTTGGCGTGCTGCATATCACCCTTATCTTGTTATCCCGGAAGCCGTCTTCCACCAGTTTGCGATGTGCAGAGTTAAGACCAGCATGATGAAATGCAGTGCCATTCCTTACACATTGTGCCAGGATATTAGATGCTTCGGTCTCACCATTTTCTATTATCTGCTCAACTATTTCATCAAGTGAGTTACGAGTGGGTTTATCAAGCAGTTCTGAAACCTTAGTGCCTGCCCTTTTCGCAAAGGCAACACAGTTCTTGCGACTGCTTTCAAAAACAAGGCACTGACCTCCATCATGAAGTGTGTCCAGCAGGAGATTGATGGCATCATCCGGGGTTAGAGTATCAATGCGTTTCTGAGAACTCCTGTAATTAATGTTACCACCGTAATAAACACCTTCATGCAGATCGGTGGGACGCCATTCACTGAGCACAAGCTTTGCCTTTAGCCAATCTGCAACCTCATAGGCATTTCCCACGGTTGCCGAAAGAGCGATTATCTGGCATCCAGGATTAAGTTTCATGAGTTTAGTAAGAGTAACTTCAAGTGTCGGACCCCTGTTAGCCGAATCAAGTAGATGGACTTCGTCAACAACGATGGTGGTTATCTCCTGCATCCATGAAGTCTCATTACGCAATAGGGAATCTGTCTTTTCAGATGTGGCAACAATTATATCATTGGAACCAAGCCACTCATCCCTGGATTCAAAATCACCAGTAGATATACCAACTTTCAGGCCTCCTTTTTTTACTGCTATCGAAGAGAAGGACCTGAACCTTTCAAACTTTTCAGTCGCAAGGGCACGCAGAGGGACTATATAAAGTGCTTTGCCACCATTTGCAATTGCTTTTAGCATGGCAAGCTCGGCAAGCAGTGTCTTTCCGGAAGCCGTTGGAATTGCAGCAAGTATATTGTTGCCATCCAGCAGTCCTTTTTCAATGGTCTGCGCCTGGGGCGGATAAAGTTCTTTTATGCCGGAACAAAGGTAAAAACGGATAACTTCATCCGGCAGGTCCAGAGATTCAATTTTCATGATAACTGAGATTTAAGAGAGAGTTATATCTAATTAAAATTGCCCTATCAGCAAAATCCGGGATAATATCTGCTGCAACTACAAGACCGATTAACAGACCTGACAAATTTGAAGTGCCATTTTATCATATCTTTCGTTCACCTTAACCTCTTAATTACTTGAAAGTGTACAAGCATGTCTGGCAGAGATAGAACAAAATACTTTAAATATGAATCGCAAAAAAACAGGATGCATGACCAACTATAGCTAAAGCTTTCTTGCTATTATGCACACATACTTCCGACTCGAAAAGTTTGTTCACCCCACTCAGCATTTGTGGGAGACATAAAATAAACATTTCAAAAATCATATAACTTGGAAAATATTCACTGTTGCTGGTAAATAAAATATGCAGATGAATGTTAAGTAAGTAAAATAAACTATACAAAAAGAAGTGGCATGTACATCATGCCACTTAACTCATTTAAACATTAAGATCAATCGTTGGTCAGATCACCAGTGAAGTACTTGTCATAAGAAGCCATGTCAAAGTGACCATGACCACTAAGATTGAACATGATCGTCTTCTCTTCGCCTGTTTGCTTACATTTAAGTGCTTCATCGATGGTGCATTTGATAGCATGAGCCGATTCAGGAGCAGGAGCTATTCCTTCACTGCGTGCGAATGTAACTGCTGCTTCAAATATCTCTATCTGATGATAGGAGGTTGCTTCCATAAGACCATCTGCAACAAGCTTACTGACGATTGGTGATGCACCGTGGTACCTGAGACCGCCTGCATGGATAGCAGGTGGTATGAACTCTGAGCCAAGTGTGTACATCTTAAGCAATGGCGTCATCTGTGCCATGTCACCAAAGTCATACTTGAACTCTCCACAAGTAAGGGTCGGACATGCGGATGGTTCTACTGCAATGATCCTTGTGTTGGTCTTGCCAGCGATGTTGTCCCTGATGTAAGGCAAGCTCACACCGGCAAGGTTGCTTCCACCACCACAGCATCCGATAACGATGTCAGGATAGTCTTCAGTCTTATTGAATTGTGCCTGGGTTTCAAGACCTACCACTGTCTGGTGCAGACAGGTGTGGTTAAGAACACTGCCTAATGCATATTTGGTATTGTCGTTGAGCGCTGCATCCTCAATTGCTTCACTGATGGCGATACCCAGACTGCCTGTTGTGTCAGGGTACATTTCACGGATCTTTCTTCCAAACTGCGTCTCAGTGCTTGGAGATGGAACCACGGTTGCCCCCCAGAGATTGATAAGGGACTTGCGGTAAGGCTTCTGGTAGTAGCTTGAACTTACCATGTAGACCTTACATTCAATGTCAAAATAATTACAGCAGAGTGATAATGCACTGCCCCACTGGCCTGCACCTGTTTCAGTCGTTATCCGTTCAGTGCCTTCCTTCATGTTGTAATATGCCTGTGCAACGGCAGTGTTTGGCTTGTGGCTTCCTGCAGGACTGACACTTTCGTTCTTATAGTAGATCTTTGCCGGTGTCCCCAGTGCCTTCTCAAGCCTGTGTGCCCTGTACAGAGGAGATGGCCTCCAGAGAGTGTATATCTCCATGATCTCTTCAGGAATATCGATATACCTCTCAGAGCTTATCTCCTGTTTTATTAACTCCTTAGCAAATATAGGTTCAAGGTCCTTCGGGTTCATGGGCTCATTGGTTGCCGGATTCAATGGCGGCTCAACCTGCAGGTCCGCAAGGATGTTATACCACTGCTTTGGCATTTCGTTCTCATCAAGTAAAATCTTTGTATGCTCCATAGTTATACCTCTGTAGAAAGGGAATCAATGATGTATAACTGAGTACATTAGAGTGGTATTTAATGGTTTTGATTTGTGATGAGTAAGCAAAGAAATTAGATAAAGAGATTCCAGGACGGAATCTACTCTTTCCTGTAAACTACCGCCGCAATCAAAGCAAACACAGCAAACAAAGCCGTAAATGCAGGAGTTGTTGGTGAACTGCTCTCGCTGGTGGGGTCATTTGTGGACTCTGATGGAATTGCCGGACCATCGTAGTATTCGTTGGAAATTGTGACGTAGGCGGCGGTGAATTTCCCATTAGCAATTGTCTTTGGTCTTTCTAAATCCATCATTTGATAATAGAAATTTATAGGTGCACTACCTCCTGCCCATTCTTCGTTAGGAGCAACAGTCCATTCAATAATCCAAGTTTCATTAGCTTCCATAATTTTGTCTGTATAAGCCCCTAGTTTGGAAGTAGGTCCTTCAATTATATCAAAATCATTATCTCCAATAGAAGTTAATTTTGCTGATAATTCATTCTTTTTGTAACAGGTTACTTCAAATCTTAACTGGAATGGCTCACCGATTTTTAAGAGTGGTTTCGGCGTTGAAGCACCAGGATACAATTGATCATTATAATAGACATCTATTTTAAGGTTTGAACTTTCTGAAGATGCAGGTATTGAAAACAAAACAAACAAACAGATAAGACTTATAGCAAACATTTTGTAATTCATATTTGTTCCTCAATATTGTGATTCAAAATTATCATAAGCAACTGATTTTTCATCCCTTTCCCCAATCTTATCACCAACTCCCTTTGGCCCAGGCCCTACTATTGTTGCTGCATATCCTGAAAATCTAAACTCAATTGGCTGGTTATCCCCGATATAAATATAGCCGCCCTCTTGGTCTTTTTCAGTAGGATGAACAATCCTGTCATCTGTACGAATATATGTTTGTGCATCATGGCCAAAATACGGATTGAACATACATTCGTTATCGTTATCAATAATTTCAAAAGATTTGTATTCGCCCTTCACATCATACTCCCACACATTCACAGTACACACCCAGTGCGGCGGAATCACCGGCAACCCACATGGAACAAGCTTCATAGACTTCTGTAACCTCTTTTCCATCTTCTCAGCAAGTTGCCCTGTCAGCTTCTCACTTGATTCGTCAAGCTTTTTCTGTAATTCTGTATTTATATTTACAAAGCACTCATCAATGCTTTCCTGACACATCTTTACAGCCTCGCACACTCCATCTACCACAGCTATCCGCAGGTCTGCTTCCAGACGATACAACACTGCATCCATCTCATTAGAAGCTACACTGGGATTATCGTTTCTGATCTTATCACTTATCAGGACAAGTATCTCTTCCTGAAGAGTGTTATCTGCTACCATATTTACGAGTTCTTCATCAGAAAGAGTGTAAAGGTAAGTCTCAGTTATCAGAATGACTTCTGAACTGCTTATCCAGATACCCAGAACCGGGTCCTTTGCAACTTCATCAGCTACCATATCCGGGACCTGTTGCCTTATACTTGAGCCATATTCACTCATCAGCCTTGTGCGGTTCTGTTCAATGAGTGTAGTATCTGCCGACATACCACCCATGGCAAGTTCAGTACTCTGTATCTGGATATCTGCCATAAGAGAATCCACTTCAGCATTCATGTCCGAAATACTCTGGCTCATGGATTGGGATATTACATCTTTCAGGGGTTCAGAAGCAGCAGCAAGCATTCTTGCAATATCATCACCTATCCCCGTGGAGAATACACAGACATTGCGCACAGCCAGAGGATACACTTCCTTACCATTGGCTTCATCGACCCATTTATACTGGCTTTGCAGGTCAAACTCGGGATCATGGTAGAGGTAATCAGGGTACTGGTCAACTACAAGAGTGATGTTTTCGGTCCAGTTGTATTTGCTGCCAGGGAGACCTTCAACCTTCATTGTTTCGATGATGCCCATTTCAGCGGCAAGGGCTGTGGATGCTTTATCCATGGCAGGGTTGTTGAAGAGTACGTCGGTGGAAATCTTGTTCTTAACAAGATCCAGAATGGAGTGGCCCTGCTCCCTGGTAAATGAATCGTCTATGTAATCCTCAAATGAGCCTTCTACATTTTTATTTCTCTCCCTGAGCTCCTTGAGCAAGTAGTTGTAGGCTTCATTCTTTGCGATAGCACGACTGGCATCACTACTTGTATTGAACTGATCCCCATTCATGTACTGGGTCTGTCCGATGAAGGATTCACGCTTTGTTGTTTCTGCCATCTCTGCGGCAAGGTCAAGAGATGCTTCCTGTATCAGCGTGGTAGGGTTCTTACCAAGGTTCTCTCCTAGCAGAGATACCTCCCTGGCCGGGTTATTGGTGTTAATGGCGTCGAACATATCCCCCATTTCTCTGGTCATTTCAGAATGAAGCCATTCCGGGACATCACAATATACCTTTTCCACGGGGAGAAGCGTCCCGTTCGTGTAGACAAGGTAGTTACCCTGGATAATGCGTAGTTTAGGTAAGAATTCCTGTTCACGGTACTTATCTGCTGCATCACTGCAGTCATTATCATTTTCCGCAATGCCATTGACAGTGACAGTGGTAGTTTTGTAATCGTTGCTACTTCCGGCATCATAGGAACTAATGCCTGTGTAGCCTCCTGAAGGGAGAAACTGATGATAGACAATACTTAAGTTCTCTGTCTCGGTCCGGGCATGAGATACCTTTTCATAATCTGTAAGGGGATAATTGGTCCGTGAGCCGGAAGAGTCACCACTATAATGATTCCACCCAGTGGGACTGAAAGTCTTGTATGACCAGTGATAGGTGTAATAGATATCCCATCGTGTTTTTATCCTGAATTTAATGTTGTATGTTACTTTCCAGTTGAAACTATGGTCTTCATTTAATAGATATCCGTCTGTACGTTCAATATTATGTACAGTATCATTTCCAAGGTATTCATAAGTAGTATCCACTCCCTCACAGACTATATCCGTAGATACATGATCCACCCTCACAGATTTGTAGTACCATTTGTGAGATGATGCATCGATATTGACCTTGTGAGCCACATCCAGCATGCCACTGAAATTGTAATCTGGTGTCAGGGCACAGGTATGTGAAATAGTGACAGGATAGTGTGCTGTCCATTTGACATCTTTACCTGTTTTTGATGTTCCCCCCTGATATGTAGCGGATCCATAACTGGTCGGACCTACCTTTAGATCATAAGGAGTTGCAACATTGAATCCATCCCTGAAAACCTGCCCCTGTATGTTAGCACTGTAGACCTCGTGGCTCACCTTATGTATAAGATCCGGCTGATATTCATCCCATTTTTCGTCGTTGTAGACCCAGTTGCTATACACTTCATTTGTAAAATTGGAAACCGAAACCACGATCTTGGAAGTATTTGCCACTTCTTCTATAGTAGTATTTGCATCCTTCATGGATTCGTTAATTCCGCTGGATACGCTGATGTTAAATGAACCAGCCTCTGAGAGTTGATCATATGTGGCACTCAGATTGTTTTCTTTGTAACCCTCATAGTTACTCGTATCACTTTTGACATCACTGTACAGAACTTTCCCATTGTAGTAAGTTGTATAAGTGAGGGCCCATGGGTCCACAGAATCAAAGACACGTTTCTGGGCATAAAGAGCCCCGGCATTCACTGAAGCAGACAACGATGGACCTGTCACGATGTTCAGCGGACCATTCAGGTAATGCTGCCATGGACCATATGTAAAAGTCCTGATATTGGTGGTGCCAAGCACAATGTCCGATGTCACACCGCCATTAAGTTCCCTTTCATATTCATTCACCAGCTCTTCGAGCAAAGGCTCTCTGGAAGTGATAAGAGCCGTCACATCCATGGAATAGTTTATGGAAGTGTTTTTGGTAAGGTCCACAAGGGTGCAATTCAAATCCTCAACGGTCATAGTATAATATATAGGATAACCGGGGTCATCAGATGTGGACCTTGAAATCTCCCTATTCAAAGTTCCGTTTATCTTATCTATCCTTATCTGGGAAGGGGCGACATCCGGCTCCACATTGATTGCATAGTTGTTGAAAGTATGCTGGTTTGCCTGATAATTTGTCCTCAGGTACTCATTGAAGTACTCTGCAGTTATATCCTTCAGGGGACTACTGCCTACATGAAACCAGTTTACTGCTTTAGTTTCATTATCACATTCCATTATTAGATAGGTATATCCATATTCCGCATTTGCAGGAATAACGATTTGTTCCTCAAAGCTGGAACTGGTCCAGAATGAACTGGCAAAAGTATAGTCTATAGTCTGATAAACTGTACCAGAGTTACTTTTTACAATAAGGGTCCTTTGTTTGCCGATTATGGAATAGGCAATTTTGTTAAGGGCGTTAGAAGGGAGGTTCACAGATACCCAGAGAGTATCACCAGGTTCAGCATTCCGACAATCAGGAGCTACGGTAAAACCATCCGATTCCATAGATTCATATGCCAGGTTTTCAGGCTTTATGACCGGATGTTCACCATGCCATACTAGAGCCTCCATTCCTGCATAGTTTAAACAGCGTGCAAGATCAGCAGATGCAAGCTCAACAGCTGTTTTTTCTATATCATTAGTATCGGTGGTATAGATGATCTCAGCCAATTCATAATCAGTCTTTGCAATGTATACCGATGCCATTACGGCAAAAAGAAGCATGAGCATACCAATGACCGCAAAAGGAATATAAGCCCGGGTATCCTGGCTGAAGCAACATTTTTTGTTCGCGGGATCTGATTTCATAAACTGACCTTTTGGCGTTAATATAAACGAAGCAGGACTGGACAGAAGAATATATAAACTTTGTTATTTTGTTCTTTTTTAATCAAAAATTTATAATCCAATTACAATATTCGTTCATCTTAAATATAAACAAAAATAATCGAGCATTTCAGTTAAGTACGCTCTATTTCTGCAGAATATATTGTAGGATAGTAACAGACAGGACCCAAATGTCCAAAATGTTCAAATCACCAGATAGAAGTGAAAACTAATCGAAACTGTAAAATATACTCCATTTATACTACCAGACATACTTGATTAAAAATACATGAACAGCTATTCAAACAATTATCTTTCAGCACATAATTCATATTATTAGGTTGACCAAAAATGAAAATAAGCAAACCACGAGGAACACGTGATTTCCTCCCAGAGGATACAAAGCAAAGAAGGCATGTAGAGAACATATTACGCCAGATTGTCAGGAACTGGGGATTCAACGAGATAATTACTCCCACATTCGAGAGCCTAGAACTTTTCACACTCAAATCCGGTGAGGGGATAATAGGAGAACTCTACAACTTCACTGACAAAGGAGACAGGGAAATGACCCTACGTCCGGAACTGACAGCTCCGGTCATGAGAATGTATGTCAATGAAATGCAGGCATACCAGCAACCATTGAAGTTATTCTATTTTGAGAACTGCTTCAGGTATGAGAGGCCACAGAAAGGACGTTTCAGGGAATTCTGGCAGTTTGGCGTGGAACTCATTGGCAGCAACAAAGCAGATGCTGATGCCGAAGTTATCGCACTGGCGACATATATGCTGAAAGCTGTGGGCATTAAAGGTGACCTTCACGTCAATAACCTGGGAGTGATAAGACATCTCCTTAACATCCTGGAAACCGAACACCAGAGCAAAATAATGAGGCTTGTTGACAAAAAAGATGACATTGGACTCAATGACTTCCTCGAGGAAATTGATGCACCTGCTGATTTGCGTATGAAACTTCTTGAACTGATATGCCTTACCGGAGATGAAGCGATTTCAAATGCAAAGGAACTTGTGGGTGAAATCCCTGAAATTCAAAGATTCCAGGAACTATTGACACTTCTGGATACCTATGGAGTTGAATATACTATTGATTTTGGCATCGCCAGAGGACTTGACTACTACACAGGCACGGTTTTTGAAATATATGCAGAAGGACTCGGTGCCCAGAACCAGGTTTGCGGAGGAGGTTCATACCAGCTTATTAAGCTTTTTGGCGGCGGGGATGTACCATCAACAGGATTTGGCCTTGGATTTGACAGAATAATGGAAGTCTGTGAGATAGAAGCACCTGATGACAAGCCGATTGTCATTATCGCAAAGGACAGCACTCGTCTTGAGGCCGTGAAAACTTCCATAAAACTCAGGCCACACATGCCAGTCTACAATGACCTGATGAAAAGAAACTTCAAGGCACAGCTGACCTACGCTAACAACATCGGTGCCAACCACGTAATAATAATAGGTGAACAGGAAGTTGAGGCTGGAAAAGTCACCCTGAAAAATATGAATAGCGGTGAGCAGGAACTTCTGACCATCGAAGAGGTCATCCTGAAACTTGGAAAAAATAATGATACCATCCCTGAGAAGAATAAAAAAAGATGAAAGGGCAGCAGATGCCCTTCCCATGAGAATGGTAGTTGCAGCCATATCTATAGGAACATTACTGCTTCTGCTGTCAACCGGAATTTATTCACTTATGGAAAAAGAGGAGATATATGCTGCTCAAGCTGTTATTTCAAAGATAGAGTCCCATGCTGACCAGATGGCCTCCATGGGGGCAGGCAGCAATGTAACGCTTGACATAGACATTCCATCAAATACAAACCTTGTAATGGGAGCCATACCCGGGAAAGAGAATGAATGGCCCTCCGATGCCCATAACTACTACTTAGAGATCAATGGCAAGCAGATAACAGAAGAATCTGTTGCATATTATTCTAATGATACACTTGACGGATGTGTTGTTCTGAGTCCCGGACCTCACATAATAATTCTGAAAAGTGTTCGCGATAAAAATGGAAAAATTTTTATTACACTTGATGATAAGTCGCAATTGTAATGAAAAAACGAACTGAAGTTAAAACAACAATATCTGCTTTTTCAGTCAATACTAAAGAACTGACTGGCGACAATAGTGCATGGACAGATCTTATACTTTCAAAAACAGCACTTGTTTTTGCAACTGTGGTTGTCCTTGCAGCAGTATACAGTCTAGCTGCCAGTTCCTCTGACATCGTCAAAAAGAATGAGCTGGAAGTAATAACACTTGACCTGACATCAAACATTGATTCAATTGGGAGCATTCATTCAAATACAGATAAGCCAGCGACAATATATTTTTTTGATACATCTTCACGACAATTGATTGACAATAGCAAATTGAAGATTTCAGTTTCAGGAGAATATGTAAGTAGCACTTTTGCAGACAACGGACGAAATATGTCCGCAGTCAGAACGCTTAGCTACAGGACACTCCCATTTAGTCCTGATGAATTCAGAAACATGCTCAACGGAAAATTTGCTGCCGATGGAAACATCAACCATCCAGTTCATTCGTTATTCCCATACACGGATGTAACTGACTTTTTGGCTATTGCAGCAGCAGATGACCTTAGTTTGAACACAAGTAAAGGGGTACGCATTGAAAAGACATCAGTGTTCGTAACAGACGGAAACGAGGTGAATGAACTTGAATATATCCTCGTTTACCAGTGACGAAAAAGCTTTCCTTGAACCTAACAATGATATAATAGTCACCGCTCTGGTAGTAATCGGATTTGTAGTATTTGCAATGATCCTCTCAAAGACTTTCATTGCATTCAATGATAACTCACAGGCACTTGAAAACTATGAGCATGCTGCCATGATAGCAAAAGACATTGCATCTTATCCGTCGCTCCAGGGAAGCAGGCCTGAATTAATTTCTGCGGAAGCACTTGACAGGATAGCAAGTCCTGTTGCAGATGAGGAACGCTACTTATTATTCCATCATTTTTCTGCAAACATGGATTTTTATGTTGAAGCAGGGACTGATGATGGAAACTATAAATGGATCATTGAACAAGGAACCGTTTCCCAGCAAGGAAGGGATGTCATTGCAGCATCATTACCTGTTGTAATAGAACTTGGAAGCAATGCACGTTGTGTTCCCGGAACGATTACT
Source organism: Methanolobus psychrotolerans (assembly GCF_002243045.1). Lineage (GTDB taxonomy): Archaea > Halobacteriota > Methanosarcinia > Methanosarcinales > Methanosarcinaceae > Methanolobus > Methanolobus psychrotolerans. Next base: position 85,240 of record NZ_MBKP01000019.1, read on the forward strand.
GTGAAGATCATGCAGAACAAGTGGAAGTGAACTAGACTGAAGATGGAAGAGAAGAGATTTAAATGACATTAAATAGAAAACAGGGTAAGAATGACAACCGGAACATTGTATATAGTATATTAAGAGATGAGAATGCATTCTCATCGAGCATCGATGCCATCCTATTTCTGATATTGGTTTCCATTTCGGCGATCATTCTTATGCCTTCCATTGCTGCCGATGAACAATATCGTTCTGCAAGCTACATATCAGCACAGGACATGGATGCACGCCTCATGAACACCATTATGTGCAGCACGGTGGATGAATACGAGTACACATTAAAACCTACTGAATTAGCAGACATTGATGTAAACCTCTCGGAACATTCGATTCTGGAGAATGCTGAGAAGACCATGTTTACAAAGGAACAACATCATCGTACCTTTTCAGACCTGGTGGCTGAGAGTCTTGTAATGAACCTGTTCTTGGAGGAAAACAATACTATAAAAGTCCTCAATCCCATGACAGGAATGCAAAGGATAGAAACAGAAAAAGTTATTGAAGCTCATCTTGAAAAGACTATAGGGAACAGATACAATTACAGATTCGAAGCCCACTGGGAGCCTGTTGTTGGATACGACATACAAAGTGAAATAATAATAGGAGAGAATGCACCGGTAAATGCCATTCGTCAAAAGGCGAGGATATCAATGCCAATGATATATCCGGTAACAATGGAAGATGTATACCTACCATTCAACGAAAGTAGTATTTACAATGCTGTAAATTCCCTCGATCCTGATAAAGAACTGCATGAAATGTTCAACAACAGTATTGACATTGCATCCGGAGGATCTGCGGAGATGGTCACAGAGATTGTCTTTCCCTATGAATACCTGGAATCACTTAACAGCACGGAGATAAGTGTAAACAGCGAGCAACTTGCATGTATTAGAGGACCTGCCGATATGAACTACAGCAGTCCTGTGATACAAAGTGCTCTTGGATGCATGAACTACACTGTAAACGGACTTTATGGACTGGACATAAAACTTACTCAAGAAGAACAAAGCATCAGCCTTGATATTGTAGATACTGTTAAAATTAGTATTATGAACAGGAATATAGAAGTTATTTCAAATCACATAAAAGACAATTTGAATGATGATGTCAACCAGACAGTTGCACTTATGCGCAATGCCACAGATAACAGTACCAGATATGAGCTTGCCGATGAACAGCTTGGAGCAATATACAGGACAGCAAATCCGGCAGGTGCGGATATTGTACTTCTGCTCTGGTAAGTATCGGGGACCTTTCACAAAAACAATTCCAACAATCACAACATATATATTATATGATGATATTCATAAGAACCACTTCGCCAATCATATTAACATTTTATCAGATTGACTCCCAAGTTCAACAATCTGATAAGGATCTATATCTTAAACCTATAACAGATTCGATTTACAATTATCAGGAGGAATTCAATGGCAAAAATGCACACCCGGAGAAAAGGGAACTCCGGACCAACAAAGCCACTTCGTACCGAAGCACCGGCATGGTCCACAGTGACCAATGAAGAAGTGACAAAAGTAGTGACTGACATGTGGAGACAGGGTGTCAGTACAAGTGAGATCGGTATGACACTCAGGGACAAATACGGCGTACCTGATGTCAAGATCGCTACAGGTAAAAAGATCACGCAGATACTTAGAGAGAATGGTGAGAAATTCGCTGTGCCTGAGGATCTGTACAACCTTATCGTAAAGGCAATCGGACTAAGGAAACACATGAACAACAATCACAAAGATGTTCACAACAAACGTTCCCTTCAGAATATTGAGTCCAAGATCAGGAGATTGGTCAAATATTATCAGTCTACAAAGATTCTGCCAGCTGACTGGAAATACAAGCCAGAGACAGCTGAAATGTTGATCACAAGATAAACACGATTTGCAAATGTTTGACCGTAAGGTCAAACCCATCTCTTTTTTTAGTATTATTTCCCTTCGTTTAGACTATAGAACTTCAGTTACTTCAAAATACCTAGAAGGTAACTTATAAATTGTTTTAAAGAGCATTATATGCCATGAAAGCAGTTATTCTTGCAGCCGGTGAAGGTAAAAGATGCCGGCCTCTTACACATACTAGATCTAAGGTTATGCTTCCGGTGGCAAACAAGCCAATCCTTGAGCATGTTATCAATGCCCTTGTAAAAAACGACATCCGGGAAATAATACTGGTCGTTGGATATAAAAAAGAACGTATAATGGACTACTTTGAAGACGGGATAAACTTTGGTGTCAAAATAGAATACGTTGAACAAAAAGCACAGATAGGAACTGCACATGCTATTCTCCAGGCACGTGAGATGATTGATCACGCTGAAGAGAAATTTGTCGTTGTGAACGGTGACAATATAATCGGACCTGATGCAATACATGACCTCATAAGTGGAGCAGAGGGAGATGCAACACTCCTTGCCTGTAAAAAGGACAATGTCAGCGGATATGGAGTAATAGTTGCCAGAGGAAAGAGCGTCAGGGAAATTATTGAAAAACCTAAAACACTCGTAAGTCACCTGATCAACACAGGGATCTATCTTTTCAAACTGGAAATATTCGACATGATAGCAAAGACACCTATATCGACGATCGGCGAGTATGCTATTACAGACACCCTTCAGGCAATGATCGATAATGGGATGAATGTAACAATGGCAGCAACTAATGCAGAGTGGCTTGATGCAGCATATTCCTGGGACCTTCTGGAAGCAAACACAATTGTTCTTGGTGATGTAGAAACCGATCTCACAAAAGGAAAGGTTGAAGAAGGAGTACACATAAAAGGAAACGTATCCATCGGAAAGAACACGACCATCAGGGCTGGATCATACATTGTGGGACCTGTCATCATTGGTGATAATTGTGATCTAGGGCCAAATGTAGTTATACTGCCGTCCACAAGCATTGGTAATAACGTTTCAATAGCCTCATTCTCACATATCAAGAACAGTATCCTCATGAACGACGTACGTATCAGTACCCACAGTAATGTGTCAAGTTCAGTCATCGGAAGTAACGTTTCAACTGGTCCCAACTTCATTACTGATGAAGGCAACAATGTGCTTATTCAGATAGAAGGTGAACTTCGAAGTGCTGAAAAACTCGGAACCATCGTAGGCGATGATACTGAGATCGGAGGCAACGTCCTTGTCCGTGAAGGAAATATGATCTCCACAAACTGCCGCATCAGTTCCGGTAAAACAATATCTGAAGATATACCTACGGATTCAATTGTAATTTAGGGTGATTAAAATGTGTGGAATTGTTGGATATATTGGTGATGCTCAGGCAGTACCTATTTTACTTGAATCACTCAAAATGCTGGAATACAGAGGATATGACTCTGCAGGTGTTACGGTTTTTAACGGAAAGCTTGAAACATATAAGATAGCAGGAAGAATAAAAGACCTTGAAGCCGTGATTCCATGGAATATGCAGGGAAGCACTGGTATTGGGCATACAAGATGGGCAACACACGGAAAACCGGAAACAAGAAACGCTCATCCACATCTATCATCTGATGTGTCGGTAGTTCACAACGGGATTATCGAAAACTATATGGAACTGAAGGAAAGGCTGATAGGGCTTGATTACGAGTTCAAGTCCGATACAGATACAGAAGTTATTGCACATCTTTTACATTTCAATATGAAATGCAGAGGTCAGAAGTGCCTGCTTGACGGCCTGGCAGAAACCGTAAAAGAACTCAAAGGTTCGTACGCAATTGCAGCTCTTTGTGCTGAAGAACCCGGCCTGCTGGCTTTTGCCAGAAAGGATAGTCCCCTTGTAATAGGAGTTGGGAAAGGCAGCAATTATGCTGCATCTGATGTTACTGCTTTTTTAAAGCACACAAAGGAAGTAATCTATATCAATGACAATGAGATCGGGCTTTTAAAACCCGATTCCATAGAGATATTTGACCTTGAGGGAAAACAAGTATCCAGAAACGCGGAAATCATTGAATGGGATTTAGAAGCTGCTGAAAAGGCAGGTTATGAACATTTCATGCTAAAGGAGATACATGAACAACCCACATCGATCCAAAATACGTTTGCAGGCAAACTATCCGAACTTGAGGGAACTGTTACACTGGAAGAACTATATCTTAAACCGGACGAGATCAAAAGACTGAAAAGAGCAACTATTATAGCCTGTGGAACTTCATGGAATGCAGGCATACTTGGCAAATACATTTTTGAAAAACTCGCAGGACTCCACACTGACGTGGAAACTGCATCAGAATTCAGGTACAGTAACCCTGTCCTGTGTGGAGAGGAATTGACAATTGCTATCACACAATCAGGTGAGACCGCTGATACCCTAGCTGCAGTCAGGAGTTCAAGCTCCTACGGATGCCGCAGTATTGCAATCACAAATGTTGTGGGAAGTACCATCACCAGGGAAGCTGATAGTGTACTTTATACCAGGGCAGGACCTGAAATAGGAGTTGCGGCAACCAAGACATTCACAGCCCAGCTAGTAGCACTCTACATGCTTGCCATCTATCTTGGAAGGATACGAGGAGTTGTCAGCGCAAATGAGGCAAAGGACCTTATTGTTGGAATAAAGCGTCTTCCCGGACAGATACAAAAAGTGCTCAACAGGAAAGATGCAATAAATGAGTGTGCTGTGCAGTTTGCAGACAAAAGGGACTACTTCTTCATCGGGCGCTATCTCAACTACCCGGTTGCTCTTGAAGGAGCATTGAAACTAAAGGAAATCTCATACATACATGCTGAAGGCTATGCAGCAGGCGAACTCAAACATGGTCCTTTGGCACTTATCACAGATGAAACACCCGTAGTTGCAATAGCAACCAGAGGACATACTTATGAGAAAATATTGAGCAACATCAAAGAAGTCAAGGCACGAAATGCCACTGTTATTGCGGTAGCTGATGACGATGACACTGAAATAGACAAGTATGTAGATGTTGTGCTTCGGGTGCCTTCTTCACATGAACTGCTTGCACCAGTTCTTTCGTCTGTGGTATTGCAGTTACTTTCATATTATACTGCACTGGCAAAAGATTGTTCCATTGATAAACCACGAAACCTTGCAAAAAGTGTAACCGTTGAATAATTATTTTATTAAAAGTGAGGATATCGAATGAAATTATTTGGCTCTTCAGGCATCCGTGGACTTGCAAATATAGAAGTCACAGTTGACCTGGCCCTGAAAGTAGGAATGGCTCTTGGAAGATCAAAGAAGACTGCAGTCATCGGAAGAGATCCCCGCATAGCTGGAGAAATGATAGAACTTGCAGTCATTTCCGGCCTTATGTCTGCTGGATGTGACGTTACAAGAGTTGGTCTTGTCACAACACCCACACTTGCATATGCTGCACGTAATTACGATTGCGGAGTTATGATAACTGCATCGCACAACCCTGCAAAAGATGTAGGAATTAAACTATGGAACCTTGATGGGATGGCCTTTGATTCTGCCCAGCAGGAAGAGATAGAATCCATCATCGAGAAAGAAGATTTTATCAATGCATCATGGAATATGGTCGGGAAAATAGCCACATATGAAAATGCAGTTCGAGACCACATTGATATGATACGCAGCCACTCAACCGATGCAGCCATCCGGGTTGTTGTGGATTGCGGAGGCGGTGCCGGTGGAACAATAACACCTTTCCTTTTGCGTGAAATGGGATGTGAGGTCATAACACTTAACTCCCAGCTTGACGGACACTTCCCTGCACGCAATCCAGAACCTAATGATAAGAATCTCTGGATGCTCAAAAAAGCAGTGACGGAATTTGAGGCTGACCTTGGTATCGCGCATGATGGTGATGCTGACAGGATGATGGCTGTGGATGAGCACGGGAGGTTTGTATCGGGAGATGAGATGCTTGCCATCTTTGCACGCTATGAATGTAAAGGCAGTCCAACAATTGTGGTCCCTGTGGACACCTCAATGATAGTTGACGACGCACTGCCAGACTCCACTATAATCCATACAAAAGTTGGTGACGTATATGTCGCAGAGGAGATTAAAAAACAAAAAGCAGATTTTGGGGGAGAGCCATCCGGAAGCTGGATATTCCCTAGAATATCATATTGTCCCGATGGAATCTATGCTGCAGCTTTACTTGTTGACATTGTCAAAGAGAAGAAATTGTCTGTCCTGAGAGAGGAGTTACCACAGTATCCTACATTAAGAAGCACAGTTGCATGTGATAATTCAAGAAAGGTAAAAGCCATGGAAGCCATCAGGTCAAAACTTGAAACCATGGGTACGGTTTCCAATATAGATGGGATCAGAATAGACATGGAGGACGGCTGGGTACTTGTCAGGCCATCGGGAACCGAGGCAAAGATAAGAATTACAGCAGAAGCCCGAAAGAATGTAAAAGAACTCCATGCCAAAGTTGAGAGTATTGTAAAGGAGTGCCTTCAATGAAGGTCGTGATCCTTGCAGCCGGTGAAGGCACACGTATGAAGCCGCTGACCGCCTCTAAGCCAAAAGTGATGCTACCAATAGCGAACAAACCGATGATGGAACATACTATTGACGCTGCAGTAAATGCAGGAGTCAGTGAATTCCTTATTGTTTCAGGATACCGCGAAGATTCTATAATAAATTACTTTGGAGATGGCAGTGGTCTTGGAATTAGCATTGAGTACGTGCACCAGGAAGAACAGCTTGGGACGGCAAACGCCATAGGTTATGCAAAAGAATTTGTAAAAGGACATTTCATCGTCCTCAACGGGGATATGCTTGTAAGCACTGAACATATCAGCCACCTCATATCCAGGACCGAGGATGCCATTATCAGTGTGAAGGAAGTGGAAAATCCTTCACAGTTCGGTGTTATTGAAACTGCGGACTATAAGGTCACCAGAATAATCGAGAAACCACAGAATCCCCCCACAAACCTTGCAAATGCAGGCATATACCTGTTTGACGACATTATTTTCGATTACATTGACAGGACAGGAAAATCTAAAAGGGGAGAATATGAGATCACAGACTCTCTGCAGATGATGATAGACGATGGCTGCAGCGTAGGTTATGAGATACTTACAAGTGAGTGGATTGATATCGGAAGACCCTGGGACATGCTGGACGCAAACAAGATATTGCTTGATAAAATCGATAATACCCGTGAAGGAATCATTGAGCCTTATACGACCCTTAATGGAAACGTAAAAGTTGGCAGGAATACCATTATCCGAAACGGAGCCTATATAATCGGACCAGTCGTCATCGGCGACAACTGTGATATCGGACCAAACTGCTTTATCAGAGCTTCAACTGCTATCGGCAACAATGTCCACATTGGCAATGCCGTTGAAGTCAAGAACAGCATTATCATGGATGGCACAAAGATAGGACACCTCAGCTATCTTGGTGACAGTGTCATAGGCACAGCCTGCAATTTCGGCGCCGGGACAAAGGTCGCTAACCTTCGTCATGACAACAGGAACATAAAGTCAATGGTAAAAGGCGAACTAGTTGATACGGGACGCAGGAAACTTGGTGTCATCATGGGAGATGATGTCCATACAGGCATCAATACCAGCATCAATATCGGTACTGTAATGGAACCTGGAAGTTCCACGGCGCCCGGAGAAATTGTGATGTATAAAAGAAAAACTAATTAAGGCACATTGCTATCTTTACACCGGAGATATCGGATGAACTTTAATATTGAGATGCAAAAACTGAAGGAACTGGCAAGAGAAGCAGCAGATGTCATTGAAAAGCATAAGTATGTCCGTGTCATTTCACATAATGATGCTGACGGTCTTACATCTGCCGGGATAATTTGCCAGGCACTCCTGAGAAAAGACATCCGTTTTCACACTACCATCGTACCTAGGCTTGACAGGGCCGTAGTTGATATGGTAAAGACAAGTGCTGCGGATGATGACCTTGTGCTTTTCTGTGATATGGGCAGTGGCCAGTCAGAGATAATATCAGAAATAAAACAGGAAATAGTTGTACTTGATCACCATGTTCCCGTGGGAGATACACCTGCAAAGGTCCTTGTAAATCCACACCTTGTGGGAATTGACGGGGCAATGCACGTTTCAGGATCAGGAACTACATTTTTAGTGGCAATGGAAATGGAACCTGCAAACATAGATCTTGCAGGACTTGCCATTGCAGGTGCGGTGGGCGATAAACAGCTTTTCACTACAATCAACAGCTACATACTGGAAGAGGCTGTGAATGCAGGCGTGGTGTCTGTAAAAAAAGGACTGAAAATAGGCGATGGAGAACTTGCCAGATTACTTGAGTACACACCTGAACCGTATCTGGATATAACCGGCGACCGGGATAAAATAGATAGTTTTCTGGACATCCTTGGACTGCATGGCAACATTGAAGACCTTGACACTGACAAGACAAAGAAACTGACATCTGCAATCACACTTAAACTTGCAAAGCATGCAAGTCCGGAAGCCATCGATGCAGCCATTGGTGACGTGTACATCCTGAACAAGGAGATTGTACACAACGTATATGACCTCGTTGCGATACTGAACACCTGCGGCAAGGCTGAAAAAGGTGGCATGGGTCTGTCGGTCTGTATGAGAAATCCAACACATCTTGAAGAAGCAAGGGATATGGCAATGTCCCACCAGATATCCATTGTAGAGAATATCAAAAAAGGCATGGATATGGTAAAGCAGGGAAAGAGCATTGGTTACCTGATAGGAGAGGACATGGAATCCACAGGTATGATAGCCAGTACTTTTGTCAGGTATGTTAACCCTGAGATGCCATTTGTTGCGGTTAACCAGGTAGAGGACCTTGTGAAGGTTTCCGCAAGAGGCACCCGTGCACTTGTGGAGAAGGGACTTGACCTTTCATTTGCACTCCGTGAAGCTGCTAAAATGGTCGGTGGTGAAGGCGGAGGACATAATGTAGCATCGGGTGCCTCAATTCCGCCGGGAACGGCAGAACAGTTCATCAGCAAGGTCGACGAGATCGTTGCAGAACAACTTCCCCGGCAGGAGAAGGCCAAATGAAGATAAGCACTGTCATCGAATTCAAAGACGAGGGTGCTATGCAGGTAGCTAAGCGGGTCGCAAACTCACTTGCTCCTGATAACATGACAAACATGCATACTGAGATCAAGAACGAAAGTGTGTGTATTTATATCTATACTGAAAAGATCACGTCACTTATAGCCACCGTTGACGATCTTCTGATGAATGCAAAAATCGCGGAAGAGATAGCAGAAGATCTTGAAGAATAAAGCTTGCTTTCAAAAAGCACTTTACTAAATTCTCACTTTTATTTATGTAGTTAGCCTTATTCCCACAAATGCCTGTTGCTATCGATAAGAGCATTCTGCTCCTCGATTCTTGAACGCTGGTATATGAGTGCCGCCGGATGATAGATTTTCAGGAGGGTAGATTTTCCGTCGACAATTCGGGGAACGCCCCATTCGAGTTTCTCAGCATCACAAAAGGCTTTTTCCGCAGTGTTCCCCAGCAGGATGATTACCTTAGGAGCAAGGAGTTCGATCTGGGCCTGAAGGAATGGCTTGCAGGCGTTTATTTCGTTTTTAAGGGGACTGCGATTATTAGGAGGGCGGCACTTTATGGTGTTTATTACCGCATAGTCATTTTCAGAAAGACCCATGTAAGCAACCATGACATCAAGGTTTTTTCCGGCCCTTCCGCAGAAAGGAATACCAGTCTCATCCTCATTCTTGCCGGGAGCCTCCCCTACAAATACAACCTTCGGACTGCGGGAGCCTTTGCTGATGACCTTATTTGTGACGGTTTCATGGAGCTTGCAGTCAGTGCATTCCATTATCTCTTTTTCTATACCTTCGAATCCCTGCTTTACAAGTTCATTCACTGACCTTACAGTTGCCATATGAAAACACTCCTTTACCACAATTTACAGATCAATAATATCAAGCCTGTTTTTGTTTTTCCGCCTGAAGAGCTTCCATGAAACGTATCTGCTCTGAGATGAAAGTATTATAAGGCGCGTCGATACCCAGTTCCTTTGCCCTTACGGCAATGGCACCATTGAGGAAATCAATCTCAGTCTTCCTGCCTGATGAGATGTCCTGGAACATTGAAGAATGGTGTTCTGCTGTGTTCGGGAGCTGGAAGTCATGCAGGTAATAAAGATACTCTTCCGCAGTTTTCCAGGGAAGAGCAACACTTTCGGCTTCTGCGACCATGAAAGCCTCTTTTACCAGATTGATAATAATATTCCACGCATGGGTATTTTCCAGTTTCCCGTAGGGGACACCCATTACAGCGCCAAGGGGATTGAGAGCTGAATTGTATAATACTTTTGACCAGACGGAACTCATAATATTTTCCGTCGCAGTGACCTGTATGCCTGCACTCTTTACAAGTTCCACCAGTTGAAGCACCCCTTCATCAAGACCTGAGGGGAACCTGCCAAGATTCATAGGACCTGTTTCTACGGAAACGTGTACCTGTGCATCGCCTGCCCATTCAAATCCGGTGATGATGGTGCCGCCAATTACCTTATCAGTATATCTGGCAATTATCTCCTCGTTGCCCAGGCCGTTCTGCATACTGACAATCTCCCGACCTCTTACAACATTGGAGAATTGTTCACATATAGATTCAGTTGCAGTTGACTTGGAACTGATGATAATGTAATCGTAATCGTCTTCCGGCACATATTCCGAGCAGCTGAAATTACTGGTTGATTCACCCCAAAGACCGGTCATCTTAAAACCAGCATCTTTTATCCTGTCAGCATGCCTCTTACGACAGACCGCGTGCACATCACAAACGGAAGAGAGTTTTGCAGCAAGAGTAAGACCCACTGCCCCTGCACCTAATATCAGGACTTTCATAAAGCACCTCTTTTTCTGGCTTAGATGTTTTTTTCCGTTAAAAGAATAACTCTTGGAGGACATCCAATAAAGAGAAGCTCTTAATTAGCAAAAGATACATCATGCATAACATAACCAGACACATAAAAGTATTATATAGAAATACGTAGAAATCATAGATTTCTGCTTTACTTATCCCTATCATCAAAGAGGAATGGAATCACAATGGAGTCAAAGAAAAGAGATGAATGCTGCCCGGCAGATAAACCGGAAAATGCCGGAAATCCGATCAATTTCAAATTCAGGCTGGAGTGTTCACTGAAAACAAGTGCAGATGCAACAATTGCTGCAGATATTGTTGGCGCATATATTGATGAGGCTAATCAGACCATTCTGACCAAAGGAGCACCTGAAGGGCAGGGAGCAAAGGTAACAGCATGGAATGTTGAAGGAGACAGGATAAATCTTACCTTTGAATCCGGCAGGCATGTACGTGTCCATGATGCGCTGCTCCGTATGAGGAAGCCCCTTGCAGCCAAGCTCGGGAAAGATTATAAAATAGGTGTACGTGGAATTGAGGTAAGATCATACACCATAGAAGTACCAGCTGAAAAAGAACTTCCAAAAATGAAGATCCCTTATGTCGCAGAGATGACATATGAAAACGGGAACATCAGACTTGTGCTTGATGTTGATGAGGCTGCAATGTCAAACCGCGTGCCTGACAGGATACTTTCCCTTATGGAAGATAAGCTGGAACAGCAGACATATGGTGGGAAGACCGAGCACTGGAATGTACTCTGGCAAAGCGAGAAAAAGGAACATACGTTTTCAGACGACCCTACGAAAGCCATGGTGGAAGCGGGCTGGATCAAGAGAGGCGCCAGCAGAGGACAGTGGATACATGGCCCTCAGTCAACCAAGATGTTCAGGACCTTTGAGAAAATAGTGCTTGATGAATTGCTTGAACCTTTGGGATACAGAGAAATGATCTTCCCGAAACTTGTGCCCTGGGAAGTCTGGCAGAAATCAGGACATGCAAAGGGTGTTTATCCAGAGATCTATTACGTATGCCCTCCAAAGACCAGGGACCCGGAGTTCTGGGAAGAGGTAATTGACCACTACAAGGTAACCCTCGAAGTCCCTACATCACTTATCAAAGAGAAGATAGGCGACCCCATTGGTGGAATGTGTTATGCACAGTGTCCTCCTTTCTGGACATACCTGCAGGGTGAAACGGTACCTACTGACGAATTCCCGATAAAGGTATTCGATAGGTCAGGAACTTCACACAGGTATGAGAGTGGTGGTATCCACGGCATGGAGCGTGTTGATGAGTTCCACAGGATAGAGATAGTTTGGGTCGGAACCAAAGACCAGGTTATCAAAGTCGCTAACGAGTTGCACGACAGGTACATGCACATCTTCAATGAGATACTTGAACTGGAATGGAGAAAAGCATGGGTCACACCCTGGTTCATGGCACAGGAAGGACTCACAGGAGTTGCCGAGCAGACCGAAGCCGGTACAACTGACTATGAAGCAGTCCTGCCTTACCGTGGCGAAGGTGCAGAATGGTTGGAATTCCAGAACGTCAGTGTGAACGGCAACAAGTACCCATCCGGATTCAACGTTAAATGCCAGTCCGGAGAAGAACTCTGGTCCGGATGTTCCGGTGTCGGACTTGAAAGATGGGCTTCAGCATTCTTTGCACAGAAGGGACTGGACCCTGCAAACTGGCCTGAGGAATTCAGGAAAAGAGTAGGAGAAGTACCAAGAGGGATCAGGTTCCTCTGAACCCACTTTCAATATCATCTTAAAGTATTAACAAGGAATCCTGCAAGTATCATAGGTTGGATTCCTTAATCTATTTCGATTACAACTTTCTCTTTCACACTACCTCTCGCTGGTACTACAGTGCTTTTCCTGCTTAATCAAATGGAAATTCCCTTTCAATGTTTGCTTTGATGGATTCCCTTCAAAGAGTTCCGCTGACTTATTCTGATTCTCACTGGATTATTGTACTTGTCCCACAGCATTTACCTGGTACTTGTCTATTACGCTTTGTCCAGATTCAAGCATTGACACAATTATGCCCCTTTCTTCAATACCTGGAACAATCCCATTTACGTATTTCCTCCTATAGTTTGATTCATTATATAACATACATAAAAAGTTACTTTCAAATATATTTATTATATGAAATATATATATCGGCATCTATAAATATTAGTTGAGAAAAACTGCGATTTATTTATGAACTTAACACTTAAACTTAAACTTAAACTTAAATCATTTATGTTACAGGAATAAGTTCATAGGTGGTACTTAATAGAGAAGTGGAGTAATATAGAAATGATCAATAAAAAATTATACAAGTTATTGATAGTAATACTATTGGTAGCCATAGTTACTATCTCGATGGGGGGGACGGTAAATGCGAATAGTATTGTTGCACCTCCTACAGTTACAAAGACTGCATCACCAACAAATATCAATATTGCTGGTAGTGGCACAAATGAATATACTACAGTAGCCATAACGGTAACTGGGGCAGGCAGCAGTACTACGGCAGCTGTGCCTGTAGATATTGTGTTTGCAATAGACAGTTCTGGAAGTATGGCCGGTACGAAAATAGCTGCTGCAAAATCTGCTGCAAAAGATTTCGTAGGAAGGCTGGACGCGAAGGATCAGGCAGGTGTTGTCAGCTGGGCTTCCTCCGTAAGATCTACGACGGCTTTAACCAGCGATTTCTCCTCTGTAAATACTTCCATAGGCACTATGTATGCAAGTGGAGGTACAAATCTTGATCGTGGCCTGACTGGAGCAATAAATGTCTTAAATGCAAATACGAGAACTGGTCCGTCGGCAGAAGTAATTCTCTTTCTGAGCGATGGAGATGGGACTTATACTCCAAGCACTGCAGTGAATGCTGCTGCCGCAGGGTACACGATTTATAGCATAGGTCTTGGTAACCCGGGTGCTGGTGCTGAAGGCAAATTAAAGGATATGGCTAATAAAACAGGAGGGAAGTATTTCTCATCACCAACTTCAGATAACCTTGATGCTATCTATCAGGAGATCTATTCTGAAGTGGCCACTTCTACAATTCCTCATTACGTGGATGTCATTGAAGTAACCCAGGATTACATAGTTGAAGAAAGCTCATTTTCCATTACTCCGGATAGCATAACTACAGATGCTAGTGGAAATACAGTGATAACATGGACCAATATAGGTATGGGTGATTCTAACCCTGACATGTCTAATGATGAAACTGTTGTCCTGTCTTTTGAAGCAAAGTGTTCTCAGAGTGGAAGTAACTTGCCCGTTGATGTTCTTGGAGATGCAAAAGTGTGCTACAAGGACAGTGAAGGGAATGCTGCAGGATGTGTGGATATCCCTCAGGCTTACATAAATGTTGGGACAACGAATGAAGAAATTCCAGAGTTTCCTACCATAGCAATCCCTATGGTTGCAATAATTGGACTGGCATTTGTCTTCAGTAGGAGAGAATAATTCATTATCCTCTCTTTTTTACTGGAAAATTTAAAGTCCATTACTCCTACAATTTCTACTATACATCAATAATCCTCATTGAAGTATTTTTTTCAACAAAAACAATATCAATAACTGATTTTACCTTTCTTTATAGAATATTTGCAACTATATATAATGGTGTGAGTTTCCTGATACAGCTTGCTGTATCAACACTTTAAGTAAATATTAGACATGCCATTAAATCACAAATTTAAAAGATTTCCAGATTTCTAACCTGAAACAAATACAATCATCCTTTGCTTATTCTGTTGCACGTAATACTTAGAGTATTTCTCCATTTGTAACTATTCAGCCTATCACAATCTGCCTATTGATACTAATTTCATCGAAACGGAGATGTTTGCTCATTAACAGCCTAATAATCAAAAAAGCAATCAATAGCAACAATCAAAATAAATAGTCATAATAAAATTTACGTCTCAAATTTGTGTTAAGATTGCGATTGATAGTGTTGTTATCAGGCTGAATAGCTACCTCCATTTTAAAATAAGACATCAAAGTAAAGTGAGAAGTATGTGTTTGACAGAGACAATGGTCAATATATTTAGACAGATCGTGCATAATTATATGATGAATAAACTCCTCATTCTGTACATCCAGTTGTCAGTCCTAAATTCCCATCTTTGTATTCTTGATAATATCGATAAAATCCTGCGTTTCCTTTTTTACATCTTCACTACATAAAACTGCTGATATTGCAACCAAGCTGTCAGCACCATCCTTGATAACACTTTTACAATTCTGTTTATTAATACCGCCAATTGCAACAACGGGGATAGATATAGCATCCTTCACAACCCTTATGCTTTCTGGACCAATCCCATTACCTGCATCATTTTTGGTAGTTGTGTCAAAGATCGGACTCAGGCCAACATAATCAGCACCGCTTTTTTCGGCCTCCTGGGCTTCCTCAACATTGTGGACTGTGAGACCGATTATCTTATCTTTACCCAGTAAAGCTCTGGCAGTAGCTATGGGCATATCATCCTGGCCTATATGGACTCCATCGGCATCAACTGCCATGGCAACGTCAACCCTGTCATTCACAAGGAATATTGCTTTGCTGCCACACAGATTTTTTATCTGTACGGCTTCAAAGATCATATCTTTTGTACTTCTTGACTTTTCTCTGTACTGGACTATCCTGCAACCAGCAGCAACTGCATCCTCTACATCTGACAGCGTTCCTTTTTTAGACAGGCTTGAATCGGTCACCAGATAAAAGTCTATAAGCTCTAGCAAAGATCTTTTTTGGTTCATGGTGAACTCAGTAATCTTCGACATCCATCATGGATTGCGCTTTTTCATCTGAAAGGTTGAATACCTCATCATATAGATACATCTTGAAAGTTCCCGGACCCGCAGATTTTTCGGCTGCAAGTTCCCCGGCAATTCCAAAATAGCATAGCGCATCCTTTGCTGCATCGCAGTAATCTGCATTGACTGCGGCGAAGGAACCGATGACCGATGCAGCCATGCATCCCGTCCCTACAATGGAACCCATTAGCTCATGACCGTTTCTCACAACAAAGGTTCTTTTACCATCACTGATGATGTCCTCTTTACCTGTCATCACAATAACACATGATCTTGAACTTGCAAATTCTTTTGCAACCTGCTTTGGATCAGCATCGATAGCTGTTGATTCGACTCCCCTGGTCTGGGCATTCTCACCTGCCAGTTTTGCTATCTCGGAATAGTTACCTTTGATTATGTCGATCTGAACAGAGTCAAGTATCTTTGCTGCCATATCATCACGGAACTTCGTGGCACCGACACCTACGGCATCAAGCACTACAGGAATCTTCTTTTCATTTGCAGCTGTCGCTGAGAGTATCATAGCATCAATCAATTCGATTGTAAGGGTACCAATATTAAGTACAAATGCAGAAGATATGCCAGTCATTTCTGTACATTCTTCGGGGGCATGCGCCATTACAGGAAGAGCACCCAATGCCCTTGTCATGTTCGCACAGTCATAAATAGTCACCCAGTTAGTAATGTGGTGTACCAGTGGTTTTGTTTCCCTTATTTTGTTCAGTGAATAATTCATATATGATGGACTCCTGTTAGACTCATATATCACAAGAGACTGTTTTACAAATATGTAAATAACAGGTTTGTTATTGTGAATGTCTTAGAGAGAGTATTTATTAATAAAATACTTTTTGTCATTCACAAGCGTTCAATTGCCGGCCCAAAATCCTTAACCGATCTCTTTATATAGAGATATGCATAGTATAGAACGCCAAATTATCAGTGCATACCTTATTTCAGAATCATATTATGACAGCTTGTTGAACAATTACATTATAGTATTAGAATTACATCTATTATCAATCATATTTATTCGGAGGAATTACTTGGCAAGGAAAGTGCAGAGAAAATTAGACAAATGGAAGTCTAAGACATGGTACAACGTTGAAACACCGGGATTCATTAGCAGGACAAACATTGGTGTCACACCTGCAGAAACACCGGAGCAGCTCATTGGCCGTATCGTTGAAACCACTGTCGGAGAAATTGCTAACGATTTCACAAAGCATAACACAAAACTCAGGCTCGAGATCAACGAGGTTAACGGTGACGTTGCAAACACAAGGTTCCTTGGGCACGAGATTACCACAGATTATCTGCGATCTATCGTAAAGCGTCAAACATCAAGGATTGATGCAAACCTTGACATTACAACAAAAGACGGATACGTCATCAGAGTAAAACCTATATGCTTCACTGTCAAAAGGGCAAGAACAAGCCAGATAAAAGGCATAAGGGAAGTCATGAACATTATTGTTAAGGAACGTGCAGCAGAGCTTAACTTCGAGCAGTTTATCGAAGAAGCGATCATGGGCAAGCTTTCCGCAAACATTTACAGGAACGCAAAATCTATTTACCCACTCAGAAGAGTAGAGATCAGAAAGACAGAAGTAAGATCTGTCCCTGTAAAAGTTTAAACCTCTTTGAAATATATATGGGTGGCTTTGGCCACCTAATCTTTACTATTTTTACGTATTTCCCGTGTGCTTTATACTACAAATGGCCACTTTATTCAGAAACCCTGAGCTTACGCTCATATTCATCACGGATCAGTTGCATCATTTTCAGATTGGCATCAATAACAAAACCACCAATATAACCACAGTATTTACAATGGTAAAGACCTTCGATACCACCTGCTTCATAATAGATGTCCGGGCTGCCACAGACTGGACACACTTCCACAAGTTCTTCATCTTCATCCGACTCTGGAATATCTGTTAGTTCTATACCATTATCTTCCACGACAACATCCTCCTTTTGTGCCACCCCAACGGACACTGCACAGACATTATAATATGGATTTTTAAGACATATCAAACTATCCGTAAACTACCTGACAGTTCAGGAGGATAAGGGCAGAATAGAGTTTGCTTTAAAAGATAGTCAGCACTGAATTCCTCTGCCTTGGATATGAACCATTTTCTCAGTTCAAAGATGACAGAACCATCTTCACGATATTTCTGCAGTTTCTGCATGAAGTTAAACTTTTCACTGGCACTGAGATTCCGGGATAAATAACCGAATGCATGCATCAAAGCATTGATGGTAGAGCCGGTACCTGCCTGTTTTGATAGGACTTGCAATAACAGGGACAGGTAATTTTCATAGGCATTCTCAACCGGAAAATTGCCCCTATTTGCAACAATATTCCCCATGCATGTCATAAGCTGTTTGTCATATGCCATAAACAAAAACTTGTTTTTAGTATGATACTCAACCAATGAATTCAACGTCTGCATCTTCCCGCAAAAGGAAGCTTCCCTGAAGGAGGACAGTGCAAAGACCCGGGTCAGAAAATAATCCCTTAGTAAAGGATCATCTACATGTTTTTCATCAATAACAGGCAGATCAGGGAAAGATCTTAATACAGCATCCACGAAAAAACCATTTTCATGATGGTGCAAATATTCTTTGCTGAATGAATCCTGAAAAACCTTTGTAGTCCCAATTCCACATGAAGGAGACTTTGATTTGAGGATAAATCCATCAAAGTCTTCAAGTTTTTCAAGATATGATTTACCAAAAGCCACCATTTTATCAGTAAAATCAAGCCCTGTAGCAGGCTGAATTAGTCTTTTTTTATCTTTAAAGACTATGCGAATGGGTTCTCTGGGAACACCTAGTCCGATCTCACACTCCGGGCAGATATCGATGAAATCAACATATGGTTTCATGGATTCAACTAAAGGAAACTGTATCATTCCTACATCGTAGCGACAGGGAGCAAAACCAAGACATTTGCTGATTACAATGATTGGACGGGGAAATATGGACATTTGGAATACCTCAATAGTAGGTTAAAAGAAGGAACAAAAAGGAGTTTGTGGATAAAACATAGAATAAAAAGGGAATGTTATGAATCCCCTCACTTATGCGTGAAATAAGCCACTACGTCCTCACCCACAGCATCGATCCTGCAGAAACCGAACCTCTCGAACTGCACGACCTTGTTCAGTTCTGAAGTAACCTGCTTCTCAGCAATACCTGTGAACTCACCATCCGGTGAAAGAACCTTTACAGGAACCCCGTCCATTGGAGCCCAGTGGATTATCCTCATTTTTTCCTTTTTCATAGATTCCATGGAGTCACCGAGATACTTTGCCTGCAGAGGTTCCAGGGATGTAATTTCCACATTATACAGGTCCTTGAGCCTGAGCTTTGAACCTGCCTGTAGTTTTTCCACATCTTCCTTGCAAAGATAAACTTTATTGTTCACTTCAATCTCACGGCATCCACGGTCTTCTGTAGGGTGGAGAGCAGGACTTATAGTACATGGACCTGTGCCTGTAATTTCAAGCTCGACCGGATCCCATACAAAGAAATATCTGTTGGCTATCGGGTCAACGAGCTTACGGTTCTCTGCATAGAGAGAATCCATACTGATACTGATATCAGTCTCACCGACACCCAGCTCTATCATGAATTTTCGGATTGCTTCGGGCAAAATGCCTCTCCTGCGGATGGCACGAATCGTTGGCAGACGGGGGTCTTCCCAGCCAGTGTATTCACCTTCCTCTATCGCCTTACGCAATCCACTGGTACTGAACTTGCCGAACTCGTGCATCTTCACACGACCCCAGTGAGTGGTTTTAGGATACTGCCATCCCAGATATTTGTAAATGTAACCCTGGCGCTTCTCACTGTCCATCAGGTCCTTGCCTCTGATGATGTGGGTCATGCCAAGCTCATGGTCCTCAATTGCACCCTCAAAGTCGAGCAATGGCCAGACACAGTATTTGTCCCCAACCTCATGACGTGGATGCGGGGTCTTGACTATCCTGAATGCACCATAATCACGCAGTGCCGGATCTTTGTGATCAATATCGGTCTTGATACGCAGGACAGCAGTTTTCTCCTCGTACTCACCAGAAAGCATCTTGTCCCAATACTTCAGGTTCTCCTGCGGACTTACATCCCTGTGAGGACAGGCCTGCTTTGCATCCTTGAACTTCTTGAAATCCTCACCATCACAAAAACAGACATAAGCATGTCCCATTTCTATGAGCTTGCGGGCATAATCATAGTAGATTGGTATCCTGTCCGAGGCAATAACTATCTCATCAGGTTTTGCACCAAGCCATTTACAGTCATCCACATACCAGTCGTATGCTTCAAGCATCGGACGCTTTGTCTGGGGGTCAGTATCATCAAAACGTATGATGAACTTGCCACCGTATTTCTTTACATACTCGGAGTTTACAATGATACCACGGGTACTTCCAAGAGTTGGCGGACCATTGGGGTTTGGAGCAAAACGCATTACAACCTGCTTCCCTACTTCAATATCCAGTACTTTTAAGCCCTTATCAGGTTCTTTTTTAACACTCAGCTCCTCAATGAGTTCAGGAGCAATGGCCTCAAGGCGGGCCTGCCACTGTTCAGGCGTTTCCTTTGCAACTTCTACAAGGATTTCCTGTATGAGTGGAGTAACATCCTTCGCTTTGGAACGAAGTTGTGGGCACTCGCCCATGACACGGCCCATAACAGCACCGATCTGTGGTGCCTGGCCGTATTTCACAGCATTCTGGAGAGCATATTTCTCTATCGTTTTCTTATCATCATCAGTTAAAGTCATTATAAATCTCCGAAAAAATAAGATCAACATGAATAAGGGATCTGGAATGTTCCTTAGTCTCTTTAAAGACAGACATAATAGGATGAATTATAAGAACTGAACTTAAAAGATATGGTCAGAAAGATTTTCCAATCTCCCTTATCACTTCTGATCTGATGATTATGCCAGTAACATCCTTCTCAAAATCAGAAAAGAATTTGTCCACTGCATCACCTGCCATGGCACCGTGAGATGAAGGCTTTATCAACTGCTCCTGTTCAAGCACACGCAATGAATACCGCACCTTGTGTGTCGGCATGCCTGTTTCTTCTGCCAGTTTGAGTATGCCGATTGGCCCGCGGTCGATAACAACTTTTAAAACTTCCAGATGGCGCTGGGAAAGTTCCAGCTCCCTGTTAACCTGATCGAATAACATTATGCAACCTCGTTGATCAAAGTTCCTATTCCCTCAATCTCCACCTCTACAACATCTCCCGGATGAAGTTCACCCACGCCTGGAGGAGTACCTGTTGCAATGATATCCCCCACTTCCAGCGTCATTACTCCCGTAATGAACTCTATCAGGTAAGGCACATCGAATATAAGCTTGGAGATATTTGAATCCTGCATCACTTCACCATTGACACGGCTTATGATCGAAGCATCCTCCGGGTTGAAATCCGCAACCGTAGTTATGAAAGGACCCACCGGGGCAAAAGTATCAAAACTCTTGGCTCTTGTCCACTGTCCATCCTTCTGCTGCAGGTCACGGGCAGTTACATCATTAAAGCATGTAAAACCTGCAATAACATCATAAGCTCTTTCATAGGTTATGTTCTTGCATTTTTTTCCAATTATAATAGCCAGCTCCGCTTCAAAATCCACTTTTTTGCTGATCTTCGGGTAAAGGATCTTCCCATGGTGTCCAATCACAGCAGATGATGGCTTGATAAAAAGTATTGGTTCTTCAGGAACGCTCAGGCCAAGTTCCTTTGCATGATCATGGTAATTAAGACCCACACAAACTATCTTGGAAGGATTCGAAGGCGGCAGTACCTCTAACTCTGAAAGTTCATACTCCATACATGAACCTTCCTGTGAAATTACGGCATTACCACATACCTCTCCGTAAAATACTTCATCATTGTACCTGAATCGTCCAAACATTAGTGGAACTGTTTTGTTTTCATTCTAGATAAGGGTGAGTGTTCAAAAGAGTACAAAATACAAGGTGCAGATAAGTATTTAAGTACTGTCGCAGATTCCAGTTTTCTAATGATAATACCTGTAATAATACTTGCAATTGTATTTTTCCTTACAGCTGTGAGGCAGGTTGGAAACATCCGCCTTGAAATATGGCAGATAATGACCCTTGGCACCCTGGCAGTACTGATAACCGGCCAGATATCGATAGCTTATGCCATGGGTGCTGTGAATCTCGATGTCATGATTTTTCTTTTCGGGATGTTCACAATAGGACAGGCTCTAGAAATGAGTGGATACCTGTCTCATCTATCATATCGTTTTTTCAAAAATGCAGGCTCAATTGATGCAATTATACTTTACATCCTGTTTGGAATGGGATTTGCTTCTGCATTTTTGATGAACGATACACTTGCGATCATAGGTACACCTGTAGTATTGCTTCTTGCAAAAGAACACCGCATAAACCCTAAACTATTACTGATGGCGCTGGCTTTTGCAGTGACAACAGGAAGTGTTATTAGTCCAATCGGAAATCCGCAGAATCTCCTGATAGCGCTTGGAAGCGATATGAAAAACCCATTCCTGACATTCATGAAATACTTGCTGCTACCAACGGCTATCAACCTCTTCATCGCTTACCTGCTCCTCAAAATATCCTACAGGGAACACTTTACTTCACCCTCACTGAACCATTCAAAGCCGACAGTCACTGATATCAGACTTGCAAGGCTTTCCAGGATGTCGCTCTTACTTGTACTTTCAATGGTCTGCATAAAAATACTATTGGCTTTATCAGGATTGCAATTTGACCTTAAACTGACATATATCGCCCTTATATCAGCACTTCCGATACTGTTGCTGAGCAAAAGGAGAAAGGAAGTTCTGAAGAGCATGGACTGGCACACGCTCATTTTCTTTGCAGCGATGTTCATTCTCATGGAAAGCGTCTGGAACAGTGGTTTTTTCCAGAATGCCATCAGTGGTTCCGGAGTAGATATCACAGCAACCCCCATGATACTGGCAATAAGTGTCTTCCTTAGCCAGTTCATCTCAAATGTGCCCCTGGTAGCTCTTTATATGCCAATACTCTCACATGCAAATATCACAACCGGAGGGTTGCTTGCACTAGCTGCAGGTAGTACCATTGCAGGAAATCTCTCCATACTCGGAGCTGCAAGTAATGTGATTATCATACAGAATGCAGAGCGTAAAGGCAAAGTCTGCCTTAGTTTCATTGAGTTTGCCAGGGTAGGGATTCCACTAACCATTATGCAAGTATTTGTATACTGGCTCTTCCTGTCATAAAATTTGAGCACACAACCTGTAAAATATCATAAATTTAAAAATGACATCTGACCCTTCAGACATCATATAATAATTGCCGGATGCGCAAATATGTTCCCACAGATAGTACCTTTTAAAGAAGAGAGTTTACTAATAGAACAATAAGCATTGCAACAATACCTATTGCCCAGAATTTTATTGTTTCATTCAATGGTATCCTGATGTCCATGATATCAACTCCAGAAGCAACAACTGACTTTGGACTGGCAATGGTATTGGAAGATGCACTATATCCTGAGATTACATGGTTTTCTATAGATTCCCCTGCATCATACTCAGCTGCCTGTTTATTATGTTTGGGAGCTTGAGAAATGTCTGCCAGAGAAGAGCGGGTACGTTCGGATACAGAAGTCACAGGTTGCCTGCTACGGATAATATTTTCATCTGAACTGAATGAAGAAGGTGATTCTTCCTTAACTCGCATAGGAGTGGAAGAAAATGTATCTTCTCTTTCTTCAACGGTTTCCACTTTAACTTCAGAAAGTGCTGGTGCTGTAAATGAAGAGATTGCCTCATCTTCTTTATCGTCCATGTAGTTGCTATTTGAAACAGCCTCCGGTTCTGATTTCACAGGCGATTCGTCATAACCTTTACCAAAAAAGTCTTCCCGATCATTTCTGATAATTGAAGGGGAACCATTATCCTCTTCTTCAGAAACTACGTTGCTGAATATGGACTCATCACCCTCGGGAGGCCTGAAAGAGTATTCACTTTCCTGTGAAAGGTCGCTCTTTTCTGCCATAACAGGATCCGGTGTTTCTATGATCCATTGCTCTTCATTGTCGCTTTCATCTGCCACAACAGGTTCATGAGGGCTAGGAGGAAACACTGCATACTCATCAACAGAAGGAGCTGGAGACGCAGTTGCTTCATATTTCTTACCAATAAGACCCTGATAATCGGGATCAATCTCTATTGCAAGATCAAAACATTTCTTTGCTTCCTCGAAACGTCCGAGTTTTTCAAGACACCTGCCCTTCTTGAACCAGGCTTCCGCATTATATGGATCAATATCCAATGATTTGGTATAATATTCTATCTGTTTTTCAATTGTTTTGGCTGTATCGGCCATCTTCATCCAGTTCTCTGCAGCTTTCTGTTTTTTCTTGGATTTTACGTCATCTAGCATTCCCATATTAACACCTTTTTTTAATCGATTAACACACCTATTACTGGTCCGGCAATGTTTGAAATGATTAGTATTTGTCAGTTATAAGGTTTTATTGAATAACTGTTTTTGCTTATTTTCAAGCATGTGTAATTAATATAAAAATGTGTTTACAGAATAGAATAGATTACTATTTGTTAAAAGATCAGCTTTTTATTTCCTCATATTCAAAAGCCCACATTGGAAGGCCATCAATTTCAATGTGTTCCAGGTGTTCCATTTCATGATCAGCATAAAAGGCAGAAGGACCTGTAAACGACACGTTCTTTTCATCAAGCTCTTTGACGAATATCTTCTTCCTTTCTGTACTCACCGACGCAACTATTATCCTTTCTGCTTTAAGGACCACTGAATATGGTCGTGTGAGAAGGACACGCTCGTCCCTGCCACCACACTTCTCAAGTCTGTAGACGATCCCTTCCTTTGAAACATATTCCGGATTTAAAAGAAGGTATACTTCTTCAATGGTATGGCCTGTTCTGGTTTCCTCGTTGTATGTCGTGAACACCTTCATCACTGAAATGCTCTTAAGGTCTTCTGTAGAATAGCTCCAGGCACCGCCGACCTTCAGGGAAAGTACCATTGGATAAAAAGCATCCTTTGGTAAATCGAACCTGCCAAACATTGCCTCTTCCCTTGCACTGAATTTCAGAATTGCTTTGAGATCATTGATTTTCATTTTTACTCTAATCAACTATTGATGTAGACAATTAAATAACTTAAGGAAAACATATTTGAACCTTTTATTATTATAAGCATTATTCATCCAGTTCCCAAAGAGAAAGAGGGAGAATCTGATAACAAAAAACTATGTTTATATTCTACTACACATATTAGTTTTTATTCAGAATCAATGGAGCAGCGCTTA
Source organism: Methanolobus psychrotolerans (assembly GCF_002243045.1). Lineage (GTDB taxonomy): Archaea > Halobacteriota > Methanosarcinia > Methanosarcinales > Methanosarcinaceae > Methanolobus > Methanolobus psychrotolerans. Next base: position 110,332 of record NZ_MBKP01000019.1, read on the forward strand.
TGAAAATGAGAATGGTAAAATGCAGCGATGTCGGAATTGACAATTGCAGCTATATAGCACTTGGAAATGACCTTGATGAAGTTGAGCAGAACATGCTCTCACATATCGAAACCGAACATCACGAATTCCTTGCGAACCTGAATGAGCATGAAGTCCATCTCCTTAAACATAGGATATCCACATTCCTTGGGAGAAGTTGTGGTTGTGGGCACCTTGAAATGCCCTGATCAGACTTATTCTTTATTTAACTTTTCACTATTTTATGATTCCGCCTTTAATTTTACGCTTTACCAAGAAATTATGGATCTGGTGTAGATGGACGGAATGTTATGTAATCAGGCTATCGTTATTTTAATGTCTTTAGTCCATCGTATTAATATATAGGGAACTTCCAATAATTATATAGCTATTTTGGAATATGGATGCAGGGGTTATGGCATCCACTCCGCTACGTTTGGATCTAAACCTGTTACTTGATCAGGATTGACCTGAGATTGCCGGAAAAATAGCTATACAAACATGTGGGAGATATTATATGGACAACATAAAGAAAGTCGGTCTTTTAGGAGCTGCAGCACTTATTGGGGCAGGACTTGCAGCATTGTCAGAAGAAAGAATAAGAGAATTTATAAAAGAAAAAGTTGAAGCTGGAAAGCTCAGCAAAGAGGAAGGCAAGATTCTTGTGGATGATCTTGTCAGTGAGACAAAAAAACAGAAGTTGAACCTGGAAAAGAATATCATTGAAAAGCTTCACAGTTCGGTAAAGATGGCAAATCAAGAGCTTGCAGACCTATCAGATAAGATAGATGAAATGAAAATACAGGAACTTGAAGCTGAACTTGAAAGAATGAAAAGTCTTAGGAAAGCAGGAAAATAATAGCTTTCTCTTTCTTTTTTGGTAATGCTATCCCAGAGTCAGCTATTATCTGACCTTATTATATGACAGAATATGTATCTTTGTTCCTTCATAATTCTTATAACAATGATTCTTTAGAACAAAAGAAAACAGGAGATACTCTGTCATTTGACTATCATGACCCTTGTCTTTGCATGCCTGCCAACGTCTGATGCCACGCTTCCAACAATCACCCTGTCCAGACCGGTCCTTCCCAGGGTGCCCATTACAATCAGATCAAACTCGTTCTTTTCAGCAAAATTTATGATCTCTGAACCGGGATGTCCTTCAAGTAGCACGGTTTCCACCTGAACACCTGCTTTGGATCCCATATCCTTTACAATTTCAAGTACATTTATCCCATCCTGCTCAAGCTGTTTATGGAAGTTTACCTCATCGGTTGATACTTTTTTTGGCGGTTCAATCGGTACCCCGAAATAAGAAAGATGAGGTATCATTGGCATTACATTCACCGCATAAAGCTTCGCTTCAGCCAGTCTTGCAATCTCGATCCCGGAAATCGCTGCCTTGTTCGCATTTTCAGACCCATCGGTTGCGATCATTATTTTTTTGTACAATTCACTTTCCATAGTATGCACTCCCTAATAAAGTTATAAAACACTTATAGGATTAATTATTTGTGGTTATGTGTGACACTTATAGTAAACCAACCCTGATCCATATATCCTGATATAGTTACAAAAAGAATTAATATATAATGAGGTTTCATTGAATTATCGAAGCAAACATGAAGAATTTAAGATGACATGGATCAATAATCCGTTTCTGTGATTTTAACCTGACATTTTTTGATGTCGTTTTAGCATAAGGAGTGGGCCGACAATGGAAGAAAATGGAACTCAAAATAAACTAGCAGTGCTGATTGATGCTGATAATGCACAACCATCGATAATAGAAGGGTTATTGGATGAGATCGCGATTTATGGTATTGCCAGTGTGAAAAGGATCTATGGAGACTGGACCAAACCAAACCTTAACTCATGGAAAGATGCACTGCTTGAGCATTCTATACAGCCGATGCAGCAATTCGCGTATACCACCGGCAAGAATGCAACGGACAGTTCGCTCATAATTGATGCTATGGACCTGCTTTACACTGAAAAGTTTGATGGTTTCTGCATTGTTTCAAGTGACAGTGACTTTACACGCCTGTCACAGAGGATAAGGGAATCAGGACTGAAAGTCTATGGTTTTGGTGAAAAGAAAACTCCACAGCCTTTTATTTCAGCATGTGACAAATTCATCTATACTGAAATCCTGAGGAAGCAGGAAACAGGAACTGAAAACATCTCTACTTTATCAAAAACAGAAAAGTGGAACGCAAATGAACTCAAAGGAGATACAAGACTTGTGAATCACCTGCGAAATGCCGTTGAAGACTCTGCCGACGAGGACGGATGGGCTTTCCTTGCTGAGGTTGGCGGCAATCTCATCAAACGCAATCCAGCTTTTGACCCCAGAACCTATGGATTCACGAAACTAGGAGAACTTGTAGAAGCGACTAACCTTTTTGAGATAGATAAGAGGGCACAGAATGGTGCAGGGAAGAGCGTTGTTGTGTATATAAGGGATAAAAGAGGGAAGGGGAAGAAGTGATAGATTGTTAATGATTTATTTGAAGAGACGGGAAAACAGGAGAATAATCTGGAATTAGTTCATCATCTGTAGGACAACTACAAGATAAAAGTTGATTGAATACTTCGCCACCTTCTGATTTGTAGGAATGGATATAGAGCTTTTCTGAAGCCCTTGTAAGACCTACATAGACGAGCCTTTTATTCTCCAATCTATCAACATTGAGAAGAATGCAAACTTTATTCTCTAACCCTTTTGATGAATGATATGTAGTTATCAGCAATTTGTTTTCGTCAAATCTTTTTGATACTTTTGCGACATGCTTTATTGAATCATCTAAATTCTCATACAAATTCTCATTACCCGCATGAGAAGGCCCAAGAACAAGAATATCTTCCGGGTTATAGTTGTTATCAAGTAGATCAAGCAAGACATTGTTTATTTTTCTGTAATTTCCGGTGAAAAAAGTTACTGAATTTTCCGAATCAAAATTCTGACAAATGCCATCTCTGCCTTCATAGAAGTTTTCCACTTCCTTCCGAAGTTCATCATGGAGCATCAGATAGTTCATCGCAAGATCAATATGTGAACCACCAGAACGGTATGATGTTTTTAGTAACTTCGATCTGCCTATGATAGTTATTCCAAGGCTTTTCCAACTATGACTTTTTGGATTATAGATGCTCTGTAACCTGTCACCTGCAAGGAAGATATTTTCACTGATCACTCCATTTTTATCTTCGTGTTTTTTACAGACCTTAAGGCACAACTTAATCCAGGAATTGTGGAAATCCTGGTACTCATCTATCAAAACCGCATCATAAATAGGTTGAGCTTTGTCCATCGCAATGTATGGAAGAGTTACATCCCAGAATTGGCCATCTTCACTACCTGTGATATTGACAGCAGCGATTTCACGAGCCATTTGATGGAAAGTTGATATATCTATATTCTCGTATTTTATGCCCATGTAATGAAGGTCTTCACGCTTAGAATTAAAGTGCTGTTCCAGCTTCTTTTCTAAAGACTTATTGTAGGTCAATATTCGTATCTTCCACTCCGGATTTTCTCTTAAAAGATGGATTGCCCTTGCAACTAGGATCACGGTTTTACCGCTTCCGGGAACACCTGTGATCATATAATGACCATAGGGGATTCTTCTTGCAAATTGTTCCTGTTCATAATCCAACGTAGCAATCACTCTGTTGTCCTGAGTATTTACCCTGTTGAACTGCCATATTTCAGTCTGGACTCGCTTTATCTGCAATTCCGGGAAAATTTTTCCCCTTATTGTTGATACAGTCCCTCTGTCGAGAAAAATAGTATCATCGGTGAATAAAGTATTGACAGAAAGTGAAGCCAATTGATCAGAACTGATACATTCGGTAACTGGCTGACAAAGTACCTCTTTCAGGGATGAAATCTCTAAGGAATTCATTTTTGTGAAAATAACCTTGGAATACAATCTAAATCTTAGTTCCTTTTTCTCGTTCAAAAGGAACTCTTCCCTTTCAAGAAGATTCTTGATAGCATTGAAATACTGCCTTGCACGATAGGCAGGATTATGTAATTCCTCACCATTAGCATCTATAACTGAGATTTGATTTATAGATTGGATATACGAAAGCGACCAGTCCTTGACCTCAACAATGCATACACCTTTAAAAGGATCTATAAGAATGAAATCAGGATTGTAAGATAGAATTAGCGGCTGAGGATACAGGAAAGCATCGTAATCCTTAGTACCGTAAATTGCTTTTAGCTTGTTGAGTACCCTGTTTTCCCCAAGTGTCAGCCCTGAGAGATCAGATTGCATCACTTTTAATGGCATTGTTACGGTCCATTTTTAGTTCACATACTATATTTTAAATTATATATTGTGTTGCCGAGTATAAAAATGAAGTTATCAAATCAGCTAGAAATCAGATATTCTATCCACAAACTGCCATTAAATAATACTTTCACTCTGCTAAGCAGACGAATATAAACCATCATTGTAATTTGATTGTTAAGAAGATTTTTCAAGGTGGTTGGATGGAAAAACAAACATGCATCAAATGTAACGACAATATGAAACTAATCGATAAGTACAGTCAGTTTTTAGAGCCAGATGAGATGAAGAAATTCACAAACCAGCAAAAGGTCAATAGTATGACCTCAAAGATAACTGAAGTTCTTAATCCATCGATTGTGAATGTTGAAATATATAAATGCGATAAATGTGGGGATTATAGAGGAGTGGAGGATGTGTAATATAGTTTCTCTTGGTTTAATCAATATAATACTATCTGTTCTTCCCAATACGTTCTCTTTCCAACAACCACCACCACAACGGCACATACTTCACCTTCTTCCCCTCAACAGTTTCCTCGCCAAAATCATCCGATGTGATGATGGTGCCCTCCTGCATCCTGAAATTCTTCATGCCAGCAAGCAGGCCATTCACTTCGCGCTCTTTGGTTTCGGGATCAGACAGATCCGAACATACCTGTATCAATTGAGTGGGGTCAAGCCCCTGCTTTGTAACAAAATCAACTTCAAGACCCTTCGGGTCCTGCCAGTAGTATATTTCCTGGCCGGAGCGTAAGAGCTGGATGAACACTATGTTCTCGTATAACCTACCGGTGTCAGAGGAGAGCTTGAAAGAAACTGCGTTGATCATGCCTGTGTCGATGCAATACAACTTTCTGGGTTTGTTTATCTGCTGTTTCAGGGATTCATCGTAATGGCTTACGCTGAAAAGCAGGAATGCATCCTCAAGGTATGCAATGTAATTTATTATCGCATCAGTGCTGAGGGATGAATAATTAGCAAACAGTCTTTTGAGAGAGTTGTATGTATGCGGTTTTGCGATGTTTGATATGCAGAAAAGCGCCAGGTCCTTGAATATAAGGGGATTGCGTATTCCGTATCTTGAAATGATATCACGATGGATGATGTCATCAAAATACGATTGCAGCGTTTCCCTGTGCCGGACCGATGGATAGACAATTATTTCAGGGAAGCCGCCTTTTTCCAGATATTCATTGAACTTGCGCTTTATCACTGTTTTGTCTTCTGAATACGGAAGTGTCTTTATATCAAAATCAACGGAATGATAATCAAGGAATTCTGTAAAACTGAAGGGGAACATCTTTGTGCTCAGATGCCTGCCGGTCAGGAGGGTAGATATATCCTGTGAAAGCAGGGATGCATTTGAGCCGCTTATCACAATCTTCACATTTTGTTTTCGGTCATATATGCCTTTGACCCACCGTTCCCATGAAGGAAAGGTCTGGACCTCATCGAGAAAAAGGTACAGATGATCTTCCTCGGATATCTCCTGCATTTCCCGGAATGTCCCGATCAGCAGTTGAAGCTCGTCCCCATTCAGCGGCTGTAACCGGTCATCATCAAGGTTCAGGTACAGTATATTGCTCTTTGGCACACCCTTTTCAAGCAGTTCCAAGATCAATTGATACATATAGTACGTTTTACCACATCTTCTGACGCCTACTATGTCATTTACATGTGGCGCATCAATGTTTGCTTCATACCTGCGATTCTGCAGCGGTGGTAATTCTCTTCCCTGCCAGTCAACAATGGCACTTTTCAGCTTTTCCCTTGTATCCACATGAATAATTGTGATTTCTTGCTTTATATATCCATCGAGTATAGACGATAAAATATGCATTTTTTGTCGAGTATAGACGACAAAATAGTATGTACTAATAAGATTTAACCCCAGCAAGTATCTATGCTTACACATTTTCTAAATGAGAAAAACCACAAAACCGGATAGTGACCTATATAATTGAAAAGAACTCAGTTCCTGTATCACAAAAAAGAGGCACACAGCATGAAAATAATGGCATTTAACGGAAGTCCCAGGAAAAATAAGAATACTGCGACACTCCTTGAGCACGCACTTAAAGGAGCGGCGTCACAGGGAGCAGAGACAGAACTCATCCACCTTTATGATCTTGATTATAAAGGTTGCATCAGTTGTTTTGCCTGTAAAAGAATAAACGGACCAAGTTATGGCACTTGTGCCATGACGGATGACTTAACCCCGGTTCTTCAGAGAATAGAGGAAGCTGATGCCCTTATTTTTGGGTCGCCAATATATTTCGCAGGAGTGACCGGGGAAATGAGGTCTTTCCTTGAAAGGTTGCTATTTCAGTATCTTGTATACGACAAGCAAAGGTCTACTCTTTTCAAGAGAAAGATATCGACAGGTCTGATCTACACGATGAATGTAAATCAGAGCCTTATGGAACAAGTTGGATACCAGCAGAATCTGAAAGTCATGGAAATGGTTTTAAACAGAATTTTCGGAGCGGCGGAATCGCTTTTTGTTACCGATACCTATCAGTTCGATGATTATTCCAAGTACGTTTCAACAGCATTCGATGCTGAAGAAAAAGCAAAGAGGCATCGTGAAGAATTCCCAAAGGACTGCGAGAAAGCATTTGAGATGGGAGTCAGATTTGCACAGCAAAACGATACATATTAATTTTTTGACTTGTTAACTTCTCTTCTACAAGTATCAGAGATGACATCATGGAAAGGAAGTAGTGGAATTTAGCAAAATAAGTCAAATTCAAGCGATTATGCCATAACCTTGACAATATATCAGGCTGTATTTGTTATTTCAACGAGGACTTCTGCAAAACCGGGATTTGTCTTTTTAAATAATTATGCAATTATAAAATAATAAGTAGGTTTTCTACAGAGCCCATTAAGTTCATAACTAAAAGTAGCATCAATATATTGATGGACGCAGATCTTGAAATTCTATTGTACATGGCACTGTTTGCATTTATGGGACTTGGGTTATCCAGTATTCTTTATGCCCTTGCCTATTTATAGTTACTAATAGTATCCAGTGCTTTTAGATTAGACTGAACTTCATACAACAATTGTATGAACTATTTGGATTACTGTAAGGCTTCAACTGCGCATTACCAGGGAAGGGGAGTATACATGGAACATGATGAAATCATTAACAATGTAAGAAATGCTATTATCCATATAATGGGTGTAGAAACTACCTATTTACTCAGTGAAGAGGACCAGGAAATTGTCAGGGAACTTGAGAAGAAGGCTGATGAGATGACCCTGATGGGACTTGGAAGGGGTGATAATAAAGGTGTAAAAGCTGTCCTGAAAAATAATGTGATCTTCGCTTTCACCACAAATATGGATTTCAATTGGCCTGAAGGACCAAGTGTTATCCTGATGCACGGCGATCGTATTGTAGGCCAGAACCTTGACGATGAAGCTAAACTTGAGGAAATGAGATCCTGCAAGGATAAATTATTGATCGGTAACATTGTCATATATGACACAAGCGTCTTAAAGGGAATGAATTCCAAGACAAATCCACTTATCGTGGTATTGCCTCCTAAGCCCTGTAAGGAAGTAGAGTGTGTAGATAAGGTATGCAATGTAGTCCTCGCATCACCATCCACGCCAAGCGATGAATATCTGAAGGGAAAAATGGGACTTGAGTGCCTCCACGGGAAAGGTACTTTCCTGCTGGGATTCGACTTTGATTCATCTTGCAGTTAAAATATCCGGATGCCTGCTTTGCAGGCACTTTAACTTTTCTTTTTCTGCAGCAACCTGCTTTGGAACTAAAAGCTGTAAGTCTTTAAAAGCACCTACCCTGTAATTGTGATTAAGCAGCTTAAAGCTTAAGGAACTTGTGAAGAACGCACTCATTGAACATCTCATTCTTAATCTCTTATCCTTGTGGGAATTTGACATCTCTTCTTTAATAAAGAAGCACTGTACCCCCATACTAAACCACAATCATAATCATCTTAATCATTAACAAAATAAATATAGTATTGATTAATATAGACTACTGTGTATAATAAGTGTTTAGCAGAAGTTAGCGGCTCAAATACAATCACCCCTTCATGTGAAACATAGAACTTAAACAGAACAACAGAAATTCAATACTTATTGTACTAATTTGAGCTTTCGAAATATCCTGATGAATCCAGCTTAGAACTGTTGAAGATAAGCCGGGTGAACTGTATCAGGTGGAAACTGATATTTTAGCATTTTAATTTTAAGTTGAATTTGACAGGTGATACGTTATGAATCTTTTTAAAAATCTACTTTGTGTTATGTTAATTACTGTTCTCTTGCTGGCAGTTGCTGGTTGCGTGCAGTCAGAAAAAACAGTTGTTATTGAACAAGAAGAACAAATAAATGAAAATGAACAGAACGAACTGTTAGTCCAGAAAGAGAATAGTATGTCGCTGGTCAATGCCGCTATTGACCTCATGAATGAAAAAGGAGAGCTGGCATTTGATGATTTCCGAGAAAAGGACAGCCAGTGGTATCATAATAATTCCTACATCACTGTCTGGACAACTGAAGGAATACGTGTTGTCTTCCCTCCTAAAGTAAGCGGCGAGGGCGAGAATGTGAGCGATCTTAAAGATTATAATGGGAAACCGTTGGGCAGGATGCTCATAGACACTGCTTTAAGGGAAGATGGCGAAGGATGGGTTAATTATGACTGGCCAAAACCAGGTGAAACAGAACCTTCAAAGAAGTGCACATTCACCAAGAGAACTTCTATCGGCAACCAGACATACCTTGTCCATTCGGGCTTTTACGTAGATGACTACGTCTATAACAAAAACCTTGAAGATATTGAAGATATCAACTACTTTGGAGATGCAACCGTTAGAAATCTGATCAACCCGAATAGAGTTGAAATGGATATGGACATGGACATAGATTACAGCATTGCACATTTTACAGTTAAAACAGGTGCTACCCTTGATTCCCTCATTATGAAGAACCCGGAAACATACTATGTTATTGAGGGCGAAGGAATGCTCTACATAGAAGATGTACCATTTGAACTGAAAAAAGGGCAACTTGTCCTCGTACCTGCAAACGCAAAGCAATACATCAAGAATACCGGAGATGTTGACCTTGAGCTCCTTTCCATAAACCAGCCTGCATGGGAACCGCAGAACGAGATAATTCTGGAGTGATCTTTCACTCCACTTTTTTAATAGACGTTTGTTTTGAAGTGAAATTGAACAGATTAATATCGATTGAATATAGGTCAAGTTCGTCCTTTTCCTATAATATCAATTTCTTGTTTGTGCTGATTTCTAACCGACTATATATGGAACTTAAAGAACTTGGGATTGCCATAAGAATAGGTGTAAGGTCAAATCACAATACAATGAGATATAGTCGTGTATTCTAATAGCCATAGCTATGCAAAAATAAACAGCTTGGATAGCAAGATGAATAAAATAAACCGGGTTTCCGGTTACCCATAATAAAGGAAATAAAGAATGGGACCATTAAGGAATTATGGATGATATGTTTATATTCTTTGCAAGTGGCGCATTTGGTTTATGTGTAGGAATAATAGGTAGTCTATGGGTAACGCTTAAATTTCGAGTAAAAGATATGCATATGTGGAATCCTAATTATGAAGATGAGGTCAAGCAGCTTAAATACGTAGAATGGCTTATAAATTTAATTGCGGTGCCGTGTGCTTTTGTTGTGCTTAGCTATGTCATACTTGTATCAATATCCCTGTGTCTACAATTTACCTAAACTGCCAAGTAAAGGAAGATTGAAATACTGTCAATATTGTTGTTTTATACACAATTAGAAGGAGTAATGGGTAGTGAATTATAAATTGAACCGATTAGATACAATAACCATTTTTCTAGTTATTGTGCTTGCTATGGCTTTCTTTAAAATACTAACATTATCATCTGATCCTACTAAACAAACAGAGATTCAAATTGCATTAAACGTGATACTAGTTTTTGTCACGGTGGTATATGTAATTATAACAAACCTCATTTTATCAGATAGTAAAAAATCACGAGAGATTGATTTTAAAAGATTACAACTTGAGACGTTTTATCTTCCTCTTCATTTTGCTCTTACTAGTATGGAGGAATTTAAGAAACCATCACCAGAATTAGATTTCCTGTTTTCACACATATACCTTGGCGAGGGTGATGTACCTCAATTGTTAATAAAGTATGCAGATTACAAAGAAAAAAAGAATCTTTCTGATGAAGAGGTGGGCGAATTACGAACGAACCTTTCTACTAAAGTTAATAAAGATATCGAAATCATAAAAAAAGATATTCAGAAACTGAGGAATGTATAAATTTAACCTAAACCGCCAAGAAAGGGAAATAAAGAATAAGATCATAGGTGTATATCATGACAGGTGAAGATAGACTTATTGAGATTTTAGAAAAAAAGATAGAGGATATACAATTATTATGTGACAATGCAGGGGAAAAGGGGGCTTTTGACGAATATAATGGTCACTGCTTTGACATTTCGATTATTGAAGATATTATCGACCACGTTCAGAATGCAGATGATTTTGATTCAGCTGTCGTAAAGAATGATGGTGATTTTTTGATTCAGCTAATTGAACAGGGAGATTACAAGTCTGCTCATGACCTTTTTTTGAGGTACTGATATAAATGTATTATTCAGTAACACTTTTGTACTTCCAACGACATGTTGAAAAAACGCTATTTCTTTTTAAACAATCTCGGTTTTACTCGCATCATTTGCAGGTGTGGAAAAATATTTCCTTGATGGTTGACAAATCGGAAGAAAATATTTTACAAAACACTAGGTTTGTGTAACATTTAATCTATGTATTCATTATAAATATCATCAAGCTCTGCCAAGTATTCTTTTCTCATTTGTTCCAAAACATCACGATCTTTGTTTTTTACAGTTTCTACGACCTTAAACAATGTAATCAATCCAGCGATATCAAGTTTCATCCAATGGTCTGCTTGCACATCTCGGATATATATTGTATTTTTGTCTTTAAGTTCAATTTCTATGTTGTCTTTTCTTGTTTTACTCATTGTACCTACTTCCTGTATTAAATCCACCCAGCTAATATTTGCTTAATTTCTTATTTCTTGTTATAATAAAACTGCAGGTTTTTATAATTGTGGACTGTCAAAATTTGCCGGATATCATGCGTATCTAATATAAAAATCTGTGATTCTATCCTAAAATAACAGGGTTAAACCCTGCTATGTTTCTACTGGAACTATAAATTTTAGAGTATCTGTGGTACTGTTATTTTTCTATCCTGAAAATTAACCGATGGCGTTTTTAAAATTCCAGTAAAACCTTACCTACCCAGCACTCGCGCCGCTTCACAGCACCTATATCTTTTTCCCCCGTTCCCTTAGGTACACGATTAAGGCGTGTGTGCCACGGTTGGCCTGCAACTTGATTTCTAACAACCTTTGTGCCTTGAAACTGACATATTAAATTTGAAATGTTGCATCAGATCCATGAAAATCATATGCCATACATATTTATTAATCGAAGTATATTATTAAGAGATATGAAACCAATTTTTTTTATACTTACACTAATACTGGTAGTAATCCTTGCTACCGGTTGTACAGACAAAGATGTAACTTCCCCTCAAAACCAATCTGAAGCAACGCCGACTTCGGTTTCCAGTTCCACAATATCTCCTGAAGAACTCGTGATATTCGTTGAGTCAGCTTATGAATATGCACAAATCCATGGGCAAGAAGCTGCTCTTAAAGAGTTTAACAACCAAACTGGCCAGTTTGTTGACGGCGAACTCTATATCTTTGCCTACGACTTAGAAGGGAACACACTTGCTCTACCTTTCCAGCCCAAGTTGATTGGAACGGCTAGATGGAACAACACAGATGCAAACGGCGTCGCATATGTCCAGAATTTTATAAGCACCGCTCAATCCGGTGGAGGTTTCACTCAGTATCTTTACATAGACCCTGCAGATAATTTCACCGTCAAGCAAAAAACCAGTTACGTGATGATGGTGGATCAGGATTGGCTTATTGGGGCTGGTTTCTACAATTCGCAGGAAGATGTACCAATTGGAAATACAGAACAGATTTCCTGATCAGGAAAATCATGAAATATAGCTAAACAGGAAAAGAGCAGTTATCCGCTCTTTCTTTTCTTATTTTTCTGTAACTATTCAGCCTAGCTCCCTTCCACCAAGCTGATTTCTCTCTCTACGATCAATTCTGCAATATTGGAATAAGTGAACCCTCATAGAATATTGCATTAATCGAGTCTATAACAGACATGGAATTCTTGCTAACAGTAGAAACGTATCCTCTTATCCGGCAGAAATTTCTCGCACCTTGTTCACTACGGAAGGTACCGGATATCTTCTGTTGTACTTTCGTCATTCTGA
>NZ_MBKP01000103.1 GCF_002243045.1 Methanolobus psychrotolerans
TTCCGTCATAACTTACGTTATAGGAATCGCTAACATCTCCTGTACCTGCACTCCAGCTATGGTTTACCCAGAAATTACCTGTCGTGTTTGTGAAACTTTCTGGTGTTCCGGGTCTTGTAACTATGATAGTTACATTGCTGCTTAGGTCGCTTCCAGCAAGGTTGCTGGCGTTGAGACTTACATTATAGATACCTGCAACATTGTATGTATGAGTAGCAGGATTCTGCAGAGTGGAATTAGTTCCATCTCCAAAGTCCCAGAACCAGGATGTCGGAATGTTGCTGGAATTGTCTGTGAATTGTACACTCAGAGGATAAGGCCCCATTGTGATGTCTGCATTGATATCGGCAACCGGAATTATGACATCGTTTATGGTGATGTTCATTACCTGTGAATCGACTGATCCATAACCATCACTTACGTTGAATTCAACGTAGTAGGTTCCTGCATCACTGAGATCAGTTATCCATGAACCTTCACCAGTGCTTGTGTTGAAAGTATCGAACAGGGCACTATTGTTGCAGTCAAATATCGGTGTATCGCCGTCTGCATCTGTGGAGTTGATGTTAAAGGTGACATTTTCTCCTTCATAGACTGTGATGTCCGTTACATTGAGAATGCTGACAGCGTTGTTAGAAACCTGAACATTGTCACTGGCTCCTAGTGAAATTGTGGAATCTGTGGCGTTGTAGGCATAGACTGTTATGTTGGACCAGGCATGAGCAGAAAGTCCGGTATGATTGAAACTGTTTGTCGTATCGTTCAGCCAGGTTCCGTTATAACTTACGTTATAGGAATCGCTCACATCTCCTGTACCTGCACTCCAGCTATGGTTTACCCAGAAATTACCTGTCGTGTTTGTGAAACTTTCTGGTGTTCCAGGCCTTGTAACTGTAATGGTCATGTTACTGCTGAGGTCGCTTCCGGCAAGGTTGCTGGCGTTGAGACTTACATTATAGATACCTGCATCACTGTAGATATGAGTAGCAGGATTCTGCAGAGTGGAATTAGTTCCATCTCCAAAGTCCCAGAACCA
>NZ_MBKP01000020.1 GCF_002243045.1 Methanolobus psychrotolerans
GGGGTAACCATTTCAGAGCGATTTATATCCCCAGGATATATCATCGGATACTTCAAAAGATATATGACCTGAGGACTTGTGTTGAAAGGAAAAATTCTAACGAGGTCGTTGGATACAATCGATCAAAAACACTAACAAGAGGTAATGAGTGGGCTAAGTTGTTTGTTTCAATAAGCAACATAACTGCACTACTTACGGCACTGGCAGCATTTAAGGTTGAAAGACTTGACCTGATACGTGCTCCAAGCGCTTTTAGAAAGTTGAGGATTTGAGGGCATAAAAGGAAATTTTAGCGAAAAAAAGCAGTTGTAAGAGTTAATGGGCCATTTAAAGGGTTAATGGGATTAATGGTTAAGCCTCAATTGAGTGAAAAACCTGACAGGCTTTTCATCAGTTTAAAGTCTTTGAAATTTCTTTTAATTCAAGTCATACCCAACAATGAAGATACAGCTGCCATGGTAACAACTGCACTTGCTCCGGATATCCATACCATGATTACAAAGTCGATAGTAGCACTCAACATATGTCCACCATCCACGATCCTGATAAGAAGAGCAGACAACAGGGAATGACCTATCATGATCAGCAGAACCATGTTAGAAAGCCTGTCGATACTGCCTATATTTGTGTACAATACCATCCCCATGGACATTCCTGGAGGCATTTCCACAGCTGCAAACATGTCCTGCATAAGTCCGACTACACCAAGTGAGATATACATTGTAAATCCGATACCACCAGTCAGGCCGTACAGGACACCAACAAGACTTGCTGCAGACTGAGACCTTTTTTTCCTAAGAGTTACTATCCTGTGGAAATTAGTTGCGATTATATCGCCAATGACCTCAGGCTGGCCACCAAGATTGGTTGCCTGCACGAACATTACAGAAAAACGCTGTATGAGATTACTTCCTGTGTTAGCTGAAAAATAGTCCCATGAACCGAATTTGTCAATCCTGGTCACAAGCATTTTATAGAGATTGTTCACATCTTTTGTAAGAGGACCAAAATCATGTGCCCTCAGAGCTTTCAGGGCGTCATCGATAACACCGCCCCTTGCACCGGCAGAACTTCCAAGAGAGCGTATAAATGCAGGGAAATTCTCATCTTTCCTCCTGATGCTCTTCTCAATCTTTTTTGAGACATAACCAGTGTATACAAGAGGAGTTGAAACCATAGCCACAGCAATAGGAATTTCTATTTTTCCATAAAGAAATACTGCAATAAACACAATAATACAGCCAGCAATTGAAATTGGTATTGAACGATACAATTTTAACTTGTTCTCCGTAACGTTGCTTGAACGACTCCATGCAGGGTCCTTTGGTATCTTGCTTTTTGTGAACATCACCATAACAAGATCTGTTACAAGGAAAATTACTACAACAACCCCCATCAGGAGTTCTGCATTCATACCCGTAATTACCGGCATGATTACAGCAAATGATGCCATGAATATCAGGGACATCACAAGAGATACGAATAATTCTTTAATTATTTCAACGACATACAGGGCACCAAAATACATCGATTCATACTCATTCATTACCACATTCTGCTCGGCAAAAAGAAATGTTTTCACATCTTCCCCGGACTGAAGTGCGTGTGCAAATCTATCAAGAAAGTCCTCAAATATGATGGAAGGGGTCCTCTTGGAAATGAACCGACATGCATCTGCAAGACTGAGGTGCCATACGGTTACAAGATCATATATTTTTCTTGTTTCCTCTGCAAGTTCCTGGTAATCCTCATTTTCCGAAACAATGCGGACTATATCTATCCTTGGGGTTTCTGCTGTGGCAATTGAACCCATCTGGGTAATGTAGTAATGCATATTATTATCTATACGGGAAGCTTTGGCATCGAGAATGGACAACGGATAAGATAAAGCAAAAATAATACATACCACGGGTATCAATATCGGAATGTACTTGGTAGTACCTGTGAAAAGAGTAGGGAAAACAGTTAACAGAATTATGGAGAAAATAAAACCGAATGCTATTATAGGTAAGGCAAATTTTTTTGCATAGGACATGGGTTCCATGCCAAGGTTCTTAAATGCCTTTTCATAACTCATAAAACTCACCTAAATAGAGAATGGAAGGCCGTCTACGCCGTGTTTATAGAAATTGACTATTATCTCAAGAACATCATAGTAATCTTCAATTCCTCTTGATTTCATTTCTTCCAGTATCTTTGCCCTGAGGAAAAGATCCTGATATATCAGCCTCTTGTCCTCATAACCGAGTTTTGTAGCTATTTTGTCCTCAAGGATGTAACTGTTGTTCAAACCACGGAATTTATGCCTGTCAGTATCAGGCTCCCACTGGAAAACAGCCCGTGTGGCAACACCGCCTATCTCCTCATAATAACCTTCTATTTCTTCAATCGCAAGGGCACGCCTGAGGAACTTGCCTTTACGATAGACAGCTGACAGGATCATTGCAATGTTAAGGTTATCAATGAACGTAACAGGTACATTGATAGGGTCCGCTGTGAGACGTTGTATCATCTTTGAAACTGCAGATGCGTGGAAAGTTGCAAGTACAGGGTGCCCTGTCTGCATACCCTGGAAAGCTACATTACCTTCTGCACCTCGGATTTCACCCACTATGATATAATTAGGTCTTGAACGAAGAGCGGCCTTAAGCAGGGCGAAGGTATCTACCCTTGAGTCGATAGGACCCTCTTCACGGGTGATCAACTGTTGCCATACAGGCTGAGGCGGCTGGACTTCAGCCGTATCTTCTGCAGAGAATACCTTAGCCTTTGGATTTACAAAAGCAAGACATGCATTAAGCATTGTCGTTTTTCCGCTTGCAGTTTCACCACTGAAGAATATACTCATACCATTCTCAAGACACATCCACATATAAGCAGCCATTTCTGCACTGAGTGCACCCCATCCAATGAGCTGGGTGATGCTTACAGGCACTTCACTGAACTTACGCATGGTAAAACTGCTTCCACGCTTACTGACATCCAGACTATAAATAATATTAATACGGGAACCATCAGGAAGGGCACCATCGGCAATAGGTCGGGCATCACTGACAGGGCGACCTATACGCTCACTCATGCTTCTCAGCCAGTTATCCAGTCCCTGTTCATCTCCAAATGTGAGGTCAGTCTTCACCATGTCAAATATTTTGTGAACGATGAAAATATTATCAACACCAATACTGTGGATATCTTCAAGATAAGGGTCCCGTATGATAGGTTCGATTGGCCCGGAACCAATAATGTCTCTTTCCAGGTGATAAAGAATTTTGTTGTACTCACCCTGAGTCATTGGGACTTTCTTCTGCACAGGCATCAGTTTTTGGAGGAAATTGAACTTACTCTTATCATCTTCTACGTTGCCACCTGAACCAATATCAATTGCTTCATTGAACAATTTAGTTATGAGATCCTTAAGCTCTGCTTCAGAACCCGGAACAGGTTCCCTGGATGATCTTTCAAGAATTATGGCCAGAACTGCATCGTATTTCTTTCTTTCTGTGTTGTTGAGTTCAGGTTCTATTCCATAATACTTGATCTCTCCAATTTCAGGATTTCCATAAAGATGAATGAATACAGGGTCCCCCACAGGCAGAATGATATTGACATTTTCCTTATCAATGTCTTTTGAAAGACTAACCATAAAAGTAGGCTCATCAGCTCCGGTTTTTTGCATGAATCTCTTCACATATTCCCCCAGATGAGGATTTCTTTGTATGGCTTTTTGAAATTCCGGATCCATCTAACCACTCTTCTGATTTTATGATACTGAAGCGATCTCGACAACAAGACCGACTTTTGGTTCTATCCTGAAACCTATCATTTGCCCCACAGGACCTTTGGCTCCTGTAAACTTGTTCACGACAATGGTCCTCTTAACCTCACTTCCCAGAGGTTTGGATTTAAGGGTGATATACACGTCACACGAAGAACGGAACATGGATGCAATGTCCTCACCCAACTGATTAGGTTCTATTGTCAATATGATCACTTTGCCCATGCCATTTAGTTTCTTGAAAAAAGAGATCAGATCCAGACTTTTCTCTGCGTTGACACTGTATTTGATAAGGGAGGAGAGTGTGTCGATAATAATCACATTCTTCTCGAAAAGTTCTTCAGCTGCCATTAATCGTTCAATGAAATCAAAACGTGACTTTGCAGCCTGCACAAGCGGAATTACCGGAATATACAACAATAGACCATTTAAAAGGAAAGGTGCTATTGGATAATCCATGGAATACATTTGATTGATAAAACCTTTTGTCGTCAGCTGAGTTGATATGAAAGTAACACTTACGTTATTCTCATTCAATCCGAATGAGAGACGCTGAGTTATGGAGCTTTTTCCTCCACCGCTACCACCTTCAATTACGACAAGTGAACCGGCTGGGAAGCCTCCTCCTAATTTCGCGTTAAGATCATCCCTCGGGATCTCAAATGCATTGATCTTTGCCATTTTTTACCTCTGAATTACGTTTTAAAGCTCATAGCACCGGATTTACCATTTTCGGCTGCGACAAGTATCCTGTGATCGCCAGAATCCAGAGGTGATGGGACAGTAGTGATACTCAGAATAAGAATATCACCTGGCCTCCATACAACATCACCATCCGCCAGATCAACATCAATATCTGTAGGCCCTATTAAGATACCATCAACAAGAACAGTCACATATTCAGGCACCATTTCTGTTTTGCCGGTGTTCTTCGCATAGAAAGTGTATTTTTTACTGACATTATCGAAAGGAATGACCTTGGGATCATTTACAATAGTAATATCAGTCCGCATCTGTTCTGAAAGCAACTTACTACTTGTACCAGATGAAGCGATCATCGACTGGACATCTGCGGATATAATGGCAACTGCGCTAATAGCCAGTATTATTGCAGCTATGAAAAATATCATATGTGTGACTGCTGTGTCAGCGTCGGTATTTTTCAATAGATTATTTCGGTCTGTTGTAAGCATACTCATCATGTTTTTCTGCCAGTCTAAATGAGAATATAATTAAAATAATAATATAATACTGATAGTATATAGATATGCTTGCCATTCAGTCAAACAAGATATGAAGCATAAGCTGAAACACCATTTTCTGTTACAACCTTAACACGATGTATCCCAAGACCGGAGAGACCAGTTACTGTCAAGTTCCTCGTCTCTGCAGGAGTCCATGTGGCTGCAACATCAGTATAAGTGTAAGATTGCAGATTTCCGTCCACAAGCACGTTCAATTCATCAAAACCAAGTGTCTCACTGCCTGTGTTAGAAAGAACTACGGTCAAATTGTAATTGCCTGTAAAACTATCAGGTATAGTATCCTCAATTTTTATATCTGTCTGAAGCCTGATGTGTTGCATTTGATACTGCTCTGCCGATGCATCCCCAACTATTTCGCTGGAAGAACTCAGCGTTGTATAAGAAAAAGTCCCCATAAGCACTGCGGAAATGAAGAAAATGATAGCTACGACTGACACCTCAAATCCCATAGAGTTCCTCCAGTCCGTGCTTGACTTTTGCCATCTCCCTGTCTATGGAACTGAGCATGTTCCTGTCGATCTTACGTCCTGATAGCCTTTCAATGAAAAGAAGGGATTTTGTGTGATCTTCTGGGAGGAGGCGCCATGTTGGTTTTTCCACATAATAATCGATTCCACGGGCATAGGCCATGATCTCGGACATAACATCCTCACTTATCCACCCGATATCTACATAGTAATCCAGAGCATCCATAAGATTGTTCCTTCCGACACGCTCCATGAGAAACTCTATCCAGTTGAGCAGAACAACTACACTTGTCGGATCTGCCTTTATGCATTCCAGCCTTATCAGAGAAATTGAAGCCTTTTTTAGAGGTTTTCCTGCATCACTGCTTTTTGTCCCTTCACTTTCCTCATCACCAGAAACAACAGAAAGACTAGTAGCAGAAACAGGTCTTTTTTCAACTGTATCAAGGCGGGAAGAAATATTAGCAGTTGTTTCAGCAAGGTCAATGATATTCTGGTCAAGGACACCGGTTCTGGAAAACACTTCTTCCGTTCGGGATGACAACTGCTCGATACTTTCATGCATTATTATCATTGCATCTGCAAATGCGTCCATTTTGGACTCAAGATTCTGCATTCTTGAGTCTACCTCAGAAGAGATGCCATGAGGCATGCTTAATTTCTGGGCAGTTGAATCAAAATCATTTTTTATGAGGACCAGCATGTCACCTAATTCAGTAATCCTCTTGTCCGTTTTCTCAAATCTCTCAATTGTGGCCCTGGTAGCAACATCATCCCCTACAAAAGGATTGACCTGATTGGATACTATCTCATACAAAGATAGTAATTCCAGAACACTCTGGTCGATCTTGTCGACGGTCTTCCTGATCTCTTCATTTTCCCTCTGGACCAGATTTAAAGTTACATCTGCTTTTGAAAGCTTAGTCTCAACGTCTTTTATTTTTTTTCTATTTTCTTCTACCATCTCATTGCTTGCAGATGATTGTTGAGTAGCCTGCAAAGGAATACTGCCTGGAGGCATACCGGGTGAAGCCATGCCAGGAGGGAACATGGACGAGCCGCCGGGTGCTTTTTGAAAACCAGGAGGAACACCAGGAATCGAGGGAGGTAAACCTGCAGACAGGTCCGGAATTGAACCAAGGTCTGGAGTACCCTGTAGAAAAGAAGGAGCATCTGAGCCAAAGGGAGAATCAGTTCCTTTTTTCGAATCTTTCTTGGAGAGAACTGAAGTCATCTTTTTTATTTTATCGCTAAATCCGGCCATGATCACACTGGTAATAATTAATATTATGAGAAATATCTATATGAGATTCAATATACTCGCTATAATATATATAAATTTTGAATAAAACTATATGATGATAGTAGAGGAATGAAAACATGAACCAGATGAGTTTAAATCATTTATCGGACTTAACATAATTGATCCATTTGGCACGCAAGAAAATATTCAAAACCGAGATGATATCCGACAAGGATGGAATCAGATTCGCAACTCCTGAACCTGTTGCTGAGTACAGGGCAAAGAGACTTCAATGCAAAGTGATAGCTGACATCAGTTGTGGCATCGGTGGCCAGGCAATATATTTTGCAAAATGGTGTGAGTTTGTTTATGCAATCGAGATCGACCCAAAAAAAATAGCCTACGCAAAAAAGAATGCGAAGATAATGGGGGTCAGCAACATAGAGTTCATCACCGGGGATGCACTTTCATCCGATGTAATAGCAAAATTACCAGAACTTAATGTAGTATTTTCTGATCCTGCAAGACCTCCTGCAGAAAAAGAGAGGACCATTAATAACCTCAGTCCATCTATACCAGAAGTAATGAAGGCTTATGCAGATAAAACATTAAACTTCGCATTCGAAGCGCCACCCCAGATATCACCGGAAAAAATACCATTTGATTGTGAAAAGGAGTATATGTCCCTCGAAGGCAAGCTAAACCGCTTGAATCTCTATTTTGGCGACCTTAAAAAAGCAGATGTTTCTGCAATTGCACTGCCTGGTAGCAATATCATAAGAAAAAATCATAGAAATCGAAATGTTCACAGGTCACGTAAACCCGATGTTTATGCCTATGAACCAGAAGAATGTGTCACAAAAGCAGGACTTCTGGAACAATTAACATCATCTTTCAAAGAACATGATGTCAGCATATTTGAAATTGATGAAAAAAGAGTGTTGGTTACTTCCAATCATCTTCTTGAATGCAAATTGTTCAAGAATAGCTACAAAGTAGTACAGGTTATGAATTTTGATATTATAAAGATTAACTCATACCTGAAACAGAATTCTTTTGGGAATGTAATCATCAGGGCATCAATAGAACCTGAGAAGTACTGGGAAGCACGTAATACTCTGGAAAAAGAACTGAACGGAGAAAGAAAAGCGCATCTGTTTCTAAAAGAAAATGACGCAATCGTGTGCGAAGTGCTAGATCAGTGAAATTCCATTTCCAGCAGTTCCTTTGTTCTTTTTATGAGTTCTTTCCTGCTAAAAGGTTTGGTTATGTAGTCATCTGCTTTTAACACATGCAGACCAAGCATCTTATCAAATTCCTGACTCTTCACAGTAAGCATAGCCACAGGCAGACATGGCTCTTTTTCTTTTATTTTATGAAAAGTTTCCCATCCGTTCATATCAGGCATCATGATGTCTAGCAAAATAGCATCCGGTCTTTCTTTATCGATAGACTCAAGGCACTCAAAACCACTTTTTACCCCGATAACTTCTATATTTTCGGATTCCAGGATCAATTTCACGAGGTCGATAGTATCTGGCTCATCATCCACGACCATAACTTTGGGACTCATAATTTTTTACAGCTCCTGAAAAGGATAATTCATAGTTATATTGATAGTATATAATGCAATCTTGTTATAATACTAATATATATTATAATTATATAATTATTCCTCTTCAACCCAGCCCAAACGCCTCATGACCATCTTGATCCTTGCTTTGACTTCACGCTTATCAAATGGTTTGGAAATATAATCATCAATACCCAGTTCCATCCCCTTGACTTTATCCTCAATTGCAGTCTTGGCAGAGATCATAATAACAGGGATATCACTTGCAGCCTTGCTCATTTTAAGATTTTCTACAACTTCATAACCATCCATATCAGGCATCATGATATCAAGAAGAATGAGGTCTGGAAGTTCTTTAAGGGTTAGCTCTATTGCTTCTTCCCCATTGTGAGCCACTATGAAATCATAAGGTTCACTTATAAGAGACAGTTTTAATAATTCTGGAATATCCGGCTCATCATCAACTATCAGAATTTTCAACCTGTCCCTTTTAATCTTTTTCTGCATCGGCTCAAATTCAATTGAACCATTCTCAACAGAGTATCTGAAATCAAAATCTTTCAGGCCTATCCCCGTGTGTATTTCCCCTACATTGGTAATCTCAATGACCACATCAAAGAAAGAAGTTATAAGAACTTCTGTTTCAGATGGAAGGATATTCTTTGAAAGCATCGAAAGGATACTTCCATCATATTCAACTACTTTTTTTTCGATGAACTTGATGAAATTCTCTACTACCTGCATTGTGTCACTTGCCAGAACATTCATATTATCTATGATAAGCAAGGAACAGGTATTGTCCTGTAATATATTTGATATGTGTGAAGCCATTTTAGTATAGTCGGCAACTGAACTACAATAAAAAGTATCAGGATAATGCTGTTTCCCGGATGCATCGATATCAATGAAAAACATCCTTTCAGTATCAACACCAAAGCCAAATTCCTCAAAACGGGTAAGTACCTTATCCCGGGAAGCACTGAGGCATAACCACACTACCGTCCTGTTCAGATCTTCCTTTAATATGTTCGATACATAAAAATAGACCAGCCGCTCGATGAAACTGTCAACAGGAGCAAGGAACAATGCATTTTTGTTGGACAGATCTTTCATGAGGGTTGAAAGGATTTCCTGCGTTTGAACGTTCATTGACAAGTACCTTTTAATTTTGTTTAGTAAATATTATTAGTTTTATTTTCTTATTAATGTTTGGGCAGAAAATGTACTTGCGGCATGAAATTCAGGTCATTTCATTGGTATCAGGCTAATCTGAGGATAACCGGAGATGAATTCCATCTTAACTGCAAAGATACCGGTTTTGGGTACGACACCATACATAACAAGAGTCTTATCAACGTTTTCAAACTTCCAGTGGGTTGTGGCCATATGCGCAACTGTTTCGGTAATTCTCTGCCCATATTTTGTAACAGCAAGAACTACGTTCTCAGTTGTCTTTGTTATGGATGCTATCTGACCAATTATGGAACCGATATTCTCCCACCCATAATTATATTCCATGCTGTCAAGGCCAATGTAATCAAGAATTGGTGAACCATACTGGCGCATCACATCATTTTTGACCTTATGGAATATATCCATATCTTTGTAAATGTTTCCTGAAAAAGGTTCAATGTATGTAGGTATTCTTCCTTTCAGGTCACGTATCTCAAATCCAACGAACTGCCCATGGAAATGATTCTCACCTGTAAATGGGGATATCATACGTTTTTCAGTTTCAACACTTGTACCTTCGGTGGGCATGCTGAGAAGTCCACGGCCCATATTCAGGTGATTGATGAACGTCGGTAAAAGCAAACTATAAAAAGAGTCCCCAACGCCACTTGTGATCTCGAAAAGATTGAAACTTCCTTTCTGATAACCACCGCCCAGTATTGAATCAAAATCGCGGATACCGGTTGATATCTTACTTTCAATCGGGTCGTGAAAGGGTTGTGGAACCTGTGTTTGTTCAGGATATGACACTGTGAATGGTTCAAAGCTGTTAAACTTACCACCATCCAGAGTGAAGGGGTATCTTGACTGGGACAATTCCACGCCACGCATCTTTAGCAGGTTGATCTTTCTGATGTCACGCTCCGATATCTCCGCAATATCAAGGAAAACAACACCATCTACAAGATAATCAAGAGAAGTTACACCCGTTTGCTCAGTTATCATTATAAGATCGGCGTTTACCTTCCTGGAAAAGTCGAAGAGCAAACGTTCCAGCTCAAACTTGTTGCTTTCCCAGTCTGCTGACCTTGTTGTGGCAATGCTAAGTGAATCTATGGAATCCACAACTATGACCGGCTTGGATTCACTGGAATCCCATATCACTTTTATGCGGGATGCAAGCATCCTGAGGAAATCCTCGTTATTGGTGAAATCACCCTCTATCCAGGGATATTTCCCATACTCTGAAGATTTATCGATACGTGGAGAGATATAGATGCAATTGCCTTCAGAACATACTTCATCCAGTACTCCAAAGACAAAGGTTGTCTTTCCAGTCCCTGGTTTCCCTTTTACGAGAAGAGATTTACCAAACTGGGAGGAGAAAAACTCCCTTACCTCACCGGGTATCATTCCTATTCCTCATATTAATTGCTTATTTGTTCTTCAAGCAGGTTGCGGCCTGTTTCAAGGGCCTCACATATCTTGCTTGCATCGATACCGCCACCACGGGCCATGGCAGGCTTTCCACCACCGCCGCCACCAAGTATTTCCGACATTTTTCGGACAATCTTGCCAGCATCTGCTCCTGCATTCAACGCATCATCTCCTGCGGCGCCTACAATCTTAACACCCGCAGAATCGCTTGCCAGAAGGACTACCATATCTTTGTTGGTGGCCAGTTCACCGGCAATCTTCACAAGTTCATCAATATCGGCATTTGGAATGAACGTTGCCACAAGACGAAGAGCGCCTATACTGACTGCTTCGTTTGCCATCTGAATGACATGAACATGCGCAATGTCTTCTTTCAATCTCTGATTCTCTTTCTTGAACTCCTTCCATTCATTAAAGAAACGTTCAATGGTAGACGGCAAATGTTCCGGCCTTACACGCAACGCATCAGCAGACTGATTTAGATAGGATTCCAGCTCCTGCATTGCTTTGACTGCCGCAAGACCTGCAGCGTACTCTATACGCTCCACACCATCCTGAATGCGCTCGGTCTTCAGCATCTTGATAGGACCTACAAGTCCGGTGCTGACACAGTGAGTACCTCCACAGGCCTCTATATCATCAGCTACTTTCAGGACACGAATGATCTTTCCAGGAGGAACACCCCCCTGATAAAGGCCAAAACCATATTTCTTCTCAGCTTCTACCCTGTCCATCCATTCGGCCGTAACACGCTGGTTCTCCATCACCGTACGATTGGCTATGAGTTCTATGCGGTTAAGTTCTTCCTGAGAGATACGTTTGTAATGAGATATGTCAAGACGAGCTTTGTCTACAAATTTCTGGGCACCTGCCTGCCAGACATGAGCACCCAGGACTTTACGTGCCGCATCATTGACAATATGAGTTGCGGTGTGGTGGCATGCATGGGCCATACGGCGCTCTTCATCCACTTTACCATGAACCATGTCACCCTTTCTAAGATGAAGCTCATCCTCAATATCCTCTATGATGTGCACAACCACACCATCAACAGATTCTACATTTATAACGCGAATGACAACATCCTCTACGGTAATAGTACCATGATCTGCAGGTTGTCCGCCACCTTCCGGATAGAATAGAGTGCTGTCAAGCACAATGTGATTATCAAAAATGTCCAGGACCACTGCCTCAAAGTTCATTCTTGTAGGCTCGTCATAGAACAATTTCTTTGTTTTGGGCAAACGGGCAACTCTGTCTGCGTAAGGGAAGACCTTTACTTCTTTTTCCTCCGCCTTGCTATGACCTTCAGCAACAAGGGAGTAGAAGTTATCAGGCAGATCTACATCCACACCAATCTCTGAAGCTGCCTCTTTTGAGATCTCCGGTGGAATTCCATGACTGTCATACATCTCAACGAGAGTTGCAAGAGGTATCTTTTCACCGGCGTCCTTGTAGTGTTTGGCGGACTTCTGGATCATACGTTTTCCACGTTCTAGTGTATCTGTAAACTTCTGCTCTTCATTATAGAGAATATCCTCTATGACATCGAACTTCTCCTGGAATTCCGGATACTCCGGAAGGTTCTGTATATGCATCCTTACGATGTCAGATAACGGAATAGATATTCCCATATCCTTCATCATCCTCATAGTCCGGCGAAGCACAAGCCTTGCCAGATAACCAGCCTTGACATTGGAAGGAATGATACCGTCTGCAAGCATGAATGTAAGACAGCGAGTGTGATCGGTTATCGCGTATATGTTCTCCACCGGCTCCATAATAGAAGATAATTTCTCGACTGTTGTTCCAATACTGGAAGCAACCTGTTTCCTGAGCTCGAAAAGATTGGCCTTCTCACTCACATCCATAAGACCTGCCAGACGGGCGTTCTGGGAGAGGATGTTAGCGTATTCAGAATTGTCAAGTTTATGTTCAACACCGGCAAGATCCATGAGCTCATTTACTATGTTCGGGAACACCGCATCATAGATCGTAGGCGAGCCTTTTGATGCCCATACAAATCTTTCAAGACCGTAACCCGTATCCACTATATAATTGTCCATCTTGCGGTAGTTCTCTCCTTTGATCACAGTGTCCCCATCTTTTGACTGCTGCAGATCCATGAACACAAGGGTACCAACTTCAAGACCACCAATAAGTACTTCAACACATGGACCTGCATTTCCTCCACCTGCCCATGGTTCCTCTTTGTACGTTACAGCCATAGGATCAACGCCAAGTGAATTAAGGAGCTCATCACACAATTCTACGGTGTGATCTTTCCAGTATATCTCCTCACCCTTTTTATTAAAAGCGTGGTGTGCCATCATTTCAAATGTTGTAAGATGACGGCCACTTCGTCCAACTGCATCAAGATCAGACAGGCGTATACAGGGCTGAGAGATCGTTAATGGATTTGCGGGTGGCGGAACCTGACCTGAAGTCACAAATGGCTGGAAATCAGCAATTGAAGCAATGGTCAGATAGATATCATCCCTCCATCTTGCAACTACAGGATACCTTTCGAGCCTTGTATGGCTCCTTTCCTCGAAGAATTTCAGATAATATTCCCTCATTTCTGCAAGGTCGAACTTTTTCTTAAAAACAGGATTGCCAATAAAAGAGTACGGATCACATGGTGCGTCCCCACATGTGGCTCTTTCAAGATCACGGGTCCAGAAATGCTTTCCACATTTGGAGCACTGTTTACGAACAAATCCGTTCTCAGAAAAAAAATCAAGCTGATACTCATCTTCAAGCATAACTATTCCAACTGGATGATTATTTTAGATATATTTAGTATAATTTAGTATAATTTATTCTTCCAACTATCGCCCCAATGATTAAAAACGTTTCTTATCCTAGCATGCCATGTAAAGGCTTCAAATGAGCGCGTCTGTATATATATTGAAGTATAATATAAATATACATTGCGTATAATTCCTTACAGCATCGTTTTACTAAAAAGAAAGGGTTGTAAAATGCCGGTTTCATGACCATGTAACACACATTTCTTGTACATTATTTCAATTACCAGTACATTACCTTTAAGTGCATGGTCATGAAGAAGACTTATTGGTGATGACCGATGGAATCAATGCGTTATATGTCATTAGTATTCAGAGGGCTTGTAGAAGAATATAATAACACAGGTGTCAGACCGTCAGTATTCATGGATGCAGGCGGCAACCTGCAAGTATACCTTTGCGATCCTATAATCGATGAAATGCACGAAGATTATGGAATTGATGTCGAAAGAGAATATGATGTGAATGGCGGACAGTTCACACAGACATACCTTATGAATAAGGTAATGCCTGTCGACACTCTCAAGCACAGTATGGAAAGTGAGACAAATATTAATTAGTGGAGACTTTTTGCCAGTCACAAAAGTAAGGCCTTGCAAGCGACATATGCACGGGAATGAGGGAAAAGGCACCTACATACAACCATAAGGGTGAAAAACAATGGACTATAAGAAACTTCTGAGAGTTCTTAAAAACTCCAAACAAGTTTACCGGGAAGATTATGTTAAGAAGATATTCAGAAGCGCGCATTATGATGTTGGACTATTTGAAGAGCAGCTTAACGAGTTCAATGAATCCCTTACCGGCAAAGATTCCGAACTTGCAAAGGAATATATGGACAGGACTATACTGGCACAGGTAATAGATGATGCCTCCATACTGCTGGAGATAGTAAAGGACAGCCATTGCCTCACAAGTGAGCAGAACGAATCAATAATAGAAATGATATTCAAGCTCGATGATATGAGTGAACATATAGAAGTCCTTGAAAAGGTAAAAACGCTTGCAGATATGTCTGATCAGAAAGGATTTAACACTCAGACCAACTCATCCCAGAGAAAAGACAGAATATATGCAAACGTTTGAACACATATCACCACCACACTTTTTTACCCATTAATTTTAAAGCATGAGCTTACAATGATGTAACCATGTCGAAAAAGATATTAGTCACAAATGATGATGGTGTTTATTCTACGGGCATACATGCTGCTTACAAGAGTGTTGCAGACCTTGGAGATATAACTGTTTCCGCCCCTATGACGCAACAGAGTGGCGTCGGCCGCTCAATATCGATTTTTGAACCACTGAGAATAACGCAAACTACAATTAATGGAATTGAGGTCAATGCTGTTGCAGGCACACCCACAGATTCAGTTATACTTGGCATATTTGCAGTTATGAAACAGATGCCTGACCTCATCATCTCAGGATTTAACATCGGCGAGAACATCAGCACAGACACGATAACCACATCAGGAACCATAGGTGCTGCACTGGAAGGTGCAAGTTATGGCGTACCAGCCATTGCCGCTTCCATTCAGGTAATTGAAGAGGGATACAAGTTCGATGACAACAGAGAATTCAAGCACGACTATGATGTGGCCATAAAAGTTGTCAACAGGATGGCAAAGAAAGTTCTTGAATACGGACTTCCTGAAAATGTAGACCTGCTTAATGTAAATATCCCACACCATGTGGATAATGAACCTGAAATTGAAATAACACGCCTTGCCAGAAAATTTTTCAGAACCGATGTGGAAGAGCGACGTGACCCAAGGGGAAGGCCTTACTACTGGATAGCAGGCGAACTAATAATTGATGAAGAAGAAGGCACCGATGTACATGCTATCATGCATAACGGAAATGTCTCAGTCACACCGATATCCCTGGACGCAACCTCACCAATCGACTTTACAGAGATAGAACACCTGCTGTAAGGCAGGTCAGAACAAATAAAAAAGAATTCTGGAAAATCCTGATCATTGCTTCACTTTAATCAGGATCTCTTTACAATCCTTATCCACACCATGCAGAGTTGTGGCGGCACCAAATACCGTGCTACCAAGTATAGCCTGAACAAAGTGATTTATCTCTATTTCTTTTCCATCTACTATTAATTCAACTTCCATTTTTAAAACTCCTGTCAACTTCTGCAAAATGGCACGCGCTTGCTTACTGCCAGCCTGAAAAGATCCGGCAGTTCCTCCTTACTGGCATTTGAAACATCGACCATATTATCACTTACCAGCAGGCACGGTTTGAGTTTGCCGTCTGCGGTGACTCTTAACCTGTTGCAGTTAGCACAGAATTCCGTATTGTCCACCGGCCTGACAAACTCGACTTCAGCGCCATTGATGATATATTTTTTCCTCTTGTGCAATTCACGGACCCGCACATCTGATGAAACTGATAAAAGAGACTGTTCAACATCATTAGCATTTATCCTGTACTGAGGAATATCCCTGAAATCCATTAGCTCTATAAGCTGCAGTATCACTTTACCCCCGTAACTACGGGTAAAGTCCAGCATATCCCCAATCTCATTGTCGTTAAGATCCTTCAAAAGGACCATGTTCAGTTTTACAGGAGTCAGGCCTGCATCAATAGCTTCCTGAATACCATCAAGTACACGTTCAAAACTGCCTGTTGCAGAATTGGTAATCATACGATATTTATCAGGATCAAGAGTATCCAGACTTATGTTTACCCTGTCAAGACCTGCATCCTTCAGGGAAGAAGCCCTTCCTTTTAATAGGGCTGCGTTGGTTGTAAGAGAAAGGTCCCTCATGTCCGGCAAACGGGTAAGTGCATCTTCAAGGTCTTTCCTGATAAGTGGTTCGCCTCCTGAGAGCTTTAACCGATCTATCCCAAACTGCGAAGCTGCCTCTACAATATTAACGATGGTGTCTACTGGCATCTCACGACTGTGACCAATGTGGCCTTCGTTATGACAGTAGATGCAATTCATGTTGCAACGATCGGTTATGGACATCCTCAGACTTCTTACCGTGCGCCCGTAAGAGTCTGTGAGGACTTCCCCTGTTCCTGCGGAAGACATAGTACCTAGATATACGTTATTTATTTAACTATTTTGAATACTCTTCCGAGGGAATAATACATATATAGAAATTGTACACAATTAACTCCATGACAAAAGCGGTGTTACTTGCAGGTACCAACAGCGGAGTTGGAAAAACAACGGTTTCCATGGGTATTATGGCAGCTCTTAAAAGACGGGAAATGGAAGTCCAGCCCTTCAAGGTCGGACCTGATTACATCGATCCCACATACCATACAGCCATCTGCGGCAAGCCTTCGAGGAATCTGGACACGTTCATGATGCAAGTCGATGGTGTTAAAAGAACTTATTCAAAACACTCTGAAAACGCAGACATCAACATTGTTGAAGGAGTAATGGGGCTTTTTGACGGCATGGATTCAACTGAGGTTGCAAGCTCTGCGCATGTTGCAAAAACACTTGGAATCCCGGTAATACTTATCGTGAATGTCCACGGGATGTCAAGAAGTGCCGCAGCTATTGTTAAAGGCTTCTCTGAATTTGACAAGGATGTGAAGATTGCCGGAGTGATACTGAATAAGGTAGGTAGTCCCAGGCATGCAAAGATGATCATTGACTCGATACCAGACATCCCTATTGTAGGAACCCTGCCACGTAACCAGGATGTAACCGTGCCCTCGCGTCACCTCGGACTTTACATGGCACATGAGCAGGAATTTGATACTGAGAAACTTGCCACTTTCATCGAAGAGAATATCGACCTTGATACCATTATCTCAATTGCACAAACAGCCCCTGATGCTGATAAGAACATTGCAGAAGAGGACAGTGAGGCAGATGTAAGAATTGGTATTGCATATGATAGTGCTTTTTGTTTTTATTACCAGGACATGTTCGATGCTTTCAGGAATGCAGGTGCAGAACCTGTGTTCTTCAGTCCAATAAAAGAAGAACTTCCTGAAGTAGATGGACTGTACTTTGGCGGCGGCTACCCTGAGCTATACATTTCCGAACTTGAGAGGTCAAGGACAACAAGATCCCTGAAAGAATTGTCTGCCGATGGAATACCCATCTATGGAGAATGTGGGGGATTGCAATACCTTTCAACATCATACGACATTGAAGGAACTGTTTACAAGATGGCAGACGTCCTCCCTGCACAGACAGTCCTTACAAAGAAACTGCAGGCCCTCGGATATACAGAAGGGCAGGCCAGCGGGGATTTCATCAAAGGGACAATACGGGGACATGAGTTCCATTATTCTGTGACATACTGTGACAATGATGCAAAGCTTGTCTATGAAATGAAAAGAGGAAAGGGAATAATCGATGGTAAGGATGGCCTCACAGAACATAATTCCCTCGCAAGCTATACCCACGCGCATCCGGCTTCGTTCCCTGTGAAGAGCTTTGTGGAGAAATGCAGAGAGTACAAGAAACGATAAGACTTTTTATTTACAGATACATTATATACATAAAGCCGTACCACGTCATAAATGTGTTTAGTTGCATTTCATAACAACATCAAAAGGCATAATAATTGAGTTTATTTGCTAAAATATAGTGTCGTTTTGTGCTTTAGATAGCAACTTAAACCTAAATGAATACCTATTTTTTAAAATTATAGGCAAAGTAAACTAAGAGTCAGATTTTCAACGAGAGCCTTATTGCACATGTACGGACTAAAGTGAAATCTTTATAGAAGTGCAGGCGAACTTAATAAAGTATAAATAGGATTAGATTTATAGGCTAATTAACATTTAAAAAATATACAATATGTATATTGTAAAATAAATAATTATACATAAATAATGAGATATTAAAAGATTTAATTTGGTGGTACAATGAAAAAAATAAATATATTGTTAATACTTACAGTATTGCTGCTCTCAATGACGCAAGCAGCAAGCGCGCAGACAGGACTTGAAGATGGCTGTTATTGTGTGAACTTAGTTGGAGATTATTCACCAGCTCTACAAGTTGCTACGGCATCCCCAATCCCCTCTACATTCCATTTAGATGTAAATGCAAAAGTGTGCAAATCCGGAACTGTAATTACAGTTGAAGAATTCAAAGACGTCAATAGTGATCCCGGTGTTGCGCTGGACACATGCATAGTTACAATCCTTGATGAAAATACTATTGAGCTTTTTGCAAATGGTACATGTATGGACGGCAATTACTTTGAAGGAAACATGATCCTGGTAGGAAGCAATGGAAACTACGCAACACAGTCCAACAAACCTGCAATAGGCACAGTTATTACGCCTTTCAGAACAATACCTGTAATGGGATTTTTCACAGCAACCGTCACACCATGCCCTGACCAGGAAATCCCTGAATTCCCAACTATAGCTCTTCCAATGATCGCAGTCATCGGACTTGCATTTGTAATGCAGCGCAGGAAGGAATAAATCTAAAATCCGGGACTGAATGTCCCTATCATCTTTTTGTATAATAGGATTATTCATCCATTGCTTTTTCAGCCACAACGGCTTCATCAGGTTTTTGTGAATCCCTTTTTCTGAACCATAACTTGCGGCTGTAGTAGTTAAGAGGATGACTGATCTTTTTGCACATCTCATCAGGTGCATAACAATTACCATAGGTCTGCATTGTCGCGCACGATGGAGGCTTGTAATGAGTGCCTGAAGAGCCTGCAATGTGCTCTACTTGGTACCTGGCTTTTTCCACATCAAAATCAGGAGATGTGGTAAACAAGTTCATGATATCATCAACATTCATGCCAATGGTAAGCAGGAAGGCAGTCATTGCAAATCGCATAGAATGTGCGAGATTAACACCTGCCTGTGTATTAGCTATTGCATGTGTTATGCATGGAGGAAAAAGGTCAGTCTCAACAGACTCAAATTCAGATTCACCAAACGTGCTTTTTCGCTCTTCAAGAGCCGTCCTGACCTCCGTGAGATATGGCTCACATGCCGGGGTTAGCCCTTCAGGAACTGGCATTGGTAAATTATGCTCAACACGCTCTTTAATAAGTTCCTGCAAAAGACGGGCAAACTCCTCTTTAGAAACATTTACATTACCATGATCAAGTTTACGATTGACAAGTTTCCACTCAATAGCCTTCATGGAGCTTGCCATTCGGATATAGGATGTGAAATGTATTTTGAAACCGTGTTCAGTTTCATCAGCAGAAACGCCAAAATCAAAAGCTAATTCCCTGAGAAAATCAAGGTCATGCATCTTTAAAAGTTTGTATGAAGCAACTGCTTCTGCAAGACAATATCGCCTTGTCAGAAAAGGATCGTCGATACAGGAAATAAGTATCCTTGAAAATGGATAGGAAAGTAATTCCAGCAGGATCTTCTGTTCATCCGAAATTGAGAGAGAGGGTTTTACTATTTCACCTGAAATTGCCTGTAAAACACGCTCTTTACCACGAATACGTGATGATTCCATGGCTCTGGACGTAACCAGGCGATCAAGAGAAATCCCAAGGCCCTTCACATAGGAAGAAGCCCCGGAAATATAAGGATATAATGCAAAATCCTTTTCATCCATATATCAGTCAGATTCGATCCTCGGAGCCAGAAGATAACGTACCTTGCCTGCACCATTTGCAATGGAGAAACCAATCTTCACCGGGAAATCTTTTCCAATCTCCACAGTGACCTCATTTGAGCGAGATGCCGGTTTTACAATATCTGAAAGATAATCCAAGGAGAACAGGGACCGTGCTTCACCAGGCCTCATGTCAATAAGCTTGTCTCTTGTCATGTCAAGGCGAACACGATCAGTGTCCCCTTCTGCTTCCATATAGAACACATCACCATCGATACCAAGCAGCATGTGGTCACTTATCTTCTCAGCAGCCTTAACTGCCCTCTGCAGATCTTTCCCGTTGAGGATGACCTCCGCCGGAAGTTCAAGCTGCGGTATCCTTGGTTCCGCCCTGATCGTAGAAGGATCAAGCAATGCAAGAGTATAAGAAAGGCCTCCAAGATGTAATGACATTTTCTGGGACATTTCGTCAAGTTCCATGATAACTTTCTCGTCCTTGCCTGCTACACTGAAAATATCATTGATCTTTGAAAGGTCCATGCCAATCTCAGAGTCATCAGCAGTAAACTCATCAAATGCATCAGAACTAAGTTCAAAACTGACCATAGCTACATTTGCAGGATCTACAGCCCGGACAGCTATTCCTTCAGGAGAGATCCTGAACCTTGCCTCATCAACAAGAACCGAAAGAGTTTCAATTGCAGTTTTCAAAATATCTGCATCAATAGTTGCCTTGAACATCTAAATTCGCCACCAATAAATTTAATTTGTAGGTCATTATATCTGATAAGTAATATAACTTTTCTTTTAAATTATATCTGAAATCGAACGAATGACATCAGACGCAATGAGGATTTAATCATACTCACGCCAGGTACATCCACATTTCGTACATTTGAAAAAACGTGTCTCCGATTCATCTGCAGACCTTAGCTGGCGCAACCACCAGTATGCAACGTTATGGCCACACTCTTCACATCGGACAGCAGTTGTTGGAAGTCCTTGATCAGTGTTACCTTCAAGCACAGTAACTTCCCTCTTTTCTCTGGATGCTTTTGAAAGCAAAGCCTCTGAAGCGTCCTGCTTTCCTTTAATATAACCACACTTTCTGCACTTAAAAGAACCACCTGAAGGAACCATCATACTTTTACATTCGGGACAAAACTCCATAAATATCACATCTCGCATTTTCTATAATTTCGTTATGGTCAAAAGCCATTTCCGGTATGTCCTGAAGATCAAATAAATGCACTCCTTTAGCATCCGAATCAGCTCTTGGAACACCCTTTCCCATGGCCAGATAGACTATGCTCACCGTGTGCCCGCGGGGATCACGCGAAGGTTCTGAATATACTCCAAGTAACTTAACTATTTCTATCGCAAGCCCTGTTTCTTCAAGAGCTTCGCGTACAACCGCTTCTTCAGTTGTTTCACCAATATCTACAAAACCACCGGGCAGCGCAAACTTCTCTTGAAACGGTGGGTTTTTTCGTTCAATGAGAACTATTTTCCTGTTCAATATGATTACGGCATCGACCGTGAGTTTGGGGGTATTGGAGGACATGCGGAACAAAAACTTAATAGACTATATCAAATATATAGGAGCCATACCTATTAAAGGTGTGCTTAAATGATCGAGAATGTATTATGGATAGCAGTTGCTTTTATGCTGTTGGGATCAATACTCCCCAAAAGTGCAAAAGCACGTAAATTGCTGTCTTCAACTGGATGGGGATTCTTTTCCATACACTGGTTTTACCAGCCATTTCATTATGTAGAGATTGGAGACTACTTCAACGTAGCCTTGGTTATAGTTGTAGGAACAGTGTGCCTGATTATAGCACATACTATGCTAAAAGAATATCAGAACAAGGATGAAATAAATCCGAAGCCAGACATTACATCAATGGCAACAAGTGCAACAGCACTTGGTTCTCTGTTCTATTTCCCCTTTGCACAAATGGATTTCCTGAATGTATGGATAATATCACAGGTAACTGATAACGTATTATGGATGTTGCATTTCCTGGGTGAGCCTGCAGAAATGATTGCATGGAACAAGATAGCTCTTAACGGTTATCAGGTAGAGATCATACTTGCATGCACGGCTATTGAAAGCATAGCAATGTTCATAGGACTTATTGCATCTGTAAATGCACCTTTCAAAAGACTGGCTGCAGCATTCATAGCATCCGTTCCGGTGATATATATCTTAAATATAATAAGGGATGTATTTGTGATAATGGCTTATGGATATCAGTGGTTTGGCCCAAATAGCTTTGATATTGCCCACCATACCATTGCAAAAATAGGGTCAGGCGTGTCATTGTTCATCATTGCATATGTAGTCATGCGCATATTGCCCGAACTAGTAGACCTGATAGAAGGGATCTGGCTTTTGGTAACCAGGTTCATTCAGAAGCTATTCTATAAAGAAGCAGGAAACCAATAAATGCTTGCAAAAGGTTCTTTTCCCTGGATATTTACATCCATCACTGTAGGTGTGACAAGTCTTCTTGCATACCTCATATACAACATCCCATACACGGGAAAACTTGCATTACTGGCTATTTGCATAACAGTGTTTTTCTTATTCTTTTTCAGGGACCCTGAAAGAGAAATTAAAGAACATGAAGATTATATGCTCTCACCAGCAGACGGGAAGATCGTTGACATAAGGGACAGGAAGATATGTATATTTATGAACTTCCAGAATGTTCATGTCAACAGAGCACCTATCACCGGTAAGGTCCGTACAATAGAACACAAAAAGGGAGGGTATATCCCGGCTTTCTGTAAAGATTCATGCCGTAATGAAAGAAGCCACACCCTTATAGAAACCAAACACGGAATCGTAGAAGTTATACAAATTGCGGGAACGGTAACCCGAAGAATCGTGTCCTATGTAAGGGAGGGAGAGCATATGGCACAAGGGCAGCGATTTGGAATGATCCGTTTTGGATCCAGAGTTGATGTGACAATCCCCGAAAACTTTAAAATAATAGCTCAAAAAGGAGATCGTGTGCTTGCCGGCGAAACGGTAATCGCCAGAATACGATAAAGGAAGTGAACCAGATATTCCATACATTGAAATTGCCTGATTATGTCACCCTCCTCAATGCATTATGCGGAGTAACAGCAATCCTTTTGATATTGAATGGTTTCACCTATCTTGCACCATTGCTCATACTTGTCGCTGCAGTTGCCGACGGTCTTGACGGACATATTGCCAGAAAATTCTCATCCAGCGAAATCGGAGGAAATCTGGACTCACTTGCCGACGTGATATCTTTTGGTGTTGCACCCGTCATAATTACATATTCCTTTGCAGAAAACAGATACATCCTTCCTGCATTATTTCTTTACTTTGTTTGCGGAATCCTCAGGCTTGCCAGATTCAATACAATGCATCAGGGAAAGAATTCATTCAGCGGGTTGCCCATTACTGCAGGAGGGATTGCCATATCTTCATACCTGCTTATGGGGGAACGATTCTTTGATGTCAGAATAATGACTTCCATAGCCTTGATACTGGGAATCCTCATGATAAGCAATATAACATACCTTAAAGTCAGAAATCAGAAGATACTCATACCTCTCACATTGATCTTTGCGGCGACAATCATTTCATATAGCATAGACATCAGCTACACACATATAATGGCATCTTTGTTATCAGGACTTATGATGATCTACATGGTATCACCTATTATAAAGAAGACCACATGAGGGAAATCGTGCAGCAAAAAGAAGCAATAACAGACAGGGACAATGTACTTTTCGAAGCCGGAATAAAACTTGGTGCGCTTTATCATCAGTTCACAGGTTCACCTGTCAATCTTAAAACTGTGGATAGCCTTGAGAAAGCAATACAGCAAAGCATTTCAGTCCAGCCATGTGTTGAACAGATCAAAGTTTCCATTAACAGGGATATGATACGCTCAAAGCTGAACAGAGAGTATGGTTACTGTGAACTTGAAGGCCGTATGCTGGACGTCAGGATCAGAGCCAGCTTTAAAAGTGCAACAGTGGAGGTTAGCCTGGCATTTGACACCAAACTCGACTATCCACTTATGAAAATAGAAAATATCTATTAAACACTGCAGGCCTTTGCTTCTTTGAAGGCTGCAACTACTTTTTTATTTTGTTCCTGTGTACCGACTGTTACGCGAATAAGGGAATTGCCCGCATTCTTAAATGACCTGCAGTCCCTGACAATAATACCTTTCCGAAGGAGAGACTCTGCCACATCCATAGCAAGCTGTGGTGCAACGTCCACAAGTACAAAATTTGCCTGTGAATCAAATACCTTATATGGGATATTCTCCGTAAGGAAAACACGTCCTTCCCGGGTAAATGAGATACTTTCTTCTAGATATGCCTTGTCGGAAAGAGCTGCTACCCCCGCCATAACAGCAGGATAACTTACATTGAAAGGAGTTGCTATTTTCATGTACCGGACTTTTAACCATGAAGGCATAAGCCCATACCCTATTCTCAGTCCTGCCAACCCGAATACTTTTGAAAAAGTCCTTCCTATTATAAGATTATCATATTCCATCACCAGGTGAGATAGATTGCTATCTGCAAACTCAACATACGCCTCATCCACGAATACAAGTCCTTTTGTAGACCCCAGAATGTCACGCACATCCACCTCATCCATCAGTTTGCCAGTCGGATTATTCGGGGAACAAAGGAAGACAACTTTTGTTCTTTCAGAAATGGCAGCCTTTATTACATTCACATCAAATGCAAGCTCGTTACCGGGAGCCACATGAACAGCAACCGCACCATTTGCTCTTGCTGCGATCTCATAATAAGAGAATGTAGGAGTGGGCAATACTACCTCATCCCCCGGAATTATGAGCAATCTCATAAGATTATCCAGAAGTCCATCCATACCCGGACCTGAAGCACAGATATTCTCTGCTGGAAGACCTGTATAGGCAGATATTGCATCCACCAGTTCCGAAGCATCTGCTGAAGGATAGATATTCACTCTGGAAGCGGTTGATACAAGAGCTTCAATCGCCTTGGGTGACGGACCAAGTACATTCTCATTTGAACCCAGCTTGATTATTTCAGACGGGTTGAAACCGTATTTTTGTGCAATTTCTTCAATTGATCTTCCCGGAACATATTCAGCAATGGAAGCAACAACTTCCTTGACAAGCTCAGGCCTGCTCAAGCACGTTCACCACCGTATCGATCTGCTCTTTTGTGATTACCAGAGGTGGTGCAATACGCAGGACTGTTTCTGAGGTACAGTTCAGGAGAACACCGTTCCTGCGGCCGTAGTCTACAAGATCTGCGCATTTGCGGTTGAACTGAACACCTATCATCATACCTTTTCCACGGACTTCAACAAGACCATCTGTGGAAAGCTTCTTCAGTTCATTCTGGAAGTATTCACCCATTTCCTTTGAACGCTGAAGGAGATTTTCCTCACGTATGATCTCAATAGATGCAAAAGCAGCTGCGCAGGCCAGAGGATTGCCTCCAAAGGTTGCGGCATGCTCGCCACGACCAAAAGAGATTCCTTCACGTGCAGCGATAGCTCCCATCGGGAATCCACCGCCCATTGCCTTGGCCATTGTCATGATATCAGGTTCAACACCGAAATGCTCTTTACAGAACCAGGTTCCGGTCCTGCCAAAACCCGTCTGTACCTCATCAAAGATCAGGAGAGTCTCAGTCTCATCACATATCTTGCGAACTTCCTTCATGTAAGCTTCCGATGGTATATTTATGCCACCTTCGCCCTGGATTGGTTCAACTATCACTGCTGCTGTGTTCGAAGTTATGGCATCTGAAATTGCCTGTGCATCATTGAATGGAACAAACATCTCTTCCTGCACAAGAGGCTTGAAAGGAGCACGATACATATCCTTATATGTCAGACTCAGGGCACCCATTGTGCGCCCGTGGAAGGAGTGCTCCACAGCTATAAAATTAGTCTTTTTAGTAGTGACCCTTGCAAGTTTCATTGCAGCTTCCACTGCCTCAGTGCCCGAGTTACAGAAGAAGACACGGTCCATTCCTGTTATATCTACCAGTTGCTCAGCAAGCTTTGCCTGCGGCTCAGTGTAGTACAGATTAGAAACATGGATCAGCTTTTCTGCCTGCTCCTTTATTGCCTCTACAAGACGTGGGTGACAGTGCCCTACATTGTTCACTGCAATGCCGGCAACACAGTCAACATATTCCCGTCCTTCAATATCACAGATAACAGAACCTTTCCCACTGGCGATGACTATTGGCTGGCGGCCATATGTCTGCATAACATATTTTGAATCTTTACTGAATATTGATTGTGAATCTGATGAAGATGAAATATAATCCTGTTCCAAATTAACACCTTTTCATTATAATATTAGAACCTGTTTTAAATCTGACTATCGATACAATGAAAAACAAAAAACAAAAGTGATGTAAAACCTCCTGGGAGGTTAAAGATCACTTTAAAGGATCCGTCTGTCAGGAACCCTTATCGCTACATAGAGATGATAAAGGAAAAGCAGCATTGAAAGCTGGAAAATCGAAAGCATTGTACCTTTTAGTGCATCGTGCTGTGTACTTCCGGTAATTGAATTTACTGTAATGAATGCCTCAAAAAGATAAAGAACGAAACCAAATGTAAGGAAAACAAAATACTTTTTGAGATTCTTAAAGGCCACATAAATTCGCGAGCGAATGACATCCGGATCTATCTTGAGAAGAAGATAAGATGTCAGCAAAGATAAAATAACTATGCACAGACGAACTGCAAGGTCTATGAAATTGAAAATTCCAATTGAATTCATAACCATCCCCTCATTATTGTGTGTTTACCCGATATATAACTACTATTACTGTCACTAAATTAAATATCCAGTTCCATCAACTCATTGTCACTTAAAGCAGCATCTTCATCGCGCTCAAAGACAATACCAGCTGGCGCGCGCATTACGCCATCCACACGGGCAGTCTCATGGATCTTTACCGACTGGGAATTTATCTCGCCCAGAACATGCGTTCCGGCAGCAATGTACACATTGCCCCTTGAGATGATATTTCCATGAATTACATTGTCTGTTCCAAGTTTTACATCCTGGATGGTACGTATGCTTCCATAAAGTGTGGTTCCGTTTGCCATTTCAAGGGAAGTGGCGCGTATGTTGCCAACAAGCCTGCACTTGCTTCCAATGATAGCATTTGATGGGACCTTCATAGAATCCATTGATATTTTGGAGCCATTTGGAATTATCATTGAATTAAGTCCGATGGACTCTACATCATCCTCAAATAATTCACTTAATGCCTTTTCAACTTCCTCGTCCTTTCCAAGCCTTAAGAGCTCACTTATGTAAAGGAAAAGATAAACTATGACCGGGATTGGATTCCTTACAACTATCCACCCTTTAGCCTCAAATCCACCGTTTATCTTTACATCATTGCCAATATCAAGGTCACCTTTTACCACTAATTTTCCATCAATTGTGACAAATTCACCTATATAGGCATTCTTATCTGTTTTAACATTCCCGCCTATCTGTGACCAGATATCTATCCTGGCATCATTGGTAGAGGTCAGATCTCCAGAAAAGACAACCCTCTCACCCAATATTATTGAATGTGCAATGATACCATATCTTATCTCGGAGTGATTGCCAGCAATGACATCCCCATCTACGACTATTGTATGTTCTTCCATCCTTGTATTATCTGGAATTACAAATGTCTTAAAAATCTCCTCTTCTATGCTTTCACTCTCCGGTAGGGGATAAACTGTATCAAAGGCATTACTATGACTTTATTTTCATCGTATTTAATAGATATAGATTTATAAATAGTTATTCTAGGATTGTGCTATCCCTCGCCTGACATCAACCGCAGGACCCCTGCCCATACGAATGGCCTCATGAGGAGATAACAGTAACTGACCAGTTGCCAGGATTTCATCTGAAGCGTCAACAACTATCACTTCATCACCTGCACGGAGGTCAGGGTCCACATCTACCACGTGTTTGGCAAAAGTAGTCTTACCTTTTGATACAAAAGGTACTGCATCTTCACAAATGACAACCCTTGAGGCAGGTTTTTCAAGCATCCCGTGTAAGGCAACAGCACCATCGATACTCAAAGTCAGCATACCATCCTTGGCACGAATGGTTGCCATATGCTTCCCATTATACAGGACCTGTCTGATGCGCTTGGTTTTGGAAAGCTGGAAAGTAACACCATCAGGAAAAAGAACTTCTCCACAACCTTTTCCGAACTGGATATCGGCCATTATTCTTACTTTTTTGAGATTTTTATCAGCATTGCTCATAGATGCTAAATAAAGTATAAGTATTAAATTGATAGCGGTTAATTAAGATGGTTGATACGAACTGCTGGCCTTTATGATAGAGAGTTAATATGATGAGGTATATAAATAATGTCAAACAGATTTATATATAATAATGACTAATTATAAGTTGAGGAAACAGGAACAACTGCTTGTAACTGTATTCAAAGGTATAGTAACTGTAACCAAGCAAAACCATTCATCCCCTCAAACATGTTCCTGTTTCCTCGTTGCTCAATTATTTGAGTAAAACTGTTTTTTGGATTTTATGTTAGTTGGAACCCTATTATTTGTTTAATTGTAACTATTCAGCCTATCCATATCAGCCTATTGATGCTGATTCGGTTAAAATTGAGAAGTTTAGTCCTAAATTAATTTGAAATGCAAAACGAAAGCAAGTGGTACAATTAAAATAAATGTAGCGTAAGAAATTCACGTATCAACTTTTTATCACAACGGTTATTGATGGTGATTCTATCAGGCTGAATAGTTACGTTTAATTTATAATTTAAAACATAAAAAAAGGTAGCCAGAATAAACAAAATTAACCTTTGACTACCCCCATTGGAAGGACACGTGCAACTTTTGTGGCAATACCAAGGTTGTGTACAACAT
This sequence comes from Methanolobus psychrotolerans, assembly GCF_002243045.1. Taxonomy (GTDB): domain Archaea; phylum Halobacteriota; class Methanosarcinia; order Methanosarcinales; family Methanosarcinaceae; genus Methanolobus; species Methanolobus psychrotolerans. The sequence goes on from NZ_MBKP01000020.1 coordinate 29,241, forward strand.
CAACAACATCACTGCTGGATTTGTATACCTCTGGGGCCTCCTCGGCGATAAGTGAAGGCTGGGTTGCCCTTACAATGATCCCCTGTGACTTTAACTCTTTCTGAATCTCTTCACCACTCAACTCGTGCTTTGCACTCTTGCGGCTCATGACCCTTCCTGCACCATGACAGGCACTGCCAAATGTGATGTCCATTGCTGCAGGGCATCCTTTCAGGATATAGGAGGCTGTGCCCATGCTTCCGGGGATGATGACAGGTTGTCCTATACTGCGATAATCTTCAGGGACTTCCGGATGACCTGCCGGAAATGCACGTGTGGCACCTTTTCTGTGAACGTAGACCTCTTTCTGTTCACCATCTATGGTGTGTTTCTCAAGTTTTGCAACGTTATGAGCAACATCATAAACAAGGTCAAGACCAAGGTCACCAAATTCATCTTTAAAGAAACGGTCAAACACTTCACGTGACCAGTGCATTATCACCTGACGGTTGACCCATGCATAGTTTGCCGCACATATCATTGCCTTGAAATAGTCCTGTGCTTCCTCAGACTCAGCAGGAGCACATGCAAGCTGCTTATCTGGAAGGGTTATCTTATACTTCTTCGAAGCCTGGGCTAGGACCTGCAGATGGTCCGTACATATCTGGTGGCCTGCCCCACGGGAACCACAATGAATCATAAAAGTAACCTGGCCTTCCTTAAGACCAAATGCCCTGGCTGCTTCCTCATCATACACCTTATCAACATACTGCACCTCAAGGAAATGATTGCCGCTTCCAAGGGTCCCAAGCTGTGGCCTTCCCCTTTTGCGGGCCTTTATACTAACCTTTGAAGGATCAGCACCAGGCATTGTACCGTTGCTCTCACAATGACTTACGTCTGCCTCTACACCATATCCGTTTACAACAGCCCAGCGCACGCCATGTATAAAAATATCATCGAGTTCTTTATCATTGACCCTTATACGACTCTTTGAGCCAACACCGGAAGGTATGGCTTCAAACAAGGCATCCAACAATTCTGGAAGTTTCGGACGGACATCCCCCTCGGACAGATTGGAGCGTATGAGGCGCACTCCACAGTTGATATCAAAACCAACCCCCCCGGGGCTTATTACTCCTTTATCCTTATCAAAGGCCGCAACCCCCCCAATAGGGAAACCATAACCCAGATGAGCATCAGGCATTGCCATGGAATATTTCTGTATGCCCGGAAGAGAAGCTACGTTTGCAACCTGGTCGAGAGTTTCTTTTTCAAGAATATCAAGAAGGGTCTTTGATACAAATATTCTCCCGGGGACATTCATACCAGGTTTAAAGTTTCCGGGCAACTCCCATGTGTTATCATTGATCTTTGTAAGAATATCATAAACTGAATTTACATTTGCCTCTGACATAATTATTCCTCTTGCCATATTTGTCCTGTAAAATGTGATATGAAGACTATATGCGCTAATCTTATGAATACATTGATAATAAGAAACTGATAAAACTGGTATGCAACGATATTCAGGTATCCACAGTTGCCTGTATCATCCAGCCTTCATCCCTCTGTTCTATTATCATGTCGTTGTATGTGGCCGCTTTTACTTCAGTATCAAACACATGGACCGAATGGTCGATGGTTTCCCCAAACAAGGTTGCATATATAGAGCATTCTTCATCACTAACATTAAGCTCATTGACCTTTATGCGGCCAAATACCATTTCATCAACCTCAAAAACAAAAAGTATCTCTGAAAGCCAGTCAAAGAGAAGACTATCGATATCATTGGCAGCCAGTTTAATATTCACCGACAAAGTGTTCTTCACTGAACCTGTATCGACCATGACATTGAGCATGGCAAGGGCAGCGTTTTCGAAAGCTTCACCAAGGCTTTTTCCGTAAGCCCTGAATTTGGCATCTGCTGTGTGTTCCAGATACTCAAAGTCTTTGCCCATATAAGATGACATGAACCTTAATTGACCTTGGTATAATTAAATTAGCTCCTCAAGGTCATTATGAGATACGTCATTTGAGCTGTTTCCATATATGCACTATGCGCTGGAAAGCAGTTATGTGGCTACCTGCTCCGATGACTATGATCATCCAGCCAAGAGATGAGAAACCGTATAGTTCAGAAGGATAAACAAAATAGACCACTGAAGAAAGCATGATAAGCACCAGTCTGTCAGCCCTTCCGATGATACCACCATAATATCTCCCAAGATGAAGTGCCTGCGCCTGTGTACCAAGATAACTTGTGAGCAGCACACCTACTATAGTTACAACGCCTATCTGCCAATCCACGTACCCGCCAAAGAAGATGCCACAAATTATGAATACATCAGAATAACGGTCTATGACATGGTCAAGGAAGTCACCCCTTGCACTGGCTACGTTGAGATAGCGCGCCATCAGACCATCCACTGCATCAAGCAGAGAATTGAACGCAACCAGCAGCCCGGCTACCAGCACAAGAAGCGGATCAAAGGCTGAGTAGTAGTAAAGAAAGCCTGCAAATGCTGCAAACAAAAGTGAGAGCATTGAAATAGCATTTGGTGAGATGCCTGCATCTGCGGTAATCTTTGCCAGGGGCTCAAGTACTTTTGATGCTACGGGTCTTAAAGCATTGAATGTCATGAATATTGTACCAAATGAGCATTTTTATGATTTAACGTTTTCCGGGAAAAACATCTAACTACTTTTTTTTGCAAGGTCATACCAGTATTTTATCTTACATGAATGCTCAACCTGAGTTGTCAGCACATATGCCTCATCGAGAATCTTACCAATGGCAAAAGTGCCGTGACTATAGATAATAGATGCCTTGTGTGATGCAAGGGATGTCGCAAGGTTCTGCGCAAGTTCATCAGAACCGATGCCACCTTTTACAATAGGCACTTCCCCCAGGAAATACTGCCCTTCACTGTCAGCAGGAGTTATACTATCACCTTCGGCCAGCAAGGAAAGCGTTACAGCAAATGGACAGTGCGCATGAACTATGGCAAGTGCCGGAGTGTTCCTGTATATTGCCCTGTGGACAATGGTCTCGGAAGATGCGATCATATCAAGTGCGCACGATCCGTCCAGACTCACTTCTACAACACGATCCTCTGTGATCTCGTCCAGCGCGCATCCACTCCGTGTGATGAGCATACGGTTACCAACCCTTACACTAATGTTCCCAAAGTGGGATTCCACCAGCCCGTTTTCAACAAGTTTTTTTCCGATCCTTGATATTTCACGCCACATATGACATCTCCGGCTAATGTGCTACCATAAAATTTATCTCCTATTATGCTATGTAAGGGAATACCTTCCATAAATAGATGTGGAATAAGCATCACAGCGCCTCGATGGCTCAGCCCGGCAGAGCGAGTGATTTGTAATCACTAGGTCGCGTGTTCAAATCACGCTCGAGGCTTCTGGTACTTTTTAAAATATGACTTAAACCCACAAGATTTTGAATTGAAAATTAATTCCTACTTAATACTATATCTACAATATCCCCTGATGCCGCATTTATCACATATAGGATTGGTGTTGAGACATATGCTACCACCCTCCAACCCAAAATATTTATCGTTCCCCATCTGTCAACGGCGGTTTACTTTTCCCCACTTTCGTCGGTCTAAAATTCCCCACCTTAAGATATAAAATTACCCCCCCCCCCCACATACTTAATTAAATCTTACAGTTTTCCACTCT
>NZ_MBKP01000104.1 GCF_002243045.1 Methanolobus psychrotolerans
TCTTCATTAGAGTGAGTGTTTTTCCATTCTTCAAGGATTAAAGCTGCGGAGCCGGAAACAACAGGTGTAGCATAGGACGTTCCCTTTATGAGGTCTGAATTGGAATCTACTTTTAAATTATAACCCGGTGCAACAATCTCTGGTTTCAATCTTCCATCTTCACATGGACCATAACTACTAAAATAAGCAGTATCAGAGAAATCATCTTCTTTAACGGCACCAACAGTTATTATATTTTTAGCAGTCCCGGGTGAAGTAATTATGGAATAGTTGTTAGAATTACTGTTCTTATTACCAGCTGATTTGAAAGCAATTATACCTGCATCACGAATTGCAGCATCATAATATTCAGAACATGACTCTGAATCAAAAGAAGTTGTATATACATTTACATTCGATTTATGTCCAAACGAGTTTGTAGAAATATCCATGAGTGAAGAAGAAAGTTCATTTTCCATGTTTTCATCGATATCATAGGAATACAATTCTACATCTGGTGCCATACCAGAGTACAAATTAACGTTATTTGAAGCAAGTATTAAAGCAACATTTGTTGCATGACTTGATACATTAGTATAATCTTCAATAATAAAAACCCGACCAGATAATTCACTTCTAGTACTGTTTATTTCTGAACTTTTTTCATCGTTATCATCTGTTTCCCATACACCTATTTTTATGCCATTTCCTAGCAAATTATAATAATCAGCCTCAGTTGTATGGACATAGTCTTTAACTTCTTCTAATACATTAATTGTCTCTCCATATGCTGTTTGGCTTGATACTAATAAAAGCACAGCTAAAATGAAAATAAGCCGATATTTGTGATTCATGCAACTCACCCTTTTCTACATAAACAAAATACTAACCCGAAAACCGAAATTGAAATTAATGCAGAGAAACCAGGTGATTTATTAACATTATTTGAGTCGATTTCAGTATTGTCCTCGTCTTCAATTAAAGAACTAACATTATTGTTCTCTATATCCTCTGAGTCTTCAAAAGAATCATCACTAACTGTTTCTTCATTCCTATATCCGTAAGAATGAACAGCATCTTCTGAAATTACATTTGTGATGTTGTTTTCATCAATAATAATATCATAAATATATGTATAATATGAGCTTGGAGTGGTATAATTATTTGTGTATTTAGTTACGACCGATAGCGCATTTTCGGATGTAACATCTTCATAAAACCTAATTGTCAAAATAATTTTTCCATCATCCAATCTTGCATATTCTGGTACAGATAAACCATACCCTCGTGGATCTTTATTCTCTACAAGTACTTCACCCATCCAACGAAGACCTAC
>NZ_MBKP01000021.1 GCF_002243045.1 Methanolobus psychrotolerans
GTTTACCATTTACGTTCCTTCCAAGGTATTTGGAGCGGTGTCGGATCTGTTTCTTTTCTTTGTCATAGTATGGGATATCTTCATACCAGTATTCAATTCCATTTATTTTCTTGATACGTAGTGTGGATTTCATATGTGCTTATAATATAAGCGCACAATAATATTTAAAGATTATGAAACACAATTCCGTAGAAGATGTAATTCATGCGCAGGGCGCATGAATTGGTAAGTAGTAAAAAGGCAAAAAAGAATATGCGCTTAAATTTTGGGAACTAAGGTTATAATTGTAGTTAGGATGAATGGGATATTGCTAGTTCTAAACATTAAATATTCTACATATTTTTCTGCTCCAAGGGTTCTTGCTGCAAATATCGTAAGAAAGAAATTAGCAATATTTGGTAGACTTAAACCAACTATCAAAATAGTAAAACTGTATAGTTTTTCTTTTGTCGGCTTTAACAAACATTGTAAATTCATGCATCATATCAATGCAATCCATATTTAAAAATATTGTTATGGCCACGTAGAGTAACATATTGAGATTAAATAATAATTTGACATTGCTCTAAAGCAATATCAAACATTTCTTTTCTTCAGTTCGCCTTAATATATGCTATCATCTTCGGTGTCAACAAAGGTATGATCTGCGGAAGCATGTTAGGCAAAAGATTACCCATGGCAGCCGGCATAAGGTCGGGCATCTGCTCGATCATGTAATCCGGCATCGGGACTCTCTTCTCAACAGCTTTTAGCATCTTAGGCATGACCTTTGGCATCAAAGACGGCATGAGCATAGGCATCATTATTGGCATCATTGGCTTCATGAGTATATCCATGCCGGGTACGTACTTCACTGTCTTCATCATGGCTTGCATGTATGATGGCATGGCACCGATCATGTCAGGCAGGAGTTCTACCATCATCTCGGTCATGTTCTCCGGCTCCATCAGTTCTATCATCTTTTCAAAGGTGGCCCATGCAACAAGAGCATCGTTTGTCGTATCAGGCAGGTCATAACCAAGACTGCGTGCTGCAAGTGCTCCAAGATCCTGTATCTCCATGTTGACATTGTTCTGCTTTGCAGCGACCCTGAACTGCACAAGACAGCACGGACATAGTGCAGCCATGATATCAGCATCCTGGTCAACAGCTTCCTGCAAACGGACATTTCCTATTTTACTGGCCACTTTCGGCTCGTCGATAAGCGTTACAACGGAACCACAGCAGAGTGCCTTCTCACGGTTATGTTCCATCTCTTTGAACTTCACTCCCGGGATGGCTTTCAGCAATTCCCTTGGTGGCTCATACACACCAGCGCCTGCTCTTCCAAGATGACATGAATCATGCCAGGCAATGGTCTTGTTCAGGGGTATCTTGAATTTTGGTTTCAATACATCAAGCTTATCCACAAGCACTTCAGAATAGTGCTTTGCCTCTATATTGAATTCCATTCCAAGTTTCTCAGCCCACTGCGGATAGATAGTCCTCCACATAAGCAGGCAGGCAGGACATGATGTGACAACTGTCTTAGCACCATGCTTCTGCATGTTGGCGATGTTCATTTTCAGGATCCTCTCAAACACATCCCACTTTCCGGCAACGAGCATTGGTATTCCACAGCAGGATTCTTTGTCTCCAAGGTATGTGAATTCTATCCCTGCCTCATCCAGCAGCCTGACAGTTCCCACAGCAACGTCCTTCTCAACAAAGGATGCAGTACATCCGGCGAAGTAGGCAATATCTGCTTTTTCCTTGATCTTCGGCCGGATGTCATCAGGTATCCACTTGTCCCTGTCGACCCTGTAATTCGCCCATATGTTCCTTTCCTTGTCCAGACTTTGAGCCATGATCTCAAACGGAGGAATAGTCATCATGCCTCTCTTCTGGACAAAGTTCTCCCTGAGTGTCATCCAGGAACGTTCGATGGGCAGGTCAAGCTGGCAGTAATAATCACACATCTCACAGGTGGTACATGCAAGGAAAGTGTCAACCTGTTCCTGGTCAAGGGGCAGCTTTCCGGCAAGATATTCCTTAATAAAGAACCACTTGCCGCGAGGGGATTGTGATTCCCAGCCGCGTCCATAGTACTGGTCACATTCGTTGACACAATACCCGCACTGTGCGCATGTGAAAGCATGGGAAATAATATCCCCCGGCAATCCTTTCTCATCTTTGAATTCCTGATTGCCGACTCCGGACATATTTCCAACCATGCGTGCCATAGGCTCGAATACCTTTGCAAAGGAAAGCCCTGTATTGATCATGGACTTACCTTTCATTGTTTCAGGGTTCATTATGTCATCAGGATCAACCTGTTTTTTGAAATCCTGGATAACTTTAAAACGATCTTTGTATACTTTTGCAGCCTGGCTTGCAAAATAAAGACCGGATGCATAAATTCTTCCACCGTTCTGCTCAGCTATCTTAATAATACTCAGGGCAAGTGGGAAAGCGAGGTTATATTTGAAGGATCTTTCCGAGTGGGGCATGAAACAAAGCATAATGGCTTCTTCTCCCTTTGTCACCATTCCTTCTATAAGTACAGGGAGGCTGATTTTCTTATCGATCTCATTGAAGATCGCGTCGATCTTATCAACGGGTACAACCACTTCGGCAGGAATAAATGAAGGACCAAGTCTTTTAACCTTCATTGACCTGAACCATTCCTGTGTTTCATGTTCGGAGATCTCTTCCGGCAGGATATCTCCACCAGCTTGATTTATTATGCCTTTGAGGGCACTTACATCCCTTGACTGGGGATAGGCAAAGTTGCATATGTAGGAAAGCGGCAGTTCTGGTCTGTGCTCATCAACTGTTTCTCCGTAGTGTGTCTTATACGGAGCTTTGTTCTTCATATCAGCCCATTCTGGATTCAGGAATGAGATTGCCCACACCGGGACTTTTTTCTCTCCTACTTTTTTGATTGCTTCCTTCATGCTGGAAGCATCGGGGAATTTTGCAGAGATTGCTGCGGTCTTTTCATATTTCCTTATTTTCAGGGTTACGTGTGTGATTATTCCAGTAGTGCCCATGGTTCCGATAATCTTTCCAAGTTCATCGCCGGAGAAATCTTTTACCTCACCGTTTGGCAGGACAACTCTTGCGGAATCCATAGTGTCCTGCGACCAGCCGTACTCATAACTTCCGTAACCCACACCATTTTGTGCAAGCCATCCTCCTACGGTCGCCGAAAGTGCACTTGATGGTACTGCCTGTACTGCCAGTCCTTCTTCGTTAAGTTTCTCCTCAAGATCATACCAAATGGCACCTGCGCCCACGGTTACTCTGAGATTCTCTTTATCAATGTCAATAATTTCCTTCATAGGGGTTACATCGGCAATGATTCCTCCTTTTGTGGGAATAATACCTCCATATCCAGATGATGCTCCTGCTCTAGGTACGACGGGAATCTTATATTTACGTGCAAAATTGATAAGCTCGATGGCTTTTTCTTCATTCTTGACCTTAACAATTGCAGCAGGCTTTGTCTTACCAACCATCATTTTGACAAGAGATGGCAATGCTCCCACATCATGTGTGTAAAAGTGTCTCTCCTTGTCCTTGAAATTGACACCTCTTCCAAAGATTGCAGAGAGTTCTTTCTTTTGTTGCTCGGTAAGTTCAAACTTTGAATTTGTCATGATAAACCCCATATTATATTGGATTCTATTAGTTTAAATAATTTTGAATGATGTATTATGTATTATATAGTAACTTGAATACTTCTGAGTATCCTATATATAGTAACTTGAATACTTCTGAATAAGTCTTAATTTAATCAGTTCCATAAAGGGATACAAGATTAATTTCTGGTTATTTTAAAAGGTGGGATAAAGTATGGATTTACCCGATAATAAAACAAAAATCGTATGTACTATTGGCCCGGCCTCTTCTTCTGAAGAGGTACTCAGGGAACTTATTATGCAGGGCATGAATGTTGCCCGGCTGAATTTTTCTCATGGTGATCTGGATGACCACCGCATTATCATCAAAAGAATACGGGGAATATCTCGGGAACTAAACCGGGTGGTGGCTATAATGGCAGATCTTCCCGGGCCAAAGATAAGAGTAGGAACAATTCAGGATGAACCAATGATGCTGGAAAAAGGGGCGCAGGTAATCCTTACTTCCAGGAATGTTCCAGGAAAGGACTTAATAATCCCTGTTCAATATAGCCAGATAACAGAAAGCGTCGTTCCAGGAAGTCCTATTTACCTGAACGATGGTTTTATCCAGCTTGATTGTACACGCATCGAAGAAGAGGACATTCATTGTGAAGTTGTTGTCGGTGGCCCCCTTTTCTCCAAAAAAGGCATCAATCTGCCCGGTTCCAGGCTTTTCATCAATCCCATAACAGGAAGGGATCTGGAGATTGTTGATTTCGGACTTGAGGAGGGCTTAAGTATATTCTGCCTTTCCTTCATAGAATCAAAAGAAGATATTATCCAGGTCCGGAACTATGCTGCAAGCCAGGGTAAAGAGATATTCATCATTTCAAAGATCGAGAGAGAACAGGCTGTCAGGAACATAGATCAGATCCTCAAAGAGACGGATGGTGTTATGATCGCACGTGGTGATCTTGGTGTGGAGATCCCGATACAGGATGTTCCGATCGTGCAAAAGGAGATCATACACAAGGCTAACCTTCTGAGCAAACCAGTAATAACCGCAACGCAGATGCTTGAATCCATGACTGCCAACATTCGTCCTACCCGGGCTGAAGCTACAGATGTGGCAAATGCTATAATTGATGGTACGGACGCAGTTATGCTTTCTGCTGAGACTGCAGTAGGGATCTATCCGGTTGAAACTGTAAAGATGATGGTAAAGATCGCCAGGTCAACTGAAAAATGGAGAGACCAGAGTACAATAGGTCTTGAAATGATGAAAAAAGCTATCCATAAAATGCATCCCGGTGTAGAGGATATGATATCCATACAGGTGAATGATGCTCTTCGCAATCTGCCTGTACTCTATGTTATCACTCCGACGGTTTCAGGAAAGACTCCTCGCCATATTTCCAGGTTCAGGCCGGATGTCTGGATACTTGCCTTTAGTCGCTATCCTCTGACATGCGAGCAACTTGCAATGCAGTATGCAGTTTATCCCGTTCTTGTTCTTCAGAAGGTATATGATTGGGAGGAAACTTCCATGGAGGCACTTAAAAAAGCAAGTATCGTAGAAGCAGGAGATCTGATAATTCTTACCCAGGGTCAGGTGTCAGGACACGGAAAGCCAGGTGGAACGAATCTTCTAAAGTTCATCGAAGTAAAATAATTGTTGGTTGCTGCCACTAATATTACTATGTAACAGTGTTCCATAATCCATAAATATCTTTGGCATTATAGACGCATTTGCACATTTTAGGAGGAGTGTCAATAAATAAGGAAATGCTGGGTTTGTTTGCCAGAGCAATACTACTTATAAGCATCTTCAATTTAATTTTCCTCCCATTGGTGAGTTGTGAATCCAATGTTTACAGAATTGGTGTTCTCTCTGTTTATGGGGAACGTGAAAATTCTATGGAGTCATGGATACCAACTGCAGATTATCTTTCAGATAGTATCCAAAATTCCACTTTTGAAGTACTTCCTCTTGATTATGATGAATTCATTTCTGTTGTAAATAATGATAATATTGATTTCTTCTATACAAATCCCATGCTTTATGTGGAAATGGCGCACAAAAACGGAGCTAGCAGAATAGCAACCTTTCAACCATCGTGGAACAACTCTTCATATTCTGGATTTGGTGGTGTTATTCTCACAAGAGCTGATAGGGATGACATAAAATCTCTGAAAGATCTGAAAGGCAAATCCTTTATGGCTGTCAGTGAAAGATCACTTGGTGGATTTCTGGCTGCTGCAGGGGAGCTTCAGCTTAATGGTATAGATTACAGCGATTATTTTGACGAACTAACATTTGGCCATACGCATGATAATGTAGTTCTTGCGATTGTTTCCGGGGATGTGGATGCAGGCACGGTCAGGACCGGTACCCTGGAGAAAATGGTTCTTGAAGGCAAGATCAACATTGAAGACATTAAAGTTCTCAATCAGAAGGAATATGATGGCTATCCTCTTCTTGTGAGCACAGACCTTTATCCTGACTGGGCTTTTGCAAAGACTGGTTCAACACCGGGTGACATTTCAAAAGAGGTCTCTATCGCCCTTTTGAGCATGCCTCCAAATAGTAATGCTGCCATGGCGATTGGTTCAAGTGGCTGGGCTGTTCCGGCAGACTACATTTCTGTAGATAATCTGATGAGAGAACTCAGGATAGGCTTATACATACATTATGGGCAGGTTTCCCTCACGGACTTTTTCATACAGCACTGGTATGTTTTAACTCTCCTCTTTATGTTCTTCATTATTATGGAGGTAAATTCACGCTGGATGCTGGACAAAGCGAAGAAAGCAAAACTTGAGGACTCTAACAATCTTAAGGATCTCTTTACAGATATCATGAGACACGACCTGTTAAATCCGGCAGGTATTGTCAAAGGATTCAGTGAAATACTGTACATAAAAGAAACAGATGAAGAGAAAAAAGAAACACTTAAGATGATAAATGAACAGACCGATCATCTTATATCAATGATAGGTTCTGCTGCAAAGCTTGCAAAACTTGAATCATATGAAGAGATGGAATTTGAAACAAAGGATATTGGTTTCATATTGTGGAAAGTTGTTGACAGTTTTGCTCCTGTATTCGCAAAAAAGGACATTATACTTGATTTTAATCAAAAAGGTGAATATCCTTCCAGAATAAATGATGTAATTGAAGATGTTTTTTCCAATCTGATATCCAATGCTCTTAAATATAGTCCCTCAGGCACAACGATCAGGGTGGATATTGCCGATATGGATAAGAACTGGAATATAATGGTGGCAGATGAAGGAGATGGAATCCCCGATGAATACAAACCGTATGTTTTTGAAAGATTCAAAAGGATTGATAAAACAGGTGTAAAAGGGACCGGTCTTGGTCTTGCTATTGTCAAAAGGATAGTTGATATTCATAAAGGCACAGTTGGTGTAGAGGATAATCCAAGGGGCAAAGGATCAGTTTTCTGGGTAATGCTGAACAAGGCATAAGATCAGTCGATCTTACGCATAGCAATAGACCCGTCACGCATGTGGACTTCTACATACTTCTGTTTATCCTTATCCGGTTCGTACTTATTGTAGAGCATGGATTCAATCCTTCCGGCATCAGTTAGTTCCCTGATAAGTGCACTGTCTTCTCCTGTCATTCTAGACTTTGCAGCAGGGGGATTTGTCCTGGCTTTACTCTTTGAGTAGATAGCTCCACCTTCCATTCCTGCGCCAATGAAACCCCTTGCACTCTTGAACAGGAGTTTTCCATCTTTCATGTAGGCACCGGCAAATTCTCCCACATCCCCGTGGACTATAACAGTTCCTCCATTAAGGTGCGAACCTGTGTTCATGCCTGCGTTTCCGTGTACAACGACAGTGGCATTCTTAGATAGCATGCCAGTTCCGTTGTAGGCATCACCTTCTATGATGACAGTTGCAGCGCATGGGCATCTTGCAGCAACAGTACCCCTTGGTATATTGTCTTTAAGAATCAGTATCTTTTGTTCTTCGTTGTAGCTGTTATCAATGAGCTTATCTTCTCCGATGCCATTGCAGAGGAGATCTGTGATTGAGCGGAACTTCCGATAACCCTTGACATCGGATTCAAGTTCCACTATATTCCCAAGGGGATAATTTATGCCACCTTTGATATAAAGGATTCCGGCAACCATTCCAATTCCGGTTTCAGGTCCTACATTCCCCTGGACAAATATTCTTCCTGTTTCTTCAGCCTCGCCGCTTCCGCCGAAGTGCTTCAGATCTGCTCCCATATTATAGGCAAAGTTCTTTCCGGGATTGCCTTTTATATGGATCTCCCCGCATGATCTTAGTTCATTGACAAGGTCCCTGTAAGTTATTTTAGTACCATTCTGGGTTGGTATCAATGAGTCCGGTTCAAGACTCTTATTATGCCAGTAGAAATTGAAAGTATAGTCACAGAGGTAATCTGCCACTTTACTAAGTTCAATCTCAATTGTCATTATCTCATCCGTGGATAAGCTGTGGGAGGCATCTTGTACAAACCCAGAGGTTTTCCATATTATGCCTTACGGGCATCAGGTAATTATTTCCTTCACCACGGCCACAACTGAAACACTTAATCGAGACATCAGTCTTTTTTAGCTGTGATTCAGCTTTCTTCAGGTCAAAGGGAATAGCTTCTCTTTCCTCGATGGTAATTGCGCCTTCAGGGCAAACGCCTATGCAGAATCCCATGCCGTCACAAAGTTCTTCCGAAACGACCTTTGCCTTTCCGTCAATTATCTGTATAGCTCCCTCGGCACAGGGGGATACACATTTGCCGCATCCGGTACATTTGTCTTCATCTATTTTTACTATTAGTCTTTTGCCCATGTTGCACTCTCCAGATATTAATGATGTGTTCCTTCCACAAGTTTTATTCCTTCATTTTCAACAGTTCTCTTAATTTCGTCAATGTGTGGGCATTTAGGATAATTCTCCATTTGCATGCAGGAACTCAGATGGATAACATCCACTCCACGCTTCTTTAATGATTTCAGCAGACGGTATACTCTACGACCGGAACATCCTCCACATGTGAAAAAGGCAACCATCTCTGCGTTTTCATCGTAATCTTTGAAACGCATGCTTCTTTTATTGAAAGCCATAAAGCATCCGACGCCCGGGCAAGCTTGCGAGACTATATCACACCTTATAACTGCTATTCTTGTGACCGGTTTAACATCTTCGATATTACCAGCTCCGTTTTTAATGATTTTATAAAATAAAGAAAAGCAGGGGATTATCCCCTGATAAAAATATATCCCAGTTATAATCCGATCTCTGCCTTGAATTTGTCAAGTCCTATTTCATCGATCACTCTGCCAAGACGGTGCTTTGAACCGTTGGTTTTGCAGAAGCTGACAATCTTTTCAACAAGTGCAAGTACTTCATCTTCTGTTAATTCATCTGCTATGATATCAGCAAGTCTTGGTTTTATTGCTGCATTTCCTCCAACCATAACGGTGAATCCCTTTGGAGTACCCATGACACCGATATCTTTAATAGCAGGCTCTGAGCATGAGTTTGCACATCCGGAAACAGCCATTTTGAATTTAGAGGGTAGTGGCATTCCATGGTACTTCTCATCAAGCTTCAGGCCAAGACTTACAGCATCCTGTTGTCCTCGCTTACAGAATGTCGTACCCGGGCAGATTTTTATACTCCTTACACAAAGTCCAATGGCAGCACCTGGTTTTACTCCAAGGTCTTCCCATGCTTTGTCCAGATCATCTTCTTTTAATCCCACGATAGCAACTCTCTGGGATGAAGTTACTTTTAATGTTGCAGCTCCATACTTTTCCGCAACATCTGCAATTTTACGAAGTATATCTGCAGAAACAATTCCGCCTGGCAGATGTGGTGCGATAGCGTATGTTTCCTGGTCTCTCTGTAGGATTGCTCCCTTTTCAAGTAAATCTTTTGCCATATTGGTCACTCCTTCTTCCAAAATTCTCTTCTGGATTACTGATATATTATGGATACTCTCTTATATATTGGGTGGTTTCTTATTAGATACTATGAAGGATTGTACAATCTATAAAACGGTTGATATCGTCGGCAAAAAATGGTCTTTATGTATTATGCATGAGCTATACAAGGGTGAAAATAAGCAGAAGCGGTTCAACGAGCTCAAGAACAAATTACAGGATGTTACTCCTAAAACCCTTTCTACAAGATTAAAGGAACTGGAAGTACATGGTCTTGTGGATAAAAATGTTGATGACTCAGTATTCCCGATAAAATGCGAATACTCGCTTACCGAAAGTGGTGAGGAATTCCTGAACATATTGCAGAACATCAAGACATGGGGTCTTAAGTGGCAGTTTGAGAATCCGGAATGTGGTGGAACCAATTGTAAGACATGTGAACTGTGATTATGAATATGGTATCTGCTCTAAACCCTTTATTCAAAACCAGTTGCTGAGGTAAAATATGGAAAAGAAATTAAGACGCTCCAGGAGTGATAGGATTATTGCAGGCGTATGTGGTGGTCTTGGTAAGTACCTTGGGATTGATCCTGTGCTTATAAGGCTCTTATGGGCTGGTGCTATATTCATTTACGGAACAGGACTTTTTGCCTATATTCTCGCATGGATCATAATTCCAGAGGAATGAATCCTGAAAGTTTCCCTGTAACTGGTGTTTTGTGCATTTAACAATTTGTCTTTGCAACCCAAAAATAATAAATAGGCTGTAATTAGTGTATAACTGGTGGGAAATATGTCCGGGGTTAATAGTTCGGTTCAACATTCAAATGAAAATACTGTATGCTACCGGTTTGCTGCAGTACTTGCGATGATATTTCTATTGTTAGTTATTTTATCTCTTTCCGGATGTCTGGAATCGGCTGATGAAGGGCCGGATCTTCTTCCGGAACCTTATGAATTGAACGAGTCTCTGGAAAATTCAGGTATTGAGGAAGATGTTGTTTCTAATCATGCAGGCATAGGAAAATTAACTGTAACCAGCTCCTCTTTTGAAAATGATAGTATGATCCCTCAAAAGTATACTTGTGATGGGGAGAACATTAATCCATCACTGGATGTGGGAAATATTCCGGTGGATTGTGTATCGCTTTTACTGATAATGGAAGATCCGGATGCACCTTCCGGGACTTTCACACACTGGGTGGTCTGGAATATCGATCCCAATATTTCAATTGCTGAAGACAGTATTATGGGTATTGAGGGAGTAAATAGTGCAGGCAGGATATCTTACACTGGCCCTTGTCCTCCTTCGCTTAGTCACAGGTATTTCTTTAATTTTTATGCACTTGATACGAAGCTGGATATTGAAAGTGGTTCTGCCCGGAGTCTTGTTGAGAATGCTATGGATGGCCATGTCATCGCCTATGGGGAACTGGTTGGAAAGTATAGTCGCTCATGAACAATCAAATCCCTGTTATAATAAAATATAGTGATGTCATATGGATGAAAAAATGAGAAATGATGCTTATTCAATTATGTCAGGAGCTATTTCTGCAGTAGAGCCTTCTGCATGTATTTACAGGGCTGTTAAGAAGGAAGGCAGGAGTATTATCATCAATACCCGTTCCTATGATCTTTCACTTTACTGTAACATTTATGCCATTGCTTTTGGTAAAGCTGCAATACCGATGTCAAAAGCCATTGAAGATATCCTGGGCGATTCCCTTGCAGGTGGCATCGCCGTTACAAAGCATGGATTTGGCGGACCGCTTACAAAAATGAAGGTATATGAATCAGGTCATCCGATGCCTGATGAAAATAGTGTTGCCGCCGGAAAAACAGTTCATGATTTTCTAGAGAGGACTGACGAAAAAGACCTTATATTATTCCTTATATCCGGTGGTGGTTCAGCTTTGATCACGCTTCCGCGTAAAGGGGTATCCATCACAGACATCGTAAAACTGACTGATAGTCTGATGCGTGCAGGTGCTACAATTGATGAGCTTAATACTGTCAGAAAACATATTTGTTCCATAAAGGGTGGAGGGCTTGCCAAAATGGCTTATCCGTCAGAATCCGTAAGCTTTATACTTTCTGATGTTGTGGGAGATCCGCTGGATGTTATTGCATCCGGTCCTACGGTGCCCGACACGTCTACATTCAGTGAGTTCAATGAACTAGTTGAAAGGTATAATCTAAAATTATCTCCTGCTGTGAGTGGATTACTTGAGGATGGTCTTGAGGGCGTGATTGAGGAAACTCCCAAGTCAGGTGCCCTAGTTTTTGAAAAAACATCTAATTATCTGGTTGGCAATAATGCCCTTGCTCTCCATGAAGCCGAAAAAAGAGCATCTGAACTTGGATATAATACCATGGTACTTACTTCATCAATTGTTGGTGAGGCAAGGGAGGTTGCCAAGGTATTTGCCGCAATTGCAAGGGAGGAGAGGTTAAGGTCTACTCCTCTGCCGCTTCCTGTATGTATCCTTGCAGGAGGTGAGACCACAGTGACAATGAAAGGAAAAGGGACAGGTGGGAGATGTCAGGAATTGGCTCTTTCTTTTGGTATAGAGGTTCCGGATCTTAAAGGTGTTCTTTTGCTTGCCGCCGGTACTGATGGTAATGATGGTACGACTGATAGTGCAGGTGCATTTGCAGACGGTGGCACCGTCCAGCGGGGAAAAGATGTGCAATTGGATGCACGACGCTATCTGCAAGACAACGATTCATATGCTTATTTAAAGGAAACAGGCGACCTTATTGTCACAGGTCCAACAGGTACCAATGTAATGGATATCTACATAATCATTGTTGGCAGGCTCTAAAGCTCAATGTCGACGTCATAGACCTTTTCCGGGTTTTCCTTGTGGATCTTCCAGAAAGGTTCTTCCCCAAATTCACCTGCAAGTTTTAAAGTTCTTTTCGGTATGGTTTTTGGTCCAAGTACGGTTCCGGGTCTTTGTGGATCATCGATATAATCAGTTTCCATCATGAATCTAGTTCCTTGCTGGAGTGCTTCTTCGATAGCACCTTTACCTGCAAGCACTCCGGGAAATATGCCAAGTCTCTCACAAACATCGACAAGTGGCGGGGCATAGTGTTTGACAACCCTGTGGAGTTTGATACCTGTCTTTTTGGCACGTTCTGTTATGTCAACAAGTTCCGGCTCGCCTACACTTTCAGTATGAAGCTGGACAGCACAGTCAAGGTCAGCGGCCAGTGTGAATGCATATTCCATTACCTTATTAGAAGCATCCCATACTTCAGGACTTACGGGGTAGTGTGGCCTTCCACTTTTAAGTCCCACGGCAAGCCCTCTTTTAACATAATCTGCTGCAATGTCCAGGCCGCCTTTCATTGTTTCTACAGCTTTTGAGAGTTCCATGTATTCGGTGAGTTTTGTTATTTCTGCCGGATGAACTCCAAGCACTGGAAAAGAAGTGACTCCAGTCTCATTGATCTGGCGTGAGATGTCAACTGTTTCCTCAAAGACTGCTATCTGGTCTTCAGGTTTTGTCACCTTTATGCCAAGGGTCCAGCTTGGCTTCATTACAAGGAATATATGGGTGCCTCCTGCCTCCTGGAATTCTTTGACAGCTTTCAGTCCCTTTGCCCGGGGGTCGATGTGCATGTGTTCGTCTGTGATGGGGAAATTGTGTGTCATAATTACCTATATGAGCTTATTTTATCTATAACGGTATGGTATGCTTATGTATGCGTAAAGGTAAGCAAGGTAATTATCTATAAATGCTTATTATGTCAATATAATCATATGAATGCCCGGCTCTTTTTAAGACACAGGGAAGTCAGGTTGAGCCTGATGTCCATATTAGGTCAGTTGATATTGATTACTTTCACTTCCGTTAAACTGGTGGCCGGGGGTGTATCCACAGAACAAGATCTGGTTCTGGTACTTGTTCTTATTGGTTTCGCTTTTATCTTTGCTGTGACGATACTGAGACTGCGTAATTTAGCAAAGATCACTGATTATCCGGAGATTTGATCTTTTATTCCTGTATTTTTTAGCGCCTATTTCTTTTCTAGGTATGACATATATATGATGTAGTCGTCAATAAAGCAATTTGCGCATTATATTCATTAATCAGTGGAAGGTTGAAATATGACAAAATCAGCAGCAGTTATAAAAGGCGATGGAGTTGGCCCGGATCTTGTAGAAGCAATGCTTAAGGTCGCAGGCGCTGCAAACAGCAATGTCGAGTTCATTACATGTGATGCAGGAGCAACCTGGTGGGAAGAGAACGGTGGCAACTCACTCATTCCTGATGAGACATGGGACCTCCTAGACTCTTCAGATGCATGTTACAAGGGTCCTACAACAACTCCTGGAATAGTAGGTGCACCAAGAAGTGTGGCAGTATCTATCAGGCAGAAGTACAACCTGTATGCAAATGTAAGGCCAATAAAGACTTTCCCGAACACTCCAAGACCACTTGGTGATGTGGACTTTGTCTGTGTCAGGGAAGGAACAGAGGGCCTGTACATCGGTGAGGAAGTAAAACTGACAGAAGATGTATCAATCGCTATCAGGAAAATAACACGTACATCCAGTGCAAAGGTTTCAAAGTATGCTTTCGAGGAAGCAAAGAGAAGGAACTGCGATGCGGTTGTAGCAATTCACAAGAGCAATATACTGAGAAGGACCTGCGGTCTTTTCCTTGAAGAGGTTGAGAAAGCTGGTAAGAACTACGATGGTATCGAAGTATGGGAATACCACATTGACAACATTGCCCAGCAGCTTATCAAGAATCCTCAGCTGTTCAACAACAAGGTGCTCCTTTCAACAAACCTGTTCATGGATGTAATCAGTGAGGAATGTTCCGCACTTGTAGGAAGTATCGGACTTATCTACTCCGCAAACATCGGTGACGACTTCGCTATGTTCGAACCTGCCCACGGTTCAGCACCAAAGTACGCAGGCATGGACAAGGTCAACCCTGTTGCAACCATCCTTGCAGGCGCATGGATGCTTGATTACCTTGGTGAGAAAGAAGAGTCAAAAGCAATCTTCGCAGCTACCGAGAAGGTCATCACAGAAGGCAAATACCTCACCTATGACCTTGGCGGCAATGCAAAGATGAGCGAAATGACAGATGCTATTGTAAAGTATGTCGAAGCTGAGATGAAGTGATTTCATCTCATGTGTCATCGGTTAAGAAGATAATTACACATATCATCTTAATTTCTTTAACGGTTTGCAAGAATTCGAAACAATTGTATGCTGGAGAATGGCGTTGATTTCATGAAAATTGACCATAATCTACTCAATTGACCATAATCTACTCCAGACATTTGGTATAAAATCGATAGCAAACAGGCAAAAAAATCTCCTTAACCGATGACCAATGGATTTCATCTCGTCTTTTTTCTTTTAAAATCATCAGGTCAATAAAAAAGTAACAATGGTGAATATCTTCACCTTATATTATTTTTAGCTGCCATCCTCAGACAGCAGCCGAATAAAATATCAGTCTACTTCATCGTGCATGCGGGCTTTACGCACCTTGGTCTTATTCTCAGACTCAGGCTCGCATTCATTGTGTTCTTCATCCTCTTTGCGGTGCATATCCTTGCTTACTATAGAGTTAAACATGAAGTACTTCTTCACGTAGGCAGTGATCTCCTCGTCGGATATGCAGGAAACCCTCTTCTCGTCATTATAGAGTTTCTGGATGTCTGCCTGGATAGCCCGCAGACGCTTGTCATCTTTTCCAATCTCTATCTGTACATCCATCAGTTCGTTCATTGTTTCCTGGACCTTGTACCTGAGAACCTCGATACCGGATGAATCTCCTATGAGGAATATCCTCTTTCCGCCAACTATCTCGGGTGGATAGGGTTCGTATGTGAACGGGTTCTTGATGACACCGGCAGAGTGAATGCCGGATTCATGGGCGAATACATTGATCCCGACAACTGACTTGTTCCTTGGTACGCGAATACCGATTTCCCTTTCCATGAACTTTGCAAACTCGACCAGGGATTCAAGGTTGTACTTGTCAAATCCTTCAATGCGCCTTGCGAGGAACAGCAGGAGCTTTTCCATTTCTGCGTTTCCTGCTCTTTCTCCGATTCCCAGGAAAGTAACATTTGACCAGTTGGCACCGTGCCAGTATCCCGCAATAGAGTTAGCAACGGCAAGACCGAAGTCATCATGGCAGTGAGTTTCGATGTTCTTGACATTCAGTTCATCTTTCAGGTATCTGATGATAGTCGGCATTCCGTATGGTTCATCGACACCAACAAATGGTATGCCAAATCCTATAGTGTCACATATGCGTATGGTACACTCAGGATCGATGTCCATAATCTTCTTAACAAGAGGGAATGTGAAATTATAGTTGTCAGCACGGGTCATGTCCTCGATATGAGCCCTGGTACGAAGACCATGGTCCACTGCATACTGAAGTGCCTTGAGGTATTTTTCCTCGGCTGCCTCGCGGGTTGGCAGTCCCATCTTATCGAAGATATGCGGGTCAGAAACTGACATGAGGATGCCTGTCTCTTCTATGCCGTCAATATTCAGGACCATGTCGATGTCAGCAGGGTTTGCACGTGCCCATCCGGTAATTTCAGGGAATTCATAGCCCTGGTCCATCATGAGTTTGATAGCCTTTCGGTCCCTGTCATTATAGACAAAGGACTCGAGTTTCTCAATTCCTATTTCATGAAGGTAATTGTATATCTGGAATTTCTGCTGGCTCTTCATTACGATACCAGGCATTTGTGCCCCGTCCCTGATCGTGCTGTCGCTGATACAAACCTCCTGTCCGTGAGGCAACTTTATCTTTGGAAGGTCGTCATAATCCTTGTATATTTTCATTCCATACCTCCTTTGGTGTAAATCATCAAAATTCCGGAGTACATATTCCTGTTGTAGAAATGAGCGATGTTAAATTCCGATGTCCTATTGGAAAGTGTTTTAACTCCGGCTGATTATCTTTGTTGAAAGGTGAATTTCAATCTATTATAGATGAACTCATACTTAAAATGTCCTTTCTTTGTGGGTGACTGGGTATTTTATTTACTAGTGTCCTGTAAAATAACCTTAAATCTTTATAATTTAAACGATTATATGGCTCATATGTGGAGCGCATTACTCAGTAAGTTCGAAAAATATCCGGCCCAGCAAAAAGTATTAAAGCTTCTTTTTGAACGTGGTTTTCAGGTCAATAATGAGGGCAAGGTAACCTCTGGGACTATCGAGATAGCCCACACACAGCTTGCCAGGGAGGCAGGTGTGGACAGGCGTGTTGTAGATTCCACAACAGAGGTAATACTCTCCGATGATGTGCTCAGAAAAATCTTCCAGAATGTCCGATCAATACCTTTCCTTCGTGATGTAGCGCCCCTGATGGGGCAGGGTGTTATTATAATAACACCGGATGATGCATCTCACAAAGGTATCATCTCTGAGGTATCCACAGTTATAGCACAGCACAATATAAGTATCCGGCAAGCTGTATCTGATGATCCTTTCTTCACCAATGAACCGAAACTCACAATAATCACAGATACCAAGGTTCCAGGCAGTATCGTAGAAGAATTGCTTCGGCTGGACTCGGTCAAAGGAGTAAGCATCTATTAAAACAGATGTAAAGCACATATAATGCAGAATTCAAATAACAGCTTTTGCAAACGCGCGGAAGACTTTGAGCATGTGCATCGATCTGGAAGGGTGCAACATTTTCTTTATTAGTATTGAAGGATGGTCCATATCCCCATAACGTGTGATGGTGTCAAGGATAGTGAGATTGTTCATTGAACCTATCAGTTCGTTAAGTTCATTGTCCCCAAGCCCGCTGACAAACCGGTGTATCCTCATCCCCATTGCAAGCTCCTTTCCTATTTTTGCCCGCCATCTTCGGTCATATTCCGATAGGAAATTCGCAGAATTGTCTCCGTTGGCAACTGCCCTGGCAGCCACTTCCCCTGCTATTTTTGCACATACGGCACCTGTATATATCCCGCCTCCGGAAGTTGGTTTAACCTGACCGGCGGCATCACCTGCTATAAGTATTCCCTCAGAATATGTTTTTTCAAGTGGTCCTAAAGGTATTCCGCCCATTACAAGGTCAAGTTTCCCTCCACCGTATCTTGAAGCAATGTGGGAATTCTTTGTAAGCAGATTTTCGAGTACATGATATGCTGTAACATCTTTTTGTGATTTAGGCACGGATACAGGGTCAATTGCTATTCCTATTCGGGAAATATTTTCATTCACCGGGACTGCCCATGCAAAGAAGCCAGGTGCCTGAGAGCCTACGAACAATTCCACGAAATCAGCATTATCAGAACGATAAGGTACTTCTGCCTGTATTCCTGACAATACCTTACTAACCTTTCCAAGGCCTGCCATTTTTGCCACCTTGCTGCGAACGCCGTCTGCACCGATAACAACCTTTGCTTCCAAGGTTTCAGGCATTCCTTTTCTGATGACTGATACTCTTTGTTTCCCGTCTGCTCTTTCGATGCCATTTACCCTTGCGTTCAGCCACAGGTCAACATCTTCTTCAAGTGCCATAGCAGCAAGCCTACGGTCAAACAACTTCCTTGATACGACATAGGCTTTTGTCTTTCTCCCGTCGATCGGGAGGCATTCTCCGTTCATAGGATGCACAAAAGCGCCTC
This sequence comes from Methanolobus psychrotolerans, assembly GCF_002243045.1. Classification (GTDB taxonomy): domain Archaea; phylum Halobacteriota; class Methanosarcinia; order Methanosarcinales; family Methanosarcinaceae; genus Methanolobus; species Methanolobus psychrotolerans. The sequence goes on from NZ_MBKP01000021.1 coordinate 18,200, forward strand.
TAACAGAATTTAAAACAAAATCTTCAGAGGGTTCAACATCACACTCGCCGACTGCCCGGGTACTCAGCAGTCCGGTGCATCCCACCGGACTTCCTATGAATGCGTGGTCTTCAAGCATCAGCGTCCGTGCGCCGTGCATGGCGGCATATCTTGCAGCTGTAGAGCCTATAGGTCCTGCTCCTACAACAATAACGTCATATTCTGTCATTTTTAGTTAGTTCCAGAACCAGTTCCAGTACTTCATGGAAACTATTGATTATATGGTCAGGTCCTTCTATTCCTGTAATCCTGTCGGCTGCACCATTGCGGTCCCCGTAAGCCGCATATGCAGTCATCATTCCGAGTTGTTTTGAAGGCGCAATGTCCCTACGCAGGCTATCTCCTACAAAAAGAGTTTCATGTGCTGAAAGTCCCATGGTATTAAGGGCATGTTTGAATGGCTCATGGGCTGGCTTTTTTGTACCTGTCATGTCATAAGCTGTGAGCGAATGCAGAAGTTTCCCGATACCGACTTTTTCAAGCCTTATCATGGCGTTTCGGCTGTTCGCATCAGTGACTATCCCAATCAACAGCCCCATTTCGTTTAATTCCACAAGCGTTTCACTGACATGTGGATAAAGTCTGATATGCTTCACTTTTTCAGTCTCGTATATCATGACACATGTTTCATATTTTCCAAGGGGCTGTATCTCGTTGTCTATCATGTAGTCTTTTATATTCTCCGGGTTCTCAAAGCCGTGTTTTTCCCTGCGGAAGTACTCAAACAGTTCATCAGGATCCCCTGCACCTAAAAAAGTGATAATTTCGGTGCATGCTGTCATCTTTGCTTCGACAAAGTCAAAGAGTGTGTTGTCCATATCAAAGATAATGCCCTTTATGTTCATGTGTATCAGTTTATTTATTTTACAGATTTGGTACTACTTTCTAAATCTAAATGTCAGTTTTCTATTTATATATTCGGTGATGAGACTACTATATATTCTTATATTATATATTTAATTATATATATATATGTATAATTAAATATTAATGGAAATACGCGTTTCCATTGGAGGTATTTACTTTGCCGGAATCATTAAAAATAGGTATGCACGAAAGAACCATTTCACGAATGAGCCCGGAGCCTTCTTCTGAACTTAAGGATGAAAGGTCTGCCAGATCTGAAAAAGAAGGATTCTATTCTTCCCGCGGACAGGCATTCATACGTGTAAGATGAAACTAAATTTCCCATTTCCATTTTTAAGTAGATTGATTTCTTTTTCCTTTTGTGGAATGCTTCTGATTTATAAGGTTCACTAAAATATTTTTGGCGGACCTGCCGGGACTCGAACCCGGGTTCTAAGCTCCGGAGGCTTAAGTGATATCCGCTACACTACAGGTCCATCTTTGAATGTTTAACTCGTTCTGCATGTTTCTCATTGAAGATAAATATAATGTTGTTTCAACGTTGCTTCAATGTTGATTTGATGCCTGTCTAATATTGGTTGAAGTACTATTAAGAATGTCTGCCACAGTTTGAATGGAATTTCAGGGTATTTTCCATATATAAGTGCGAACAAAAATGTTATATATCACAGTTGTGTATTAGATGTGTTCACAATTGTGATGAAAAACGTTTGCCAAGGTGGCGGAGCGGCTACGCAATCGCCTGCAGAGCGATTCCATCCCGGTTCGAATCCGGGCCTTGGCTTGAGGTATTTAACCTCTGTCCTTAAGATGTGCGGGAGTTTTCTATGGCTCCTGCTAAAAAACGTATAACTCCAACCAAAACCCCTTATTTTATTTTTTATCATCGATTGCATGTAGGACTATGAAAGTAAAATTGCCATCGGGTAAAACAGAGGAAATGAACCTAGGATCGCTTACAGTTGAAGAACTGCTGCGCATTCTTGATATCATTCAGGGTGAGGTCCTTGTATCAAGGGATGGTAATATAATTCCTGAAGACACGGTACTCAACACTGATGACAATGTCCGCATAATGCAGGTAGTCTTCGGCGGCTGAGTCAAAAATAAGTTTATTGCATCTGATCCTGTTGTTATTCTTCATTGACTTGCAAAGCTTCAGATACAGAATCTGGTATGTCAGTGATCCTGTTTCCCCATGAGTAGACGTTCATCTTTTTGCTCCTGACAAAACCGACTATGGTCAGTCCGCGGGATTTTGCGATATCAGTCGCAAGCGTTGTTGTTGCCCCTCTTGAAACAACAACAGGGATATTTGCGGTCAGGCATTTCCTCACCATTTCTGATGAAATCCTGCCGGAACAGATCACATATGTGTCGGAAAGGTCTATATCTTTTTCAAGTGCATAGCCTATTAGCTTGTCCAGTGCATTGTGCCTGCCGATGTCCTCTACAACACATACCTTTCCTTTAGAATTGTACAGTGCGACCACATGGATGCCACCTGTCAGCACATGAAGCTGTGAATCAAGGGCTTCTTTCACAGAATTCCGTATAGTTTCAGAATTCACGGTAAAACCAGAATTAATTTCAGGGAGCTTAGCGATGTCAAGGTATGACATTGAACCGCCACAACCGCTAAGGACTGTTTTCTTTGAGACAAGTATCTTAAAAGGATTCTCTGTCAGCACACATGCATTGCTGCCTTCTATTTTTATGGACTCGAGCTCATCTATGTCTTTGATGATGCCTTCTGTATAAAGAAAACCAATGACGAATTCCCGGAGCATATCATTACTTATCATTGCAGTGAGGGCATGTCTGCCGTTCACGGTAACTGCAAGCGGCATTTCCTCAATGACCGGGTGCTTTTCCAGTTCAAAGGAATCGCCATCTACTTTTATGCAGTCTACTTCCCTGTACATTCATAATCTCCTTGCCAGTTCTTCCATTGTATCTATAAGGAGGTCAACTTCCTCTTCGGTGTTGTACAGATAAAGACTTGCCCGCACAGTGCCGTTATCCAATCCAAGGTGGCTCATTAGCGGCTGACAACAATGTTCTCCTGACCTGACCATAATACCTGCCCCTTCATCAAGGATATGTGCAATTTCATGCGGGTGCATGCCTTCAACGTTAAAGGATACTACTCCTATGCTCTCGGAGTTGTCTCCATGTCCGTAAACAGTTACACTTTTAATGTCCCGAAGTCCTTCAATCAGTCTTTTTGTGAGGTACTCTTCGTGTTGTTTTATAGCCTTCATGCCGGTGTCTTCAAGATACTCAACAGCCCTGCCAAGTCCTATCATTCCGGAAATATTCGGGGTTCCTGCCTCGTACTGCTGATAACCTTCGGCAAGAGTGTAATCATCAACAGATACTTTTCCTATCATGCCGCCGCCAAGCATCAAAGGTTTAATGTCAGCCTTTTTCATCCACAAAACCCCCGTTCCGGTGGGTCCGAGCATCTTATGTCCTGAAAAGCAAAGGTAGTCGCAGCCAAGTTCTTTTACATCAACCGGGAAATGAGGGACTGACTGCGCCCCGTCAATAAGCAGCTTCGCTCCATTCTCATGGCAGATGGCAGCTATCTCTTTAACAGGCAGCAGATTCCCGAGGACATTTGAAGCGTGGGTAACTGCAACTATCTTTGTATTCTCATTTATTGCAGTTTCAAGATCCTCCACGTCAAAAGAACCATGGGCATCTGCTCTTATTATTGATACATCCACGCCTCTTTGGCGCAGGCGTATCCATGGAAGAAGATCAGAATGATGCTCAAGTATGGTGGTGACTACATTGTCGCCTTTGTTCCATTTTGTCCCACAGGCAACCATGTTGATGGCTTCCGTGGTATTCTTTGTCAGGACAGTTGTGCCGTTTTCCCCTCCAATGAAGCGGGACACCTTCTGGTGTGCGTGCCAGTATCTCTGTGAAGCTATGTTCGTAAGGCGATGAATACCCCGTCCTACGTTGGCACGATAGTAATGCTCAAAATCGTTCATGGAGCTGACTACCTGCTCTGGGGAAAGGCTGGTTGCTGCATTATCCATATAAGATATATCTGCAAGGATTGGAAAATCATTTCTTATTCTCTTCACATTCAGCATGCTGGACCATCCTGATAAGCACTATAACGAACAGAATGCCTTGTATTATTTCTTATTTTCGTCATTAATACATTGGAGGCCATCTTCGCGCAATTGCCTGCAAATGCCACATATCCTTCCCGCAAGGTCATCGACCTGATTATCTTTCATATCTTCTGCAAGGATATGTATGGACTTTTTAACCTCTTCATCAAATACTATGCGATATCCTCTTTTCTTGGATAGGTATTGTGAAACAGCCGAAGGCGCCATATCAAGTTCCCTGGCGATTTCCTGCTGTGAAAGCCCACAGTTTACAAGTTCTTCTGCAATTGCTGCCCGTATGGCAGGCAATACGTCCCAGACAATCATCTGACAGGGTAATTTCATGATAATATATTCCTCTTAATTGTCGATATGCTGATTTCCAGCTTTTTTAAACTCACAATTGTGAATATAGTTTTAATCTTAAAAGTCTTTTCTCTCTATTTTGTCAGTTATTTCATATCTGCAATAGTTTTATATATTCACAATTGTTAATTTACAGTTCACAATCGTGAATCAGTGAAAAATACACGATATTAATGTCGCATTCAGTCCGTATATGTCATTTTTCACTACCGGCTAGATGTGACAAGAGGTATTCCTATGGATATCAGAGCACAGAAAACATTTGAAGCGCTATTTGCCCTTGAAGACATCCGTGAGATGCTGCGCCAGTCACTACCAGGTTCGACTGGTCCGGCAGATATGGATGGGTTTAACGGGCAGATACGGCATATCAGGTCGATAATAGACGACCTGGAAGCTGGGGCTGGTGTTCCTGAGGTCACTAAGATCGGCGGGACACTGGGTATTCGAAGCCATGAGGAAGAATACATCAACATCCAGCCAATGCAGGCAGCAGGAAGACTAACCCCCGAGGCCCGCAAGGCACTCATCGCATACGGGGACGGATACTCCACCTGTGACAGTTGCCGCAAGCCATTCAGACTTGATAAGATATCCAAACCACCAATTGCTGATTTCCACCAGGAGCTCGCTGCTTTCCTGAAAATGGAGACAGCACGCGTAGTTCCGGGGGCGAGAAGAGGATTCCAGGCCGTTACGTCAAGCCTTGTAAAACCTGGAGATTCAGTGATCGTTTCATCACTGGCACATTACACCGAATTCCTTGCTGTGGAAGGTGCAGGTGGTGTTGTGAAGGAAGTTCCTCTTAACGAGAACAAGATCATTACAGCTGATGCAGTTGCAGACCGGATCGAGGATGTTACTGCTGAAACCGGCAAAGCACCTGCACTTATTATGATCGATCATTTCGACTATCAGCTTGCTAATGAACATGATGTGAGCGGGATCGGGAAAGTTGCCCACCAGTATGATATCCCGTTCCTCTACAATGGAGCATATACCGTAGGTGTGATGCCTGTAGATGGAAAAAAGATTGGTGCAGACTTTATCGTCGGTTCCGGTCACAAAAGTATGGCTTCTCCCGCTCCGTCAGGTGTACTCGCAACAACCGATGAATGGGCTGATGTGGTATTCAGGACTACTCAGATGACAGGTGACCTTACAAAGCGCAAATTTGGGGTCAAAGAAGTTGAGATGCTTGGATGTACCCTCATGGGTTCTACCCTCATGGCAATGATAGCTTCTTTCCCAACGGTGAAACAGCGTACGATGAACTGGGACGTGGAAGTGAAGAAATCTAATTTCCTCGTCGATAAACTGCTTGCAATAGAGGGAAGTGAGGTATTGTCAGAGTATCCAAGGAAGCACGCACTTTCAAAGGTGGACACCACCGGAAGCTTTGATGTGGTTGCAGGAACCCATAAAAGAAAAGGTTTCTTCCTCTCTGATGAACTCACAAAGAGGGGGATTGTAGGAGAGTTTGCCGGAGCAACACGTTCATGGAAACTCAGTACCTATGGTCTTTCATGGGAAAAGATACATTATCTTGCAGATTCTCTTCAGGAAATTGCGGAAAAGTACGAAATAAAGGTTAACAGGGATAATCTCTAATATCCCTCTACTTTTTATTACTAATTGTTGAGGAATTGTGCAATGCTAAGTAAAGAAGAGCTTGAACGTTATAGCAGGCAGATTATGCTCTTTGGCGAGGAAGGGCAGGAGCGTTTAAAGGATGCCAGGGTTTTCATTGCAGGTGCCGGGGGGCTTGGATGTCCTATAGCACTTTATCTTGCAGCTGCCGGTGTAGGACACCTGAGGATAGCAGATCGCGACTGTGTGGAACTGACCAACCTCAACCGCCAGATACTGCACTGGGAAGCGGACATCGGCAGGGAAAAAGTACTGTCTGTTGAAGCTAAGATCCGGGCAGTCAACCCGCATATTGGTATCGAGACATTTCATGTAACAATCGATGAATCCAATGTCATGGAGCTAATAGGTGACGCAGACCTAATAGTCGATGCCATGGATAATTATCCTGTCCGCTATCTTCTCAATCAGGTTGCCCACGAAAAAAATATACCATTAATTCATGGAGCTATCCGTGGGTTTGATGGGCAGGCAATGACAATCATCCCAGGGAAAAGTGCATGTTTTAACTGTGTTTTTCCTTCTCCCCCTCCATCGGAAGTATTTCCGGTCGTAGGTGTGACTCCGGGCATCATCGCCATGATACAGGCTAATGAGGTTATCAAATACCTGCTTGGAATTGGCGAGCTTTTGATGAACAGGCTGCTTATATGGAATGGGCTTTGCTCTGAAATGGAATACATGAAGGTATCTGCAAGACATGATTGCAAAGTATGCGGCAAAAGTGTCACTTCGCAGGAGTGTTCTCATGATAAAAATCACACATGATGATTTTGATATAAATGCAATTATCTCACAGGCAAAGACAAATAAAATGGGCGCAATGGTCACTTTTCTTGGAACTGTAAGAGATGACGGTATAGACCTGCTTCATTTTGAAGCTTATGAAGATGTGGCTATCGGGGAACTTAAAACCATCTGTAACGAAGCATTCGGTAAGTTTGACATTGAAAGCATGGATGTCATTCACCGTATAGGGGAATTGCTCGTGGGCGAGAATATTTTGCTTATACTCGTGGGTGCAGGGCATCGTAAGGAAGCATTCGCTGCTTGCGAGTATGTACTTGAGCGCATAAAAGAAAGTGTCCCTATCTGGAAAAAGGAAATAAGTGAATCTGGGGATCGCTGGATTCCGGGAGAAGCTTATAACTCCTGATCCTTTGTTTTTTAAAAAGAAAATTTTAAAATAAAACCGATAAATAATCTAAATGTCAAGCATTCTCTGGATTGCCATCCGGGCCCTATCTGCGACATCTTCAGGTACTGTTACCCTGGGTGTGAGACTCACAAGTGAGTTATACACTTTCTGGAGGTCTGTTTTTTTCATATTGGTACATATGGCTTTCTGGGACAATGGATAGCACAATTTATCCGGGCAGTCTTTTTTCATCCGGTGGAGTATTCCGACTTCCGTACCGATAATGAACTCCTTTTTACTGCTTTTGCATACATGTTCTATCATGCCGGATGTTGAATACACGTAGTCTGCCAGGTCAATGACCTCTGCCCTGCATTCAGGGTGCACCAGAACTTCTGCATCAGGATGGAGTTCACGTGCTTTCTTCACATCTTCGGGTGTTATCCTGTCATGCACAAAACAGAATCCTTCCCAGGGAAGTATCTGTTTGTCGGTGAAACGGGCCACATAACTTCCAAGGTTCCTGTCAGGTACGAAGATCACCCGGTCAGCATCAAGGGATTGGACCACTCTGACAGCATTTGATGATGTACAGCATATGTCGCTCTCTGCCTTCACTTGCGCTGAGGTGTTTACATAGCATACTACTGCTGCATCAGGGAACCTTTCCTTAAGGACCCTGAGTTCTCCTGCTGTGATCATCTCAGCCATGGGGCAGTTTGCATCTGCAGCAGGCAAAATAACTGTCTTTTCAGGTGAAAGGATGGCTGCCGTCTCTGCCATAAAGTCAACTCCGCAAAAAACAATTACATCTGCACCCTGGTTCGCTGCTTTCCTGGCAAGTTCCAGGGAGTCTCCTGTGAAGTCAGCTATGTCCTGAACTTCATCTATCTGATAGTTGTGGGCAAGTATCACTGCATTATGTTCTTTTTTGAACTGAAGTATCTTATCTTTCAGTGCTTCCATGTCAAGTTTCGTTTTTTTGATATCGGTCATGAATGGTACCTTTAGTTGTTCTGTGTTTTTATCATGGAACTGCCATTTGCAGCCATAAATTCACAATTGTTACTTGTTTTTTTGCTATATCCTTTTTTCTCTTTTAAATAATCATATATTTTGTTAATGGTATCTTTATATAATTATAGATCATAATTAAATTGTCATCACAGGTGGTAAGTCTATGGGTAGGGATAAGTTTCAGGTACGGGAATTTAAAGAATTACTTCTCTCTCTTAATAGGGTTGCTGCGAAGAACCTGATAACCAGTAAATTCACAGGTGATAATGCTTTTGAACTTATCAACGAGATCATCGCTCCTGCTCTTGAGAGTATTGGTGATATGTGGTCCCTTGGGCAAATAGCACTGTCACAGGAATACATGGCGAGTAAAATATGCGAAGAGATTGTGGAAATGATTTTGCCTGCTGAGAGTCCTTACCGAAAGAATATGCCTGCTATAGGTATAACGACCCTTGGGGATGAGCATATGCTTGGTAAACGTATAGTCACATCTTACCTGAAAGCTAATGGGTTTAATGTCTATGATTATGGTGATATGGGACCTGATAAAATTGGTATGAAAGTTAAAGATGATGGCATTGAGGTTCTCATGGCTTCTACGCTCATGCTCAATCTTGCCTTTGAGGTCAAAAAACTCAGGTTGATTTTTGATCGCGAAGGTATCAAGACTAAGATAATAGTTGGTGGGGCACCATTTTTATTTGACCGTGATCTATGGAAAGAAGTTGGTGCTGATGCTATGGCAGTTGATGCCATGGAATCTGTTAATAAAATATATGATGTACTGAGGTATCCCAATGAGCAGTGACGAAATAACTCCTATGGAAAGAGTTCTGACCGCCCTAAGTCACAAGGAACCTGACAGGGTTCCTTTTTTCCTGTTGCTGACAACACAGGGGTCAAAAGAATTTAATATTTCTATAGAAGAATATTTCTCAAATCCTGAAATGGTTGCTAAGGCTCAGATAAGGATGCAGCAGAGATATGGTCATGATTGTTACTATCCTTTTTATTATGCTTCACTTGAACTTGAAGCGTGGGGTGGCAATTCAGTCTTCTACCCGGATGCAGCTCCTAATTCCGGCAGACCGATAATCCGTGATCCAGGGGATATAACTTCTCTGGAATCTCCGGATGTATTTGGATCACCACAACTGCAGAAGCTCCTGAAGACAACGTCACTCATAAAAGAATATACAGGTGAGGATATCCCTATAATAGGGGTAGTTATGTCTCCTTTTGCATTGCCGACCATGCAGATGGGTTTTGATCATTACTTTGATCTGATCTATGAAGAACCAGATAAATTTGAAGAATTGATGCGAGTTAATGAAAAGTTCTGTGTCCAGTGGGCTAATGCGCAGCTTGAGTCTGGTGCAACTGCAATTTGTTACTTTGATCCTGTGTCCTCATCAACCATTATTCCACCGGAACTTTACAGGAAAACAGGTTTTAAGGTTGCTAAAAGAACTATTTCCAAGATAAAAGGTCCAACTGCAACTCACATGGCATCAGGAAGATGCCTGCCCATAATTGAAGATATTGCAGAAACAGGGACTTCAATAATTTGCACAAGCGTGTTGGAAGACCTTGCAGAAGTGAAAGATGCATGTAAAGGAAAGCTATCTGTCATGGGCAATCTGAATGGTATAGAAATGAGGCATTGGTCGCCACAGGAAACTGGAGATAAAGTCAAGGAAGCAATTCAGAAGGCAGCCAGTGGCGGAGGCTATATCCTGTCCGATAATCATGGGGAGATACCCTATACTGTTCCTTCAGATGTGCTCCTGAACATCTCCGAGTCTTTAAGAAAATGGGGTCAATATCCTGGGTAGGCACTATGCTTTACGACCACTATCTCATTGCACCGGAATTCATTAAGCAGGAAATTGAACATGCAGTTTCCGTTGATACTCAGTATAAAGGAATAAAGCTGGCATATTTTACGCTATCTCCGGATATTAGTGCTCCAGAAATTATTCTCCGAACTATCAGGAAACTGAAATGCGATAATGATATATTGCTTCTGTGTGACAGATTTTGCCCGGAAGTTGCGGTCCCGGAAGAATATTACGGCTCTCTTAGGATCAATAAGATGGAACATATCTATGATCTCTTTGCACAGAGGGCTATATTGCAGAGACATGAGGAAGAAGGCACTTTTGTAATAGTTTCCGGCTGGCTTGAAATGTGGCAAAATAATCTGAAGTCCATGAATTTGTTCAATGAAGGCCCAGGCAAATTATTCCACGATTCATATTCATCCATTCTCATTCTGGACACAGGCATTCATCATGATGTGATTGCAAGGGCAGAAGAGTTTTTCAGGTATACAGGTGTTCCTTTTAAGATCCTGAATGTCGGATTTGAGCATTTCAAAATGGTTTTTGATAACATGATGCTTCGATGGGTTATCGAAAAGAAACAAGGTCAATTGAAGGTATGTAATAAGAAAGTAGCTTCATATGCAATGTCACTTGATTTTATAAAAACAATCGCTGATATTACTGATGAATCTACGGCTATTGACTCAGTTTGTAAGCTGTTCAGTACAATGTTCGCTCCGAAGAACGTTGTTTACTATTCTTTTCATGAAGATGATATGGAACTTATATATTGTAAGTGTGAAGAATCTAAAAAAGATACGGTCCTAAAATTGAAAGGATCTGATGCAGATTATGTTGTTTTTGATAAGGAAGATGGTTTTGCCATCAAAATCTCAACTACAGACGATATCCTTGGTATTATAGAGGTACATGGGATTGCTTTTCCTAAATATCTGGATGAGTATCTAAGTGTTGCCCATGATCTTGCAAAGGCTTCAGGACTTGCGATATCAAATATAAGGCGCTATCATGAAGTATCCAGGTCCAGGGAAGAGCATGTGAAACTTACTGAAATGCTTCGTACTACAAATCGTATTCTGAGGCATGATATCGCCAATGATCTCCAGATCGTTCTCGGAGCACTGGACTTGCTTGAAGAGAAAAATGATAAGCAATTCATTTTAATGATCCGAAAAGCAGCAAATAAGAGTGTTTCATTGATACGGAATGTCCAGGAGCTTGATCAGTTTTCAGTTGGTGTTGATAATTTAGAGCTTTTGAATCTAAGAAATCTGGTTGACAGTGTTATAAGTAAACATGTAGCTGAATTCAATGTGACAGGGAACTGCATTGCAATGGCAGATAAAGCTTTATCTTCTGTCCTTGATAATATCATAAGCAATGCTATTATTCACGGTAGCGCCAGCAAAATTGAAATTGGAATAGTAAATAAGAATGATACCTGTGAGGTATCTATTGCTGATAATGGTACAGGTATTCCTGATGATATTAAACCCCTGATCTTCGATGAGGGATACAAACACGGGAAAACCGGTAACACTGGTTTTGGACTTTATATCGCCAAAAAGACAATTGAGCGTTATAATGGCTTCATAAGTGTTGAGGATAATTTTCCAAAAGGTACGAAGTTCATTATAAGATTAGCTGCTGCACAAGTATTAAAATAGGTCCAAAGATGTTTATTTCTCTTTGATCTTCGTAAAGTATTACTATATATATAGGGTCATTATTATATATTGATGTGTATCATATAATTTACTAATGAAGGTTTCAATAGAATCCGGGGTTGAAATTTGGGTTTAAAATATTCATATAAGAAGTACTCCGAAATTTTATCTATATTTTTGGTTTTAGTATGCCTGTACTTTATTAGTCTAAAGAGTTTTCTTCTTTTCCACAGTGTTGTTGAAGTAGCAAGTGTTGTAGTTATCTCTTCAGTCTTTCTAATTGCCTGGAACTCCAGGCATTATCTGAAAAATTCGTAACTATTCAGCCTGCCATAATCGGCCTAATGATGCTGATTTCGTTGAAACAGAGATGTTTGTTCGCTCATAGTTCAAAAATAGAAAAAGCAATCGGTTACAACAATCAAAATTCGTGACTCAAAAGAAATTTACTCTTAGGAAATTTAGGAATATGGCGGATGAGCATGTTTTCACCGGGCTGAATAGTTACCAAAAATTCTTATCTTCTTTTTCTTGGAATCAACTTTCTTTTCGTGGCAGGAATTGATTTTTTACATATAATCAGCTATAAAGGAATGGGTGTTTTTTCTGGCAATGATGCTGATCTGCCTACTCAGCTATGGATAGCTGCACGGTACCTGCAAAGTATTTCGTTTTTGATAGCCCCTTTTATGCTGAGGAGAACACTGAATGTACATAAAGTATTTTCAATCTATTTTGCGGTGACCTCTTTCCTTCTTGCATTGATATTTGGGGGCTACTTTCCGACGTGCTTTATTAAAGGCAGTGGACTCACACAGTTCAAAATAATAAGCGAGTACATGATTTCTCTTATCCTGTTAGCTTCACTTTTTATGCTCAGAATACATAGAGCAGACTTCGATTACAATGTATACAGATTGCTTTCAGGTTCTATTATTCTGACCATATTCGCAGAATTATCTTTCACTTTTTACATAGACGTGTACGGTTTTTCCAACCTGCTGGGTCATTACTTCAAACTGCTTTCATTCTATTTTGTATATAAGGCTATAGTAGTTACAAGTCTTATGAAGCCGTATGATCTTCTCTACAGGGAACTGAAGATGAGGGAATATGATCTTGTGAAGAAAAAGGAATCGCATGAACATTTGCTGGAAACACTGGGTCTTGTCAATAAGATACTCAGGCATGATATCCTCAATGATCTGAACATTATTTCTCTGTCAGTCGATAATCTCAAGGAGAGGATGGATGAAAGAGAACTTGATATGTCGCAAAAGGCTGTCCAGCATAGTCTTAAATTAATTAGTGAAATGAAAGATTTCGAGTCACTTATGTATGTCAGAGAAGTGAAGACGATAGATCTTCGTTTGCTTGTGATGGAGGTATCGCAGGAGTTCCCAATACATTTGAATATACATGGTAAATGTTCTGTAAAAGCAGACAGTGGCCTTCATTCTGTCATTGGCAACATTATCCAGAATTCAATAGTTCATGGTAAGGCTGATATGATAGATATTTCCATGCAAGAAAAAGATGGTTTTTGTGAGTTGAGAATCTCAGATAATGGCAGTGGCATTCCTGACAGGGTAAAAGGACGTGTGTTTGAGGAAGGTTTCAAGTATGGTGAATCAGGACATACGGGCATTGGTCTTTACATTGCGAAAAGGATAGTTGAAAGATATGGTGAGATTTCCCTGGAAGATAATGTTCCATCCGGTACGACCTTTATATTGAAGTTCTATTTTGATGATAAGGCGGACAAGGAAACAGAAGAAAAAAATGATGATGAAAATGGAAAATGAAATAAAAAATGAAATGTCCACTTGTCAGTGGATCTTCTTATTCTAATCTTCTGTAGCTCTTCCTATAGCCTTTAGGAGCTCGATCATGATTCCCAGGCCTTTCTGAAAATCCTCATTCTGCATCTGTTTCATCATTCCACCAATACCTATCTTTGGGGGGTTGAGAAGAGCTTTATCAAGCTCAGGGTCCTGGACACCTCTTTCCATTATTTCTACAAGATCAGTACACATGATCGCATTTGTGAGCTTTAATACCGTTGCCCCCAGTTCTGCAATTCCATGGGCTGTCTGGTCATTTATGTAGTTCTGCAAAATTCTCATTGTTCGCACAAGGTCCAGAACAGCTTCAATATCAGCTGGTGTGATCTCAATTCCTGATATCTGATCTGCAATATTCTCATTTGTCATATTCACTTCCTCCTCAGAACAATCCTTTTACGCTGATATCCCAGTGTATGTGATAATACATGCGATAAAGGAACCAGCCCATTTTTGTGGTTGTGAAGGGGGCCGGAGGTACTCCGTATTTCCAAGTGGCAATGTAACCTCTTCCTTGTGTGGATGGGGTTTCCAGTTCAGTAACGATCGGACATCCCGTTTCGCCTTCGTATGGAGTTTTAATATTGTTTCCATAAATATCATTTATAAGGTTCTGGCTAACTGCGATAGCCTGGTAGTGGGCACCAATTCCTGTCTTCAGAATATCGACAGGTCCAAGGTCCCCAATGGCATATACATTATCATAGTTGCCAGCAGGTCCACGGTATTGAAGTGTGGCTTTATCCGCAGATATCCAGCCTTTCTCGTCTGTAAGGCCAGATTTTATCAACACTTCCGGAGCTTTATGGGGCGGGACAGTGATCAGCAGATCATAATTTACTTTTTCCCCATTCTTTGATATCACTTCTTTTTTGTCTGCATCGACGCTGGCCAGCTGGAAATTCCTTATGATCTCAATGTTCTTTTCTTTGAGCTCTCCTGTCACAAGCTTGTTAAACTCAGATGGTCCTATGGGTTCCTGAGGCCATAAAAGGGTCAATTGTACATCGTCCATGACCTTCTTAACGTTTCGCAGGTAGCTTTCTAGCATAAATGTGAACTTTACAGGTGCACCCGGACATGGGATAGGCATTGATGCAACTGAAACGACTACTTTTCCACCTTTGATGTTCTTTATCAGGTCCCTTACTTTGAATGCATCTTCTATCGATGTGTAGAAAGTGTTGAGGTCATTTGCAAGTCCCGGGATAGAACTTATATCTGCTTTGCACCCAAGTGCAATAACAAGGTAGTCATAACCGTATTTTTTATTGCTTTTTACAGTTATCTCCTTATTCCTCAGGTCTAATGCAGTTACTTCCCCGTCATCCCCGTAAAAGGCTTTTACTCTGGGGCTCATAAGTTTATTTCGAGGTCTTGTGATATCTTCGGGCGTATAGAGTTCAAAGGGAATAAAAGTAAAACCACCCTGGTTAATATTAATGTCATTTTTGTCAAGAACGGTGACCTCTAATTCATCTCTGGCAATTTTGTTCCTGAACGTTCTGGCTAGTATATTAGCTACAACCGATCCGGCATAGCCTGCTCCTAATATCAGTATCCTTTCTTTCATATTATACCCTATATTTTTTATGAGTTACTGGTTTAGATATATTTTGCGGTACTGACTGTAATCCTCAGTAATACTTAAGGAAATGGGAGAACTTATAAAAAAAGAGGCTTCACAGCAGTTCTATCCTAAAATCTTTCATAGCAGACACTCGATGGTGCTGCTGAAAGATAAGAAGTAGATGTTACAGATATGATCTGTAACTTAAAAGTTATAGTTATTGTTGTCAATAACTATAGTTAATTCTGAAGTACGATCTCAATGTTAATGTCTTTTGGAACCTGGATGCGCATAAGTTGCCTGAGTGCACGTTCATCTGCTGCGATGTCGATGAGTCTCTTGTGTACACGCATTTCCCAGTGATCCCACGTGGCTGTTCCATCGCCACTAGGACTCTTGCGGACAGGCACTACCATTTTTTTGGTAGGTAGTGGAACTGGTCCTGAGATACTTACTCCTGTTCGGTCTGCAATGGCTTTGACCTGATCGCAAACACCATCAAGGTTTACAGGACTAATTCCTGATAATCTTATTCTTGCTTTCTGTGACATGTTCTTCTCCTAAAAAAAGGAAAGTAAGAGTGTCTTACTTCTGTTTGACACTAATGCACATGCCGGCAGCAATGGTCATACCCATATCACGGATAGCGAACCTACCGAGCTGTGGGATTTCCTTTACTGGTTCGATTACCATTGGCCTTGTTGGTCTTATGGTTACGATTGCTGCATCTCCAGCCTTTATGAAGGTTGGGTTCTCTTCTTTTGTCTGGCCTGTCTTTGGATCAAGCTTCTTGTCAATGGACATGAGGGTACATGCAGTCTGGGTTGTGTGGCAGTGGAATACAGGTGTGTATCCGACTGTGATGGCGGATGGGTGCTGCAGTACTACAATCTGTCCAGTGAACTCTTCTGCTACCGATGGTGGTTTGTCAGATGGGCCACAGACATCTCCTCTGCGGACATCGTTCTTTCCTACACCACGTACGTTCCATCCAATGTTGTCACCAGGGACTGCCTGAAGGATTTCTTCATGGTGCATTTCGATTGACTTTACTTCGCCGCTAACGCCGCTTGGGTTAAAGGTTACACTCTGACCCTTCTTCATGACGCCTGTCTCAACCCTGCCTACTGGTACAGTTCCGATACCTGAGATGGTATATGCATCCTGTACAGGGATCCTGAGTGGAAGTGTATCTGGTTTATCTGGCTGGACAAGGAGGTTGAGTGCTTCAAGAATAGATGGGCCTGTGTACCATGGTGTGTTCTTGCTTGGTCCCTTCATGTTGTCGCCCTCAAATGCTGAGGTTGGGATGAATGGGATTTCTGCTGCCTTGAATCCTACCATGCCAAGGAGCTGGCTTACATCTTTCTTAACCTGATTGTATCTCTCTTCGCTGTAATTTGTTGCATCCATCTTGTTTACAGCAATGATGAGCTGGTTGATACCAAGAGTTCTTGAAAGGAATACGTGTTCCTTTGTCTGGTCCATTACCCCATCAGGTGCAGCGACGACAAGGATAGCTGCGTCAGCCTGGGATGCACCTGTGATCATGTTCTTAACGAAGTCACGGTGACCGGGACAGTCCACAACTGTAAAGTAGAACTTGTCGGTGTCGAATCTTCTGTGGGCGATATCGATGGTGATACCCCTTTCACGCTCTTCCTTGAGTGAGTCCATGACCCATGCGAATGCGAAAGATTCCTTACCTTTCTCTTTTGCCTCTGCTTTGTATTTTTCGATCATGTGAGCAGGTACTGCTCCTGTGTCGAACATCAATCTTCCGACAAGGGTTGACTTGCCGTGGTCAATGTGACCGATAACTGCCAAGTTCATGTGTGGTTTGTCAGCTGCCATTTTAATTACTCCTTATATAATGCTAATCTCAATATGATTTGACCTAATAGTTGTTTTTACGTTTAAACCTTTCTGACGAAAATAGGTATTTTGTAGCTTTAAGCTACAAAACACTATTTACATGCTGAGGAAATCGGATGCCTGTGGAAGTTCCTTCTTCAGTCCCTTCCTTTCTCTGATAGAGCATACAACTTCGCTTGTCATATTGGTTGGAAGTGTATCAAAGCCTGCAAATTCAGTGCTCCACATTGCGCGGCCTTCTGTAGCAGACCTGATATCTCCTGCAAATCCGAACAATTCGGATACCGGTGCCTTGGATTCGATGATGGTCATGTCACCTTCAGCCGTCATGTTGATGATGATTCCCCGGCGACCCTGAATCTCTTTTGTCGCGCCTCCCATCTGATCCTGTGGAACCTGGATGAATACTTTCTGGTATGGTTCCAGAAGTGTGTCATCTGCCATGAGCATTGCTGCCTGGATACCCTGCCTTGATGCAGGTATTACCTGTGCTGGTCCTCTGTGGACAGCATCCTCATGTAATTTTGCATCCATGAGCTTTACCTTGACACCCATGCATGGTTCTCTTGAAAGAGGTCCTGCCTTCATTACCTCTTCGAATCCCTCAAGGATAAGTTCCATGGTTTCGTTAAGGTGCTGGATACCTTTTGTCATATCGATGTATATATTGCTCTCGAAAATGTCAACAATACCTTTTGCTTCATCTTTGTCCAGTCCGGCTTCCATGAGCTTTTCCCTGCGTTCAATTTCAGGCATTCTCATTGAGATTTCGCCGTTTCTGATCAGGTCTCTGACACTTTGCTCAAGAGGCTGGACTTCAACATAGAACCTGTTGTGTCTGTTTGGGGACTTACCTTCAACAGGTCCTGCCTTGCCGCGGATGGTCTCACGGTAAACTACAAGAGGTGGTGTGGTTGTGATCTCTACACCCTTGTCACGTTGGATCCTGTGAGCAATGACCTCAAGGTGAAGTTCGCCCATACCTGCCATAAGGTGTTCACCAGTCTCTTCATCGAGTGTAATACACAGTGTGGGGTCTTCCTTTGCTACCTGTCTGAGAACCTCTACAAGTTTTGGAAGGTCTTTCATGTGTTTTGCCTCGACAGCTACTGTTACAACAGGCTCACTGCCGTGTTTTATGCTCTCAAATGGTGCCATTCCGTCAAGTGTAGTTACAGTTGAACCTACCATAGCATCTTTAATACCAGTGACTGCTGCGATGTTACCTGCAGGGATTCTCTCCACTTCGATCCTCTCAGGACCCATGAAGATACCTACCTGCTGGATCCTGTTCTTCTTTGAAGCACCACTTACATATACTTCCATACCACGGGTAAGCGCTCCGCTGAATAACCTTCCGGTTGCAACTTCTCCTGCATGTGGGTCCATTGAAATATCAGTTACCATGAATGCAAGATGTCCCTCATCGTCTGCCTCTGCCATTGACTTTGCGATCTCTGACGTCTTGTCACCGTGCCAGATGACAGATACCCTGTCACTCTGAGCTTCAATGGGGCTTGGGAGGTACTTGATTACCATGTCGTTCACAGCTTCATGAAGAGGGCACTTTTCTGCAAGTGACTTCATATCGCCTTCACGGCAGTAATTATATACCTCGCCAAAGGTTACTCCGGTCTTCTTCATCATTGGTACACTGATGGCCCAGTTGTACAAAGCTGAACCGAATGCGACCGTACCGTTTGCGGCATCGACTCTCCATCCTGCTTTATAGCGTTCCTCATTCATACCTTTGATGAGCTTGTTTACGTGATCGATGAGCTTTCCAAGCCTTATCTGCATCTCTTGTGCATCGACTTGCAGCTCATTGATAAGACGGTCTACCTTGTTGATGAACAGAACCGGTTTGACATGTTCCTTCAGTGCCTGCCTGAGAACGGTCTCAGTCTGTGGCATGGTGCCTTCTACTGCGTCAATAACTACTACTGCTCCGTCAACTGCGCGCATTGCACGTGTAACGTCGCCACCAAAGTCTACGTGGCCAGGTGTGTCAATGAGGTTTATGAGGTAGCTTAAGCCTTCATATTCGTGCACCATTGAAACGTTTGATGCATCGATAGTAATACCTCTTGCCTGTTCTTCCTCGTCAGAGTCCATAAAAAGCTGGCGACCTGCAAGTTCCTTTGAGATCATGCCTGCGCCAGCAAGAAGGTTGTCTGACAATGTAGTTTTTCCGTGATCGATGTGTGCCACAATGCCTATGTTACGGATCATCTTTGGATCATTCATGAGCTCTGTGACCTGCTCGACCATCTTCTTCCTTCTACCCATATTAATTACCTTATCCTGATTAACTAAATAATAGGCACAGTGTTAACGTGCTGCCTTTGCGACTCTTTCCTTTGCATCCTTCCTGTTGATGGAGAAGCATTTTGCATCGCGGTTTGAAGCTGCAATAATTTCTGCAGCAAGGCAATCTGCTGCACTTCTCTTGGATTTGAACGCAGCCTTGTTTGCACCCATTGTGATGAATCTGAGTGCGCTGTCGACACGTCTTTGTGGAGCAGTATCTACTGCTTTTGGTACGGATATTCCGCCGTACTTTAGTCTGACCACTTCTTCCCTTGGGCCTGCGTAAGAGATAGCTTCTACAAGTACCTGCACAGGGTTCTTCTTGGTCTTTGTGTTGATGATATCTAAAGCTTCAGAAACAACTCTCATAGCGTTCTGTTTCTTGCCTGTGTTATTTTTTGTACGCATCAGGTTGTTGACAAGACGCTCAACTATACAGACATCTGATTTGTTGAACTGTTGTTTTGCATGCTTTCCGTTTGTGTGTGGGATGATTACCGGGTCAAGGTTAACATACCTTTTAAGTCCCTGATCTGTGACCTCTACTTCTGTGAGATCCCATTTACCATATAGCTTGTACATCTGAATTTATCTCCTAGGTTTCTCTTTTCGGCCAATGACCATCTCTCTTAAAGATACATTGTTTACAGCGATGACCTTGAAACGTACTCCGGGAATGTCACCCATTGCACCACCCATGCGGCCACCTATTCTTTCGACTGTAACTTCGTCGTGCTCGTCAATAAAGTTGATAGCACCGTCACCAGGGCAGAATGCTGACACCTGACGTCCGTTCTTGATCAACTGTATTCTGACACATTTCCGGATCGCTGAGTTTGGCTGCTTAGCCTCTACTCCTACTTTCTCAAGCACAATACCTCTTCCCTGAGGTGCACCACCAAGTGGATCTGCCTTTACGTCAAGTCCAAGTGTGCGCCTGTTATAGCGGGAGTCTTTCCACCTAGCATCCTTTCGCATGCTTTTAAGTGTGTGAGCTGCATATTTCCCATTTGGCATATTATATCCTCCAATTTATGTCTTTGATGAGTATGATATTATTAGAATAATCACTGCAGTATGACATCATCAATATCATGATGTCTCTTTGCGACAAGCTTGACTTTTTCAATATTTTTTCCATTACGTCCAATGGCAAGACCTTTGTCCTTATTAGATACTTCTACATAAGCCAATCGCTTATCATTTCTGCTTGTGATGTTCACTGATTTGACAGGTACCGGACTGAATGCGTTCTTTATAAAAACAACTGGTTCGTCCGAGTATTCAACAAGATCAATCTGTTTATCCACTGTTTTCTTCATACGATTGATGTGGTCTCCTTTCTTTCCTATAGCAGCGCCCATGTCGCCTGCCTTTATCACATATATTATTCTGCCGTCATCGACTATACAATCTTTGACCGTGGCACCTGTAAGTTTTTCAAATAATGCGATATATCGGATACCTTCAGTGGATAATTTGATCTCGCCCAAATATCGCAACTCCTTTAAGCGGCAGCCAGGATGTCAGATTCTCCGCTGTCAATGATGGCCATTGCAGCAATAATGAATGGTTTTCCACAGGCTGGTCCAAGTTCTACTCCTGTGCCAGGGTAGTTGAGTATCGGTACGTTTGTGCTTTCGATCTTGGCTCTTACATCCGCAGGGCAATTTGCAGCGAGTACGACCATTTTTGCTTCATTGTTCATGGCAGCATCAATAGTCCTGTTAGATCCAATGATCACCTTTCCGGTTCTGATCACTTTGATCAGTGCTTTGTCAATGTTAATATCCATTTATATCAACTCATTTATAACGTCAGTTTGAGAATTGTATTAATAAGTGATTCCGTATATCTACTTTCTGGTTGTTCTTTATATATCTTATAACGAAACGTTCATCTGGTAATTAGATGTACGTCTCCTGTTCCCAGTTTAATAGGTTGTCCTACAATGATGTTCTCGGTAACACCGTTGAGTTCGTCACGATCTCCGCGCATACCGGCATCAAGCAGGTGATTCACAGTAACTTCGAATGCTGCACGGGCAAATACACTGGCTTTCTCACCAGATATACCATGCCTGCCGATCTGTTTTACTTCTCCGTCACAGCACATGATGTCAGATACAAGCATAATGTGCCTGATATCTACAGTAAGGCCCTGTTCTGAAAGTGTGCTGGTAGCTTCTGTAATGATAGCATTCCTTGCAGCTTCAACCCCAAACACATCGTATATTTCTCCAATGTTGTTGGTATAGGTCCTTGTGATATCAACTCCTTCTATCTGAAGTACTTCCTTAAGCTGTGAACCTTCTGTATAAAGGGTATATTCGTCCCCGTCCTTTCTGATAACGACTCTCTTGATTCCTTCAATACCTTTCAGGGTTATGAAGTGAATGTTTTTTGCAAGCTGGAGAAGTTCACGATAAGAGGGTGAGTTTGGGGTCACAATTACCTGATTTGCAATACTGCCTGATACATTGACCATGACATCAAGTTCTTCACGAAGCTTGTCTGCAATATCATCGACTTTAAGCCCTCTCTGCATCAGTGTTTTCTCGTGGAGGTCAATGATCAGATGCATGTTTGCAAGGTCAGTGGTGATGTCTGCAAGGTGTTCGATGTGAGTTGCTTCTATTTCCCATGCAAGCCTGCGTGCCTTGTCTCTGTCGTTTGCATATTCCTCTTCCAGTGCGATAGTCATCATTGGTGTACTTGGCTGTTTCCTTGCATCCACTATCTCGATGAGACGTGGTAGACCCAACGTAACGTTAATTTCAGCGACACCAGCGTAGTGGAAGGTACGCATGGTCATCTGGGTGCCAGGTTCACCAATGGATTGTGCTGAAACAACACCTACTGCTTCACAGGGCTCTACGCATGCATATGCATAGCTGTTCCTGACACGATCGATAATATCTTCCAGCTCTTTCTTTGTAACGCCTACCTTCATAACATCGTCTTTCAGTGTTTTCATGATGTTCTTAGGCAGATCAAGCTGAGAGATCATTGAATCAATAGTAGCTTCACTGATCGTCATTTAGTTCACCTCCTTACCAGTGACCATTCGGACAATCCTGTGTATTGCCTCAGGTTTGCTGTAGTCGCTCTTTGTTGAGTCAATACCATCCTCTCCGTACTTGAACTGGACGACAACACCACGAGTTTCACGTACAGATCCGTCATATTGGACCTCAAGATCCTGCAAAGCGTTTACAAGTCTTCTCTGCAGGTAACCTGATTGTGAAGTACGGACTGCAGTGTCCACAAGACCTTCACGACCACCAATTGCGTGGAAGAAATATTCCGTCGGATTCAATCCGCTCTTATAGCTTGCTTTTACGAATCCGTGGGCATCTGCACCAAGGTCACCCTTGTCAAAGTGTGGGAGTGTCCTTCCTGCATATCCTCTCCTTATCCTTTCACCACGAACAGCCTGTTGTCCGACACAAGCAGCCATCTGGGTAAGGTTAAGCATTGAACCTCTGGCACCAGACTTCGCCATTATAACCGCAGAGTTCTCAAGACCAAGCTGTTTACCTGCAATGTTACCGGTCTGGTCCCTGGCCTTACCGAGTTCCTGCATAATCTTCATTTCGATGGTTTCTTCAAGAGTACGTCCTGGCAATGCTTCCAGTTCTTTTGCCTCATAAGCTTCAATAAGGGTCTTGACTTTCTCTTCTGCATCATTAAGGAGATTATTGATCTGCATTTTTGCAGTTTTGGGTATGTCTTCATCACTGATACCGAAACTAAGTCCGGTCTTCATCACACCACGGATGGCAAGCCTTGTAAAGTCGTCCACGAACTTTGCACCGGCCTCAGAACCAAATTCCTTCACGATCTTATCAAGGATCTTGCCCTTGAAAGCACCAATGGCCTGTTCGTCAATGGTACCCTGTAACATCTCTCCGTCTTCAATGACGACGTATGCATTATATTCGCAGTCCTTTTTCTTACAGGTATCACATTTGAAGCATACCTGTGCAGGGAACTCAAGGTAAAGTCCTTTTGGAAGGATCTGACTGAAGATCTGCTTTCCGTTCCAGAGTGGCTCTCCATCTTCGGAGTAGCTGGAAGGTTCAGGAAGGACCCTTATATCTGATTTCCTGAGCAGTTCAAGAGCTGCATTCTTGGTGATTGCGTTCTCGTTCCTTGTTAGCAAGAACAATCCTGAGATGTGGTCATGTATACCACCAATGATAGGTCCTCCGAAACGAGGCGACAGGATGTTTTCCTGCACTTGCATGAGGATACTGGCTTCGGCCCTGGATTCTTCGGTCTGCAGAACGTGCATGTTCATTTCATCACCGTCAAAGTCAGCGTTATATGGCGGACATACTGCGGGATTCAGCCTGAATGTCTTGTCAGGCAGGACCTTGACCAAGTGAGCCATTATACTCATCTTGTGCAGAGACGGCTGCCTGTTGAACAGAACCACGTCTCCGTCCATAAGCTGCCTTTCAACTGTCCAGCCAAGCTCTATCTTTTCAGCGAGTTCTTCCTTGTTTATCTCAGATACTCTAATACGCCTTCCATCCTCACGTATGACATAGTTAGCACCGGGGTGTACTCCACTGCCGCGAAGCACATACATGCGGAGAAGCCCGATGTTTCTGGATGTTACTCTTTCGGGTATTGTCATCTGTGTGGCAATTGCGTAAGGTACTCCTACCTCGTTGATGCTGAGGTTAGGGTCTGGAGATACAACCGTACGGGCTGAGAAGTTCACACGCTTACCGGACAGACTTCCTCTGAACCTTCCTTCCTTTCCCTTAAGACGTTGAGTGAGGGTCTTCAGTGGCCTCCCCGATCTGTGTCTTGCAGGTGGTACGCCTGAAACTTCATTA
The DNA here is from genome assembly GCF_002243045.1 of Methanolobus psychrotolerans. Classification (GTDB taxonomy): domain Archaea; phylum Halobacteriota; class Methanosarcinia; order Methanosarcinales; family Methanosarcinaceae; genus Methanolobus; species Methanolobus psychrotolerans. Next base: position 42,376 of record NZ_MBKP01000021.1, read on the forward strand.
TCAAAGAAAGTTGTGACATGGTACTGGAGCAGTTCCCACAGGTCTTCTATAATGAGTTGTGGAGCACCAGCATCCCTGTTCTCCTGGAATCTCTGGTTGATCCTGATGATATCTACAAGTTTGTGCGTCAGGTCATCTTCACTGCGCTGGCCGGATTCAAGGGTTATTGAAGGTCTTACAGTTACTGGTGGGACCGGGAGGACTGTAAGGATCATCCATTCAGGTCTTGCGCTAGAAGGGTCCATTCCAATGACTTTCACATCCTCATCAGGTATGTTCTCAAAGCGGTCTCGTATTTCAGTTGGTGTGAGCTTGTGTCCGTCCTCTACGTAATCGCTGGGCTTTTCGAACTTGATCTCAAGCTGCTCAGTTGAACAGTAAGGGCAGGTTTTTGACTTACGCGCTTCTTTAAAAACCTCATTGATAATATCGTCTGGAAGATGTCCCATTTCCTTTGAAGTTTCCAATTGTGCAAGGAAATTCTTCTTCTTCTCGGAATCAAGGAGCAGTCTGCTGCAATTGCGGCAGATTGAACGTAAAGCTTTACGTATGGTCTTGTTAAAGCCTACATGTATGACGGGGGCAACAAGGTCTATATGTCCGAAGTGTCCCGGACACTCTCCTGCACGGCTTCCGCAGGTCTTACATTTCAGCCCGGGATCAATTACTCCCAGACGCAGGTCCATAAGACCCATATCAATAGGATAACCGTCGTCATCATAAGTATCGGCGGTTATAATGGCGGTCACACTCATCTTCCTTACTTCGCGAGGAGAGAGCAGACCGAATTTAATGGCGCCGACCCTTTTTGGAATAGATGGAATATCGTTCATTTAAATATCACCCCTTATACAGCATCCTCAAGTTGTAGTCTTGGAGCCACACCAAGGGATTTGATTTCATCAAGCAGCAGTTTGAATGCGTAACTCATGTCCACAGGGTGGATGTCAGTCTCAGCACCACAGTTCGCGCAGTACCTTATGTTTCTCTTCCTATCAAAAGTTGCAATCATTCCGCAGTGTCCGCAGACCAGTTCCGTTACCTTGTCTGATTCATCAAGCAATCTTTCTTTCAGGGTCATTGCAGCACCGTGTCCGATAAGCACATCACGCTCCATTTCTCCGAAACGCAGACCTCCTTCACGGGCACGACCTTCTGTTGGCTGTCTTGTAAGCACCTGTACCGGCCCGCGTGACCTGGCGTGTATCTTGGATGCTACCATGTGATGCAGTTTCTGGTAAAGGATAACTCCGACAAACACGTCTGCCTGGATCTTCTTGCCGGTTACGCCGTCAGAGAACACTTCCTTGCCGGTATGTGCAAATCCCTGAGCTTTCAATCCTGCACGCAGGTCATCTTCGTTCTCTCCGGAGAATGCAGTTGCATTGATCCTTCTTCCTTCCATCGATCCTACTTTGCCACCAATCATCTCAAGCACGTGACCTACTGTCATACGTGAAGGGATGGCGTGTGGGTTGATCACAAGGTCAGGTACAAGTCCCATCTCTGTAAATGGCATGTCTGCAAAAGGTACTATAAGGCCGATAACTCCTTTCTGTCCGTGCCTTGATGCGAACTTATCACCAATTTCGGGGATTCTCTGGTCCCTTATCTTCACTTTTGCAAGACGTGTTCCGTTAATTGATTCGGTAAGAATTACAGTATCTACTACTCCTTTCTCATTGGAACGCATGGTAATTGCACTTTCCCTGCGCTGCTCAACAGTGATTCCAAAATCGGACTGTTCTTCAAGGAAACGTGGCGGACTGGTCTTTCCGATAAGTACATCATTCGGACCGACGATCGTCTCAGGATTCACAAGACCATCAATATCAAGATTCGCATAGGATTCAGGACTGCGAGCGCCTCTGAACTCGGAGTCAGGTATTTCAAACTTGTCTTCCTGTCCGCCGGGGTAACGTCTCTCTTCCCCTTCGAATGTCCTGAGGAAATGACTTCTTCCAAGACCTCTTTCGATGGAACCTTTGTTAAAGACCAGAGCATCTTCAATATTGTGTCCTTCGTAGGACATGACAGCTACTACAAAGTTCTGTCCTGCCGGCCTGTCGTCAAAGTGGATCGACTCGCAGGTTTGTGTCCTGACCATTGCCTTTTGCGGGTAGTGTAAAACATGTGCACGGGTATCTGGCCTGAGCTTGATGTTAGATGTTGAAACACCTATACACTGCTTAACCATCGCTGCACCCATTGTGTTACGCGGGGAAGCATTGTGTTCAGGGTATGGTACCATTCCCGTACAGATACCTAACATAAGTCCCGGGTTGATTTCCATATGTGTGTGCTTGCCAGTGATGTGATCCCTGTAAAGCGCTATGAATGCATTCTCCTCTTCTTCGGAATCGAGGTACTCTATTTTTCCTGCCTTTGTCATTTCAGAGTAAGACATCTTGCCTTCTGCAAGCAGTCCCTCCTCTTCTACTGATACACGTGCTTCACCATTCGTCACAATTATTAGCGGTCTTCTTGCACGACCCATATCTGTGTTGATTAGTATTTCATGTATATCTTCGTAATAAGTGACATTGACCTGATTTGAAATAATTCCTGACCTGCGTTGTTCCCTGACATTTTCAATCAGTTCTACCGGGTCTGTATGGGTTCCTACGAGTTCTCCGTTAAGGAAAACTTTAGCTTCATTCATCGAGAAGTCCTCCCATGTCATCTAATGAATCTGAATAGTTCGTGTATCCGATTGGTTCTGGTTTATCCTCGTCTGCTATGTGTCTCACTTCCAGATCTTCCATGAAATCATCAAGCTCTTCATCATACTCAGGAAGCGCTTTCAGGGATGAGTTAAGGACCACCTTTACAACACCAAGGTCATAGAGGTTGCTCTTTATCTTTTTATCTTCTTCAGTGCCTGTTGAAAGCTCTACCATTTGCGCAAAGTTCTTCACAAGGCCACAATTTGGACCTTCGGGGGTTTCCGAAGGACAAAGCCTGCCCCACTGTGTTGGGTGCAGGTCACGGGCCTCAAAGTGAGGTTGTGCCCTTGATAGAGGAGATATTACACGTCTGAGGTGTGAGAGTGTTGAGATGTAGTCTGTCCTGTCCAGCAGTTGTGATACACCAGTCCTGCCTCCTACCCAGTTACCGGTTGCAAGGGGATGCTGTAGTCTGTCTGTCAGTACGTCTGCTCTTACAAGTGTGATGACATTGAGCTCGCGGTTTCTCATATTTGCTCTTTCAAGCTGATACTTTATGTCCCTTGAGAGTCTGTTAAATGCGACTCTGAACAGGTCTTCCATAAGGTCCCCAGTGAGTTTGAGTCTTTTGTTAGAGTAGTGGTCTTTATCATCCTGGTTACGTCTTCCAAGTGCAAGCTCGAAACAGGATTCTGCCATTCTTCCAAGGAAATTTGCCTTTGCAGCCCTGTCAGTAGGCTCGTTCCCAAGGTGTGGTAAAAGATATCTGTCAATAACGTAGTTGGCACGTTTTATCTGGTAGTCTCTTGCCTGTCCCGATGCAACCCTTGAACCTATCTTTTCCATAGCATCTTCGATGTTGTCAACCTCTGCCTCTTCGAGGTTTTCGAACATAAACTTCATAATCTCCGGATCAGTGGATACTGCCTTTACAAGCTCTTCATCAGTCTCAACACCAAGTGATCTCATGAGTGTTGTGAAATTGATACGTCCTGAAATGGAAGGGAAAGATACTTCCAGAAGGGATTTCCTGCCTCTTTCTACAACAACAAGGGCTCTGTATCCTCTTCTCTGTGAGAATACTTTGGACACTTCTATGGTGTCTCCATATCTTTCACCTAATTCCGTGAGTATCTTATTCGGTGCGAGGTCTTCCAGGGTCATGACCACACGCTCGGTTCCGTTTACAATGAAATATCCTCCCGGGTCAAGTGGATCTTCACCGAATTTGACCATCTCGTCCTCCGTAAGATCAATGAGGTTGCATATATTGGATTTGATCATCACCGGAAGCTGGCCTATCTTCGCTTCCTGTGGCTCCTTTTCCTCATCGTTTTCCACAACACTCATCTGCAGGTATAGGGGTGCTGAATAGGAGAGGTTCCTGAGTCTTGCTTCGTTAGGATACAGGTTCTCAATAGCTCCGTCTGCTTCTTTTACAACCGGGTTCTCTACGCGGATAGTACCTAGTTTTATGTATGTGTCTTCGAGGTCGGTTTCTATGATCTTCTGCTCATCGATGATCTTTTGCAGCCCTGTCTCCAAAAACTTATTATATGAATCGATGTGATGCTGTACGATCTTATCTTTCGTGAAAAACGAACGTGGGATCTGTCCTTTGGTTAACGCTATGATAGCACCTTCTTTGTGTGATTGTGATTTATATTATTGTAAAAAAGCCATGCAATATGGATTATAATATGAAATTCGCTTCTTCAAGCGATAACAAGTCGATAGTAAAATGCTTCGCCTGCGGTCTGGCTGTTACGAGTGATCCTAACAACGTCTCCCACCTGCGCCCCGATTTCCTGTATGACCGGATCAACAACCTTTATCTTGGGTAGTTGTTCCTTCTCAATTACATATTGCTTTAAAACAGATTTAAGTTCATCTTCCAACATAATCTCATGTTTCGGGATTAACTGATGGTCAAGCAGGCTAAATTTTCTCAATTGATTACTCCTCCCTCAAAAATGTGAACGTGAACACTCTTGTGCAAAGTGATGGCGGGCTCGTAGGGATTTGAACCCTAGGCCGTCTGGTTAAAAGCCAGACGCTCTGCCTGACTGAGCTACGAGCCCAATTTGTTGGGTGGATTTGCTGAGGCTGCTTCACGTTCATCGACTTCGGTGTAGCGGGGGATAAAAGCAGTTATGGTATATATAGTTTATGTGTCCCCCTTTATGTCGGGACTGCTATAATTAACAATAACCTACTAATACTTATATGTTTTTTATTAATGTGCCTTTAATTTAATCAAAAGCAGAAAGTTTATATGTGATAATTTCTACTTTTTACAAAGTATGTGCAGTTATCTCCACTCGCAAATCTGTATCCTTCTATTTAAAGCGATATTTTCGGTGTAGCAACCATAAAATCCGTTCATTTAATAAAAAAAGGGACTTAAGTCCCTGATTCCCAGTCATTCATATATGCTGTCTGTTCATCTGACAGTTTGTCAATGGTTATGCCCATGGACATGAGTTTCATCTCTGCAATTCCCATGTCCAGTTCATGAGGTACTGCATGTACTCCGTTGCTTAGCTTGTTCTCCGCGATGTACCTTACGCAAAGTGCCTGGTTTGCAAAGCTCATATCCATGACCTCTGCAGGATGGCCGTCACCTGCTGCAAGGTTCACAAGCCTTCCGTCTGCAAGCACATAGACACGCCTGTCCTTGAGTTTGTATTCCTTGATGTTATTCCTTACAGTCTTTACAGAACTTGCCATGGACTTAAGATCCTCAAGGTTGATCTCTACGTTAAAGTGTCCTGCGTTTGCAAGTATGGCACCATCCTTGATAACCTCAAAGTCTTCTCTGTTCAGAATATCCCTGTTACCTGTGGTTGTGAGGAAAATGTCTCCTATCTTTGCAGCTTCTTTCATTGGCATGACCTGGTTTCCGTCCATACGTGCTTCAAGCGCCCTTATAGGGTCTATCTCGGTAACAATTACGTTTGCACCAAGTCCTTTTGCACGCATCGCAGTGCCTTTGCCACACCAGCCGTATCCGCCAATGACAACATTCTTACCTGCCACAAGGAGGTTAGTTGTTCTCATTATGCCATCCCATGCCGACTGGCCGGTACCATAGCGGTTATCAAAAAGGAATTTTGTCATTGCATCATTGACTGCAATTACCGGCATCTTCAGTGCACCATCACGTTCCATGGCTTTGAGCCTGTGAATGCCTGTTGTTGTTTCCTCACAGCCACCAAGGATAAGCGGTAAAAGGTCAGTGCGTTCTGTGTGAAGCTTAAAAATAAGGTCTGCACCGTCATCTATGGTGATGTCAGGCTTAAAGTCAAGGACCTTGTCAATGGCTTCATAATACTCTTCGTTGCAGCAGTCATACTTTGCGAAGCACTGGATGTTCTTTTTTCCGTGAAGGGCAAGAGCAACGTCGTCCTGTGTGCTTAACGGATTACATCCTGTGATAACTACCTCTGCTCCACCGATAGCCAGTGTTTCCACCAGGGCGGCAGTCTTTGCCTCTACGTGTAAAGCCATGCCTATCTTGTGGCCTGCAAGAGGTTTTTCTTTCTCGAACTGTTCCCTGATGATATTGAGAACAGGCATATGGTTGCGAACCCAGCCGATCTTCATGTTGCCGGATTCTATCATTTCAGTATCACTCATCTAAATTCTCCAGTATTATTCCAGATAAATGTCAATTAACAAACTAATCAACTGTTAATCTTCGATATAAGGTCTTTTGACCTTTTAATTGCAGCGTCTATTACTTCCTGCTCATCCATTGACAGGACCTTTCCATCTTCCATGAGGACCTTACCGTTCACGATGGTGGTCTTCACATCCTTGCCGCTGGCAGCATACACAAGGTGTGATGCAACATCATAGACTGGTGTCAGGTGAGCTTTGTTCATATCAACTATGATCATATCGGCGTTATATCCTTCCTTCAGCATACCGCTTTTAATGCCAAGCGCCTTCGCACCATTGACAGTTGCCATCGCCAGTACCGTGCGTGCAGGAAGTACAGTTGGATCCATTGTGCTGACCTTTTGTAAAAGTGCTGCGGTTCTCATTTCCTCGAACATGTCAAGGTTGTTGTTGGAAGCGCATCCGTCAGTTCCAATACATACATTAGCTCCAGCGTCCAGGAGTTTGGATACCGGGCAGATTCCCGATGCAAGTTTCATATTGCTGACCGGATTATGGGAGATATTGACACCATATTCTGCAAGTATCTTTATGTCGCCGTCGGAAAGCCATACGCAATGCGCTGCAAGTACGTCAGGTCCCCAGAAATCGATACCCTTGAGGAAGTGTATGGAACACATGCCGAAGTTCTCCTTCATATAGTTGAGTTCTGCTTCGGTCTCAAGGACATGAATGTGTATCTTGACATTATCCCTGACCGCATGCTCTTTAACTCTTATCAGGAAATCTCTGGAACATGTGTTAGGTGCATGTGGCCCGTACATTGTATCAATCCTGCCATCGGCTTTCCCGTTCCATTCTTTGACAAAAGCACTACCTTCTTTCAGCTCCTTATCTGCTTTTTCCTTATCGCCAAAATCAATCATGCCGTAGGAAAGTGCTGCACGGATACCTGCTTTGTCTACAGCCTGAGCAACCCTGTTCTCATGGATGTACATATCCGCAAAAGCGATGGTACCGGAACGTATCATCTCAAGGCATGCAAGCCTTGTGCCCGCATAAATATCCTCGTCCGTAAGTTTTGCTTCGGCTGGCCAGATGTGGTTCTCAAGCCAGTCCTGCAATTGCATGTCATCAGCATAGCCTCTGAAGATGGTCATACCTGCATGACAGTGAGTGTTTACCAGCCCTGGCATAAGGACTGATCCTTTAGCATCGATTACTTTCTCGGCACTGCATTTTGTGGATGTGCCTATCTCCTTTATCTTTCCGTTCTCAATGACCACCGCCCCATTCTCTATGTCTCCGACAGAGGGGTCCATTGTGAGGATATAAGCATTTTTGATTATCATATCAGCCATTATCTCTCTCCTGTGTTGTTTCTTCCTTTAGTTGCTCCAGATACGTCTGCATTATCGTAAGTCTCTGGTCTGCAATCTCCTTTGCTGTCTCTGTATTGAGCCTGTCCTTTATTTTGAAAGGTTTCTTCTCCATATACTCATAAAAGCCATCGAACGGGTCTTCCGTGTAAGCGTTCATGGAAGTCTCCTTCACAGTCCCGATGGTCTGTTTCAGTGTCCTTAACGCACCCATCGATACCAGGGAGCGGAAAATTCCAACAGCTCCAAGTGCATCTATCCTGTCGGCATCCTGCAGGATCTTAGCCTCGATGGTCTGTGCCTGCATCCCCCGGCTGAAACGGTGGCTGAGGATACATGATGCCACATGGTCGATGAGTTCTGCCTCTGCTCCGTTGTCATTAAGGAACTCACGTGCAATCTCTGCGCTGTACTGCGCATGATTCCCACCTTCTTCATGTTCCTTTACAATTCCCACATCATGCAAAAGGGCTGCAAGACGAAGGACCTGAAGGTCACCACCTTCTTTTTCATGTATCCTTATGCAGGTGTTCTCCACACGCTCGATATGTGACATGTCATGGGTACTTGGTTCACCTGCCAGTACTTTTGCAACGAACTGTCGCGTGGTTTCTATCAGATCCATGTGATACCCCTTTCTTCAGCTTTGTTCTTCAGATTCTCTCTCATAGTGTAGAGGGCATCCGATATGACCCTGTCATTATCATAGGCATCAATAACAGCCTGAAGGGAGTCTTTGCTTCCGCCTTTCATGTCCTTTGTGAACTGCACCATGTTGCTAAGTGCCCTTGTAACGTTATCTACAATGGTTATGGTGGCAGTCAGTGATGTCCTGGAAAGGGGATTCAGGTCAATTGCAATAACGGTCTTTCCCATTTCCACAAGCTTCTTGCAGCGGTCTCCGTCTTCAAGGGGCACCAGCACAACGTCTGCAGTGAAAATACCTTCTTCATCAACGATTGCCCTGTCGTGTGAAAGGTCAAGCCTCTTGTCGCCCTTGCCGCCAAGGACCACACCAGCACCGTGTGCCTTCAGATGTTCTGCAATCTTATGCACCCTTGCATCGCTCCTGTGGAAAAGGTTCACTTCCAGTCTTGCGCCCAGAACATCGGCAAGGGATACCATCAGGTCAGGCACAAGAGCTGCAGTGTTCCCATTCACGGATATTATGGGATTATCTGCAAGAAGCATGTGTGCAACAGCTGCTCTTTCGGCAATGGCTGCTGATTCAGTTGTCTTTTCTCCTATTATATAGTCAAAGGCTTCGCCACGTCCCTGGGCAACCAGTCCCTGCTTACTGGTGACTCCTATATTTACTCCTTCTACAATCTTCTCCCTTGTGATAAGGGATTCATATCGGGGGTGGTCCTTTGGAATTTCTGTCATTCAGTCCGTTTTCTCCTGATGTTTATTTGCTGGCATCCAGTATTATCCCCTGGTCTGTGGGGACGATCATCGTCTGTATTTCCTGTCCTTGCAACATCTGTATGTACTTGTAGTTTATGAGGTTGGGATTCTTTGCCAGCTGTTCGTTGATGATCCTGAGTGCTTCAGCTTCACCAAGTGCCTCGGCAATGGTTGCGTTTGCAACACCGTTGGCCTCAATGATCTTCCTTTCAGCCTCAAGCTGTTCCTTTTGCTTGACAAATATCATCCTCTGTGCTTCCTGATCAGCCTGAAGCTTAGCTTCAATTGCTTCAGCAACTCTGGTTGGCAGCACAACGTTCCTTACCAGTACTTCCTCCACAACTATACCATCTTTTTGCAAAGCTGTTGCTATGTTGGTAAGCATCTCCCCGGCCACTGCCTCCCTTTGCTCTCCATATACTTCCAGAGCAGTCTTGGTGGACACGACTTCACGTATGGATGATCTTATTGTTGGGCGTATGATCTTCTCTGCATAGTTAGTTCCCAGGGTCTGGTGAACGGTGCTGACCTCATCAGGTATCAGCCTGTACCTTACAGTAATATCCAGTCCTACAGTAAGTCCTTCTGCAGTGAGGGCTTTTATTTGATCCTCCCCCGCTGTCATTCTTTCATCCTCTACCCCGCTCATGGTGTATGTTTCACTTCTGACCGAGTATTTGGTTACACTGACCCAGGGTGGTACTATATGCAGTCCTTCTCCGAGTTCCCCTTCTTCCACACCACCGAACTGGTTGAATTTCACACCAACCTCGCCGGCTCCCACAGAAACAAAAATAGAACCGAACATTACTGAAAAAATAATCAATATAATGAAACCCACACCAATTAAGCGTGATATCTTTCCCACAATGGGTGGTATTTCTTTAATTGGGAAATCAGGTGTCCTTTTAGATGGCACTGGGTCCCATTCTCCTTCAACAACCATGTTTTTAGCCTCTCCTTTACTACTTATAACCGTTTTTATACTATCTATAAATGGAAATCTTAAATATGTTTTCACTCAGGTAATTTTTATGCTGCCAGTCCTTATCCTGAATCTGAGCACAGTCCCAAAATCCGAAAAGACATTTTCAAGCTCTTTTCTTAGTGATGGCGAAGGCATTGAAAATACTGTATTTCCAAGCATTGCCTGGGATGCTGTAACTCCGATAGATCCTGCTGCTTCAATAGCATCATTGACTTCATCACTGGCAAGCCTGCTCTGTATGGTAAACTCTCTTGAGCAGAGCATGAAATTATCAACTGAAGGCCGTCGAATTAGTTTTTTCATGGCTTCCCTTCCGGCAGCATTGATGTCCTTGACCGTCCCTGGGTTGCTCAGGACTGATTTTGTAGACAGTTCCCCGAGAACCACACAGTAGACATCTTCTTCTTTTGAAGGTATCCAGTCAACAGATGCTATGGATGGTGCTCCGGGTGTTTTTCGGATAAGAATCCCGCCGTGTGCCTGTCCTGTAACATCTCCCAGACCGCTGCGATTACTTACTTCTGCCACGTGTGCAATATCATTGAGCTGGCTTGCGGTAAGGTCAAGTGTTAGGGCGTGGTTCAGTGCATAGGCGGTTCCAAGTGCTCCTGCCCCTGATGCTCCGAACCCGCATCCTATGGGTATGTCAGACATGCTTTCAATTTTCACAGGAAATTCAGTGATGGTTTCCACAACAGCCCGGCTGGTATCTCCGGTGACCTTTGTTCCGTTGAGGAATATCTCTGTATCATCTATTTCTTCGCCAATTGTTACGGTGGTGTGAATGCCACCGTCAAGCACCACTCCGCATCCTGTTGAACCCTTTTTAATAGGGTCATCGTGGTCGTGTATCTGAAAAAAACCTGTAATATGGGCCGGTGCAAAAGCCTTGGCAGTCACATTATCTTTGTATGATTTGCATGGCATCTATTCTTCGTCCTTTGATGTTAGCAGTCCAGTTATCTCATCCATAAGGACATTTGCAATAAGACTTTTGGAACCTTCAGTATTGAGATTATCCTTTCCGCCGGAGTATATTATAGTAACATTATTAGTGTCAGCCCCAATGCCACCTTTGCTGACCTCATTGGCAACTATCATATCAAGCCCGGAACTTTCAAGGGTCTGCTTCGCCCTTTTAAGCAGCTCTTCCGTGTTCACTCCGGCTTCAGCCTTGAACCCGACTATCTTCACCTGCGGATACGCCTTTCTTGCTTCTTTTATTAGCTTGCGTGTGGATTTGAATGATAATTCAAGTCCTTCTCCAGATTTTATTTTCTGCCTGCTTGCATCAATGGTATAGTCTGCAATTGCAGCAGAACTTATGAGTACATCATATCCCTTTGCGAGTTCATCAAGTACTGCATCGGTCATCTGAGCCGCTGTTTCGATATATATCTCGTTGATACCTGAAACTCCGAGCTTGTTCCTGTGCACTATGGTGACATCAGCACCCCTGCGGTAGGCTTCAAGGGCCAGCTCATTCCCAGTCTTCCCGGATGCCCTGTTAGTAAGTATCCGTATAGGATCAATAGATTCCGCCGTAGACCCGCTTGTAATGAGTACCTTCTTCCCGCAGAGTGTTCTTTTTCCGATAGCCCTCTCAACCCCAAGTACGATCTCATCATTTCCGGCTATCTTTGCTATACCTTCTTCTATTTTCGGTCCGATGAAGTTGATCCCCCAGCCTTTCATTTTCTCTATGTTCTCCATGACAGCCGGATGATCGTACATGTCCTCATGCATTGCAGGCACTATCATTACCGGTTTGCCTGCACCGATGGCTGTGGTTGCGAAGGTGGTTACAGGTGTGTCATCTATCCCCGCCGCTATCTTGCCGATGGTATTGGCTGTTGCAGGAGCCACAAGCAACAGGTCTGCCCTGCCGAGGTTGCCAAAGAACTCCACATGCTCAACCTTTCCCGTGATCGCGGTGATGACCTCATTCCCGGTTGCATAATGCAGGGCCATGGGGTTGATTATCCACCCGGAAGCCTCGCTCATAACTGCATAGACATCTGCGCCCCTGCGGATAAATTCCCGGGCAAGTTCCACAGTCCTTACAGCGGCAATGCTCCCTGTGACTGCAAGTACGATGGTCTTGCCTTTCAGCGATTCTGATCTAGTGGATCTAATCCAGAGTGTCGGGTGTTCATTTGGAATCTGAGGCATATTCCGTCCTTATTTGATGAATAAGTGGATTTTAGTATTTAAAATGGGAAGGTTGTTTTAACATAATTCTTTATATTTATTTTCATTTACATTTGTGTAAATGAATTATCATCCCGCCGAAGGCGGCACTTTCCCATAATTCCAATTAATATTAACTTACGTAGGTACGTAATCAACTTTATAGAGCCCATATATTAGATTCATTCCCATCCACTTACGATAAATTCCAATATTATTGTTCCATATCATCCCCATTATGACCTCTCCCTTTGTCCCGCGTCCTGCAACCATCGCAGACAAATCCAAACTCTTGACTCTCTATCGTGAGGTAGCCTCAATTTCAGGTGGCATTATCCGTGAACCTCATGAGGTCACAGAGGAGTACATACACAAGTTCCTCACCAACAGTCTTAAAGATGGCATCATCCTCGTGGTTGATGATACTGAGAATGACCGCATAATCGCTGATCTACACACCTACCGTTCATCTCTCAGTGTGTTCTCACATGTGTTCGAGCACCTGACCATCGCCGTGCACCCGTCCTTCCAGAGACAGAGAATCGGCAGGATGCTTTTCACAACCATGCTTGAAACGGTAAGGAAGGAACACCCCGAGGTTCTCAGGGTCGAGCTGATCGCAAAGGAAAGTAACCACGCGGCCAGAAGCCTTTACAAGTCTCTTGGTTTTGTGGAGGAAGGCAGGATGGAGAAAAAGATCAGGAGAAAGGACGGGGGATTTGAGGCTGATATTCCCATGGTGTGGATGAATCCTGATTTTGAAGCAGGTAAATACTAACGTTTATCTTGTTCTTCCTATACTACTTATATATGGATTTGAAATTACTGGCAATTATTTTTCTCATTACGCTCATAGTCCTTACATCTGGGTGTTCAGGTAATGGAACGAATATTCCTGAGTCTCCCAAGACGAATGACCTTTCAGAAATCACTGAATCTGATGCTTCTGGAACTACCGAACCTTTCACATCAGTTTCAGACTATCGCCAGCAAATGCGTGATTTTGTCATCGGCATCAGCACTTACTCAAAACAGAAGAACCCGGATTTCATGATCATCCCGCAGAACGGTCAGGAACTTCTGACATCCGGCGGAGAGGCGGATGATCCGATTGTACAGGATTACATTGCAGCCATTGGCGGAGTTGGCAGGGAAGATCTCTTCTTTGGTTACGATGATGACAACGTGGCAACAGAAGAAGAAGATTCGGAATACATGGCATCGTTGCTGGATGTTGCCAGGGACAACGGTGTAGTTGTACTGGTAACCGATTACTGCTGGACTAAATCTTTTGTCAATGCTTCATATCGTGAGAATGCAAACCGGGGTTACATCTCCTTTGCTGCTGACAGCAGGGACCTTGATACGATCCCGGATTATCCAGCAGAGCCATACAATGTCAACAGTAACGACATTCAATCTCTTGATGATGCTGAGAACTTCCTGTACATCATCAATCCGGAGGAATCTGGCAGCAAGGAAGAGTTTCTGGAAAGCTTACAGGAAACTGACTACGATGTAATTCTTATCGATCTATTCTTTTATGATTTGCCTCTGACATCAGATGATATCTCTTCCCTGAAAACCAAATCAAATGGTGGCTCAAGACGGGTGATTGCCTACATGAGCATCGGTGAAGCTGAGGACTACCGGTACTACTGGGATGGATCATGGAGTACTGGCTCTTCTGAATGGCTTGAAGCTGAAAATCCCGATTGGGGGGGCAATTACAAGGTACGCTACTGGAATGAGGAGTGGCAGTCTGTCATCTATGGAAATGAGGATGCGTACCTGGATATGATACTCGATGCGGGATTTGATGGAGTTTATCTGGACATAATCGATGCGTTTGAGTATTTTGAGGAATGAGCAAGAGGCAGATTTAAGTCATGTGATAGGGGATTATAATCTATTGGAGGGAATACTCTGGCAAACTCAGATAAGGTCAAAAAAGGTGTTTTACTTGGAATCGGTGCAGGTGTTATTGACGTAATCCCAATGGTAATTCAAAATCTAACATGGGATGCCAACATGTCAGCTTTCTTTCACTGGGTGGTTGCAGGATTTATCATATCCACATCAAGCCTGAAACTATCTCCTGCTTTGAAGGGGCTTGTCATTTCCTTATTACTGCTTATTCCTGTAGGGATATTGATAGGGTGGAATAATCCTGTAAGTCTTATTCCTATGTTTATCATGACTGTTATACTTGGAAGCCTGCTAGGTTATTTTATTGAAAAGTATGACTGACATCTGAGCGCATGCCCGGACACCAGATATGATGCTGTTCTATGGGGTGCAAATAGATATCTATTAATATCATTATGCCTGAGGAAAGAGTCAGAGAGGCCTTATTATGCGGATAGGTACAAAACAAGTAATAATAATTCTGGCAGTTCTCCTGTTTGCTATTTCTGCAACCGGATGTACTTCAGATGATAATGGCAGTGACAATAAAGCAAGCAGTTCAACGGCAAGCAGTGGTGATCTGGGTGACGAGTTCACAAACTCCATAGGGATTGAATTCCAGCGTATCGAAGCCGGAAGTTTCAGCATGGGTACATCAAAGTATGCTTATTCCCAGCCGGTCCATGAGGTAAGGCTGCGAAATTCATTCTACATCGGTACATATGAAGTGACACAGGCTCAATGGAAGGCAGTCATGGGCAGCAATCCTTCAAGTTCCAAAGGTGACAACCAGCCGGTTGAAAGTGTTTCATGGATCGATGTCCAGGATTTCATTGACAAGCTTAATGAGCTAGAAGGCACCACAAAATACAGGCTTCCAACAGAAGCCGAATGGGAATATGCCGCAAGGGCCGGAACAAACACATTATACTCTTTTGGGGAAATTAATGAAAAAGAAGGACCTTTCCTGAAAGATTATGCCTGGTATCAGGTAAACTCCTATGACAAAACCCATAACGTAGGTGAAAAACTGCCAAATCCGTGGGGACTTTATGACATACATGGAAACGTCTGGGAATTTGTGCAGGATAGCTGGGTGGATAGTTATTCTGGCGCAAAAGAGGACGGCAGTGCAGTTGACAATGGGGTTAATTCCATGAGAGTTACCAGAGGCGGCAGTTACTCTAGCAAGGAAAATGCACTTTATACTGCATACAGGACAAAAAATGACCCTCGTGATGGTGATTCATCCACAGGCTTCCGTCTTGTGATGGATGCCTGAGTTCTTTTTTTTATTTACATTTTTCATTTTACTTTAGAATTTTAATTCTTTTGCCCATTAAGTTCATTTATGGTTGATATTCTCGTTTCATATAGGCAGATTTTTTACAGAGGAAGCTTTTATTGCAGTTAGATGGTCGAAAAAGACAAGGTCATTAACAATATCAACTATATCTTCAGAAAATATTCCGGTAAAGAAGAACTGGAGAACGTGATCAACAAGCTTCAGTCACACATACTTGAACTTGAGTTGGATGTGAAAACAGCCAATATCAGGTATGAAAAAGGTCTAGTTTCTGAAAAGAAAGCCATTGCAGCAAAGCAGGAGGCAGAAGAAAAGCTTAAGGTGGCAGAGGTAAAGCTCCTCACTATGGAGCATGAGCTTGAGAGGCAAAGGACTGATGCACCCGAGGAATTATCATTCACCCGTGTTGACCTGTTCAACAAACAGCAGACTGAAGAGTTCCTATTGTCCATTTCGTCTCTAAAGTACCCGGCAGAGTCCTTGCTTACGGTCTACATTGCTTCCGGAGATAAACTTGATAGCATAAAAGATAATGAAACCCTGGCCGACAGGTTAGACAGTGAAACTCTCACGTTGGTCGGGAAGATCGATTCATCCACAGGTTTTGTATTATTCCATTCACCTGATCATCTGGTAAATGAACTGATCGTTCCTCCTTTGCCATTGAAAAGGTCTTACTGGGATACCGGAGCCACTTTTGACACAACTCCTCTACTTTCCTCTCTAAAAGAAGGCTTAAGCGTGTGTGTTCTGGTTGCGCATGCAGGTGAGTCCTTTGTAGGCTGTTCACTTGACTCTGAAGAATTTGACTCATTCCAGATGATCAAAAGCAGTGTGAAGGCCAAGCATTCAAAGGGAGGTTTTAGCCAGAGGCGGTTTGAGCGCCTAAGGGGTGAGGATATTGCGCATCATATTGATAAGGTAAAGCTATCCCTTAAGAGTTTGCTTGACGAATTTGAAGGAAACCTAGATTACATAATCTTAGCAGGTGATCCACAGCTTGCAAGAGAAATAACTACAGATGTTCCTTTGTCTATTAATCAAATAGTCTCTTCATCTGATATTCACATCGAAAAACATAATATGTCAGATGTACTGAAACAGATTTTGGTATATCGTAGATATAGGTTCTGATGAGGTCGATCGATATGATAAGTAAAGAAGAGCTTTGTGGGGTAATAGATGCTCTTGGTGCCCTGACTGTCGTAGAAATATACACAGTTGCAAAAGAATTGTCCTTGCTCAGGGGCAGTGTTCCGCTAACTCAGCCGTCGATAAAAAATATATGTGAAGATGCTGAAAAGGAACATCTCATTGCTGTTGTGTCCTGGGAAGAGGTAGAAGGCCTGGAAGAGAATGATCTTTCATATTTTATATCAGGGCCGAATGCATTTCCTGAAATCCCTTTTGAACTGAGTGAGGTCATTGACATACTTGAGATGACAAAGAGAGAAGTTGATCTTAGCAGGGTGGCAAGCAGGTTTAGCAAGAATCTTCATAAAAGAATAAAGAACCTGGAAAGTAAAATAGATTCTATTAACAAGGGAAAGTTCCATCAAAAAGACCTCGAAAACCTTGAACACAGGTATAGTGATATACTGAACCAGTATTATGATTACAATTTCTGGCTTCCGGGTGACATGTCTGCTATTGGGGCTGAGATACAGGGGCTCAGTAGCAGGATCGAAACTCTGAAGTCGGCACAAGGTATTTGACTTTTAGGTATTATCAGGTAACTGATCCATATGGCAAGAGACAGGCGCGATAAATATTACTGGAAAGCTAAGGACGAAGGCTTTCGTTCAAGGGCATCTTACAAGCTTTTTCAGATAAATGGGAAACACAATATCATCACAGAGGGAGATACTGTGGTTGATCTGGGTGCGGCTCCCGGTGGCTGGCTGGAAGTTGCAAAGCAGCTATCAGGCGGACGGGTTGTTGGTGTTGACTTAAAGAGAATATCTCCGATCGATGGTGTTGAAACGATTGTAGGTGACATCACTTCTGATAAGACGATCGAAAAGATACTAGATCTTGTTGGGCATGCAGGAGTAGATGTTGTTATATGTGATGCTGCTCCAAATCTCAGTGGAAACTGGAGTCTTGATCACGGGCGGTCCATCGACCTTACAAGATCAGCTCTTGGATGTGCAAAGAAGATCCTTAAACCCGGAGGACACTTTGTGGTCAAGGTCTTCCAGGGCGATATGTTCAAGTTTTTCCTTGAAGAAGTAAAGAACAATTTCGCTTTCACGCGTTCTTATTCCCCACAGGCTTCAAGATCCCAGAGTGCTGAAATTTATATAGTCGGCAAGAAGTTCCTCACATCGCCTGTCAGGCGTGGCGATGAATTTGATGTTGAGATAAATGAACTCGGTTCAAGTGGTGATGGTGCAGTTCTGATAGATAATTTTGTTGTTTTTGTAAAAGGTGTTGATATTGGGGATTATGTGAGGATAAGGATAATGGATGTAAAACCTAACTTTGCCTTTGCAGAAGTTATTCGAAAACGAGATAAATCCATTCATCAGGTATGAAATTGCCATTTACACTTATATATTTAAACAGTATATTTTTTATACAAGATTAGCAAATGTACGTGTAGTACTTTATTGAACAGAACTACTTCCATCTAAAACAGGTTCTGTAAAACTTTAAGAATCTGGTCATATGAATGCGGAAATCCCTGCTCCTAAAAATCGTTCCAAATACCTTCCTGTATTCCTTGCCATTATCGTGGTTCTTGTGGCTGGCTATGGTTTTTTTGGTGACTATATACAACAGCAAAAAACATTGCATGAAATAGATTCTGCCTGGTGGCAGGCATCAGCACTGCGGGACGAAGGTAACTATGATCATGCATTGCAGGTCTACAATTCTGTATTCGGGATGATATCTTCAAATGAGTTTCCCCTTGAATATGGGATGAACAACTATTATCGTGGTAGAACTTACGACGAAATGGCTCTGACAGATACCGCAAATGCTTCAAGTAACCTGAAGAACAGTATATATGCCTATGATTCTTCCCTGAAATTCATCACAAAGAGCGCGTATCCGGCTGAATATGCTATGGTGCAGTACAGTCTGGGCGATGCGTACATAAAATTATACGCTTTTCATGATAATGAAGAGAATCTCAACAATTCTATCGGTTATTATATTGAAGCACTTGATTACTATTCCCTAGCTGTGGACCCTGTCTACTTTGCATCTATAAACAACAAGCTTGGTAATGCCTTGCGTAAGAAGGGCAATGCTGTAGGGGATGTAGGGAATCTTCAGGATGCTCTTAGTGCATATGATGAGTCTCTGAGAGTTTTCAGATATGGTACTTATCCTATGGAGTATGCGGGAGTTCAGAACAACCTGGGAAACCTGTATATTGAATTGTCCCGGTTCAGCGATAGAAAGAGTAACATAAACAATGCCATAGTTTGTTTCAATAACGCTCTTGAAGTGTATACTCTCGAAAGCCGTCCAATGGAGTTTGCTACTGTCCAGAATAATCTTGGGAATGCCTATTTTGTCATGTCGGAAATAGAAAATAAAGAAAGTAATGTTGAAATGGCTGTTGATGCCTATCATGAAGCATTGAATGTATTTACTCTAAATCTTTTCCCAGTGGAGCATGAAGGAGTAATCTACAACATTGCAAGGGCTTACAAAAGTATTTGATCAAATAATGAACAAAAATAAGCTACATGTTTTTAAAAAATGGATGTATTGATATGATGATCTGCTTATCTTTCATCTTTTCTGATTAGAGATTCATAGTTTTACGAATATTTTTATTTGTAGGCATTGCCTATAAATTAAGATTATTATAATCAATATTATAATTAATATTATTTTATTATTAGTTTTGTTTTCCTACGAATGACTTTATCTAATTTCAGGACATATAATAACTCATTCTCAGACTCAATGAGGTATTCTTATATGAGGTATTCTTATGATAGATATGCATACTCATTCTATTTTCAGTGATGGGGAGTTGATTCCCAGTGAACTTGTAAGAAGGGCGGTAGTTCACGGATACAGGGCAATAGGTATCACAGATCACGTTGATTTCACAAATGTGGAACATGTTATAAAAAACGTAAGCAAGGCCAAATACCTGGAGGACGAGTTCGATATCCGGGTCCTTGTAGGTGTGGAGATAACTCACGTTCCACCTCGTAAGATAGCTCCTCTTGCAAGGATGGCAAAAGAGCTGGGCGCTGAGGTCGTGGTGGTTCACGGTGAAACGATAAATGAACCCGTCATGCCTGGCACCAATGCTGCATCAGTCGAGCTTGCAGATGTGGATATACTTGCACACCCTGGCTTTATTACAATTGAGGAAGCTGAGAATGCCCGTGACAATGACGTGTGTCTTGAGATTACTGCCCGGAATGGGCACAACAGGACCAACGGTCATGTTGCAAGGATCGGCATGGAGGCAGGTGCTACTCTGGTAGTTGATACGGATACCCACAGCCCGGACAATCTCATTACAAGGGAGTTTGCTCTTAAAGTGGCCATGGGTGCAGGATTGACTGAAAAACAGGCGTATGCTGTTCTTGACAACTCGCTCCGTTTTCTGGAGTGAATCACTCTTTTTCTTAGTTTGAAATGCCAGGAAAAATAATAGACATAACCACCGGTATCTCTGCAGATACTCCGGTTTATGAAGGCGATCCAATACCGCTTATCGAAAAAGTTTCTTTTATCGAAAAAGATGGTTTTGTAGTCTCCAGGATTAGCATTGGCACGCATACCGGCACTCATGTTGATGCTCCTTCCCATGTATTTGAGAATGGGATAAATGTTGATGTAATTGATCCTGCATCGTTTGTTGGAAACGCTGTTTTGCTGGACCTTTCTTCCGGGGAAGGTTGCATTACCGCAGATGAGCTTAAAAAATGTTATGTGGAATATGCAGATGAATATAGTATCGATGTACTTTTGATCAAAACAGTAGCATTTTCAGGGTCATCGGGAATTGTGGCTTCCCCTAGGATGCTTGCGGCAACTGCTGGTGCCTGGATACTTGAACACGGATTTCGGGTAGTAGGAGTTGATACTCTTTCAGTTGACTCTGAATCCTCTCTGCCCAATCATCGTCTGTTTTTGCGCAATGGAATAAACATTGTTGAGCATTTGCACTTATCGGAAGTAGTTTCTGGCATTTACTTTTTTGTATGCCTTCCATTAAAATTGATTGGGTGTGATGGTGCACCAGCCCGTGCAATTCTCATGGAGAAATCCTGTTTTGTATAATCTTTTACAGTCGGCTATAATCGAGTTTACAGGTTATTTTAAATATAAGACACGTTATAACCCGATATATAAATCCTTATGGATATTAAGATGATACTATCTATAAGGACAATTCAAAAACATTAAATAACAGGATTAATATAGTATAACTAGCAATATAATCCTGTTACACGATTGCTAAAACGTTTCATGAGGGAATCGCACGAAAGCAAATCAGAAGCAATTAATGCACAGTGACAACCGTGCACAGGTAGGTATAGGTACCCTTATCATTTTCATATCCATGGTACTTGTAGCGGCAGTAGCGTCGGCTCTTTTAATCAAGACTTCTGGTGTGCTACAGCAAAAAGCATCCCAGACCGGTCAGGAAACAACACGTGAAGTTGCTTCCAATATGAGGATTGACCGTGTGGAAGGTGAGCGTGCTACATATACCACGGTGACGGTCACAGACGGTGTAGTTTCAGATGCCAATTTAAGTTGTTCCAAAGGTGAAATGGTTGAGTGGATCTCTTCTTCAGGGGCGTTTAATATTTCTGTAAACGGTGAAGATGCCACTTCAGTTGAGGATGGTTCCTATTATGAATATCGTTTCTCACGCGCCGGCTCTCATAATTTCACAGTCTCTGATACATCAGGCAGTACCTCAGGTACGGTTATTGTGAGCGATGCAGTTGACTATGGCCAGATAACAAAGTTACATATCTCTGTATCTCTTGGTCCAGGTAGTGAGGACGTTGATCTGTCACAACTGATTATTTATCTGTCGGATGGTTCACATGTTGCTAATATCCGATATGATACTGCAGATACAAGTGATGAGATACATTTGCCTACAGAGGAATATTTCTCTGTCAGTCCTATACGAACTCGTGATCAGACCGTTTTCAAAGCCACGCAACCGGTATTAAGGACAGGTGACATAATGGAAGTAGTAGTGGATATACGGAGAGTTTTCCTTGAAGATGACGAGGAGTATGAAGGTCTCGCCCCCAGAACAGAAGTTTCTTTCCAGGTAAGGCCGGAGGCCGGAGCTCTTGTAGTGTTTGACTTTACAACACCAGGTGCCTACTTCGATGAAAAGTACATCCTGCTGAGATATTAAAGATCATATAAAAAGTAAAGAAGATATCAAAAGTGCGAAAGTGTATATTTTTTCTCTGCAAGGACCAGTTCAAAATTGAAGTTACCTTCCAAAGGTCCTTCAATTACTACTCCCAGGCTTTTATTTATATCATGATCGTTATCTAGGGTCCACTTTCCAGTATAATCCAATGTTCCTTTTTTGAAAAGGATTATGTTTCCATCAATATTATATCTGTTTTTAGCGCCGTTTACATACTTGCAGATTATCGTATTGTTTTCCTGAACCCATTGTGTGTCAGTAAGGTTACCATTCATGTCCGGGTCTGGATCAACTCCAAATGCAAGATATTCGACATCATCCATGGAAAGTCCAATAGTGCATGTGGATCCGTCCGGACCGTTCTGTTCCTGAACGTTCCTTGCATATCCATTCTGTATTGACAGCAATTCAAGTGCAGCATCATTTATCTGCTTGCTGTCCTTTGCTTTTGAATAAACAGGAGATAAGCTGTTCCAGGAAGAGGCTACAAGGAATATGATGACTCCTGTCACTGCAAGATAGAATACCATCTTGAGAGGAACAGTGTCAATACCACGCGTATCCCTGAGAAATGAAGTCTCTTTAGTCCCCACTTTCTTCCCCCTACCTATTTTTACTCCAGCCATTCCAGAAACTTATCAAGTGCCCTTCGACGATGTGAAACCTTGTTCTTTACCTCATCACCAAGTTCTCCGAAGGTCTTTCCATTATAATCGAATATGGGGTCATATCCAAATCCTCCGGCACCCAGTTCTTCAAAGGCAATATTTCCTTTCACAGTTCCTGTAAATGTGAGTGGTTCACCACCGGGTTCACAGTATCCTATAACGGACTTGAACACTGCTGACCTTTCAGTTTCACCTTCCATTACCTTAAGGACTCGGCTGTTTCCAAGGTTCTTTTCAACAAATGCAGAATATGGTCCGGGAAAACCATTGAGTGCATTGATAAAAAGCCCCGAATCATCTACAATGACAGGCAATCCTAGTTTTGACGATGCCCATTTTGCACCATATGCTGCAATAGGTTCCAAAGTGTCTTCCTGAAGTTCAGGATAGCCATCGGTGTTCTGTACGACTTCAAACCCCTTGGATGCAAGTATGTCTTTCACTTCCCTGAACTTACCCTTATTGCCTGTGACAAATACGATTTTACGCATATCTTCCTCTTTTCTCTATCTCTTTTACTCTTTCAAGCACTTCATCAGCCTGCCTGAATTCCTGTCGGTAACCCCTGCAGAATGCCTCAATGAGTTTTTCATGGTTATCGTGTGTACTTTCAAATGTCTGGAACAGGACATGTACATCCACTCCCCGTGCTTCTGTACAACTGTCAAAGAAAGAGAGCCCAAAGTCTATCATGTAGATCCTGTAATTGACAAGTATCAGGTTGGAAGTCGTGAGATCTCCGTGGATAATGCCTGCCATATGTAGTTCAGCTACAAGGATTCCTATTTGTTCACTAAGCTTCTCGTCAATAACAGATCTTAGTGCAGTCCCGTCAAGATACTGCATTTTTATCGTGGAGTTATCGATATCATAAATAATGGGTGTAGGAACACCCGCTCTCCTGGCCTCAGATAACAACCTGGCTTCAGCCTTTGTTCTCTCCTTCCTTATCCTTTCATCAAGCTCTTTCAGACGGTAGCTCTTAGGTACTCTTTCCTTGATAATTATCCCCTTTTCCACTTTCACGGTTGCTTCGGCACCACTTGTCAGATACATGTCTCTCTCCTTTCTTCAAAATCTTTAGGGAGCCACGTAACGTCTACGTCATCAGGTCTGAAATTAGGATTTACGTGGGAGTTCTCAATATCAAGTATATTTCCAGAGTCATACATAAGAAGTCCAAGATAGGCTATCATAGCACCATTATCTCCCATGAACCTTTTTTCAGGTACGTAAAAAGAAGCTCCACGTTCTGTGCACATTATGTCCAGCATTTCCCGAAGTCTCATGTTCGCTCCGACCCCACCTGCCAGCAGGACCTCGTTCTTTCCGGTATGTGCAAGAGCACGTTCCGTGACCTCTACAACCATCGCAAAGGCCGTTTCCTGATAAGAATAGCAGACATCTTTCATGGAATTATTCTTCAGGGCTTCGGTAGCAGCCGTAGATAAGCCTGAAAAGGAAAGATCCATTCCCTTTACAACGTACGGGAGTGGAATATATTTTGAAGCTCCTTTTGCAAACTGCTCTATCTGAGGTCCACCAGGATGTCCGAGCCCGGCATTCCTTGCAAACTTATCAAAGGCATTTCCAAGCCCTATATCAAGTGTTTCCCCGAAAACCCTGTATCTTCCCATTCGGTAAGCCAGAACCTGCGAATTTGCACCACTTACATAGAGGGTGACCGGGTCAGTTGCCGGAGTCTTCCAGCGGCCAACTTCTACATGGGCAAGACAGTGGTTCACACCAACAAGCGGTACATCAAGGGTTATTGCAAGCATCCTGGCAGCTGTTGCTACGGTACGCAGGCAGGCACCAAGCCCCGGTCCCTGCGAAAAAGAAATAGCATCTATCTTTGAAGCATCGACCCCTTTCTTTTTTGCTTCCTCAAGCACCCCTTTTACAACATAGGATGCATACTTTGCATGGTGCTGGGCTGCTTCTCTTGGGTGTATCCCGCCTGTGGGGGGTCGATACATGTCGGATACTTCTGCAATCACATCTTGCTCATTAACGATGGCAGCACTGAGGTTCCATGCAGTACCCTCAATACCAAGCACTGTTCCTTTCAACTTTGATTTCTCCAGTGCTTAATGGTATGCAGTTGAATATTAATTTTGCTATTTTCTGACAAGCACACAGGCAATGGCCAATATCAGCATTGTTGTGATACCTGATACAGCAGGAAGTTTTCCATTGTCTTCTCTTTCATTGTTATCTGCTGTGGATGTATTCGAATCGGTTATATCTTCCATCAAAGTGCTGCCATCCAATTCCATGACAGTTATCCCGGTCTTTTCTTTCTCATCTGTTATTAGTGGCTCTTCTGCTGTTATTGCAAAAACAGAGAATCCTGGAGTGCTTGCTTCAAAGTAAAGGTAGTTATCATCCGGATCAGTCTGTTTTGTATCAAGCATTTGCCAGGTGTCATCGCTGTACCTTTTCAGCACTATGGTGGAAGGATCAATGTCATTGTCCAGAACCCATTTTTTGCTGACCTTGAATCCTATAACAGGATCTTTGATATTGTTCTCAGTGGCATAGCCGGTCTTGCCAATCCAGACATTCATATTCCTGTAGATTAATCCGGAAGGTGCGTTATCTACAAAAGTGGATGTATTCTTCAATATTTCAATGGTAGTACTGATCTTTCCTGCATTCCTTAATGATGTGTAACGGATATATTCGATGTCATTATTCTCGCTGTCAAAATCAAAGTCAACAATCTCGTCCTTTGCGGTATATACTGACAGTACATCCTTAAACGCTATGTTTTCTAGATCTTCACCAGTGGAGCCACCACCGCCTCCTCCCCCGCCACCACCGGAGGAAGTGGATATGACAGTAGTTTGTGTAGAGGTTGTTACGGTCATGTTGGACCAGTTACCGATGTTACCTACAAAATCCACAGGCTTTAGGCTATAGATGTAACTTGTGACTGACGAAAGGCCAGTGTCTGTGATATGTGAATTAGAATTGTTTTCAAGGAAAGCCCCGTTTCTCCATATTTCCACATGGTCTGTATCACTGGATGATTCCCATGTGAGAGTTACATAGGCGCTACTACTTGAATTTGTCAGGTTGCTGATGACAGGTGCAGTGTTATCTTCAAGGGGAACATAAATGCTAAGGTGAGTGATATTTGCAGTGACCGTATGTGCAGAGATATTGACCGTACTCCTGAATGGTATCCAGATTCCTTCATCAGGGTCATACCATGCAACTGCAAGCTTGCCGGTGTTATGAACAAGGCTATGATTGTACCCCAGTGTAAGGGACACATTCCTTCCGAACTGATATGAATAGTCAGCATCTGACCCATTCAATACCCGAATGTCAATTGCAGGGCCTGTAAGATAAGAACCACTTTCTGGGTCTTCAGCTATTGCAGAAGAAGCAGATATATTACCCGGGTTTGCAGATGTGCCGGTAATGTTGAAGTTCAGGGTTGGATAACTGATATTGCTTTCAAATCCTGGAACAAGGAGGGTTACTTCGTCATCTCCGTTTGTATTGAAAGTCTCTCCAAGACTCAGGTATAGGGTGATGTTAGGACTGAAATAATCGCTCAATGAATTATTAAAGATAGAAGTAACGTCAACGGTATTTGTCCCGTTTGATAGTGGAATATTGCTGATATTGAACATTCCGTCTGAAACGGGGCAAGAAACGTTGGTGATTACCCCGTTCACATAAACCGAAACGTTTGTAGCGATTCCGGCAGTTCCATTCATCACAAAAGTGTTATCTGGCAGGTAATATATTGTTCCGGATGTGGGTGAATCAATAGCTGGCTGACTGTTAAATACTGTGAAATTAACAGTGGTCAAATTTGTATATCCTGTAACATCTTCAGCAAAGATTGTAAGGTTGTGACGACCTTCGCTCAGGTTAAAGGTAGTATTGAATGAAAATACACTTTCTTCCGTGGAATTTGCTCCATTGTCAACATTATACATGAAGTCACACAGTTTGTTGCTACTGATGATGATGTCAAATGTGTTTTCCTGTATCACATCATTTTCTCCGAGTCCCTGAACTGTAATTATGTTCTCCTCAGTACTGACATAAAATCTCCAGCTATAAGTCAATAGCTCACTCAGGTTTGTCATTGCACTGACAGTTGTATTGTGATATCCATCAGAATATGGTTGTGCGGTCAGGTTTTGTACCAGATACCCTCCATCGATATTTTCCAGGGAGTGGGTCACATGTGAACCGTCAATGGTCATATTTATGGAGCTAGAATTAATTCCGTCTGAATGTGTGAGGTTCATTGAAACTGCAGTTGTGCTGTTAGTTATATAAGAATCCGGCACAGGGAATGAATCGACTGTCTCATAAGAAATGACAATTGAGAAATTCTGGGGACCCTGCGGGACATTTGTGCCATTAACTATGATCGTATATGTTCCAGCAAATGGATTTACCAGTTCAACACCTTCTATATTGTTTATGGTGTCAGTTCCGTCATTTCCATAATATGTATCCTCAGGACCAATTACTGTGAGGTCCAGATTATTAACAAGTTGTGTGACCACAGAAGCATCCCCTGGATAATCTGTCCACACCAGTGTTGCTCTTAGTGGTTCGGATGTGCCGGATATATAATAACTTACATTCCAGGATTCGCTGTAGTTCAAGGGTATATTGTCAAAGTACCTGATTACTTTTGGATACTGGGAATAAATAGAGTTTGCAATATCAATGCGTCCCCATCCTTGTGAATAGTCAGGTCTGCCCAGTATTTCCTGTGTAGCACCTGTGCCGTATTGTCCGGGTGCCATGTTATATGCTCCGTTTATTAGTGTTGCTTTCAGTAAAGCAGCGCTCGGGCTGCTCAGGTTTTCCACATCTGTATAATACTGTCTGACAATAGCTGCAGATCCTGCGGTGATTGGAGTAGACATGCTTGTGCCTCCCATGTAGAGGTAAGTGTCATTAATGATTCCCCAGCCGGAACTACCTCCTACACTTGACCTTGTAGAAGCAATGAATGTACCGGGTGCAACAACCTCCGGTTTAACCCTTCCATCATCGGTAGGTCCACGGCTACTGAATGCAGCCATGCCTTCTCGATTGTTGGCCATGTAGTCTCCAAATAATGGGGATGCAGAATAATTCCATGTTGTTCCCCACGTCAAATAAGGTGATCTGTTAAAAGTATCTCCTCTCTCATTTTCTGATGCACCAACGGTAAGGCAGTTCTTTGCAGTTCCGGGTTCCCCGATCGAATCATTATCTATGACTCCATTTGAGTTTGCGTCTTTTCCTGAATTACCTGCTGAAAAAAGGATAAGCATGTCAGGATGTTCCCACATGAACTGGTCCACTTGTTGTGACATTATTGTATAATCTCCATTTGCATCTCCTCCCCAACTATTGGTGTGTATTCTTGCTCCCAGATCATATGCTGGCTGGAATAGCTCACTCAGATTATCTGGCAGATAGATGTAAGGAGTACTATCTCCGGCCGCCTGGAATACCAGTTCTGCTTCAGGTGCCATTCCGCTGTATAACCCTCCGGAAAGTGAGCCATTTCCTAATACCGATCCAACAACATGGGTTCCATGACCGGACTGGTCCGCAGAACTTCCATCATTTGCTACATCAGTAATGCTCAGTATCCTTCCTCTTATGTCTGCATGCATTGAGTTATTGTTCACACCGATGTCAAGTCCGCTGTCGCAAACAGCCACTATTTGTCCATTGCCATTCAGTCCATAAGTTTCATGGATCGTATCAACGTTGATAATTCCTGCAGCAATATTATTGGTTAATTTTGGCTGAATGTATTCTTCTATCCATTTGACATCATTGATAGATGCTATGTCAGCAAGTTTATCCGATGAGGTCTGTATTTTGAAAACATTTCCAGAACTGGAAAGAATATTTCCTCCAAGGGATTCAATGTCATTAGTTATCCTTTCATTGTCCGTGGAAGAGAAAATAAGTACACGGTATGTGTTCTTTGTTTCAGGTTCCAATCCGAGAAGCTGAACATTTTTGTTGTCTGCTAATTTTGGTTCATATTTGTATGATGGTTTGTATTCCCCGATCCAATCTACAAAATCCAGTGAATATACCTGATTTTTTACATCTTCACACATTCTGAATACAAATGCATTGTTTGGAACATAATTGTAAATAGAAGCTCCTTTTGATGTAATGTTCTGTTTCCATGCCTCCTGCACGGGTCCGGTAAATTGTACGATGTAGTATTTTTCCGCATCTTTCCCAGACAATGTTGAAATACCCATGGTTTGCGATCCACTTGTTTTCTCTTCAGGTTCAGGAACATTACCTGTATCTATATATCCTGCCTTCAGGAGTAAAAGGCTAGCGTTATTAGCATTGTTATTATCCGAGATTGCAGAAGCGTTTAGAGTACTGAATAAAAGTACCAGTAAGATTATGATAAATACTTTGTTTTTAGTTTCCATAAATGACCCGGCATCCCATATACTATATATGTAACTCATATATTATTACAAATATATTTATGTATGCTGTTCAATAAAAAAGAGAATGTTCTGGTATTAAAAATAGCATTAGCTCTGAAATAGAAATTATTGCTTCCTTATCAAGAAGCAAACAATAAATAAAATAAAGACGCAGGCAAAGCCCGAGATCTCATAAAGTGTCTTATCCGGCTGTGTATCATTTATCATTGAAGCATTGGATTTTGAGATTATTTCATCTACCGGGGAGTTCAGGACATCTGCAACACTTTCCAATCTTCCGTTTTCACCCCGGGGTTCACCTGTGATGGCAAAGGGTGAGAACCCCGGTGTGCTTGCTTCAAAATAGAGGTAAGTATCGTCAGAGTTAGTCTGTACAGTTGTAAGCTTGTTCCACCTGCCATCATACCTGTTGAGCACAATGCTATCCGTGTCGATGTCATTGTTATCCATCCAGTCCCTGGTTATTCTGAAACCAATAACCGGATCTGCAATGTTATCCGGGGTTGCATATCCTGTCTTTCCGACCCAGATATTAATGTTCCTGTAAACTTCTCCTTCGGGCAAGGTGTCGGCAAAGATTGATCTGTCTTTTAGAACCTCTATTGTTGCAGAGATGGTTCCTGCATTTTTCAATGACTCATAAGCAATATACTGGATATTGTTATTCTCATTCCGGAAATCAAATATCACGGACATGTCCTTGCCGACAAAAGTGGAACTCACATCCTTGAGCTCAATGTTCTCGAATTCCTCACCAGTGGTACCCCCGCCACCACCTCCTCCTCCGCCACCTCCAAGTGTTGCGGTTGTTGTAATCTGAACGGTGGTTAATGTAACTTCCACAGTTACATTTTCCGCAGGCATCTGGAAGGTATAGTTAGCTTGGGGAGTTACTTCTGTTGTGGATACAGAACCATTTGTCACTATTACTTTTAGGGAAGAGAATTGCTTTCCTGTCTCAATATCAGTAATAGTTATATTTACAGTTTCATCTTCATCGGCAATTGTTTTGTCGACGGTTACGTTCGCGGTGCCGCCTACAACATCTGCTACTGCAATATAGTATGTCAGATTTATATCCGGCGCATTGGCACGGTTCACATTTAGAGTGTAGTTCTTTGTGACTTCAATGTCCTCAGCAGTCACCATTATGGTTATAGTGGTCTGTTCTCCTGCACTCTGGAGTGCAACTGTTCTGGCTGCTCCACTGGTGGCTGCTTCATTATTTATATTCATCGATGCATTGATATCAGACAGAATTGCAGTTACATCAATTGCTGCCACATCATGACCGACATCGACTATATAGCCCGTTTGAGAAGCACTGAACTCTGAATCAAGGGTTCCCATATTTACAGTTAAAGAGATGAGGTCTGCATTCTTTTTTGGTGCCTCTGCAATCACTGTTACCGTATAGCTTTTGTTTGTCTCGTCCTCTGCTGTTACCGTGTAAGTGACCGGGTTAGTGAAATCCTGTGCTACTCCATTTCCGGGAGTTATGCTCGCTCCCGTATGAACAATGACTGGTATCAGGCTTGTTACATCAGTTCCATAAGGCACTGTAATGCTTATGGTCCTTGCAGCTTCATTGATCTCGCCAGTAACTGCAGGATTTGCGAAGTTAAAACC
Source organism: Methanolobus psychrotolerans (assembly GCF_002243045.1). Lineage (GTDB taxonomy): Archaea > Halobacteriota > Methanosarcinia > Methanosarcinales > Methanosarcinaceae > Methanolobus > Methanolobus psychrotolerans. The sequence goes on from NZ_MBKP01000021.1 coordinate 72,996, forward strand.
TGTAATTGATTTAGCCGGGTTCAGCAATGATGTCACCGTTACCGTATAACTCCGGGTTGTTCCGTCCTCTGCGGTTACCGTGTAAATTACCGGGCTATTGAAGTCCTGCGCTACTCCGCTTCCTGGTGTTATGCTTGCTCCTGTATGAACAATGGTTGGAGTCAGGCTTGTTACATCAGTTCCATAAGGAACTGTAATGCTTACAGTCCTTGCAGCTTCATTGATCTCGCCAGTAACTGCAGGGTCAGTAAAGCTGAAACCTGTAATTGATTTAGCAGGGTTTGGCAATGATGTCACTGTTACCGTATAACTCCGGGTTGTTCCGTCTTCTGCTGTTACCGTGTAAATTACCGGGTTAGTGAAATCCTGCTCTATTCCATTTCCGGGAGTTATGCTCGCTCCCGTATGAACAATGGTTGGTATCAGGCTTGTTACATCAGTTCCATAAGGAACTGTAATGCTTACAGTCCTTGCAGCTTCATTGATCTCGCCAGTAACTGCAGGGTCAGTAAAGCTGAAACTTGTAATGGACTTAGCAGGGTTTGGCAATACTGATACTGTTACCGTATAACTCCGGGTTGTCCCGTCCTCTGCTGTTACCGTGTAAATTATCGGGTTAGTGAAGTCCTGTGCTACTCCGCTTCCAGGTGTTATGCTCGCTCCCGTATGAACAATGGCTGGTATCAGGCTTGTTACATCAGTTCCATAAGGAACTGTAATGCTTACAGTCCTTGCAGCTTCATTGATCTCGCCAGTAACTGCAGGGTCAGTAAAGCTGAAACCTGTTATTGATTTAGCCGGGTTTGGCAATGATGTCACTGTTACCGTATAACTCCGGGTTGTTCCGTCTTCTGCTGTTACCGTGTAAATTACCGGGTTAGTGAAATCCTGTGCCACTCCGCTTCTAGGTGTTATGCTCGCTCCCGTATGAACAATGGTTGGAGTCAGGCTTGATACATCAGTTCCATAAGGCACTGTAATGCTTACAGTCCTTGCAGCTTCATTGATCTCGCCAGTAACTGCAGGGTCAGTAAAGCTGAAACCTGTTATTGATTTAGCCGGGTTCAGCAATGATGTCACTGTTACCGTATAACTCCGGGTTGTTCCGTCTTCTGCTGTTACCGTGTAAATTACCGGGTTAGTGAAATCCTGCGCTATTCCATTTCCGGGAGTTATGCTTGCTCCCGTATGAACAATGATTGGTGTCAGACCTGTTACATCGGTCCCGTAAGGCACTGTAATGCTTACAGTCCTTGCAGCTTCATTGATCTCGCCAGTAACTGCAGGGTCAGTAAAGCTGAAACCTGTTATTGATTTAGCCGGGTTTGGCAATACTGATAATGTTACCGTATAACTCCGGGTTGTCCCGTCCTCTGCTGTTACCGTGTAAATTATCGGGTTAGTGAAGTCCTGTGCCACTTCGTTTCCGGGAGTTATGCTCGCTCCCGTATGAACAATGGCTGGTATCAGGCTTGATACATCAGTTCCATAAGGCACTGTAATGCTTACAGTCCTTGCAGCTTCGTTTATGTCACCAGTAACTGCAGGGTCAGTAAAGCTGAAACCTGTAATTGATTTAGCCGGGTTCAGCAATGATGTCACTGTTACCGTATAACTCCGGGTTGTTCCGTCCTCTGCTGTTACCGTGTAAGTGACCGGGTTAGTGAAGTCCTGTGCTATTCCATTCCCGGGTGTTATGCTTGCTCCCGTATGAACAATGGTTGGAGTCAGACCTGTTACATCAGTTCCATAAGGCACTGTAATGCTTATGGTCCTTGCAGCTTCGTTAATAACACCAGCAACTGCAGG
>NZ_MBKP01000105.1 GCF_002243045.1 Methanolobus psychrotolerans
TTTACTAACTTGTTTATGCGTCTGCACCCTCAGGACACTCGGTGTTCTGGACCCAGTAGTGCACCAGAAGCTGGAGCCTGTTAGTTGTTACAGGTTCACCGGTTGTCGGAGTATTCAGATCATTGAGCCAGCAGTTGATGGCTGCCTGTAGTTCACTGGTTGTGATGTAAGCTGCTCCATCGGAATCAACATCGTTCCATGGGTTCCAGTCGGTAGCAGATACGTATACGGTCTCTTCTCCGACTACTGGAATGTCGTTTACATCTGAATCATCCGCATACGCAGAACAGGTTCCTTCTATTGGATATTCATCTTCGGCTGCAGTTGCAGGAAGAGTAAGGATATATACTACGGTCTTGCTTTCTCCTGAATCCATTTCACCTGTCCAGACCCATTCATAGCGGTTAGCTTCACTGAGGTTCTGCTTGAAGACACCGTCATCATTGTTAGATGAGGTTATTGTCCAGCCGGCAGGAATGACTTCTTCGAAAGTAAGGGAATCAATGTCTTCCATTGCTGTAAGGGTTACTGTTACCTTTGTAGAAGTCAGACCGTAATTGGTCAGCAGCTCTTCATAGAAGTTCTGGTTTGCAATATCCCTCTGGGCAATGACAGGGTAGTCGACTTCGTTTGCAGTCAGGTGGACTGCATACAGGGACTTGCTGATGTCCGGGGTATATCCACTGTGAGGAGCATAGTAGAAACTTACCTTATCAGTGTCATTAAGCATATTGCTTCCAAGACCCATTGAAGCACTTACATCGTTGATACACAGGTGCCAGGAATAGTATTCCTCAGTCTCACTATAATCCTCGTTGGTGTAGCCTTCAAGAGAGTCAAGGTAGAAACTTCCGTATGAATACCACCTGTCATTCACTTCAAAGTCAATTCCGCTGGCAATCAGTAAACCGAAGTCAGTCATAGAATCAATGGTGTATTCTTCATCAGGGTTATTATACGGAATGAACTTATAGTTCTCACCTGCTACCTGATCCACTGTCATTTCTGCAAGAGTCTGCACTGTGGTAATTCCACCTTCTTCCATCCGGGCCATCAGAGGATAGCTGTCTGCACCAAGGTCACCGAAATCAACTGCTGTGTCCCCGATTCCGTCACCATTGCCATCTGCTCCGGTGTAGTCAGAGTAGTAGTTACCAAGAGGACCGTTCAAGGTTACGCCGTTGATTGT
>NZ_MBKP01000022.1 GCF_002243045.1 Methanolobus psychrotolerans
TTACCGTAAACAAAGGGTACATCTTTTTATCGTATATTACTTCGGGAAGTTCTTGGATTACGTTTCCATCCTGTATCTCTTTTGCCAGTGACTTATTGAGAGGAATGTTTCCTTTAGTCATACATATAGTAATTATTTGCTTTATATTCTAATTTATCTGTACTGTATGCTGATCAATACAAATAAAGAAGAAAGGCTAAGGGGTAAAACAGAAAATAATAAAAAGTCTCTTAATTATTGGTGGGATAAAAACAAAGTTATAAAACAAGAGCACTGATTTTCAGTCTTACAAATCAAGCTTAAAAAAGTAAGTCTGCGACTACTTCAAAATCACTTTTCTGAGTAAAGTCGTAATTAACCCATGTTTGGAAACGGTTGTATTCTTACTTTTTCTCGATAAAATCATCAAAGAAGTCTTCATTCTCTGTGTGAATCGGGATCAATATCTCCGCACTGATCTCCCTGATCATCTCCCTCAGCTCCTCACCATTTGCATGACCGGATGCATGTGTACTTTCATGCCTTATTTTAAAATGTCTTATCCAGTTCTGCTTTCTTTCCTCATCAAGTTCCATTTCATCACAGAAAGGATCACACGATGACTTTATCCAGAGAGCATTTGAGGGTTTGATATCTGCAAGCTGTCCTATTTCCCACATGCTCATGGAAACAACATAGTCTGCAGGTGAATCTTTAAGCTCATCACAGGTAATAGAATTGGGGCGCTGGATGTATTCACGCTCCCACGTAGCATAATCTTTCTCAACCTGTTCCTGCATCATACCTGTTTTAGTAACCAGACCCCAGCTTTTTCTTGGAACGAGTATCTTTACTTCATCCAGGCAGAATGGACAATGTGAACCTAGTTTCTCTACAAGATAGGCAAGTTTCAGAGGCACTACAAACTGTCTTCCGTTTGCTTTTGCAGCATTAAAGATGCTGTTGGTCCTGTCAATATCCCTTATAGGATGCTCAACAAAGACAATCCCTTCTGATTGGGAGAGCAGGCCAGTGATCTTATCCCTGACATCTGCTTCGCTATCTCTTTCATTGCTGTCGATACGCGTCCCTTCGCACAGTAACCATTTAGGTCTGGCTTCACGTGCCTTCTCAACAAATCTCCTGCTGAGATGTCCATTTGAACCATGGAACCTGATATCACCGGTGTAAACAATGTTACCTTCATCAGTATAGATGATAAATCCGCAGGCACCTGGAAGGGAGTGATCTACAGGGATCATTTCAACTTCAAGACTTCCGATGGATATTCTTCTGCCTGTTTCCATTACACAAAAATCCCTTTTGTGAATATAATCCTCTTTCTTTCGGTCAACTCTGGAGAGACCACCATTTCTGTTAGTATAGAACCGGAAAGCCTCACAGGCATCAATAAGATCTGAAAATGTATTGCTTCCGGTGTCCTGAAGACATTCAAGTATTATCTTAGTAGCATCAGTACAGTATATCGGAATATCCCACCTCAGAAAATGAATGTACTGTGCATGGTCTGCATGGGCATGTGACAGGAACACCGCATCAACTGACCTCTCCTCAGGAAATCTGCCCATATGGCACAAATAATCCTCCCTATAGATCCCTTCAATATCAGGCAGCAAGCCAAACTCAAAGAAATCCCCAAGAGCCGAACATTTCCTGGGATTCAGGAATTCCGAGAAGAACATCCCATTCTGCTTAAAGCTCATTCCAAAATCCAGGAATATCCTTGTACCTTTATGCTCAACAAGTATCTTGTTACCACCGATCTCTCCATCTCCACCCAGAACCTTGATCGATACCATCATTGCACCATTATAACATGATCTATTGTTGTCCTATGCCTTTAACGTTGAAAATATCTCTGATATTATTCAGAATGTGATCTGCTTCTGCTTTACAGAGCTCATGTATGTTGCGATCACCATACAGAGCATGTGCTGTCATCATACCTGCTTTCTTTGCAGGCTCTATATCCCTTCGAAGGCTGTCCCCTACAAAAAGCACTTCTTCAGCCCTGAGTCCTGTTCTGGACAAGGCATGATGAAAAACCTTTATGTCCGGTTTGCTTGAACCTGTCATATCAGAGGTGATTATATGATCGAACATCTCTGATAAACTCAGTTTTTCAAGACGAGCCCTGGCGTTAGCATGACTGGCATCCGTAACAATGAACAAACCTATTCGACGTTCCCTTAAAAGTGCAAGCGTCTCAAGAACATGCGGATAGAGCTTGATAGTATCGATTTTAGTATCATGATATATCTTACAGCAATTTTCAAAGGCAAATTCATTATAGACCTTTATATCCTTCAGATAATCGCGTATGTTCTCCGGACTCTCAAAGCCATGCTCAGACCTCAGGAAATACATCAGCAGCTCTTCAGGATCTCCTGTGCCAATGTGATCAACAATAGCATTACAGGATGCTGTCTTAGCCTCAACAAGATCAAAGAGCGTATTGTCCATATCAAACATTATGCCTTTTATTTTGCGATCTTCAGTTCCATCAGTCTTCTGCATATTCCAAGTTCCCGTGTAAAAATCTCAAATAATTTCCTGTCCTGGAACATAAGTTTCAGGGAGTCGTCGTCCCTGCCTTTATGTCCGAACTCACCACAAACGATAACAGAATTACATTTTATGAACCCGTTTACAATCGCAAGCCAGTAAACGAGCTTTACAAACTGGTCAGAACTGCATTCTCTGGCATCCAGAGTGGAAGGATATGTGAAATGGAAAAAGTCAGGCCCCTTCCCCTCGCACAGATTTGATGCATTTGTATCAGCGGTAAGGAATACAGGATAGGCATAATTGTTCTCTTCATCAAAACGACGTATCGCGTTGACAATTATTCTGTCGTTCTTCTCACTGTGGTTTGTTGAAGGTAGCTCGGCCTTGACCTCCTGGATATATTCCCTGATATAGTGGTATTCCTTCATTGCCACATGAGCAGCTTTTCTGGCCTTTTTCATTTTCCTGTTCTCAAGGTTTTCCAGCAGTTCTGCATGATAGTGGGCACACTCCTGCATCTCATGTATATGGAAAGGTTTGTACTTGTAATTGACAGAGCTTTCTATCTCGTCATAAACAGTATCAACAATAAGGTAACGAGGAGCTTTAATGTAACTGGCCTTTGAAGGGAAACCCTGATACAGCATATTGGTGTCAAGGGCAAGATAAACTATCTTACCAAGCTTTTCATAGGCTTTGAGCATATCTTTGAAATCATCTATATTGTCGTACTGAATGATCTCGCTCAAAAGCATGCAGTACCTTATATCATCAAAGGATGGCAGTTCATTGACATAAGTGCTATAATCCGCATATAGCTCTTCAAAATCTTCCTCATCAGACAGAACACGTATCCTGTACCCATCACCCGAGGTCTTTGCCTGTATAAGTTTAAGGTCAAAAAGCGGGTAATCGACCACAACTGACTGGTCACCAAAAAGGTTCAGCAGTATCTGCAATTCATCTCTCTGGATGACCACACTGTTCTCAACCAGTTCACTGTCCATTCATGGCCCTCACAACCTGTTCTTTGAAATCGTTCAACTGCTGTATCTGATACGGTATCATCATGTAGGGTCTGGGAACCGTCTCTTTGATGGATAGATAGAAAATATGGTCCACATCTGAAAGGTTAATGGGCAGAAGAGTGCCTGCAACCAGTGTCTTTTTTCCAGGAGTGATGTCAATTGCTATCACATCACCATCCTTTTTCCTTTTCTTGATCAGACCAAGAATGTGCTGGACCATCTTTACAAAATCAGCATCGAAACTTATCTCACATTCACTCTCGGAGATAACTTCGTATTTGATGGCCGGAGATATATGGAATTCTTCTGACAGAATAGCCAGACCTCTGACAGTTGCATCTATCTCTTTTAGAAGCTTCTCACTGGCTTTACCTTCTGCAAAGAGGACTATCTCATCCGGGAAGAACTCTTTTTCACGTAAAACTGCATGGTATGAGTTCAGAACTGCCCACACCGAACGTCCCAGCATGGTTATATAGACTTTCTTAGGGGAAGATTCCGTCATGTGATCACTTAATCCGAAGATGCTCAAATCCACTTATATTGATAGTATTGATATGATGATCCTATAAACAAAAACACTCACACGTCCAGCTCAACAACACCTACATCCGGCACAATGCTCCTGAACATCTCAACAGTCCCCGGATGGCAGGTGAAATAGAGCACCTGATTCGATTGACTAAGTTCATGGATAGAAACGATAGCATTTCTGCTCCTAACAGGATCGAAGTTGACCAGGATATCATCGAATATGATGGGCAGTGGTTCAGAGTGCTTGCCAAGCTCTTTGATGAAACCAAACCTAAGTGCTAGATAGAGCTGTTCAGCCGTTCCCCGGCTTAGCTCATCAATGTTTTTACGCTTTCCGCTTTTATCTTCAACAAAGATGTCCGAAGAACCCAAGGGGGAGTATATCCTTTCATATTTCCCGCCAGTGATATTGGAAAAGAAGTTCTGAGCTTCAGTAATAACAGCCGGCTGTCTTTCTTTCTCATATTTGTCCATGGCCTTTGAGAGAATATGCTGTGCAATTGAATATGTAGCCCACTCTCTGGACTTCTCATTGATCTCCTCTTTGAGAGTTTCAAGTTCCAGCCGCAGCTTAGAGCCTTCACTGTAACCCTCAAGCTGCCTTATCTGATTTCTGATGCGTCCCTTCTCATCGTTCAGGGATTCAAGGGCACTTTCTATTTCACTTATCCTTTCAGCAATTTCAGTTTCCTGTGTCTTCAGCATTTCAGGTTTTGAATTTTTCAGTTCATTAATGATCTTAAGATGATCGTCGTTATTTCCGGAAAGTTTCCTCACATGTGATTCTGCGATCTCGTATCCACTTCTTGCCAGGACAATCTCATCCCATATCTTTGCGTTCTTAACAAAATCTTCTTCACTACCCACATTTGCTTCATGAAGGAGGGCAGTCATGTCGCCGGAACAGCCAGATAGTTTATCTTCAGCTCCCCTGAGACTGAAAAGAAGTCTATTATTCTCTGAAACGAGGTTATCGAGCTGATTCTTTTTACTGAGCGTCTTTTCCAGATCCCCGCGGAGAATCTCAAGTTCAGTATCAGATCCAAGTCCTGTACTCTTTCTTTCACAAGCATCAAGGACAGATTTTATTCTGTTCCCATATAGCTCAATAGAACGGCCGTATATGCCGATCTTTTCAGTCAGTTCCTCTGTTTTATCCTGGATCTCATAGCAGCTTTTGATACCTGCAAATATATCAATAATACTTTCAGGTGTCATCTCAGAGGAGAGGTCGTACTTTGCAAGCCATTCGTGCCACTTTTCCAATACCACGCCTCTTTCTGCTTCCTTTTCCTTGAGATAAGCATCAAGCACTTCTAACTGCTTTTCAAGATCTTCACGATCTCTTTTCACCTGCTCAGCCTTACCAGATTTGGCATACTCAGCATCGGCCTCATCACGCAACTTTATAACAGCCTGGTCAAGAGAACGCTCCGACGCATCATAGTTACAAATTTCAAGGAGTTTCTTTGAATCCTCTTCAAACTCACCTATGGATATCTCACATGAAAGTATCTGAGAATTAAGCTCTGCTATAACAGCCTGTCTGTCCTTTGCTTCTCTAATAAGGGCAAGCTTATCATGAACATTCTCAGGCACTATATCAGCATCCAGGTTGCATGAAGTAAGCCAGTTCTTCCATTCATTTTTGGCTTTTCGAGAAGTAGATCTCATCTCACTCTGTTCTGTTTCAAGCTGAGCATACTTTTCTTTTGATGCAGCCCTGTCCTTTTCAAGTTCCTTCCTCTGCAAGGTGAGCTCTGAAACAGACTTAAGGCTAAGAGCGTATTCCTTAAGCTCGTCATATCTGTCCTCAAGCACAGATATCTCAGGTATGTCTTCAAAACCACATGAACTAGCATCTTTCATAATCTTTTCCTTAATGGCCAGGATATCATTCTCTATCTGTTCCTTTGCATTGCCAGATCGAGCAGAACCTGTGTTGTGCACAGGAAGATGTGTATTCTTAGCAGAGTTCTTCACAGATACTGAATAGACCACCGCTATAATGAACATCCCTGCACATGCGATAATGCCTCCCTGTAGGTTATCGTAGACATAGCCGGTTGCAAGGGCCGCAATACCTATTATCCCAAAAGCTCCTGCCGGCCACATGGGCATACGCTGGCCAACTGCAACAGGTTTCTGCGTTATCATAGAAGCAAACGTCTCATCCCTCTCCAAAGACCTGAGCTCCAGCTCCTTTTCCTTAAGAGATGGGTATCGTGCCCTAAGGTTCTTCAAACAAGCAAGCATCTCACGGTTTTTGTTTTCAGGGACCTGTACATCTATAGCACTGATCTTAGAATTGATACCATTGATACTATGACCTATCTTCTCAATTTCACTTTTCGACCATTCAAGCTGTGTTTCAAGTTTATGGATGTTTAATTCCGTCTCCTTTAAGGTAGATATTATGGAATTTAAGTGGCCTTTCAGACTGCCGGACAGATCAAAGCTTTCCAGCATGTTTTCATCCCACTCCTTGCCAATATCCTGCAATACTTGAGCAAGCTCTTTCTCCTTATTATCCAGTTTTATCTTATCAGAACTTACTCTCTCAATATTTTCTTTATAACCTGCGACCCTGTCTGCTATATTCAGGATTGAAGGCCTTTGTTCCAGTAACGCTCCAGAAATGTTTTCCGGGCCCTGGCTTTTGCTTGAAATGGAATCTCTGACAAACTCGATTCTCTGGCATAGCTCCGTGATCTCACCATCAATGCTCTGTAGCTCACCATGGCGTTTGCGTACACCATCAATTGCAGGTATCGACCTGTCAAAATTATTCAGTTTCTCTTCATCCCAGTCCGGTCCAAGTTCATTAAGTTTTGCCTCAAGTCTTTTCTTTTCAGCCTTTAATGAGGACTTCAGCTTTGGAAGTTCCTCTCTTTCTGCGTTGTATTTCTCGATCCCGTTACCAAGTTCAAATATAATGTCCTTCCGGGCCAGAAGGAGTTCATCTATCTCAATGCTGCTTTGTTCCTCACTGTTCCTTTCAATAGAATTTTTGAGATCCTCAATACTTTCATCAAGAATCTGGATCTTCTCCCTGATGCTGTTGTATCTGTTTAATCCGTTCTCAGGAAAACTGTCGATCAATGGAAGCTCTTCAAGTTTACTGCTATGGATCTGAAGGTCCACCCAGTCGTCCCAGACTGACAAAAGGGCCTTAATATGTTCCTGATCTTTCAGGAGAGCTGACTTCTCATCCTTAAGGTCAGCTATCTCTTTTTCTTTTCTCCTGATATCGCTGTGGAGCTGATCATATACATGCTGCCCGTCTTCAATTTCCTTTATCTGCGTCTCTAGTTCCTTTATTTGATTGAAAAGATCATTTATTGGTGGCTTTCTCCCGGATGGTTTGAATAAAGCTCCTTTCTTATTATCAAATAAATCGTTTATTTCCGGGATAGAGACTGCACCGATGCCAGTTCCTGCACTGTATAGTTTCCCACTGACGGAATTGCCGTTCAGTTTATTGAAATCCTGCAGTTCGTCCAGACCAAAGGCATAAACATTCTCAAAGACATCCTTGTCTGCACTACCAAGTATTTTCCGGAGTTCTTCTTCTCCTTTAAAAGTACCATCCGGGAGATACAGTTTCAACTCCTTGCTTACGTACCTTTCAATCGTATAACTGTCCCCGTCAGTTGTATTTATCAACAGCCTGCCACCATGGAGACCCCCGTTAAAAGGCGGATATTGATTATGATTACTTCTTTTGTTGGGAAAATCGAAAAACATTCTTCGGATGAATGAGAGCAAAGTAGACTTCCCTGCTTCGTTCTTACCATACAGTACGGTTAGACCTTCGCCTAAGTCTTGGATTGGAAAATCATTGAACTTACCAAAACCGTCTATGTTCAGATCAGTTATTCTCATGCTCAGTCTCCGGAATAAGTTTGTCCAGAAGCAGCTCTTCTGCAGTCTTTAGGATCCTTGTCCTCTCTTCTTCATCAAGAGACTTTAGTATGTGTCTTATTTTTCCTTTTCCAAAAAGATCATGTAAAGAACCGTCGAGTTCCATTAGGCAATCACTGTCAGAACATATCTGGTCGGTTATGCTCAAAAGATCAGAGATGAAGTCCTGTCTGCTTAAAAGGCCTGCGCGCTCAAAGGGAAAAGATGTTTCGTCCTTCAGCCGTTCTAACCAAACAGAACCAGGCCCCACATCATAGTTATCCCTTAAGTGTTGAACAAGATCGGGCAAAAAGCCATCTTTTATCAGAAGCCTTTTCAATGGGCTTCGGCCTGTGAGAACGAATCTGCAAATTAAATGCCTGCCATCTGAGATCTCAAAGAGCTTATCCATCTTTTCTTCAAGCTGTTCTATAAGATCAGCCTCTGTTTCCAATTCGCTGACAGATAACTCTTCAACACACCATCGAACAGAATCAACCGGGACAAAATCGACATTTGTGTTACCTTTTTTGTCTACTTCCACTACCATACATCCCCTCTCTCCCGGTTCACCCGGGTCTCTGCCCTGTGGATTACCGGAATAGACTATGAAAGGTTCTGTTTCGACGAACTGCGGTTGATGTATGTGCCCAAGGGCCCAATAATCATAATTTGTTTCTTTAAGGTCCTGGACACTGCAGGGTGCATAAGGATAATGCCCTTCTGCTGAGCCAACCGTACAATGAAGCATGCCTATTGCATATGGAGAATCGGGATCTTTTTTCTGAAAACCTTTTGCGAGGTTTTCTTTGATGTGTGTTGTCCGATAACTAATCCCGCTGATATTTGCTATCACTCTGCCATTCCTGCTAACTGAAAAGGTTTCTACATAATCACCACTGAATACTTTCACATTATCGGGCCATTCAAGACTTGCAGACCATCCATTAAGAGGATCATGATTCCCATGTGTGATGTATGTTGCAATACCTGCATCAGATAGTCTTTTAAGACCATCAAGGAATTTCAGCTGGGCATAAAGGCTTTTGTCAGCGCTGTCGTAAATATCGCCAGCTATCAGAAGAAAGTCTGCATTTTTCTCGATGCAAAGGTCAATGATCTTATTGTAGGCTGCAAACGTAGCCTTTGTCATTACATCACTTAACAGGGGATTGATATCAGAAAGTCCATGGAAAGAACTGTCCAGGTGAAGGTCTGCTGTATGCACAAAGATAAAATCAGTATCATTATTGCTTTTTGATCTTTTTTTAGCAGCCATGTGAAGAAGACCTTTTACTTTGTTCTAGTTACACAATATAAAAGTTAATATTTATACATTGTGTTTATTTTATAATTTTGACTGATATTTTTCTCATGTATTATAAAGCAAATGACTTCTACTTATAATTTAAGAATAGATTGGCTCTATAGAAAAACTGTAACTATTCAGTCTGGCTTCTTTCCACAAGCCGTTTTCCTCATTGTTGCGAATATTAACTAAGAAATAGTAGAACACTTTCACTTAACATTCTGAAGGCTTTTATAGTAGTTAATACAAAAAACGGTATGAAAATAATGATAGGTGATAGGTTTGGAGATTATAAACGAACCAGAAATAAAAGAAATAGAAGAAAGGACTGTAGCATATGTTTCATTTGTTGGAAACTATTTAGGAAACGCCAAGGTATTTGAAAATTTGTTTGGTAAACTTTGTGGCTGGGCAGGGCCTAAACAACTGATGGGAACAGATACTATTTTGATGTCTGCCTATTATGATGATCCAAGTGCTACACCACCGGAAGAACTCAAGCTGGATGTATGCATGGCCATTGAAGATGACATTGATGTTGAAGGAGAGATCAAAAAGAAAAAGCTTCCCGGAGGAAAGTATGTAGTAATGCGTGCAGAACTAACAGGAGCAGAAGAATATGGACCTGCATGGGAGAAGATAGTTCAGTGGCTAATAGAAAACAATCTTGAAATTGATATGTCCAGGGCAAGTTATGAAATATACTTAAACTCTCCCGATGAACACCCAGAAAAGCATCATATTGTTGAGTTAAACATCCCTATTTTGGCATGATAATTATTTTTTATCTACAAATACCTATCTTTTGTAGTATTTATAAGTAATAAGGCTACAAAATAAGCAATTCCAAGTGGGTACTTTATGGAGGAAGATGGTACATAACCCAATTCATGAGCTAAACATCAATTGTACTTCAAAATACGAATCATAAACATCTATACAGTATAAATATTATCTATCGAAATGTCGTCAAAAGTACCCATAATATAGTTATAGGTACTTTTCGGCAATTGAAAAAATAATTAATTTTAAATGTCAAAATGATACTTAAATTTTGGAAGAAAATAATTGAGATAATAAGTATTTCCTGATTTATTATCGAAACCAGGGATGACATACATCATTGATTAAATGAGGAAATAATTCTGCTAAGCAAACTTTTATGTGGTTATATCTTCAGTTAAAAAAGGTTAATTAAATAATTGTTAAATGTTAAAAGCACGAACAGATTCTGTAAATATTCCAATTCGACTATTAATCGAAAGATTTATGAATTTGTAGTCTTTCTAAGAAGTGAGTGTTTCGATTTGTTTTATGATTGTTTAATTGGAGGAGAAGATTTGCAGAATAACAAAGTAATGCCACCTAAATATTGGCTTTATATATGGGGGATATTGGTTGCTTTCTTTGCATTTTCATATGTAGCATATACGCCAAGTGAAGTTATTGCTGGAATTATAACTAGCATAATGGTTGCAGCAGTTTTCACCCTTTGGCTAGCGGTTATACACACGCTATGGTATGCAGGTCACATTATATACAAAATACTAGCAGTGCTTCTTGCCGGAATAGCTGCTTTAATTGTAGTTCTTTTAATTCAATTTGCATATGAAAATCTGATATGGAAGAAAAAGGCAATTAATGAGGTCTGAATATGAATTATTTCAAAAAGAAAAATATACAGTTACAATATTTCTTTAATAGATTCGTTTAAATCATGGAGGATTTTCAATGCAGAAATATGAATATAAATGTGTTTCTATATTTGGTATGGGTGGAAGAACTACAAGAGTATTAAATGAATATGGCCAACAGGGATGGGAGCTTGTTGATGTTGTATGGAATTGGCACTACTTTAAGAGACCGATTGAATAATTTAAAGTGCATTACCATCTCAGCAAATAGCAGCGCAGCAACCAAAAAAGGTTGGTTGGTATTTTTTGATATTGGTCGGGGTGCTGCGCCACGCTTCATCAAATATTCATATACTTATTTAGTCTTTTCTAAATAGATTCAATAATGACATAAAATAATTACTGCATATTACATCCCACATTATCCGATGCCCTCTTTATATATCAAACCGCATATAGAAACACATTATCTCAAGGGGATGAGAATATGAAAGCAAAACAAATACTCGCACTTACACTAATATTCTTGATATATGTATGCCTGTTAAGTGAATGAAAAATATGACCTTCTGAACTATTAGAACTTATCTTTACAACATGTAAGGGAGTCAGGAGGGAAAGGCAGATTAATCTTTATTTGGTTTTGGTAAGTATATATAGTTACATATTATGAGGACCTATATTTCACTATGAACTGTCCGGTATAAGAGCTCCAACCACAAAAAGAACGGTAAAATAGGTGAACACCAACGCTACAAATGCCATCATTGCGGATATAACTATACAGTCTGGATAAAATCAACAGCTAGTTCTAATTATGTTAAAAGACAGGCTTTGGAACTCTATCTCGACGGATTAGGATTTCGCTCAATTGGAAGGTTTTTGGGAGTAAGTCATGACCGATCACTGGAGGGCATATGCAGAGTTTCTTCCAGCGGCTATACATACTCAATCCAAAGCTGAAACATATACGTTGGAAGGATACAATAGCATATTTAGGCATTTCCTGGCAAGATTGAGAAAAAAGTCAAAGTGTTATACGAAGAGTCTTGAAATGGTGAAGTACTCTGTTCTTCTTTTGATGAAATATAGAAATAAAGAGTTCACTATATTGAGTTTATAATGCCAAGAAACATATACCACTGTACTTAAAACCAATTAATAATGATACAGTCTCATGGACACCTTTATGCAAATAGCCATAGATGAAGCACGTTATGGGATGAAACACAATCATGGAGGAC
This sequence comes from Methanolobus psychrotolerans, assembly GCF_002243045.1. GTDB lineage: Archaea > Halobacteriota > Methanosarcinia > Methanosarcinales > Methanosarcinaceae > Methanolobus > Methanolobus psychrotolerans. The sequence goes on from NZ_MBKP01000022.1 coordinate 12,161, forward strand.
CATTTGGGGCGATTGTTGTAAAAGATGGAAACATAATATCGAGGACTCATAACAATGTACTGAGAACCAATGACCCTACTGCCCATGCAGAGATCCTCGCCATCCGGGAGGCATCTGCTATCCTGGGAAAGTTCGACCTGTCAGATTGCGAGATATACACAAGTTCTGAGCCATGTCCTATGTGTCTTGCAGCCATCTACTGGGCACGTATAAAGACTGTATATTATGGTTCCGATAAAGATGATGTAGCTGCTATTGGTTTTGATGACAGTCTTTTTTACAGGCATATTCAGGGTGAAACACATGATATGACTCTGAAATTAATTAATACTGAAAGAGAGGAATGCCTTAAACTCCTTAGGGAATGGTCTGAAAAGAGCGACAAACAGATGTATTGACCTAAACTTATATGAAACACAACCATCTCATTTATGTATATACTTTATAAGATAGTCATTTTAAGCATAATAAAATATCAGTCAGGAGAAAGGACGTGGCTATAGAGCAATTCATACCAAGCACAATAACATTACTGGTTACCCTCTTCCTAATAATAATATTTGATTTCCTTTTCAGGAAAAGGAATGTATTCTCAAGGGATAAGATAATACAGCAACTGATCTTTTTTTCAATTCTTGTCACCGGAATACTTTTTACCGTTTTTACCCTACCGATAAATGTTGAAGATAAAAACCTGATACTTACTTTTGTGAGTATAGTCATTGGTGCCATACTCGCATTCTCGTCAACCACCTTCGTGGCGAACGCCATGGCAGGGATCATGCTCCGCTGGATACATCCATTCAGGGTAGGAGACTTCATAAAGACTGATGATACTTTTGGAAGGGTTACGGAAATGTATTTCCTTCACACACAGGTACAGTCCATGGACAGGGATTTGATCACCATCCCCAACCTTACCCTGAGTTCAAAACCACTCAAAACCATAAGATCTTCAGGAACGATCATCACAGTAAGCGTATCACTTGGCTATAATATACCCAGAAAGGATATTGAGAAAAGCATGTTCATGGCAGCAGAGCTTACAGGTCTTGAAAATCCGTTTGTTCATGTTGAAAAGCTTGGGGATTTCTCCATCACCTATAAAGTAGGTGGCCTTCTGAAGAATATTGAGGGCATGATAACCGCAAGATCTGAATTTAAAAAGAACGTTATTGATTCTCTTCACAGCTCTGATATCGAGATCGTTTCTCCTACGTTCATGAATCAGCGTGTATTCAGCGAGGATTATGTATGTATGCCGCCAAAAGAGATAGAGAAGGAAAAAACAGAAGAACAAGAAAAGGAGCCGGAGGTCAGGACTGAAGATATAATCTTTGACAAGGCCATCCTGGCACAAATGCTTGACAGGATCTATACTACTGCAGAAAGTCTGAACCCTCGCAGGAAGGAACTGGAAGAACAAATAAAGGAGATAAAGGACGAAAATATACACAACCGACTGAAAGAACAACTTGCTCTGATTGCTCAGAAAGAGAATAAGCTCAAACCTGTTGTCCAGGATCTCAGGAATCTGCCCGATATCACTTCCCTGCCTGCTGAGCAGCATGATATGTATGTTAAGACACTTGTTGATGCGGAAAAGGATGTTACATTGCTGGATAACAGACTTGCAGACATGGGGAAAAAAATCGGAACTAAGCTGGAAAAACAGCAATGAAAAGATTTTTTTAATTTGCAGTCATTGAGGAACAGAATGATAACCGGTGTACTTGGCCTTAAAGGATCCTACTCTGAGAAAGCTGCAAAGCAGTGGATAGCGAAAAATAATAATGCAGGAGAACAAGTTCTTGAATACTGCGGTGACATTCAGGACGTATTCACCCTGCTGGAAAGTGGTGCGTGTGATATAGGGGTCGTACCTCTGGAAAACTCTATCGAAGGTTCTGTGGGAGTTACACTGGACCTGCTTCTGGAACATGATGTGCACATCATAGGAGAAAGTATTGTTACAATAGAACACTGCCTGTTGTCCAGAGGGAAGAAAGAAGAGATCAGAGTGATACTTTCACATCCACAGGGCCTTGGACAATGCCGGCAATTCCTCAAAGAGCATTTTCCTGCTGCTGAGCTGAGGTCCACCGGAAGTACATCCCATGCGGCAAAACTTGCCACTGAGTTTGAGGAAATGGCAGCCATCGCATCACCTGAAACTGCTGATGTGTATGATCTGAATATAATCATGCCAAATATCCAGGACAGAAAACATAACCATACCCGGTTTATAGTGATCACACGACCCGATGCTCTGGAAAATGTCATGGAACATGTAAGGGATAACAAACAGGACATCCTTTACAAAACATCTATAATAGTCTATCTTGACCGTGACCGTCCGGGTGCCCTGTATGCAATACTGGGAGATTTTGCAAAGAATAATATCAATCTGACAAGAATAGAGTCAAGACCTTCTAAGAAAGTGCTTGGAGACTATGTTTTCTACATTGACTTGGAAGGAAATATAAGCGATACAATTATAAAAGATGCACTATATAATATGAAGTCTAATGTCGGGATGTTAAAAATTCTTGGTTCATACCCTAAATTCGATCATTATTGTGAATCTAATTGAATGTGTTTGAAAAGCAGATAATTTTTACAGGATAAAACCAACGGTGCCAAAATGGATATCAGGGATTTCATAAAAAAACAGGAAGCTTCCCTCAAAAAGTACCGGAGGACATATAAACTTGTAGATTTCCTGACAATAACATTGGTACTTTATACCTTGATGTTCCTGTTAAATTTCGACCAGGCATTTGCCTATATGAGCACTTTTGAAGTAAGGGCAGGAACAAGTTATGAAATAGCAGGCATGAGCGTTGCTTTTGAAACTGTTGCACTGGCACTAATAGCTGCTTTTTTTTCATTGATATTGACCTTAATGATCCACAGGCATGATGATAAGACCAAAGCTATCCTTTTAGTGGAACAGAAATATCCCAACCTATATGAAAAACTGCGTACTGCATACGATAATGAAAATACTGAAAACCTGATAGTCAATGACCTGTTAAGAGTCGTCTCTTCCAGTATTTCAAAAGTACAGTCTTCTGCTTTTCTTAAAAGAAGAAGGCTTACATTAGGAATAGTACTGATACTCCTCTCTGCATCAACGCTTGGCTATATCGTATCGAACAACATACGTACAGATGTCGACCCTGGAGAGATCATAAAAACAATAGAAGACCTCCCATTTATGCCACAGAGTGAAGATACTTCAGGTGACCTTTTTGATATTGAGGATACGAGCGGCGATTCGGAGAGTTCGGGTAATGAGGACCTGACAGGAGATACTGCGATCATTGTTGTGGAAGGAACTGAAGTTGACCTGACACTACCACCAGGATCAGGCGTGGGTTTTGGAAACCCGGAAGATGCTGCAGAGTCTGATGAGGACTTTGACCAGTCGTCACCTTATGAAATTAGTGTTATTTCATCACAGGCATATTATGAAGAGCTTCCTCAGGGCTATGAGACTGTAATCAAGTCGTATTTTGAGGAAATGGCTAAAAACTGACTTATTATATTCATCATTTACATTCATAGGACAAAGATAAAGGAGATAATAGATGGCTAGCGACCTTAATTCAAGGGACCTGTCGCAAACATACAAAATGGCCGGCGATATGTTTGCAACGCTTTTCAATGAGATTGGAAAGGTAGTTGTCGGCCAGAAAGCTTCAGTGGAACAGATAATCATTGCAGTGCTTTGTAACGGGCATGCATTGGTAGAAAGTAACCCGGGTCTTGGAAAGACACTCACCATTTCAACCATATCAAAAGCACTGGACCTTAACTTCAGCAGGATACAGTGTACACCTGACCTGATGCCTGCAGATATCACAGGAACACAGATAATTGAAGAAAGTGACGGACACAAGGAATTCAAATTCGAACCCGGACCCATATTTGCCAACATAGTACTTGCCGATGAGATCAACCGTGCATCACCAAAAACCCAGTCCGCATTACTTGAAGCAATGCAGGAGAAGCAGATAACTGTAGGTAATGATACTTACCTCCTTGAACAACCATTTTTTATCCTGGCAACCCAGAACCCTATTGAGATGGAAGGGACATTCCCTCTCCCGGAAGCACAGCTTGACAGGTTCCTGCTTAAGGTCCTTGTAGACTATCCTAACTACGAGGATGAAATAGAGATCGTGAACCGTTACACCAAATCCATTATGCCTGCCGTTGGCAAGGTGGTCAATAAGAACACATTGCTTGACCTGCAGAAACTGACAAGGGATGTACCGGTTGCCGACGATATCAGGAACAGGGCTATCAAGGTCGTCATGTCAACACGTATCAAGAGCGAATTCATCGAATACGGCGCATCTCCAAGGGCATCAATAGGAATTATCCTTGCAGCTAAAGCACGGGCTCTGCTACACGGAAGAAATTATGTCAGTGTGGAAGACATTGATGCCATGGCATATCCGGTACTAAGACACAGGATCGTGCTCACCTTTGATGCTGAAAGAAGGGGAATAAGCACTGACCAGGTAATCAAGAGCGTACTTGAGAAAATAAAGTAGAAATAGAATAGAAAAGCAGCTTTGCAGGGAAACTCAGGCAGAGTACTGGCAATGAGCGACAAGAGACATAATATCGATGTTGAATTTTTCAGGCAGCTTGACCGTTTTACCTTCATGGTGAGGAAAAGAATATCAACTGCCTATGCCGGTAGCAGACGCTCTATCCACAGCGGAAGGGGGCTGGATACCGTTGGTTACAGGGAATACAACCAGGGAGATGAACTCAAATCCATAGACTGGAAAGCTTATGCCAGGTCAGAGAAACTCTATATACGCCAGTTCGAGGAAGACAAATCCCTGACCACACACATCCTGCTGGATTCCAGTAAAAGTATGGACTATACCGGCGGAAGCGCTACAAGCAAGTTCGAGTATGCAACTATGCTTGCAGCCGGGTTTGCCTATCTTGTTACCAAGGACAACGACAAGTTCGCCATATCTACCTTCGCAGAAGATGTGGATATTACAAAACCCAGAAGAGGCAGGAAATACCTGCTCAATACCATTGAGAGGCTTGAGACAGCTAAGATCGGCGGGAAGACTGCCATTGATGAATGTACCATCCAGTATGGCAAAGCCATTCGTTCACGTTCACTTGTCATTATTATCTCTGATTTCCTTCAGGACCCGAAAGAAATCGAATCTGCAATTTATCGCTTTTCAGACCATGACCTGATGCTTGTCCAGGTGCTTGACAGAACTGAAAGCACCCTTACCATTCATGGCCACAGCCGGCTCATTGATCTTGAATCCGGGGTTAAGCTGGACACATACATTAGTGAGGAACTGAAAAGTGAATATCAGGAAAAACTCACAGAACACCTCAACCACATCAAGGACACATGCAGCAGGGTGGGTGCTGACTTCTATACATTCACAACCGATATCCCGATATTTGATGCGTTCTTCCATACCATTAGCAGGAGGAGATGGTAATGCCTTTTGAGAGTCCTCTTGCACTGGCAGCCCTTGCAAGTGTCATACCGCTGATTATTCTTTATCTTCTCAGGCCAAAACCATTACAGATCCAGGTTCCATCCCTTATGTTCCTTATGAACATCAAGGAAGAGAAGAAACGTTTCTACACATCGATCACAAAACTCATCAAGGACCCTCTGTTCCTCATACAGTTACTTGTACTGATACTCCTTGCACTGGCAGCAGCCGCACCTTACCTTGAAACACAGGAAGCACTTAGCGGTGAACATACAGTACTTATTATAGATGCATCGGCAAGTATGCAGACCGACAGCAGATTCAGCGATGCAATAGCAAAAGCAGAGGACTACGTGAGCAAGAAGAACAGCATCATACTTGCAGAAAGTACCCCTGTAACCGTACTTGAAGGAGAAAACTCACAGGCAACCTATGACACACTTAATTCTCTTAAAGCAAAAGCAACTGTTGCAGATCTGTCAAGCGCCATTTCAGCAGGCATGAGATTGCTATCAAATGAGGGTGGTAATATTGTTGTAATTTCTGATTTTACCAACTGGAATGGTGATGACCCTGTCAATGCCATGAAACTTGCAGAATCATACGGACTAACAGTCCAGTTTGTACTTGTTGGAAGGGAAGCTGACAACGCGGGGTTCATTCAGGGCGGCATTGAGGCTGTGGATGGGAGTTACACCTATACAGGGGTTGTGAAGAACTACCAGAACAGCAGGCAGATAGTAGATCTTGAGATCGAGAATCTTGACAGTGGCAAGAAAAATACCGTTTCACTTACAATTCCTGCACGTTCCACAAAACAATTCCAGCTTACAAATCTTGGAACCGGCATCACGGAAGTCAAGATTACCGATGATGATAGCCTGGTGGTGGATAATATCGCTTACATATCCATTCCAAAGGTATCTGACAGGCAGCTGCTCTTTGTAACTGATGTTGATGATCTTCCTTCACAGGTAGCACTCTCACTGATACCGAACATTAACCTTAACCAGCTTGAAGGAGTGCCTGAGGACCTATCAAAATACAGCATGGTCGTCGTTGCGAACAAGGAAAGAACACTTGCAAGTAATGAGATATCAACCCTTCAAAGCTTCCTCAATAGCGGCGGAAGAGCTGTTTTCATTGCCAGTGAGGCATTGTCATCAGAAAACACAAAGATAGAATTGCAGCAACTGCTTCCCGTAATACCCGGTTCAGTTGAAGAGACCGATGATGGCGTGACCCTTGAGGTTGTCCAGGACACAAGACTTAGCGAGGATATAAAATACGAAGAGGTTGCCGTTTATAGCTACCTTAATGTAACATCAAGAATTGATTCCACGACCCTTGTAGCTACTGAAGATGGCATACCTGTACTGGCTTATGGTTCTGTGGGTGACGGAACTGTTGTGTACTTTGGCATCAATGATATAACAGGCGAGGGTGCCTGGAATAACTTCCACAATCTTCCTGAGTATCCTGTATTCTGGTTCAAGCTGGCAGGATGGCTTGGCGGTACCGGCAGTGTGCAGGACTACAACCTTAAGACCGGAACGATCTCTGCACTGGCAAAGGAACAGGACATTAAAACTCCCGGCGGCATCCAGACCGTAAGCCGTGTCTTTTATGATGAGACAGGAATTTATCAGGTGGCCGGAAAAGAAATAGCTGTGAACCTTTACAACGACAGGGAATCTGATACCACTCTTGACGGAAGTGATGTCATTGAACGCTCACAGGCAGATGGTGAGCCAAATATTGTACGTGCCAGTTCCTATACTGCAAAGGACTATCTGGACACTTATATGATAATCATTGTTTTCATCCTGGTCATACTCGAACTGCTGGTTATAAGGAAGAGAGGTGAACTCTGATGGTCAACCTCGAGAAACCGGAGATGCTCTGGCTGATAATACCTGCTCTTGTTGCAGGTATTTATTTGTTGAAGAAAGGAAGAAAAAAAGGACTTATATTCTCACGCATAATTGTAGCTATACTGCTTATCGTTGCTCTTGCATCACCTTTTACACTGATATCAAGGATCACGACAGATGATAGCCCCGACCTTGTGATAATCTCAGATGAGACTGACAGTATGGCACTATTTGAGAACGGTACGGCATCTACGCTTTATGAGGCTATGACCGCGAAAACGTCCGCATCACTTGTCCGGCTCACCGGGGACAGTACTGCCCTTGGTGATGCCATTGTGCAGTATTCCACAGGTGACAACCAGATAGTGCTGGTCACTGATGGTAACAGCAATACCGGAGAGGATGTTGAGAATGCCCTGAAGTTTGCAAAGGAGACAGGAACTACGGTCTATCTGGTTCAGCCTGAAATGAAACTCAACGACCTGAGCGTGCAGATAGAAGGCGATAAAACTGTAATTTTCAAGAATGAAAACCAGTTTGATATTGTAGTATCCCAGGCAATGGAACAAACAGTAACATACAGCTACGAACTTTACAGTGATGATACCCTTATCAGGAGCGGAAAGGTTACACAAACCGAACGTGAGAAAGTAATACCTGTGACACAGGTCAAATTCTCCAAACTAGGGGCACATACGTTAAAAGCTATTATAACGCCCTCCGGCTCTGATGTTGACCCGATCAACAATGTATATTACAAAGCTGTGTACACCGTCCCGAAACCAAAGATACGTGCAATAGGACTTGAAACCGGCTCACCACTTGCTGATGTATTATTAAACCTCTATGAAGTTTCAACTACAGGGGAACTTAACAATATCGACACTAGGAAAGCAATCATTATCGATAATACTCATGCTAACTCTTTTACCGAAGCTGAGGTTGAAGAGCTTAAAAGTTACCTGAATGACGGAAAGGGCATTGTTGTTGTGGGAGGAGAACGTTCCTACAACTTTGGCGATTATCTTGACTCACCAATCGAAGAGATCCTTCCGGTAACCTCAAAACCCACAGACTGGAGTGGAGGAAGGAACGTAGTGCTTCTGCTGGATATATCGCAGAGTACATCTGCCCACGGAACACTTGGCGATATACTGGGAAATGCCATTAATATAATTTATAATGAAAACCTGAGGGATGCTTACCTTGGAGTCATTGCTTTTGGTACAGAAGGTAAAGACGTATCCGGGGGAATGTTATTCCTTGGAACAGCTTCTAATCTTGAATATCTGGAATCCGAAATAAAAACACTTACACCAGGCTCAACCAGTGAAACATCACTTGATCAGGGACTTGCAATAGCAGAAGAATGGCTGGATAGTGAAATTGGAGAACTTGAGATCATCGTCATTTCTGATGGTGGCATCGAAAAATCATATGATGACAGTCTGCAGATAGCAGAAAAGATTGTGGGCGAAGGTGTGAACCTGTATTACATACATATCAGCTCAAGTGCACCATCACAATATGATAAATACAGCAATAGATATGCTGAAATGTTGATGAGTGAAATTGGAGGTACTTACTTCTATCTTGAGCAGGGAGAAAGGGCGAACATAAATTTCGAAGACCTTCAGCAGACCCCGGATGAAGAGACTGCTGACCTTGGAATTTATCCACTTATAGAACTCAATACCAAGCATTTCATCACAAAGAACATTGACATAGAAGGTAGCATCACAGGTTACAACGACGTTACTCCCAAAGCCGGAGCTGACAGGCTTATTATTACAAGCACCGGAAAGCCCGTATTGACAACGTGGAGATACGGACTTGGAAGGGTCGCAGCCCTGACAACGGACAACGGACGAGGGGGAACTAATATGTGGGCCACACAGATGTATTCAGGCAACAATTCAAAGCTCATATCCTCAACCGTGAACTGGGTCATCGGAAACCCACGGGAAGAGACGGGAGCTGTTGTGGAAGCTGAGGACACATGGTATGGTACACCTGTAACCATTGAACTGACAATGTATGATGAAGGTATACCAACCCTTAAACTGGATGGTGATGCACTTGATCTGTCACTTACAGGAAACAATGTCTATGAATCTGTAATCAATCCCAGCCCCATCGGTATCCACGATCTTTCAGGATACCCGATAGCTGTGAACTATGCTCTGGAGTACCGTGATGTCGGGCTTAATGAGGAACTTCCGGCACTTATCAAAGCATACGGCGGCAGTACATATTCTGTAAATGAAGCAAGAGCTCAACTGTTTGAGGAAGCAAAGGGGAAATCCGAAAAGATTGTGCGTGACAGTGTTAGCCAGAAGATATATTTCTTGCTTGCCGCTCTTATTATCTTCCTCGGTGAAGTCATTCTGAGGAGAATAAAAGAGATCAGGGAAATGAAGAAACTACAGCAGGAAATTGGGGCATGAATGTTACATCTGATATATTCTGATAAGATGCCAACCTCTTATTAAGCGGGCAAGAAGGACCTATAGAATAATCTCCTTTTAATTTTATTTTCTCTGAATTTTTCTTTGGGATTATGTTATTGATTATCAATACCTGTAAGTATATTAATAAGCAGAACATAATAATAGAATAAGCTTTATTGTAAAATAAATTATGCAGTTTTTTTGCACTGTGGGGGTACTGGAAGACTGCAAAATAGAACATCTGACTCTAAATCTAAAGGCAGCAGGAACGATCAGATGAGGACATTTGATATGGGGTATTTAAATGACAGAAAATCAGGTATTGAAGATTTTGTTTATTGATGACATGCCTGAAGACTTGGAACTTGCCAAAAGGATAATAAGTCGTTGTAAAATTCCATTTGAATCATACATGGCACAGAATGAAGATGAATTCTTAAAAGGATTATATGAATTCAAACCTGATATAATATTCTCTGATCATTTGCTTCCTGAGTTTGACGGAATGCGGGCACTTAAGATCTCACTTACATATAACAACACAATCCCATTTATCATCCTGACTGGAGCTATGAATGAGGAAATTGCTGTCGATGCTATGAAGGCAGGAGCAACTGACTACATACTAAAAGAACACATCAGCAGATTGCCTTTTGTTATAAAAGAAGCGATCCGGAAGAAAAAGATACTCCTGGAAAATAAGCAGGGTAGAAAATCCCTGGAACTGACCTCTGAAATATTGGAACATTATCCCTTTTCCATAATTTCTACTGACATGGAAGGAATTATAATAAACTGGAACAAGGGAGCTGAAAAGATTTTTGGATATACTTCCAGGGAAGCTTTAGGTCAGCATATATCCCTTATTTATAGTGACAGTGACCTTGAAAATCTCAACAGTGACATCATAAAACCTCTTCTTGAAAAAGGAGATCATCAGGAACAGGTACGATTAAAACGAAAGAACGGAGAATTATTCATTAGCTCTTTATCCCTGCGGATAATCAAAGATAAGAACGGACAGGCTTGCGGGATGGCAGGATATACGCTTGACATAACTAAAACAGTAAAAGCAGAAGAGGAACTTTTTATAAGAAACCAGGCCATCGAATCCAGCGTAGATGGTATTGTCCTTCTTGATCTTGAGGGCAGGATCACTTATACAAATAAAGCTGCCTTAGAAATATGGGGATATGGGACAAAGGACGATGTGATTGGAAAGTGTGCTGAAGATTTATTTTATACGGATTATGAAAGAACCGAAATCCTGGAAATACTAAAAGATCAGGGGTTCAAAAGTGAACGTAAGGCCCGGAGAAAAGATGGATCTATGGTTTCTGTGTGGTTATCTACAACCATCATTAAGGACATTGCAGGCAAACCGATCGCATACATGGGCTCATTTATGGACATTACTGAAAGAAAGAAGGCTGAAGAAGAGTTAGAGGAAAGCGAAGAGAGACTTAGGCTTGCAATGAAGGTTTCAGAACATGGTTTTTGGGCATGGGACCTGCAAAATGATAAATTCTACTTTAATCTGAGTCTGTTAGGCTATAATGAAAAAAAGTTTCCAATGGGCCTTGATACATTGAGCAGTTTGATGCATCCACAAGACAGGAATAACATAATGCCAGAGATTATAAGATCTGCAAAAGAAAGTAAACCCTTCAATTATGAGATAAGGATGCTTTCAAGCTCTGGGGAATGGAAATGGGTACTGGCAAAAGGAAATACATTCGATGCAAAAGTAGGAACTAGAAGAACGATTGGTACTCTTGTAGATATTACCGATAGGAAGATAACTGAGGAACAGATGTTTCTTGCACGTTTAGCTGCGGAGGAGGCAAACCGGTGCAAAAATGAGCTGCTTGCAAACATGAATCACGAGTTAAGAACTCCTCTTAATTCAGTTATTGGCTATTCAGATGTTCTGATAGAACAGAACATGGGAGAACTTAATGATGAACAAAAGAAATATCTGCAAATTGTCAATGATGCAGGACACACGCTACTGGAACTAATTAATCGTGTGCTGGATCTGGCAATAATGGAATCTAATGGAATGGAACTGAGGTTTTCAGCTTTTGACCCGGTTAAGAGTATTGAAGAAGTCATAAAATCAACAAAAATGATGACTCTCAAAAAGAACATAATGATAAGTGTCAATATTCATCAAAATGTTGTAGAAATAACTGCGGACGCTGACAAGTTCAAGGAAATACTCTACAATCTGATAGAGAATGCTGTAAAGTTCACACCATCCAGAGGAACCATTACCATCGATGCAGAGATTAAAGATGAACACATTGTGGTATCTGTAGAGGATAACGGTATTGGAATTGCAGAAAATGACAAGGAAAAAATATTTAATTCATTTGTACAGGTCGATAGTTCCAATACCAGGAGATTTGGAGGAGCAGGCCTTGGACTTGCACTTGTCAGGGAATGCCTGAAACTGCAAAGTGGAAATATACAGTTGGAAAGTGACTTGGGAAAAGGTAGCAAATTCACATTCCGTATTCCTGTTTACCCAAAAGGCAGAGGTACCGATATATACTGATTGGGAAAAAGATTATATGGAAGTTTCAAGGATTCCCGATAATAGAAGGAGTGTATAGAATGAGAGTCAGCATCATAGGTGGAGCAACGGGCAGTGGTAAGACAACAATGATCCTTGATATTGCAAAATATCTCAACTTAAAAGGAGAAAAGATAGGAGTTATCGTGCAGGAAACAGGAGAAGTGGACTATGATGAAAAGACACTTTCAAAACTGGGCATCAAGACAAAAGAAGTAAACAGTGTTTGTATACCTTGTTCCCTTGATACCGACATAAGGAGCAATTTGTTAACGATACAGAAAGAGTTTGATCCGGATACTGTATTCATTGAAACTGAGGAAACTGTGCTTCCCCACAAACTAAAAGCGGATCTTGAAAGAATGGCACTTGCAGATACAGAATTGCTTCCATCTGTAGTGCTTATCAATCCAAAAGAATTTGAAATGTCAGCAGACCAGCTTATAGAATATACAAAAAAGCAGATAGAAGGTGCAGAGATTATCTGCATCAACAAGACGGAACTCGATACTAAGGAGCATATCACTAACGTGCGAAAACTGGTGCACGCGCTAAATCCATCTGCAAAGATACTTGAAAATCCGAATTTCAGAGACGGAAAGTTCTTAGAAATGATTGTGGCTTAACTCTTATATTTTTGTATTTATCTTTAAACCAACTTGGAGTAAGGGCTTCTTTTCTGCCCCTAAAATGGGGAAGTTACACAGGGATATATGAGATTACAATAACCTAAAACAAAAACATATAATATAACCGCGGGTTATCTTCACAAAGTGAATTATGCAAATATTTATATCAAAAAACGCCAATTAGGTAATATCACAACTGAGTTCTGTTGAGGAAATACAAGAGGAAACAACATGGATAAGAAGAAATACGGATTTAACACACTTGCCTTGCACGCAGGACAGGAACCTGACCCTGTGACAGGGTCGCGTGCCGTACCGATATACCAGACAGCATCATATACTTTCAAGGATGCAGAACATGCAGCAAATCTTTTCGGGCTGAAAGAGTTCGGAAATATTTACACAAGACTCATGAACCCTACAACCGATGTCCTTGAGAAAAGAGTAGCTGCAATTGAAGGAGGCACTGGTGCACTTGCTGTTTCTTCCGGAATGTCCGCTATCACTCTTGCAACCCTTGGGGTCACATGCCTGGGAGATGAGATAGTAGCAGCCAATAATCTCTATGGAGGGACATACCAGTTATTCAACAACACATTTCCTGGACTTGGAAGAAAAGTACATTTTGTAGACTCCACAAAACCTGAAGAGTTCAAAAAAGCCATCACCCCAAAAACAAAAGCTATCTACGCAGAAATAATCGGGAACCCCAAACTTGATGTACCGAATCTTGAGGAGATCTCAAAGATCGCACATGATGCCGGAATACCACTCATTGTGGATAATACAGTAGGAATTGGTATTACCAGACCAATTGATCTTGGAGCTGATATTGTTGTACTCTCTGCAACCAAGTTCCTTGGAGGACACGGCACTTCCATCGGCGGAATAATTGTAGATTCCGGCAAGTTCAATTGGGGTAACGGGAAATTCCCGGGACTGACAGAACCGGACCCTGGATATCACGGACTGAAATACTGGGAAACTTTCGGTGATTTCCCCGGACTCGGGAACATTGCTTTCATTATCAAAATGAGAGTTCACCTCCTTCGTGACCTTGGACCTGCACTGAGTCCATTCAATTCATTCCTGTTCCTGCAGGGCCTGGAAACATTGCCTCTGAGAGTTGAACGGCATAGCAGCAACGCACTGAAGGTCGCAGAATTCCTTAATGGACATCCTGATGTTAAGTGGGTGAACTATCCGGGACTTAAGGACCATCCAAGCCATGAACTTGCTACAAGATACCTCAACGGCAAATACGGGGCAATTCTCGGCTTTGGAATAAAAGGCGGTCTGGAAGCCGGAAAGAAATTCATTGATAGCGTTGAACTGCTCTCGCATCTTGCAAACATCGGTGATGCAAAGACACTGGTTATACATCCGGCTTCAACAACACACCAGCAACTGACGGTCGAGGAGAGAAAATCCACAGGAGTGACTGATGATTTCATCAGAATATCAGTGGGACTTGAAGACGCAGAAGACATTATAGCAGACATAGACCAGGCATTGAAGAGGTCACAGATACAATGAAAAAAGAAAACATCGGCATTGTTGAAACACAGCTCTTCAGCCTGCCTGACGGACTGGTACTGGAGAATGGTAAAAAGCTTCGGGATGTGAAGCTGGCCTATGAAACCTACGGAAAGCTGAACCCTGAAAAAAGTAATGCTATTCTCATCTGCCATGCACTCACAGGTGATGCACATGCAGCAGGATTGCATAAAGGAGAAAGCAAATCAGGATGGTGGGACATACTCATCGGACCGGGGAAGGTCATTGATACGGATCGGTACTTCGTTATTTGCTCCAATGTCCTTGGGGGATGTAAGGGTTCTACCGGACCTTCATCCATAAACCCTGAAACCGGCAAACCGTATGGGAAGGATTTTCCTTTCATAACCATTGCAGACATGGTGAAAGCCCAGAAAGAGCTTGTGGACCATTTAGGGATACGCAAGCTTTTTGCGGTTATCGGAGGGTCCATGGGAGGTGTACAGGTGCTCCAGTGGACGGTCTCATACCCGGACTATGTGACAAAAGCAATAGCTATAGCAACCACAGCCCGTTCATCGCCTCAGCAGATAGCATTCAACGAGGTTGCAAGGATAGCCATATTATCCGACCCGAAATGGAATAACGGGGACTATTACTGCGGGCCTGCCCCAGTACACGGACTGGCGCTGGCAAGAATGATAGGGCATATTACATACCTGAGCGACGCTTCAATGCACCAGAAATTCGGCAGGAAACTGCAGGACAAAGAAGAATATGATTACAAACTTGGATTTGATTTTGAGGTTGAAAGCTACCTGCACTATCAGGGACAATCATTTACCAGACGGTTTGATGCTAATTCATACCTCTACATAACCAAAGCACTGGATTACTTCGACCTATCCATAAAAAGCTCCCTTATAGAAGGCATGAAAGCTGCAAAAGCAAAGTTTCTTGTTGTTGCTGTCAGTTCTGACTGGCTGTACCCGCCCTACCAGTCCAGAGAAATAGTGGCTGCATTAAGTGCAAACGATATAGATGTAACTTACAGGGAAATAGAATCCAATTACGGACACGATGCATTCCTGCTGGAATCCGGGCAGTTGGGCTACCTGATCGGTAATTTCCTTTCACATACTGTTGTTTCTGATGTGATGAGAACTGACATCGTATCTATCAGGCAGGGTATCAGCATCGAGGAAACAGCCAGGGTAATGTTTGAAAAAGGAATAACACACTTACCGGTTGTTACTGATAACAATGAACTGATGGGCATTGTTACCTCATGGGATATTTCCAAGGCAGTGGCATTGAAATGCAAAACCCTGGATGGTATAATAACAAAAAATGTCCTCACGGCAAAAGGGGATGAAGAGATTGGAAGTGCTGCAAAGAAGATGGAACAGAATAACATATCTGCCCTTCCGGTGATTGATGATGAAAAAAGGATAATGGGCATCATAGGCAGTGAAGAAATTAACAGGCTGATAGGCGGATACAGATAATTCCGTTTTCATTTTAATTACTTTTTTTTTAGTACTTCTGTTTTCATGCAGTAATCAACAGTACTCACAATTCTTTATATACTGTTGGTACTTTAGTGCAGTACTGTCGAATACGAGAGGTAGTATAATGGTTGATTTTGCCTGCAAAGAATTTGAAATTGAAGCTGTCATCAAGTGTGGCCTGAACCTTACAAAAGCTGAACTTCAGATATTGAAATACTTCCTGCAATACGGCCAGGACTGGCTTACAACAGAAACTATAGCTGAAGAACTTGATCTCAACCTTTCAACTGTCCAGAGAAGTGTGAAAAAGCTCTACGAAAGGAAGATACTCATCCGTTCCCAGAACAATATGGATGGTGGAGGATATTTCTTTGTCTACAAGATCCGCAGCAAGAAAGACATCCATGAATTAATTATGGATACGGTGAACAATTGGGTTAAAAGAGTAGACAGCGAGCTTCGTTCGTGGGCAGATGAAAATCAGTGAATGATCAAAATCACATATACAATACCGATTTCAGTTC
Organism: Methanolobus psychrotolerans; assembly: GCF_002243045.1. GTDB lineage: Archaea > Halobacteriota > Methanosarcinia > Methanosarcinales > Methanosarcinaceae > Methanolobus > Methanolobus psychrotolerans. The sequence goes on from NZ_MBKP01000022.1 coordinate 28,725, forward strand.
ATCAAATAAAAAATCATAGATAAAGGGTGATAATAGTGCTAAAAATTACTCCGCACCTTGGAATTCTTGTCATTATCGTATCAATCGCAGGACTGTGGTTCCCATTGCTGGGGTATTTCCTCCTATTTGTATTTGCAACACTGATGATAACAAGCTTGTTCAGAGGAAGATGGTTCTGTGGGAACCTCTGTCCAAGAGGAAGTTTTAACGACTTCTGGGTTGGAAAAATAACCCGTAAGAAAAAGATACCTGCAATTCTCAGGAGCTACTGGGTAAGAATACCACTGTTCCTGATGATGATGGGATTTATGGGTTACAGACTGCTTAACACACAGGGAATCATCAACCAGATAGGGATGGTATTTGTAATAATGTGTCTTATAACAACAAGCATTGCACTGGTCGCAGGTGCCACTGTCAGCCCCCGCACATGGTGCACATTCTGTCCTATGGGAACTGTCCAGAACCTCATAGGCGGTCACAAATACCAGCTAAAAGTCGATGATTCAAAGTGCATCAGTTGCAAGAAGTGCGATAAGAGCTGTCCAATGCAACTTGAAGTTCACACCAACAGCAAGAAGCCTGATTGTATCAAGTGCGGAAGATGTATAACTGCATGCCCCGTAAATGCACTGGCATTTGAAGCCTGAAGTGAGATTCAGGCACTACATCTTTTTTTTGAATGTTTGGCATATTGGCATGATCAATATTCACTTCAGTTCTGCACTGTCCCTGCAAATGCAGAATTCACAGAAGGAAATGCCGGTTTCTGATTGCTTGTCCTTAACCGGACAATAATACTTCTGCTCTTTTTGTGTGATCTCACTACCTCCTGGAAAAAGCATTCCCACAGGATGAAGTGGTCTTTTTGCAATAAAAACAAGATATGCAAGGATTAGACGCGTAAAACGGTTCAAAGCTTCTTTTTTTGTGTCATGCAAATAACTTTTCCCGCGGATACTGCGCAAAAGTGAATCATATACCTCTGCATCTATTTCCCCATTGGTTCCTGTACTATCACAGTTTTTCAGTTCAAGGAAATTCATATAAAGAAATTTAAAATATTCTGCAGAATATATCGTTTTGTATGGCTCAGGGACATAACGTACAGCTTCCATAACAGCAACCCTGGCAAGACTGATGTCTGAATTGGAAATGCAGAAGCTTTCTTTTTTCAGGCTGATGAGCAATTCTGATGTATCCATCTTGTTCAGTACCAAGTCTTCAGTAAAAGTACATAAGCCTTTATTCCCAATTCCCGGGAACTACGGCAACGTTATATATTTTTTTATACATATTAAAAAAGCCAAAAATAGCTTTCGATAAAGCATTTAATCCAAGAAACACAATTCTTTTATGGGCAGATCACTAAAAAGGGGGAGTGTACTATAAGAAATGAATTTCTAATGTTATTGGAATTGATTTTAATTATCTTTATACTTAGCTATCCTGCATCAGCTTTTACAATCATTGAAGGTAAGGATACGATAATAATAGATAACGAAATACATGATGATATTTATGTAGCTGGCAATAATATCATAATCATTGGAACTGTTTATGGGGATGTTGTTGCTGCTGGCGGCACGGTCGATATCCGGGGAAACATCACACAGGATCTGATAGTAGCCGCCGGGGATGTCATCATAACAGGTAATATAGGTGACGATGTCAGAGTCGCTTCGGGTAAACTGACAATTTCCGGGGATGTGCATGACGATCTTGTTTTGTTTGCAGGTGATACAATAATATCCTCAACCGGAGCTGTTGGTGGTGATCTTACATCCATGTCAAGTAAACTCAACATACTTGGTGACGTCAATGGGAATGTCACCGGATCAGGCGGTGAGGTCACATTCGGTGGCATGGTCGGCGGAAATGTTGATCTGACCACAGAAAAGCTCGTATTACTACCCGACGCACACATCAATGGTAACTTTAAATACCAGAGTCCTGCAAGCATTCACGTTCCTGCAGGAACCGTTGGTAAAGAGGTTCAGTTCCTTGAGAAGCAATATTACACGGAAAGAAATAGCTCGTTTTCATTTATGTGGTGGTTCATAGGTTATCTGTCACTGGTGCTGATAGGCCTTCTGGCAATGTCAATATGGCCTGAGCAGATCAGTAATATAGCTTCAAAGACCCCGGAATCGCCTGGAAAATCATTCCTCATCGGTCTTGCAATATTCATAGCATCCGGGATAATTGCATCCTTTTTGCTTATCACACTAATAGGCATTCCGCTGTCGATGATACTCATAGCATTGATATTGCTAGGTCTCTACACAGCAAGGATATTCACAGCATTATGGCTTGGAAAGTATCTGTTCACGAAAATAGACAAAAAACCAAAAACGTGGATATATCTGGTATTTGGAATATTTGTCCTTCTTCTTGTAGGTGAAATACCGGTTATAGGAAGCCTTGTCTATATTGTTGCCACTTTCATACCGATAGGCAACATTTACTATGCGGTAAGAGAATAATTAAAGGACACAACTCAAATGTCCTTTTCATTTTTTGATCAATTGCTGCCTTTAATAGTAATGCATCGGATCCTGTGTTAAAAGTACTACAAAAACAGAGTTTGAAGAATTAGGATCGGAGCACTTTTTTAAACTAATTAATATAAACATTTAATTAGCATGAATGCATAATAAACGCCAGATGTTTTAGGCAAAATAAGAACCTAGGGATTTAAAACAAATATTTCTTTGGCTGTGTTTTGAGGGATGAAAGAGTATACGTTTTAGACTAGACATTGTTATTTGATTATTATGAATTTTTCACGGAGCTGTATTTAAATGAGTGAAAAACAGACTTATGATGCAAGCAATATTCAAGTACTTGAAGGGCTTGAGGCTGTTCGCAAACGTCCAAGTATGTACATTGGAAGTATTGATGGCAGGGGTCTTCACCACCTTGTTTATGAAGTGGTGGATAACAGTATTGATGAGGCACTAGCCGGATACTGTACACGTATAGACGTATCGATAAATCATGACGGGACTATTACAGTTCAGGACAATGGAAGAGGTATTCCGGTCGGAATACTTGCCAAATACAAAAAATCAGCACTTGAAGTGGTCATGACTGTTCTCCATGCAGGCGGTAAATTTGACAAGAACACCTACAAGGTTTCTGGTGGGCTTCACGGTGTTGGTGTATCTGTTGTCAATGCATTATCTGAATGGATGGAAGTCGAAGTCCAGCGTGATGGCAAGGTCTACTACCAGCGCTATGAGCGTGGAACGCCTGTTGATGATTTGTTGGAGATAGGTGAAACCGAAGGTACGGGAACAAAGTCTACTTTTATGCCGGATCCAAAAATATTCGAGACCACAAGATTTGCGTATGAGACTCTGGTCACAAGGCTTCGTGAGCTTGCATTTCTCAATCGAAACCTAATAATAAGCCTGACAGATGGCAGGGAAGAGGAAACGGTTGGAGAGATCTTTGAGTATGAAGGCGGCATTGTCTCTTTTGTGAAACACCTCAACAACAACAGGAACGTCCTGCATGACTCTCCTATATACTTTGAACGGACAAAGGATGATACAATTGTTGAAATTGCAATGCAGTATACGGATAACTATGCCGAGTACGTTTACTCTTTCGTTAATAATATAAATACCCATGAGGGCGGTACTCACCTTGTTGGTTTTAAGGCGGCACTTACCAGGGTTGCTAATGATTATGTAAAGAAGAACAACCTTTCAAAAGGTGAGGAAAAACTCTCAGGCGAAGATATTCGCGAAGGACTTACTGCGATTATAAGTGCCAAGATTACAGAACCACAGTTTGAAGGGCAGACAAAGACCAAGCTTGGTAACAGTGATGTAAAGGGAATCGTTGAATCCATGGTTTCAGAAGGACTTTCCGAATACATGGAGGAAAATCCCAAGGTTGCCACTGCGATACTGCAAAAAGCACTGGATGCACAACGTGCAAGGGAAGCTGCAAAGAAAGCAAGGGAGCTTACCAGGAGAAAGAGTGCTCTTGACGTAGGTACACTGCCCGGGAAACTCGCAGACTGTTCAGAAAAGGACCCCTCACTCAGTGAACTATACCTTGTGGAAGGAGACTCTGCAGGAGGTTCTGCAAAACAGGGCAGGGACCGCAGATTCCAGGCTATTCTGCCTTTAAGGGGTAAGATCCTCAATGTAGAAAAATCCCGTCTTGTAAAGATCCTCAAGAACAATGAGATACTTTCATTTATCACAGCCATGGGAACCAGCATTGGTGACGATTATAATATTGAAAAGGCACGTTACCACAGAGTTATAATCATGACTGATGCCGATGTAGACGGAGCTCACATCAGGACACTTATATTGACATTATTCTTCAGATACATGAAGCCCCTGATAGATGCCGGTTACGTGTATATAGCACAGCCTCCCCTCTATCGTGTCAAGAAAGGCAAGGCTGACTATTATGTATACTCGGATCGTGAACTTACAGAAAAACTGAAAGAGATTGGCGATAAGAACGTAAGCATCCAGCGTTACAAGGGTCTTGGAGAAATGAACCCTGACCAGCTCTGGGAAACAACAATGAACCCGGATACGAGGACGTTGCTGCAGGTGACCATGGAAGATGCTGTTGCTGCAGATGAGATGTTCTCCATCCTGATGGGTGATGAAGTTGAACCTCGCAGGGTATTCATAACCACCCATGCGAAGGAAGTAGTTAACCTAGATGTGTGAGGTTAAAGAATGTCAGATAACATTGATGATTATAACGACGGGAACGATGTTCCTGAAGAGGAACCTTCTGAGATATATCCGGATGATTCTTTTGATCCACAGCCATCAGATACAGGTGAAAGGGTCGTTCCAATACTCATTGAAGATGAGATGAAAAAATCCTACATCAGTTATGCAATGAGCGTAATTGTCGGACGTGCTCTTCCCGATGCAAGAGACGGTCTCAAACCCGTTCACCGCAGGATACTCTATTCTATGAAGGAGTCAGGTATCACATATGACAAAGCCTACAAAAAATCCGCCCGCGTAGTGGGAGACGTTCTTGGTAAATATCACCCTCATGGTGATACTGCTATTTACGATTCACTTGTAAGGATGGTACAGGACTTTTCATTGAGGTATCCACTCATAGACGGACAAGGTAACTTTGGTTCTATTGACGGTGACTCTGCTGCTGCCATGCGTTACACCGAAGCCCGCATGGACAAAATAACCGATGAGATGCTCATTGATATTGATAAGGAAACTGTTGCTACACGTCCCAACTATGATGGAACCCTTGAAGAGCCAGTAGTACTTCCGGCAAAGCTTCCAAACCTGCTTGTCAACGGTTCCACCGGTATTGCTGTGGGTATGGCCACCAACATGGCACCTCACAATCTTACCGAGGTTATCAATGCAACTTTAATGCTTATTGATAATCCCGACGTGACAATTCCTGAGATGATGACCGTGATCAAAGGACCTGATTTCCCAACTGCCGGCATCATACTTGGTACCCAGGGAATTAAGTCCGCCTATGAGACCGGTCGTGGAAAGATACAGATCAGAGCTGTTGCTGAAATAGATGAGATGAAAAAGGACAAGTATCGCATAATTGTCACAGAACTGCCTTACCAGGTCAACAAGGCAAAACTTATTGAGGATATAGCAACTCTTGTCAGGGAAAAGAGGGTCATCGGAGTTTCAGACTTGCGTGATGAGTCTGACCGTGATGGAATACGTGTTGTTATTGAGCTGAGCCGCGGTACCAATGCAAATGTGGTGCTAAACCAGTTATATAAGCACACCCAAATGCAAACAACCTTTGGTATAATCAATCTTGCACTTGTGGATGATGTGCCACGGGAACTGAACCTTAAACAAATACTACGCATCTATCTGGAACACCGCATCGATGTAATCCAGAAACGCACCCTGTTCCTTCTTAAGAAGGCAGAAGAAAGAGCTCACATACTGAAAGGGTTGAAGATAGCTCTTGACCATCTGGATGAGGTCATATCACTCATACGCGCTTCCAAGACAGTGGAAGATGCAAGGGAAGGACTCATTTCCAGATTCGGGCTTGATGAACTGCAGGCAAAGGCTATCCTTGATATGCGCCTGCAGAAGCTCACAGGTCTTGAAAGACAGAAGGTTGATGATGAGTACAACGAACTTCTCAAACGCATTGCAGAATTTGAACTGATCATCGCAAGTGAGGAAATGAAGTATGGCATCATCAGGGATGAACTTGAAGATCTGAAGGAACGTTTCGGCGACGAACGCAGGACTGCTATCAAATCCTCTGTGGAAGAACTGGACAATGAGGATCTCATACCCGTAGAGGAAATGGTATTAACAATCACTAACAGTGGTTATATTAAGAGACTTCCTGTTGATACTTATTCCCAGCAGCACAGGGGTGGAAAAGGCGTAATCGGCATGGACACCAAGGAAGAGGATTACGTGGTGGATATCTTTGTTGCCTCTACACATAATTATATCATGTTCTTCACCAACAGAGGTCGTGTGCACTGGCGTAAGGTGTATGAAATACCGGAAGGCAGCAGGCAGTCCCGTGGCAAGGCCATCGTGAACCTGCTTGAACTTGAGGAGGGTGAACTGGTTACAGCCATGATACCTGTAAGTGAGTTTAAGGATGATGTATTCCTTTTCATGGCTACACGCATGGGTACCGTCAAGAAGAGCCAGCTTTCAGATTTCAGCAACCCGCGCAAGAAAGGCATAATCGCCATCAACCTTGACGAGGAGGATGAGCTTGTAAATGTTGCCCTGACAGATGGCTCACGGGATGTTGTCATGGTTTCAAGGCATGGCAAAGCAATACGATTCCAGGAGAGCGAGGTACGTGTAATGGGTCGCAGTGCAAGAGGTGTCCGCGGAATGAACCTGGAAGCAGGTGATATTGTCGTCAGTCTTGATCTGGTGGATGAGAAAGCTTCATTGCTCACTGTAACGGAGAATGGTTTTGGAAAGAGGACAGAGTTTGAAGAATACAGGTCAATGCACAGGGGTGGCCGGGGTGTCATAACCATAGTTACCAGCCTGCGCAACGGACCGGTCATCAACGTAAAAGCAGTCTATGAAGATGACGACATTATTCTAACCAGTTCCGAAGGCATTATCATTCGTATTCCGGTGAAGGATGTACGTATCCAGGGCAGGAACACACAGGGAGTCAAGATAATGAATGTTCGCGCCAGCGACAAGGTTGTTGGTGTTGCAAGACTTAAGGCTGATGAAGTAAAAATAGATGAAGCAAAAATAGACGAGATAAGAGCTGATGAAGAACATATGTAAATGCGTTTAAGCATTAACTTTATCTAGTAGTCTGAGTAGCTAGGCGTAAAAATCGTATAAATTGATTAAGGATGATATTATGGAACTCGATAAATTAAGACACGGTACCGAGCTTATCAAGCGCGGCTTTGCAAAGATGCAGAAAGGCGGTGTAATAATGGATGTCACAACACCGGAACAGGCCCGCATAGCAGAAGAAGCAGGGGCTGTTGCAGTTATGGCTCTGCAGGCAGTGCCTGCAGATATCAGGAAAGAGGGCGGTGTTGCCAGGATGGCAGACCCACAGATGGTCGCAGAGATCATTGAAACCGTAACAATTCCTGTAATGGCAAAGGCTCGTATAGGTCATTTTGTAGAGGCAGAGATCCTTCAGGCTCTTGGTGCTGACATGGTCGATGAGTCCGAAGTGCTCACACCAGCAGACAATAAGTACCACATTGATAAAAGTCAGTTCACTGTTCCTTTTGTCTGTGGTGCAAGGAATCTTGGTGAGGCCCTTCGCAGAATAAACGAAGGTGCTGCCATGATCCGCACAAAAGGAGAAGCAGGAACCGGCGATGTGAGCGAGGCTGTTAAGCACATGAAACAGATAATGGGTGAAATTCGCGCTCTTAAGGGCATGACAAAGGAAGAAATGATCCGTGTTGCCCGTGAGATCGAAGCACCTGTTGAGCTTGTTATCGAGACCGCAGAAATGCAGCGTCTTCCGGTTGTAAACTTTGCAGCCGGCGGTGTTGCAACACCTGCTGATGCAGCTCTTATGATGCGCCTTGGTGCTGACGGTGTATTTGTTGGTTCTGGAATTTTCAAGGCCGAGAACCCTGAGAAAATGGCAAAGGCAATTGTAGAGGCTGTAAACAACTATGATAACCCTGAGGTACTTGCTAAGATCTCAAAGGGAATCGGCTCAGGTATGAAGGGTATCAGCGTTGATACTATCCCTAAAGAACAGGCTTTACAGAATCGTGGATGGTAGTCCCATCCCTTATTCTTTTTTAATACTTAAAACGGGATCTTTATGCGACTTGGTGTAATTGCCATTCAGGGTGATGTTTCTGAACATGTGGAAGCCCTTGAAAGAGCACTCGTGCAGCGTGGCGAAGAGGCTAAGATCGTCACTATCAAACATAAGGGCATTGTCCCTGATTGTGATGCTCTTGTACTTCCAGGCGGGGAGAGCACTACACTTGGAAAATTGCTGATACAAGAGGGTATTGCAGATGAGATACGGGAAATGAATACAGCCGGAAAACCTATCATGGGCACCTGTGCAGGCCTTATACTGCTTGCAAAGGAAGGCGATGAGCAGGTAAAAAAGACACACCAGCACCTTCTTGGCCTTATGGATACAAGAGTGAACAGGAATGCCTTCGGCAGACAGCGCGATTCTTTTGAGATAGAACTTGATGTCGCATTTCTGGATGAAGCGTACAATGCAGTATTTATCAGGGCACCCGGAATTGTAGAAGCTGGAAAGGATGTTAAAGTCCTGGCAAAAATAGATGAGATGATCGTGGCAGCCGAACAGGGAAATGTACTGGCACTGGCTTTCCATCCTGAACTTACAGAAGATCTGAGGGTTCACCAGTATTTCCTTGACAGAGTATTCTGATCGTTCTTTTTGTTTCTTTCTGTTATAATTTACATTTTTTTCTTTTTCCCTTTTTGGAACATCACTGATGAAAAAGTTTAAACTTTATTGCCGTGTAGATAACTGTACTTTTAATTTTGATTCGTAAAGGTGAAACAATGGTAAAGTTAACAGATGAGATAAAAGAAGAGTTCGCAAAGATGAAGATTTTCCCTTTCGCAACAGCCTCCAAAGAGGGTGTACCGAATGTTATCCCTATTGGTATGTGCTACCTTCAGGAAGATGCGGAGACCATCTGGATCGTTGACAACTACTTCCATAAGACAATGGAGAATCTCAGGGCAAACCCTAAAGGCGCTATCTACGTGTGGGGAGCTGAGATAAAGGGATGCTTCCAGATAAAGGGAGATATAAAGATAGTAGACCGCGGAGAGGACTATGAGGAAATGCGCAAGATAGTAAAGGCAAAGAGCGACCACTTCCCTGCAAAGTTCCTTGTGAAAATGAAGATAACGGATGTCTTTGAATGCAAAGGTGGACCTGACGCGGGGAAGAAGCTACTCTGAGTTTCCAGCAACCTTTGTTTTTACGGTTTGCCGACCTTTCGGCACTTTTTTACTTGAATAATATTTCAGAATATACGCAGAATGGATGTTATGCCATTTAGGTACAACATCATTCTAAGTAGTAATGTTTGGAGTGTTATGTGCAACAAAACATAACGATAGTTCCTTGGCAGATTTAGTATAAATAATTTTCTATTAGAGGATTCTGTTAAGCCAAAACCATTCAATTATCATTTTCCTTCAAAGATTCCCTGATCGACGATATCTTTGTCTGGTCAAATAATCCTTCAACTGCATCGCACATTGACATTATCCGATCCATATCTGATGGCTCCGGGTTGCCATGATAATAATCCTCAAGGGAACAGATATCGAATATCTTATCCAGGGATCGGATCTCCCTGTTCAGTTCCTCAGGCACGTCAATGACCATTTCCACGGTATCCATAAGACATGTGTAATTGTGGTTGTATGGTTCCATATCATAAAGATAGCACAAAGCAACAAGATAACGTTCAAGTGCAAGTGAAGCTACGTTGAATACCACACTATGCTCCTGTCCATTTGCCTGAAACTGCCTTGCTCTTTGAAGATATGCCTTTGAGTCACGATATTCCTTTTCAAACTCATCAAATCTTGACTTTCTTTCCATAAATTCCAGTCTCATCCGGTAACCTCCTCAGGGCGATTCCGTAAGCCATATACTTTCTGTTCAATATACACGGAATGCTATTTCCGTATTATAATAATTGTAGATTGTGGTCAATGTCTTGAAAAAACGAAAATCAAATAAGACAGATACCGGAAATAAAGAACCAATCTCAATCAAGTTTCTGCCCGCAATTGATACAGAACTTCTCGCTGCCTTCGGCTTCCCGTCCGCACTGAGGACATTTTCTTTTACCGGTGCCGATATTCGAGCGCTGGATAATGCTATCCTGTATTGTTGTATTGCTTATATTGTATTGGGTAACGGAATCATCAACAAAGAGCTTGATGTCTGTTCTCTTTTCGATCTCCTCAAGGATCTTGTGATAGAAACCGGTAAGCGCCTCTTCCTTCTCAGCCCAGGCTTTTACTATCAGACGGGATTTACGCTTACCCACCACTTCGACATAGGCGGCATACTTCAGACCTGCCACACCCTCAGCATAGAACCTTGCCACACCTGTGAAAAGTTGCTGTGTGGATGTCACCTCAGGTGTTATCATATACATGTTCATATCTTTCAGGATACGCGTTGCCATATCAAAGAGATTCTCTGCCGGTATTTCCAGATCTTTGGTATCCTCTTCCGCGATCATCATAGAACCGACATTCATCCTCCAGGCAGCTTCATCGATCTCCCTTACCCTGAGCACAGGACAGACTATATCCACCATTTTGTTGCTGAGATCTACCTGAACGTGCTTTTTCTGGCTATAATCATAGTAACGTATATTGCCTGCAAGTACACAGTTTCCACACTCACCTGTGGGTCTGATTATAAATGTTGCAGTTTTTCCTTCTCCAGGCTGCAGCATAGAGATATTCTTCTGACTTTCTTTGACATGGAAGACTTCAGGAACAAAGAGGCTTATCGTTATATCTCCCATTGGCTCTTCAGAAGTGTTTTCGACCTTGATTTTGTAAAGTATGTTGGCTCCTTTGTACTGAATAGCAGATTTGATGACAGCAGGCTCCTTTGAAGCTGCTTTTGCGGCAACGGCAGATTCTGCAGCCTCAAATGTTTGTGAAGTCCTTTCCTTTAAAGATACAGGCGGGATAACAGTTATCTTTTCCTGCTTCTTTCTCTCTTTTTTCTTTTTATCTTTCCCGGACATTTTGCGCAGCACTAGAACTGCTACAAGAATGACTAACAGAACCCCTATAAGTTCATAGAATGCATCTTCTGCCGATGTGTCCGGGTAGTCATAATGATCAGTATTATAATCGGACCGACTGCTCACTACTCCACTTTCATCGTAAGTAACAGTGTAATCAGGATAAATGTAGACGTCTGAGAGAACTACGTAATCATAGTAGGAATCGTAATATAGATCATTTATTTTGAATTGAAGAGTCAGATAATTGTCCTGATAATAAAAATAATCGCCTCTGGCATAGTACTGATTCCAGAGCATGGTATCATAATAAGATACTGCAAAACTTACCGTTTCATCATAGGTATCGATATCCATTACAGTCAGATAGTAACCATTCTGGATCTCTGCGATCTCACCTTCAGTAAGAGTGATCTCATAGGCACTGGAGGGAGCTATAGCAGTACCTGAACTAAAGAAACTGCATACGAGAACAAGCATAATCAGGAGTTTGAGATACTTTTGTACCAATCTTCCACCCATACCATTCCATATTACTGTTTTTTGCCCCGGTGATATTTAACCTTCGCTTAAAGAGAAGGAAGAAATAAATTCAAACGGCAACTATCATACATCAATGAGCCTTTTTCCACACTGGCTGCAAAAACTTGCTTCTGAAGGAATTGTTGAACCGCATCCCGGGCATTTTCTCACAGTTGATGAACTCTTACCCTGTGCTGCCCCCATCATGCCGGCGTCAAGCTCCTGCCTGCGATATGAGTCTGCCCGCTCCCTGTCCTCAACCTCCATCATGAAACTGACCCTGTCCTCTTTTGCCAGCACTTCACTCTGTTTGATCTTTGCCAGGGCTTCCAGTTGCTGTGGTGACATTCGACCATATTCACGACCTTCGCTCACGGTCTTTGCAACATCAGACCCACCTGCCTGGGTTATATGTTTCAGGTATTCCATATCACGGCCATGTTCACGGTCTTTCATGTCCTGCTCAACTTCCAGTTCAGCACGCATGCCTTTTGCTTTTGCAAGTTTTAATTCTTCCTTAAGACGAATGGCTTCCCTGGCTTCCTGCATATCAGCTTCATACTGCAGCCTTTCCATCTCAAGATCAGATTTTACATCCTTCTGTTTCTGATCACGGTGGAAATCCTTTTCAGTTGTTACAGCAGCATGACCAGCACGCAACCCAGCCACATCTATCCTTCCCCTACGCTCAAGATCACCTTCTACCACAAGAGTGTCGAGTTCTGCAAGCTCCTCTCTTGTCTGAAAATCATTAGTAGCCTGCATTACCTTACCATAAGAACCAAGCTCCCACTGGACAGTGTATTTCAGCATTTCCAGACCCCACATAGATAGTGTGGAACGAATCCTCATCTCAAGTTCATTCTCAATGTTCAGGCGCAGGTCCATGTTACCGTAAAGTTTTTCTATATCTTCCTGCCGGACCTCCGGCTCAAGAACAAGTGTAAGCACTTCGCTTTCAAGGCGCTTGTATATATCTTGTATAGAGAGTGCCCTGATTCCTTTTTTATCAGGAGTGGAATAGGCATAAAGCATCTGGAAAAAGCGTTTAGGATCTAGTATCCTGAAGCGGAGAAGACCATTACATGCCACTCTTTGGTTGTCCCGGGTCCATAGTTCTGGTTGCGCCCACTGCAGATCCTTGGGAGATGTATCCATCATGGCAACATCCACATCCTTCCCAATATTGCCAGGCTTTAAGAGACCACCAACCTGCAGTTTCCCGCTGTCCACTATTTCATCAACAACACCATTCTTTACCATAGCTGCCTTTTCATTAGGTGAGAGTATCACTGCTTTACTGAAAAAACCCCCAACCTCCCTTTTAGGAACCACCCTGGCAATATCGTCTGCTTCTTTTTTCCACTTGAATGCCATGATCTTGACACCTTTCATTTAAAATTGATTTTTACTCCTATTTAGGTATTGGGGAAATATTATATATATTGTTTTCCATTGTATACATAGGCATACAAAATAGATGTCAAGTTGGAATAACTATGACTAATTCTTATCCTGTAAGCGCAAGAATCTCAGAAGATAGTAAAGTATATCTGGATACATTGGTAGAAATGGGAATAGCAATTAATAGATCTGAAGCCATGAAACTGTGTATTAGATATGCAAAACAGAAAAAAATGGAGGAGGAATTATAATGGGATTAACAAATCCATTTAAGAAAGTGTCTCCCGATGAGCTAAAGACAAAACTGGCTATTTCCGAGCAAAGACTATCAGCACGCGAAAAGGAATTGATCAAAAAGCAAAATAAATCCAGGGAAGAGGCAAAAGAAGCCCTCTCAAAAGGAAATGACAGGGAATTCAGGGTTGCGTCGCGAAGGTATTCCCTCGTTGAAGGGCAGGTCAATACTATCAGCAGTATGGTGGAAATGGCACAATCTATGACCGATGTCATTGAGATGCAAACCGGACTCAAGGAAGTTGTTGAGATTGGCGAGGATCTGGGGAAGTGGCAGAAACAACTTGGTTTTGATACCTCAAAACTCGAAGGTGCTGTAACAAACATAAGGACCTCCATGGAAAAGGTAAACAGTGCAACGAGTATGATGACAGCTTCCATGGATGCTGCAATGAGTGGTGGCAGTGAACTCAGTGAAATGCAGGATTCACTACGATCTGAACTACTTGCTGAGCTGTCAAGTGAGCAGCCTGCAAAGGATGAGCTTTCAAAGAAGATAGAATCAGAAATGGCAAATACCGAATGAGCAGGATTTGATTTTCTGATATTTATCCTGGTTCACAATTAAGGGGTGCCTATTTGAACTCAGCTATCACTTTCGCTGCCCAGGCTCGCGGTTATGCAAAAGCCGCAAAGGATCTGGAAGACAGAGGGGAATCTGAAAGAGCACGTGAGTTGTACCTGAAAGCTGCTAAGCTCTACAACGATGCTTCTTTGATACCCGGTGACGGCATTGACAAGAATACACAACGTGACCTTGCAGAACATCTTTTTACCAAAGCACAGTCACTTAAGAGTTCAACAGTTTTGTCCGCAGGCGGAAATCTGGAACGGAAAAGAGATAACGCAAGCAATGACGAATCTTCCATTTCAAAAGATGAAGTTTTTCTCAAAGAGACACCAAACATTGGTTTTGCAGATATCGGTGGTCTTGAACAGGTAAAGGAAGAGATACGTAAAGCTATAATCTATCCTTTTACCCATAAGGAGCTCTACCATATGTACGGCCAGAGAGCAGGAGAGGGTATTTTACTCTATGGCCCCCCTGGTTGTGGCAAGACCATGATGGCAAAGGCAGCCGCGAAGGAATGCGGGGCGGATTTCATCAGTGTCAAGACCAGTAGCATTGTCAGCAAATGGGTAGGCGCTTCGGAAAAGAATGTCAAGCAGGTCTTTGACATAGCCCGGCAGGGAGACAGGTCTATTATATTTTTTGATGAGATAGATTCAATTGCGGTAAGGCGCAGTGAAAGCGAGGATTATGCAAAAAGAGTGGTCAATGAACTCCTGGCACAAATGGATGGTGTGGACACGACATCTGATAATCTTCTTGTGCTTGCAGCAACAAACGAACCCTGGGCAATTGATCCTGCCCTGAGACGTCCGGGACGTTTCAGCAAAATGGTCTTTGTTGCTGAACCGGACCTGGATGCAAGAGTAGCCATTTTGGGCATACATTTGAAAAAGCGACCTGTTGATCCCGATGTTGACATAAAGCACCTTGCTTCTATTACAAATTCATATTCAGGAGCAGACCTTGCAGCCATATGCAAAGAAGCTGCAGACATCCCGCTTGGTGAAGCTCTCAGAGGTGCTGAGCCACGAAAAATAAGACTTCAGGATTTTGAAATGGTACTACAGAAAAGAAAGCCATCCATTATCAGCTGGTACATAGAAGCCAGATCTGCCATCCAGAAAACCGGTGAGGAAGAAGTCTTTGCAGAAATGCTGAAAAAGTGATCCTGATGTCATTGAAACTTTCATATTTTGATCCCCGGAACAACTTGCGTATTGGAATATACATAGGTCTCTTTTTTAGCCTTGAAAAAGGAATTGGAGGTTTTTTAGCGGGTGGAATCATAGGATTAATACTGGCATTCACGACCGCATATGTTGTTCAAAAAACACTGGGGAAAAGGCTGGAGCAGGAAAGACAGGAAGATGATATACTGTCACATGCATTTGTTCTGGGCCTCATAATAGCCATATTTGGATCATTATTGTTCGCTTCATTTGAAACTACCCCTGCAATTGCACTTCTTGTATGTACAATAGTGGCCCTTCGATCAGGTTCAAAAATAAGGAACGTTGTAAAAGAAAAGAATGTCAAGAAAGAAAACGAAAGGATAAGGAAACTTGAGCTTGAAAAAGAGGCCAGTGACTCGGTTGAAGTTATCGTGGATGTGCAGCAACCATTGAGAACAGAAACCGAGAACCCTATCAAGATAACTGTTATGAATCCTTCCGATCTGCCAATAACAAATATTTCAATCCTTGCGGAATGTTCCCGCCTAGTCCGTTGTGACGAGCCCGAAGTAAATATTGACGTTATAGCGCCTGGATCATCAGGTTACACTGCTATTTTTCTGTATCCAAGGATTCCAGAACAGATAGACCTTGGAAAAATTTATGTTGCATATGTAATCAATGGGAATTATTACAGGAAAGTACCCATTGATATGGGAGTTTATGAAGCAATACAGGGACAGCCTGTGGACAGCACTGGCATACAGAAACCTGAAAAACATTTGCAGGTGGTCAGGGAAACAGAGTTCTATCAGGGTTTTGTCCGTTTGAAAATGGCAGTCAACAATATATCACCCCTGGTTGTAAATGATGTAGCGCTTGAGTTCGATTTTGATGAGCAACTTTTCAGGATAGACAGATTTGAACCGGCATATTCTGTTAAAAATAACAGACTTGTGCTTGGAAGCATTCAAGGTAACAATTCAAAATCAGTCATGGTTTATTTTGATCCTATGGTCTGCTCAAAGTCCTCTGAAATAAAATGCAGGATATTCTACAAGGACGCAAAAGGAAAGCTATTGAATACAGAAATGAACCCAAAAAGAATAGAAGTGACATGTCCCATCATGAAAACCGATTCTGATATTAATATCGGAATGTTGCGAGAACTTTTAACTTCCCTTCCTTTCAGGGACAGTAAAGTTTACAGGATAAAATCAGACCTCGCCACTGCAACACTTATGAACATTTGCCGTGAAATGATACAGAGACACGATATAAGGCACATACGGACTTTGAGGACAACAGATAGAAAGAATTATGAAACATGGTACTATGGCAAAACAAAAGTAAATGATCATGATATTATCCTGAAGGTAACAATCTCTGAAGAGACAGACAGCATCGAACTTTTCGGTGCAACGCAGACTGCAGAATCACTTGTTGGTATGCTCGCAGAATTCGGTCGTGAATTTTGTAAAGAGATGGAATTACATTCAAAGGGAAAAAGCGATGTCAAACCGGTTGTGAACGTGATTATCAAAGATTCCATAATCCAGCGTAGCAATCTCCTGAATTCATGTGACCTTGCCGGTAATTGTACCGGGGATGTAATTGTGGAGGATAGCATAATACAGAGAACGGAGTTTATGGCAAACTTTTGCCTATCGTGTGGTTCAAAACTAGCCAAGGATGCAAATTTTTGCAGTGAATGTGGTACAAAGATCTTTTAAAAACATGAACTCAATAATATATTTAAATCTGAATCGCATAACTTGATTAATCGTTCCTATAGGTGGCCTAAATGAAGTTTGGAGCTCTGGATGATATTGCCAAATCGTTTTCTCATGCTCTCCTGAACGAGGCAGGAGGTAGGAGCGGACTTTTTTTCTGGTCTTACGTATTCCTATGGATAGCGCTTACCTCGTATTTTATCGTAAGCCGCCTACTCTCCCTTCATGAAAGAACCGATCTTATATATCTTGCCAGTGCACCGATATACATTATTCTTCTTTATGTTCCAATCTATATATTCTGGCTCTATGAAAAAAAAATAGGCATTGAAAAAAGAAGAATAAAAGAAATTCAACTTGTTGATACTGTAAATGCTGAGTATAAATTTGCCGAGCCTGTTGAAACAGGATTTAATAGTATGCTTTTCCTCAGGTTGAATAATCCCACTGAAAAGCTGATAGAGAATATATGGATAAGAGCGGTATTTCCTGTAACTGTTCGTTGTGATAAGCCTGTTTTAAGCCTTGGTTCACTTGAACCAATGTCTTCACTTACCGCCTCTTTGCCTTTTGTTCCCCTTACATCGGGAACTTTGTCAATGGGTTACTATGACCTATATTTTGAGATACACGGGCATAAACACCAAAAACCTCCTGTTTTTTTAGGAAATATTGATATTAGCTACTCATTTCTTAAAGTAGATGTGAAGATCCCCGAGCCACTTAGATTAGGACACAGTTCTATTATCACCACAAAAATAGAAAATCGCTCAAATGTAAATCTGGATAAACTGCAGATAAAATGTTTTTTCCATCGGGGACTAAGCTATGATACAGCATTTTCTGACACAAAATCCATGGCCCCTGGTTCTGATTATAGTGTTATATACAGTATAACGCCCACGATCGAAAGCAAAATTGACGTTGGACATTTTGATATTCTGCTTAACATAGGAGGGAACAATTGTAAAATAGGACCTGTGGCTTTTGGAGAATATTATGTACAGGTTCCAAATATAAATATAAAGATCAATATCCCAAAAACCCTATACAGTGAAATCGGAAATTCCATTGGTATCTATGTAGAGAACAGATCGGATGAAATGATCCATAATATTTGTTTTAATAGCTGTTTTTCTTCCTTTGTAGAGTGCCATAATCCAGGAGTCTGCATCCCCGAAGTCCAGCCTTATTCATCCGGATATACATCCCTTGTAATAAAACCTGCAAACACCGGGAAGATAGATCTTGGAAACCTTAATTTTTCCTTTGAAGTAAATGGAGCCCTTTGTCAGCAGGAGCCGATTGTACTTGGAATACATGGAGTTGTGTGAACCGGACAAATGATTTTACTAATTATTAAATTATAAAACATCTAATTAATAAATGAGATATTTCTATTTGAGTGAAATATAATATGATCAATAATGGTCTGGAAGTGATTAAGATGGAAATACTACAAGACCCCGGAGATATGGAGAAGGATAACCGGCAAACAATAATCAAGAACTTGAATGATGTTTATAGTTCTGTTGAAAAACTCATTCAGCAAACGTATTTAAAGAAAAAAGCAGAACTGAATTTCCAGCTTCGCAATCTAAGGACAGCTGTATCCCAGCTCCGGTCTGATATCACAAACAGAAACCTTGATGGTTTTTCCGGCAGGAAGGGTACACTGGACGATTTTTACAGGACCGAAGATAATTTACTGAATGCTTCTGCAAAAATGAAAGATACTTTTGCTTCATTAATAACTTCATCCGACCCTATTGATATTTTCTTGCTGGAAGCACTCCTGGACAATTTCAAAAAAGGATTTAATGACCGCATTATTGTGGATAAAGATATGCAGAATGAATTCAAACTAAAGAAAATAGAAATGTCCAGTGCAGATCGTGTAATCTCGAATGAGAAACAGCTTCCAGATAAAAAGGATACAAATGTCTTAGTACATCTCGAAACTGAGAAAAATAAAAATTTGTTCACCACCAACATCTCAAAGTCAATCTTGACCTCATCATTAGATCCTGGGAAAACTGCAGGAGATATACCGGAAAGAACAGATAAAGAAGAAATTGAAACGAATATGCTTTCAAAACTTTATAATTATATGAATGTACTTGAACATAAGTATTCTACATACCAGCCTGAATTGGCATTTAGCGGAGAATACACCGGAGAAAAGAGATGGAAATTCAGTATATCGGACAGATCAATTTCCGGAAGTATAATAGATGTTTTAAAGCCATTCCTGACCTTTAAGACTTGCTGGCATCCATTTAATGACCTGAGAACGATTATGAACTTCGTGCAGAAAGATGCAAATGCAGTTCCAACAGGCCAGTATAAAAGCCTGTGCTTTTTGAATTCTGGATGGAGTTCTGACATTAAGGAATGGGCACAAAACTATGTGCATCCACGCCTGGTTCTTTATCTTTATGATCTTGGAAAAAGTGAAATACTATTTAATCGGAATGTTAGGAATGCAGACAGGCTTATGGTCTGGCATAATTTGGATACATATGTAACTCTTGAGGATGAAATTGAACCTCTTATCGATCAGGCTGACCCATTTGATGCTGCAGAGGTGGCTGAAAGAACTGGTTTGAGCATCGATGGAGCAAAAAGATTGATTGCCATAATGCTTTCTAAGAACAAAGTAATGGATATAGGATTTGGGACATCCCGGTACGCAGGGATTAAAAATAAGTAAAAATGAATGAGAGAGTGAGAAACTCACTCTTCTGCTGCTGCTTCGACAGGCTCTTCGTCGCCGCCGAGGATCTTTGCTATGGTCTTATCACCATATTCTGCAACGACGGTGTTGATCTGAACTATGTCAGGTGCAATTTCCCTTCCACGCATCATCTTTCTGCGGCGTACGCCTTGTGCAACCGGAGAGTAACCAATTCCACTTGCAACGAGTAATTTCTGTCTCCTTGGTCCTGGGAGGTCCGGTCTCATGACCATTCCGCTCTTGTCGCTTCCTCCGGTTATTTTCAGTTTATATCCGGATAAACCGACGATTGCTCCATCTACGGTTTCCCCGATAGATTTTCCAATTAATTTGTTGGCTTCAACACCTGCTACATTGAACTGGTAGGATTTTGCCTTAGGGTCTGCTACCACTACTTTAAAATCTGCCATATATTTTCCTCCTTATTAGTTTTATTGTTCCTGCTGTTATGATCCGTCATATGAAAATGCATTCGAATTATTTTGCCCAGAATGGATTATCCCTTCTCTTGATTGCAAGGAACGCATCCAATGCCTCTAATTCATCTGCCGTCATTGAGTCGTAAATTTCATGTTCGATCTTCTTTGCGTGCCTTTCAGGGACATTCACAAAGAGTGTATCCTCTTCCTTAATCTGCCTTCCAACTGTAGGTCCTTCGATGGCCATTGCAACTTCCATGCCGACCTTTGCTTCGGAGATATTCTCCCCCCTCATCTGAAGACCTTTTACCTTACCAACAACTTCACCGTTTGTGTTTACAACTTCTACATTAGTCTTCACCACTCCGCCAATTATCTTCACACCTACAACTGCAGGTTTGCTCTGGCGGAAAGTACAATCCGGCATGATTCGGAATCTTCCGGGTTTGATGATGGTATCGGATATCTCTTTTTCAGCAAGTTCCTTCTGCTTCTTAACCCAATCCTTGTAATCATCTATCAAACGATATATCACATCGTTCCTGAACAAGGTTACTTCTGTGGACTGGATCTTTTCCTTTGCATCCGGAAGAACTTTAACGTTGAATCCGACAATGACCGAGTAGAATGGGTCCTCTATTGCCGAAACTTCCACGATATCCCTATTACTGATATCACCTACGTGTGCTTTTCTGATAGGGATCTCTTCTTTCTTAAGCTCATTTACAAGAGCTTCGAGAGAGCCTATAGTATCAGCTTTTATTGTGATACCGACAGAATCGGTGTCTATCTGGACGTCTTCGATCTCGCTCTTAATCTCTTCAGTGATAGCATCGATGGTTTCCGGACTTGCGACCCTTACAGGAGAACCTGCAAGTGCACCTTCCAGATTCGGAGCTGATATCTTCACACCAACCGCAGCTGTGACTTCATCCACCTGCTGGAATCTTTCCTCTGATTTGATCTCTGAAAGCGGACGTGGTTTCAGTAATGCCCTGACTTTTGTCTGGATTGGATTACCAAGACTTCCAACAACTATAGTGTCACCTTTTCTGATAATACCATCATAAAGTATAGTATCAATAGTAGTTCCAAGTCCTTTTTCTTCCTTTACTTCAAGAACAGTACCAACCCCAGGACCCTTTGCATCATAATGCAAGCTGCTCTCAAGGAATCTTTGGGCAAGTCCAAGAAGTACCATTAACACATCAGGAATGCCTTCGCCTGTCGCAGCACTTATCGGAATAATTCCAATATTACGCTGGAAGTCGCTGATCCTGTCATATCTTTCAGAATTGAATCCAATTTTGTAAAGCTCACCAACAACTTCATAGAACTTATTGTCAAGATCAGTTTTTACACGTTCACTCTGTTTATTATAAGTTGCAAGGAAAGGTTTATTCTTATTGGGGTTCCAGCCATGGATCCTGTCTATCTTGTTTGCAACAACTACAAAAGGAGTCTTGAATCTCTTAAGAATTTGAAGACTTTCTATGGTCTGAGGCATAAATCCTTCATTTATGTCAACGATCACGATAGCAAGGTCTGCAAGTGCGCCTCCTCTGCTTCGCAGGGACGTGAATGCATGATGCCCGGGTGTGTCTATAAACAAAAGTCCCGGGACAATAAACCTGTCCTTAAGTGATGGATCCCCACATTTACTCACAATGTTTTCGATGGGAACCTCAGTTGCACCTATGTGCTGAGTAATGGCACCGGCTTCTCCTTCGGCAACGGCACTTCCCCTGATCTTGTCAAGTAAAGTCGTTTTTCCGTGATCGACATGTCCCATCACAGAAACTATTGGTGTACGTAGATTTTCTTTTACAGCCATGTGCAAACCCCTTCAGAGATAGTTAGGATAGTTGGAAAACAATTTCAGTAAGGATATTTCAGGACATTTGCTATATAATTATTGCAAACATCCTGAGTCCCTGCTTACTCGTAGAGACAAACCTCATCGATCTTTGAATAGTTAACTATATCTGAATCCTTGAAGTGGATAGCTATTTCGCGCTGTGCCGATTCAACTGAATCTGAAGCGTGTACCACATTTCTGCCTGTTTCAATTGCATAGTCTCCCCTTATAGTACCAGGGAGTGCATCAACAGGATTTGTTGCACCGTTCACTGCGCGCATGATAGCAATGGAGTTCTTTCCTTCCACGACCATGGATACAGAAGGACCTGATGTCACATATTCAATAAGTGAAGCAAAGAAAGGCCTTGCTGCATGTTCCTTGTAGTGCTCCTTTGCACTATCTTCACTCATGACACCGAGTCTCATGGCTGCGATCTTAAGACCGCGTTTCTCTATCCTTGAGATGATCTCACCCATTAGCCCGCGCTGTACCGCGTCGGGTTTGATCATAATGTATGTCTGTTCCATTTAGAACACCCAATCATGCTTTCTTCAAGTGTATTCTGCCCTGTTCGGTCCAGACGGTACGTCTTGGCAATCTACCGAGATCGAAGTTGCTTTCGCATTTGGATGAGCAGAAATAATAAGATGAGCCATCTTTCTTTACGAAAAGCTTGCCTGTTCCCGGTTCAAGAAATTTACCGCAAAAAGAACATTTTCTTTGTTCCATAGTAGTCACCTCATCTGGTAGTCAGTTTCTTGGCTTCTCTGGAAGTCTCGATCAACATCATAATGTCGCCGATCCGTATAGGACCAACACAGTTACGGGTGATTATGCGGCCCTTGTCACGTCCTTCAAGTACGCGGCACTGGATCTGGCTGGCTTCACCATGCATACCGGTATTACCGATAACATCGATGACCTCAGCCGCATAGCCTGTATCTTCATCTGCCATAGTGATACCTCATGTATCGGATTATTTAAGTGCACTGACTTTCTGTGCAATGTCTTCAATAAGTTCGCTACCCTTGCCAGCGTCGATAATAGCGACAGCTGAACAAGCAACACCTATTCCACAGGCAGCACCGAGCTCTTTCTGCTCTTTTACATAGATGTATGGAGTGTTCTTCTCTTCACAGAGTGGTGCAATGTGTGCAATAACTTCTACCGGGTCAACATCCTCTGCAATTACTGCAAGCTTTGTGATGCCTCTCTCAATAGCTTTTGTCACTTCATTTATTCCTTTCTTTAATTTACCTGTGTCTCTTGCCAGTTCTACACTCTCAAGTGCTTTGTTTACGAGTTCTTCTGGAACATCAAATTTAGCTGCCATATTATAATCTCCTTCGAAACCACGATGTATGATCATGGTTTTTCATTATTCATTGTACACCGGAAACTCCGGCTAATTTGGCCAATTACGATTGTAACAATGTTAACCAATAATTAACTGACACAAAGTCCAATGCCAAAGTAATATTTAAGAATTACCGCACTTGCAACCCATTACTGCAGAATGCGCAATTGGAGTCTTTAAATAACCTGTTCATGTATAAACCTTGTGGCAGAAAAACCTAAAAAAAGAAGGGGGAAATGAATTCACCAGTATTGTTCCATTGCAAGATTAAAGAAGTTTGATGCATTGGTTGTAACAACGACTTTTGCAATTCTTCCATCATCCACAATGGTTGTATTGTAGAACAGATCCCTTTCAGTACTGTTGCCTTCTAGAGCTGATATAATAGCAAGTGTACTGTCTAGTGGATTGAGGAATATCTCAGTCTTCGAGTAATTTCCATCGCCCATGTTCCTGAATTCCATATAGTGCTGTTCTGCAAGGGAATCCGTTGAACTTACCATCTGATACTCTGCTCCTGAATCCACATAGCTAAGCAGTTCTGAAAAATCAGTTGTACCCTGAGTGTTGCCAGAGGCCACATCGACCACTTTTACAAGAGTGTCTTTATCTCCTAAAAGAGTAGGTGTTCCAATTATATTGTATAAGTTAGAACTTCTCATCAAAAAGGAGTATCCATTGTAAGTATCAGTTACAGCATATTCAAAGTTAATAACTTCAGGATTCAGCACATGTGCTTCAAACCCAAATCCGGCGGAAGCATTATAAGCGGCGAACCTTCTGATCATCAAAGTATTGTAATAAGCATACAGATCAGATATGTTATAATCCTGAAGGGGTGTTCCATATGTTCTGGAATAGTCAACATATACTGCATTTGACACACCCTCCGGACTGATTGCAAGCCCTCCTGAAATTGAGTTAACTTGTGCGTTAAAATGTGTGCCTTCTATTATCTCAAAACCCGGCGCATTTTCCAGGTCAGTGATTTCTTCATCACCCTTGGAATTGTTTCCGTTGCCACTAAAGAAAAATGGTAATATTGACATTACCATTATGAGCGCCAGAAAAATTCCTATGATCTTCACAGATTTTTGGTCCATTCATTCATTCTCCTCATATTATCAATATAACAAAATAGCATTAAAACAAAAAATGTATCAGATAGCACTTTCTCCTATCTTCGCTATTGTGGCATCGATATCAGCTTTTAACTCATCTGGAATACCCTGGATACCAACATCAAGGAATCCCCGTACAATCATACCAACAGCATCTTCTTCTGTAAGCCCTCTTGCCATAAGATATTCTATCTGCTCCCGTGCTATCCTGCCTACAGCAGCCTCATGTGACAATTCGATATCCTCAACATTTGCTTCAAGTATGGGGATTGCTCTTTGCATTCCGCCTTTACCCAGTACCAGCCCATGACATTCAAGATGTCCTTTGGCCCTATCCGCATTGCCTATCATCTCACCACGGGCAATAACCTTACCCCCAGTTGTAATTGTTCTTGAGATGAGTTCCGCCTTTGTGTCCTCTGCATCAAATATGACCCTGCTTCCAAGATCAAGCTCAGACCCTGGATGTGCTACAGCAATCGTATTTAATCTTGCAAAAGCTCCCTTGCCTTTAAGGACAACCGTCGGATATGCCTGTATAGATTTGACCGGTTTGAGAGTCACATAGTTATTGATGTATGTTCCATCTTCTTCAACATGGACAACAGTCCTTGGCCTGACACCTATCTGTTCTGCCCAGTTATGGATCATTGTGAATTTTAAGGTTGCTCCCTTCTTTACGTATATCTCTGAAATTCCCAGATGAAGTCCCTTTTCGATTCCATGTTTTGTGGAGCATCCCGTTATAACATCAAGTTCCGCCCCCTCTTCAACAATAATTATATTGTGAACTGTCTGGGAAACCTGCTTTGAACCCAAAAGTAAACATGTCTGGACAGGCATCTTTAATTTCTTGCCCTTTGGAGCCCTTATGAAATATCCATCTGCTTCCTGAAGATAACTCATTGCGGTATATTTGTCTGCATCCGGTTTAACCAGTTTCCATGAATAATCCTTAAGCCAGTCGTGGACTTTCATTGCATCTTTAAGGGACATGAGTTCCACAACATCCTTATCACGCATGGACGTGTGTGAAACTGCATTATCAAGCATAATAAAACTACCAGCCCTGTTTTCTTCCGAAGGCGTGAATCCTACATTCAAGAGAGTCCTCTGATCCTCTTCGCTAAGTTCTGAGAGATTATCAGTACTTTCCACATCATGCGGAGCAATCCCATACTCATCAAGATCGAAATCCTCTCCATAAGCAGCAGTCTTCTTGAGTGCCTCCTCCACTTTCTTCCTCATATCTTCATCAGCTTGCATTTGATACACTCCTCATATCCCTGTTCTTTGATCTCTGTAAGCATCTCACGTGGGTTTCCTGAACACATGACAGTTCCATTACACAGTATGTATCCCCTATCGGCTTCTACATAGTCAAGGACCTGTCCGGTATGTGTGATCACCAATGCGGATTTACCGTGTTTGCACCTGTCACCGGCACATTTACAGTCTTTTTGCAAGAGTTGGTTTATAGTTTTGCCAATCTGCTCAATGCTTACAAGGTCCACGCCGGACTCAGGCTCATCAAGAAGAACAAAATCCGGGTTCTGTGCAGAAAGCTGGAGAAGCTCTGATCTTTTGATCTCCCCTCCTGAAAAACCTACATTCACATCCCTTTCATAGAACCTTACCATATCCAGTGTTTCAGCCAGACTTTCAGTCTCCTTGAGGTCCTTGGAAATGACATTCAAAAGATCATAAAGTTTGACACCACTCATATTAGGAGGTCTCTGTGTCATGATACCCATTCCCATTTGTGCCCTTTCAAATACCGACATGTGGGTGATATCCTCCCCTTTGAAGATAATTTCTCCTTCTAAAACATTATAACCACTGAATCCCATTAGTGTCATAAGAAGTGCAGACTTGCCTGCTCCGTTTGGCCCGAAAAGAACGTTAGTATACCCAGCTTCAACAGTAAGGTCAACGCCTTTCAATATCCTTCGGCCGCCGATTTCAACTGTTAGATTATTGATCTCCAGCACAATATGGCCTCCTTTTATGATAATTGATGCCCATGAAATGAATAATTCATGAAAATCCTGCTCTATTATACAGGTTATCGGTTAAAAACCTATTGAAATTTGAAAAAACAGTATGCTAATTCAAGGTCATGCTACAGATATCAAATATATAGTCCCTTAGATGAGTAAATATAACTCACAATCCCAGTTCTCTGGCAATCTCCTGGAACTCTTTTCCCTTTTCAGTTGTAATATAAATATTATCATTTTGCTCAATCAGACCCTTTTCTTTTAACAAGGCCAAGTATTTGTTAACGACTTCAAAATTTAAATTAGCACTGTACACTATATGTGTTTTTTTTGCCCCCTCTAATGCAGCCCTTAAAATTTCCACACTTATAGCAGTTCTGCTCCTTCTGATAATAACACATCCACACCTGAATATATAATTGGAATGATATCTTTTGTCGCGTTTTCGGGATGGGAACTTCATTAATACTCCCACATTAATAACCCCACATTAATAACCCCACATTAATAACCCCATCATTCCCAACCAAATAGTTCTGAAAGGATTTTATCACTTTTTCCGGCATCCGTTATAAATATATAATAATATATACATAGATATTAAATGCTCCCGCTTTTGACTACCTTTTCTATCCACATTAACATGAGCAATACTATCAGAAAGATGAATGTTACCTGCCACAGATAATAATGCACATAACTGAAAAATGCAGGATAGATCATTCCGACAAAGGAAAGGAGTACCAATCTTAGCATGTTTATAATTAACATTGCAGGTAGTCCCAGAATTATGCCAAGTAACTTGTTACGCAATTTCGTAGGATAGGCAAGCACACATCCGGCATAGACTAACAGTTCATACATTCCTGTGCATTCATCTATCACCATCATAGAGAAGCCATTCATGTAAACAGACTGGCCATAGGAAGAACTTTCCACCCCTAAAATAGACAGAAGTACTGAAAGAGTATTTGCAGTCAGAGTGCTAAGGAAAACGAACTTCTCCTGGAAGATCACATATGTCCCAGTGAAAAGTGCTATGTAGAATAGATACTGGCCTATGAATTTAATGACATGCACATTCTTTTTTAAAAATTGCCCCACATTATTTTTAGTGTAAACAGACTGAACATCTGCCCTCTCTACAGTTTGATGTTTCCTGGCGCCTTTTAAATTCCTGCTTTTTTTAGCCATACTTCCTCCAAGAAAAAAGAAACTTAAAAAAAAATGTGGAATTAATCACGGCGTCTTAGCGTGACAATTCCAAGGACTCCAAGTATGCCTATCATAGCCAGTATACCAACCGGTGTCAGTAATGGAACAACAGGCTGGCAGTGATAATGACTTGGGTCCGTATCATTTACAGTGTTGCCGGCATCGTCTTCTCCCGTCACAGTAGCAATGTTCTTGTATAGTGGGACACATTCCTCAACAGTAGCGGTGACCTCATATGTCCACGTCTCCCCGACATCCAGGATGTTGTCAGCATTCATGCTCTTTGAGACGATATTTGCAGCGGGGATAACTCCAAGCTTGTCATCGACAACAACAATGTTCTCCAAAGGCACATTTCCGGTGTTCGTGACGAAGTATTCCCATGTAACGGTTTCACCCACTCCTATCTGAGGACCACTCGGGAAATCAGCATCAAAGCCATTGGTATGTTTCTCTATGTCGATATCCGGCTCACACCTTACTATATAGTGGCTTGGATCACTGTCTGTTACGGGAATTCCCAACCAGTCTGCGTCGACTTCACCGATGTTGGCATACTGTCCGCAGTCTGCTGTACCTGTCATCTGGTACACCCACAGCTCACCTACATCCAGAACATCGTCATTGTTAATGCTCTTGGAGATTATGTTTGCAGCCGGTACGACTCCAAGCTTATCGTCAGTAACTACCACGTTGCTCAGTGGTACATTTCCATCGTTTGTTACTCTGTATGTCCAGGTAACTGCCTGTCCTGGTGCAAGGCTTGGACCTGTTGGCGTATCTGCATCAAAGCCATTGGTCCACTTCTCAATATCAACATCCGGATTCGGTATAGTGAAATAGATAAATGCCTGATCTTCACCGGGGATATCAAGATTTCCTCCTGCAACTACCCTTACTTCAAAGTCATTTCCCGGAGTCAGATCAAATTGATCCTTAAGACCCGATATGGATATCTCATAGACAGCATTTGAGGCCTGACTAGTCGCCGCTAATACATTTCCTACACCAAATCCAGGGAAAGCACCGCTAAGAGGATTTACCGTCCAGTCATTATTTGAAAGTTTTATCTGTACACTCTTGCCACCCTGAGTTAATACAATACTGAACTGCTCTCCCGGACCGATACCATTTATCGGCTTTCCGGTTACATCGCCTATTGTATCACCGTTGGATATCAAAGAGGATATACTTCCGTCACCATCGAGATCACCTGGCAGACCATACACAGTACACATACCATATAGAGTGTCAGTTCCAAGGTCATAGTGCGCATATAGCTCCCTTATGTCATAACCACTTTCAAAAGGTCCGGCAGTACCCATATCCTCGTTGTAGCCTGTACCTGAGTCCCTCATCGGGTCTTCATCGTACCAATTTGCATTCTGGAAAATTACCATTTTAGTTCCAAACGGACCAGTCGGATCATATGTTGACCCTTCTACCTGACCATAATTCCAGTTCTCATCCCACTCCCCAACTCCACGCACTCCATCAATAGTTATTGCCATGGCACTGGGGACGGAGAATAAAACAATAAGTATTCCAAACATTACATGTAGTTTGTTCATTATTTTCCGCTCCCTTTTGATAAATAATATACTTCTCAATAATGGTTTAGTTGCCACAATATATAGCGATACAGCAAACTAAATTCAGTATCTTTGTTAGGTAAAAGAACTACGTAAAATGGCTTTTCTTTGAATGACATATAAAAAGTGAAATCAATTCTCCAATTCGAAGAAAAAGAAGTTGAATTGTTGATCTCAGGCAAAATCAGAATACATTTTTAGAAAGAAAAGGAGGAATTAATTCCTCCTCCTAAGGTAAAATGCCCCTATAAACCCAAGACTTGCCATGAACACCATCATACCAACAGGACTTAACAATGGAACCACAGGCTGACAGTAATAATAAGCCACATCATCATCTGTAACCTCATTGCCTTCAAATTCACCTGTGACAGTTGCGATGTTCTTGTGCTGTGGGACACATTCCTTAACACTGTCCGTTATCTCGTATGTCCACACTTCCCCAGGATCAAGTATATCATCATTGTTGATGCTCTTTGAAATAATGCTTGATGCCGGAATAATGCCAAGCTTGTCATCGTCAACGATGATGTTCTCAAGAGATACTTTGCCTGTGTTCTTCACGACAAATTTCCAAGTGATCAAATCTCCTACCGCAAGTAGAACTCCGGGCGGTTGATCAGCATCTGCTCCATTGATATATTTTTCAATATCGATCTCAGGGACACAGCTCACATAATAGTGGCTTGGGTCAGTATCGGTTACAGGAGCAGCACCATAATAGCCCACTACATCTCCGATATTGACGTACTGGCCACATCCTGCCTTGCCAGTTGCCTGGTAGATCCAGACCTCACCTGGCAGAAGTGTGTCATCACCATTTCCTTTGTCTACAATGTTGGTTATCACACCAAGCTGATCGTCTGTGACAGTTATGTTGGTCAGGTGGACATTACCAGTATTCCTGACAACATATTCCCAGGTGACATCTGCACCATAGGCAAGCGTTGGCCCAGGTGCACTATCAGCATCAATACCATTTGTTGACTTCTCGATATCAATAAGGGGTATGCAGACAACATTATAATGACTTGGGTCCGCGTCAGTTACCGGTGTGATTCCATAGTAACCCACTACATCCCCAACATTTGCATATTGCCCGCAGGATGCACTGCCTGTTGCCTGATATGTCCAGACCTCGCCTACCGCAAGGACATCGTCACCATCGCCTTTGTTCACTATGTTGTTGACCACGCCCAGCTTGTCGTCTGTTACAACGATGTTGCTAAGATCGACATTACCTGTGTTGGTCACAACATAGGTCCACGTTACAGCATCACCAGCATCAAGTGATGGACCAGGAGCAACATCAGCATCAACACCGTTGGTAGCTTTCTCAATATCAATGCCAGGACATTCACCGAAGTAATGGCTTGGATCCTCATCGGTCACAACTACATCGCCATAGTCACCTGTCACATTACCGAGATTAGCGTACTGGCCACACTCGGCAGTACCTGTAACCTCATAGGTCCAGGTCTCAGTAAGGTCAAGGATACCGTCAGTGTTGGTATCACCGCTCTGGTAGACTGGAACGAGTCCCTGATCATCGGTAACGACAACATTGCTCAGAGGAACATTGCCTGTGTTGGTTACAACATAGGTCCATGTTACAACGGCACCTTCAGCAATTCCGGGACCAGGAGCAACATCAGCATCTACACCGTTGGTAGCTTTCTCAATATCAATGTCAGGACATTCACCGAAGTAGTGGCTCGGGTCACTGTCATCCACTGTTACCTCGCCATAGTCACCTGTCACATTACCGAGATTAGCGTACTGGCCACACTCGGCAGTACCTGAAACCTCATAGGTCCAGGTCTCAGTAAGGTCAAGGATACCGTCAGTGTTGGTATCACCGCTCTGGTAGACTGGAACGAGTCCCTGATCATCGGTAACGACAACATTGCTCAGAGGAACATTACCTGTGTTGGTCACAACATAGGTCCATGTTACAACGGCACCTTCAGCAATTCCGGGACCAGGAGCAACATCAGCATCAACACCGTTGGTTGCTTTCTCAATATCAATGTCAGGACATTCACCGAAGTAGTGGCTTGGATCCTCATCGGTCACAACTACATCGCCATAGTCACCTGTCACATTACCGAGATTAGCATACTGGCCACACTCGGCAGTACCTGTAACCTCATAGGTCCAGGTCTCAGTAAGGTCAAGGAT
>NZ_MBKP01000106.1 GCF_002243045.1 Methanolobus psychrotolerans
CATGCCAAACTTCTTCAAGATCACTAATATTTGCTTAATAGTGTATTGAACTTTAAACTCATTATAAATGAGTTCTCGGACTTCTTTTGTAGACCAATCATCACGCTTGTGTAGCATGTTCTTTAGTTCTTCTTTTTGATAATCGGTGAGCTTTGAAGGACAGCCTCCTGAAAACCTGGGGATCAGTCCTTTATATCCGTCTTGATTCCATCGCTCTTGCCATTGATATGCGACTTGTTTTGATATGCCAACAAGTTTAGCTGCTTCATTAACAGAAGCACCTTCATAACGATGTTTAATAAAATACAAACGTTGCAAAACTCGCGTATCTTTCTCTAATGACTTGATATGTTTAAGCAATTCTTCGGATGAAAGATGGCGCTCTATAGGAATTTGTTCTGGTCTAGCCATAAGGCATTATTTGTACTTAATTAGTAATAAATGTTTAGTTAATGACTATAAATCTGCAATTGGAGTCTCAAATTTTCAATAACAATACATATTATCTATTTTTGAAGGGGGTTTTCCTAGTACTTAGTGTCAGGCGACTTGGGCCTGCGGCACTGGTGACAGGAGGACCATGAGAATGGATGTTTGTTATCACTGTCGATAACTGGATTTAAATCTGCAATTGGAGTCTCAAATTTTCAATAACAATACATATTATCTATTTTTGAAGGGGGTTTTCCTAGTACTTAGTGTCAGGCGACTTGGGCCTGCGGCACTGGTGACAGGAGGAACATGAGAATGGATGTTTGTTATTGCTTATAGAAAAATAGGATTTGCTTTTAAAGCAGAAACAACTATTCATTGTAGCAGGAATCGAGACTTAGATCTTCTTCATTCTCCTTTCAGATGGAGAAGATTGAGTACTTGTAAATTACCTATAATTCTCCTGTAAGCCTTAATCCCCTTCAGCTAGACATTCCCCTTAATAATCTGTAAAAACCTCTCAAATGAATTATAGAGATTTACCAGAGCCATCTCAAGAGAGTATATACTGCCAGTTATCCTTCGATCAAATTGTTCAATATGTCCTTCACTCCAAGGTTATCTAATTAGCTCCCAAACCCTCCCATTCTAATTAGACAAATCATTTTCAATAAAACCTTCCATATCTCTGCTCTAACTCTTCTTATATCGAACTTGACCACATCCTTAATGTGTCCATGTTTTGTTTCACATTCCCCTCTTTTCTTGTACAGGCTAAGGAACAATCTGTCTCTCATATTTATATTCCGCAAGTACATTCCAACCTGTTCAGACCTTCCATTTTCATAGAGAAACTTTTGTTTAACTTCAATACTTGCATGTACATCTCCACCTATATCCCACATTTTATTCAC
>NZ_MBKP01000023.1 GCF_002243045.1 Methanolobus psychrotolerans
AAATATCGAGCAGGATCAATTGTCATACTATCACCAGATAAACAGTACGCCCAAGGTATTCCTTGGGGCAGTCAACCTTTGCACCGTTCCCGAATTTGCTTACCTTACGAATTAGAAAGCCTTCAACGTTGTCAATTTCAAGATGGTTTTGAGGTTGCAGTTCTACTTTTTTCATAGTATATATTATGTATATACTAAAAAGATATAATAATATGGGTTAAATGCAGACATACTCTAGAATATGTGGAAGTGATTCGGAGATACTGATACTAAAGTAACAATTAAATAGCATCCATAATCTCATTTATATTGGTATGCAACTTGTGCGTACAGATAGTTTTTCATAACGTTTGGGTAAAGACAAAAAGAAGGTGATCCGAGTGGAAAGAGTGGAAAAGAACAAAGAGAATCTCATGAAATGCATCTGTTTGAAGAAATGTCCAAGCTATACTTTTGCCTGCAAGGTGAAATCGATGCCATCCAATACAGCGGAGCTCCTTAAAGGGGCATTCAAAGGGGACCTTTCAAAAACAGATCACATAGAGGGAGTGTTCTGTGCCTTTGGGAAAAGCAACTGCATCACAGATGAGAAAGGATGTGTATGTCCTGAATGTGCAGTGTACAAAGAGAACAACCTTACAAAGGTGTATTACTGCCTGGATGAGGGTGGCAGGTAAACAGATGTTCTAAACAACGAACATCTTTTCTTTTTCAAAAATTCTGATCAAGAGGATCTAAACCTCAATGATAAGCAAGAAATTAACGATTTACATGATGTGATCATAGTGTTCAGGTGGTAATATGGGAACAGCTGACCGTAACGAACCACACAAAGGGAATACTGCTCCTGAAAGTATATCAGACAAAATGCAGGAGATACTGAACAGTATGGCCGGGGTAAGATATGCCAATCATGCTGTCCTGGCAGTTGAAAGTATGGCCGGGTCCTTTCACTGGTCCGGTGCAACAGGGATAGCACATCCCGATGGCACACCCATGAGAACAAACACTCCTTTCTGGATAGCCAGTGTCACTAAACTGTACATAGCATCAGCGGTACTCAAACTGCATGAGCAGGGACGCCTTAGTATCTACGAGAGAATGAACTCATATTTGCCCTGGAGTCTGATAGAAGGACTCAACAGGACAAAAGACGGCATGGACCACAGCGATAAGATAACCCTTTTGCATTTGTTAAACCACTCCTCAGGCATTCCTGACTATCTTGAGATTCACCGAAAAGGTGAGAAACGCCTGTGGGACGGCATTCTTGAAGATGGCGATCGCTCATGGTCCATCGAAGACACCATGCAGCTTGTCAGGAATGTGAACCGGCCTCTCTTCCAGCCCCAGCCAATGGATGCGACAAAATGGAAGTCACGCTATTCTGACACTAACTTCCAGTTGCTTATTGCGATAATTCAAAATGTTACCGGCAAGCCTCTTCAGGAGGTCTTTGATGAGATGTTCTACAGACCCCTCAATCTGGAAAATACCTATCTTCCCTCGAAATCAGCTTACAAAAACTTTCCGGCAGCCGCTACTATCTGGTATAAAAGCCAGATCCTGGACATCCCATACGCCCTGGAATCTGCCCGGGATCTGATAAGCACAGCAGATGAACTTATAATTTTTATGAGGGCACTTATCAGGGGAGAGATATTTGATGACCCAGTCACTGCTGAGCTAATGCAAAGTAACTGGAACAGGTTTGGCTTCCAGTTGAGCCCCGTTGCTCCCGGATGGCCTATTGAATATGGTCTCGGGATGATGCGATTTAAACCCCCTCCGCTGTTCTCCCTCATCCAGCCTTTCCCAGAGCTTTATGGGCACACAGGAGTTTCCAGTGCATGTTTATTCTACTGTCCGGAGACAGACATGATAATAACAGGTACAGTAAGCCAGCTCAGTGCGGTAGCGGTACCATTTAAAATTGTTCCAAAGATAGCAGGCTTTCTCTCCAGGGAGCTTAAGACTTGACTATAAGGGCTCAGGGGACAGCGCAATCCTATGAATTTACAGGTTGTCCGACAATTCTATTTCATCGAAAAAACAGAGAAGAAGAATGCCTATAAAGCCTTTAAATCAGAAAAAAAGGAATTATCTGATTACTGATAGTAATTGTTGGACAATCTGTTAAGTTGTGGGAGTAGTCAGAGATCTTCTGATAAGAACATTAATATTGCAGCTAGTGTAAAGGCTATTTGTACTGGCAGCAATCCTACAATGACTCTAATCTTTGAGGATATGAGGAGAACACGATGTTAGAGAATGCACCTTCAGAGCACATTGATCCCCGTGCCTTAAAAGCCTGGTTCATCACTGGTATTCTGGAAGGTTTTGTTCTTCTTTTGATTCCTATCTCTTATTTAGTGCTGGACAGATACTTCTGGGACTTGCCTGTCATTTGGGGCAGGGTAGGAATTGCAGTCGTTGCCATCTACGTTATATGGGAAGCATTAATAGCACCACAGCTGAGGATGCGATTCTGGCGTTATGAAATAAGAGAAAATGAGATAGACATACAGCGCGGCATTTTCATAATAAGGCGAACCCTCATCCCCATGGGTAGGGTCCAGCACGTAGACACAGAATATGGTCCTGTCATGCGATATTTCGGACTAGCGACATTAAGGGTATCAACTGCTGCTACTGACCATAGCATCCCGGCCTTATCAAAGGAAAAAGCATCAGAACTTATGGGAGAGATAGCATCTCTGGCTAGAGTGAGTGATGAAGATGTCTGACCAAAAACGCCAGCATCCTGTGATGATTATTCTGGAAACTATAAGATTATTAAAGTATGGACTTCCTCCGCTGTTCTTTTTCGCACTGGCAATGCGCGAGGAGATACGCAGTATAGATATCATTCCTTATTTATGGGGGCTATCCGTCCTTGTAATTGCCTTTTTTTTATATTCAGCATCACAGTGGTATGTTTATACCTATCGATATGAAAATGGATATCTGTACATCAAGAGGGGGCTGATATTTAAAAAAGGACGTTCTATCAAAAGAGAGCGGGTCCAGACAGTAAATATACGCACTGATCTGCTGCGCCGTCTCTTGGGGGTGGCCACCATCCAGATAGAAACTGCCGGGGGCGGTGTCGAGTCTGAGATAGTTCTTAGTGCTGTGAAATTAGAAGAGACGCATAGGATAAAATCATATTTAGAGACCTCTGGCCCTCATGCGGATCATGAAAAGTATGGAGACGGATCAGGGACGGAATATGAAAAAAGAGCCACTTATGTTGTCTCATCATGGGATCTGTTCTTAGCAGGGGCAACCTCAGGCAGGATCATGTTATTATTCTCCCTGATAGCCACAGTATTTTCCCAGTTCTACCCCTATA
The DNA here is from genome assembly GCF_002243045.1 of Methanolobus psychrotolerans. Taxonomy (GTDB): domain Archaea; phylum Halobacteriota; class Methanosarcinia; order Methanosarcinales; family Methanosarcinaceae; genus Methanolobus; species Methanolobus psychrotolerans. Next base: position 3,356 of record NZ_MBKP01000023.1, read on the forward strand.
TTCCAGAAAACGTCATGACATTTCTAACCGAACAAATAATACCTGCAAGTGATGCAGACATCATACCTCTGTTGATGGTACTATTATTGCTACTGTTCCTGTCCTGGATATTGTCTATCCTGATCTTTATGATACTATATGCTGATTTCACCGTCATTAGCCAGAATGATTATCTGCAGGTCTCATGGGGCCTGATCGAGCAAAAAGAATTTACCTTGAAGAAAAACAGAGTTCAGGCATTATCAGTGCAGGAGGGATTGCTACGTCAGCCCTTTGGGTTGTGTGCACTTACATTAGAAGTTGCCGGAGGAGGGGTCAAAGACCAGGGCTATATTGCCATCATCTGTCCCATACTTCGGAAAAGCAGACTGGATACATTCCTGAAACAGATATTACCTGAATACAGGATGCCCGGGTCTATGGTCTATCTTCCTCTAAGATCGCGCAAACGTTATCTATTCCGTTCATTGGCCCTTGTTTTAATATTTGTCTTACTTCTCCAGACAGTGCCCTATGGGTGGCTTGGGTTCTTACTTTTACCTCCTGCCTTCTTAATGGGGCTGTCGCGTTACAGAACAGGAGGAACAGATATCAATGATAAACAGTTGACTTTACGCTTTCGCAACATAAATCGTTACCATGTACTTATGATGCAAGACCATGTCCAATCCCTGGAAATGAGCTCAAACCTGTTCCAGCGCAGGTCTAATCTAAGTACAATAAAGGCTTCTGTATTATCATCTCCATCAGGAAAGAGCTTTAAAGTCGTGGATGCTGATAAGAGGGAGATAAGAAAGATATGGAAGTGGTTTTCCCGGTCTTAATGATACTCTCATGTCATTACTTGTAGAACATATCATCTTTAAGCGGCACGTCGAAGATCAATGTTTCTGAAGACTTTTAATTTCCCGGCCATTAAGAAATATCTCTCCAAGCTTACTTTTTTGAATAATGAGGTTCTTGCTGCTTTTTTCTGTTTCAATGAATCCCCAGTTCTTTAATTTTTTAATGTGATGGCTAAGGCGAGATCTTTCATTACCAAAATCAGCTGTGCCTTTTTCAAGTTCTGGTTTTAATCTGGAGATCAGCACATCTACTGATTCAACACCGTCCCCGAGTTCTTCAAGTATACTGATCTGTTCTTTTGCAAGCTCTTTTATGGGGAACAGGGGGATATCAAGGATGCCTTTAAGTTGGTATTTATCATTGCCAGTGGGTTCGGGAATATCGCTATAGATCGGTACATTGCTTACAAGTGAAACGATATATGCTGAAATGCCGATATTCCTCAGGCCTCCGGAGATATTTATCTTAACAGTATTTCCATTCCTTACTTCTTCCTCTATGATGTCCAGCATCTGCAGTGCAGAGTCCAGGACATTCTCGCGTTCAACTACTCTCTCCTCTATCTCAAATCCTTTGAAAGCGTCCTTGATACCGTTAATAGCAGTCAGTACCTTTTGGCTATTGTCGTCTCCCTGATGTTTTAAAATGATTATTTTGTGAACCGGAAATTGCCTGAGGCTGGCTATGAGCTTGTCCGGTGAAAAACCAACCGGCACAAAATGTGTGAATTTCCTTGCTTTCTCCATGATTGAACATCATATTTAATTGTGTATAAATGTTTTTATTAAAATTATTAACATTAATTAAACATAATATTTAAGTATATGTAATGCAATAATAATTAATGGCAATACACAGTCAGCAGAAGCTCTCCGAAAAAAGGCACTGCGGACAGGGGATAGCCATAAGAAGGTGAAACCATGGATAAAAAAGAGCTTGCACGTCTTAGCACAGAAGTTTTCCCGCTATTTGAAGCGGAGCCCGCAGTTGTCAGGGTCGATCATGATCCGGTGATCATAGTTGGAGACCTGCACGGCAACCTTGAAGCCCTGGAGTTCATACTGGAAACGGGCGCATCTCTTGATTGCAGTGCATTTGTTTTTCTTGGAGACTATGTTGACCGGGGGAAGCACTCGATCGAGGTCCTTTGCCGTTTGTTCAAGCTGAAAGTTGACCGTCCCGGGAACATTGTCCTGCTTCGGGGTAATCATGAGACCGCAGAGATCAATGAGGTATATGGCTTCTATGAAGACCTGGGCAGAGATGATGAGGTGTTCTCCCAAGTAAATGAGACATTCGACAGGATGCCGATAGCAGCAGTTGTTAACCACTCCATGTTCTGTGTGCATGGAGGTATAGGAGAGCCGATAAGCCTGGATATGATCACTAAAGATGATCGGTTTGACTATCTATGGAACGATCCATGCGAGGATAATGGTCTGCGGTCTTCTTTCCAGAGGTGGGGCACCCGGGAGTTTGGTTCCGATATTTGTGAGGAGTTCCTGAGGATGAACAACCTTGAGAGGATCGTAAGGGCACATTCTGCACTTGATGATGGGTATAGATGGTGGTTTGGTGGAAAGCTGCTATCTATATTCTCGGTGCCGGAGTATTTAGGTCCGGAGAGTAGGGGAGCTTTTGGACTTCTTAAGAACGGGCTCTTAGAAATATTCGTTTTCGGGCGTGAGAGAAAGGGCTCATATTCCATCATGGGATCTGAAAAAAGCAGTCTCTCAGGGGTTCTGTGCAGTGGTCCCTGAGATGATAGATCTTGCAGAGCCCCGGTGTTCAAGACCAAAAAAACAAATAGTAAATTAGGTTAAACAATTAAACATAATGTTTAAGTATAAGCAAAACATTCACATGTTTGCCTGTGCAGGTTGGTGGTACGCTGGTGCCGGGCAGGAGTGGAAATGGTGGTACTCAGGCTGATAACCTGCACCCTCTGTCCACTCCTTTTAAAAAGGATATGAAATGAGGGCTCATATGGGAAATATAATACAAGAGATGCTTAACGGACTTCGGCTCGACAAAATAAAGACATTCAGGAATATGGCTATCGTGCCATTGTTCTTCGAGGCAGGCAAGGGCATGGATTACATCACTCTCAGAGAAGGGCTTGAGTCAGGCACTTTGTCAGTCAATGAGACAAGTGTGCATGGTTCTGTCCCGGAGCTTACCGCTGTTAACACAGGGCACCTGCCAGTACTGATACTTGACGGGGAAGAACTTGCAGGAGCAAAACAGAACCGTGCTGTGAATACATCCATTTTGATCCCGGCACTTTCAAAGGTGAACATACCCGTGAGCTGCACCGAGCAGGGGCGCTGGAGCTACCAGACAAAGACCTTCAAAGATTCTGATCTGATAATGTCGCACAGGACAAGAAGCAACAGAAATATGTCGGTCACCATGAACCTGGTGAATGAAGGCAGTTTCCATTCAGATCAGGGGCAGGTATGGGAGAACATCCGGACAGAGGCCTCTATGGCAAATGCATCATCTTCCACGGGAGCCATGTCCCATACCTTTGAGCACCTCCGGCCAAAACTCGAGGACTACATAACGGCTTTCCCTGCGGTGGAAGGTCAGAACGGCTTCGTGGTTCTCATCAATGGCAGGCCCGTGGGTATGGAGATGATATCGAGTCCGGACAAGTATTCATTGCTGCATGCAAAACTTATCAGGTCCTATGCAACCGAAGCGGTCTACAGGGAAGGAGATGGCAGCAGCGCAGAGGCAGAGCAGGCAGCGAAGTTCATAAAAGAGGCTTCACTGTGTACTTTTGAGAGCTATCCCTCCGTGGGGCTCGGGGAAGACTACAGGATAATCGGGAACGGAATGGTCGGATCTGCCCTGGTGGCCGATGGAACAGTAGTGCACTGCGCGCTCTTCAGAAGAGAAACTGCTGAAAGCAGGCGTTCTAAGATGCCGGACGGTATGCTGGATTCCAGAAGGAGACGGGAGTCCTGTCTTGGCAGGCGCATGATGAGTCAGGATGCAGAGTGCTAAAGATCAGGATCCTTTGTGCTCCTTGAATTTCATTTTTTGAACAACAAGCTTACAGAAGTACAGAACCAGGAAATAGCAAAATGGGTACCTTTCCGGTCATGGTCTTTGTCAGGGAAGGCTGTCCTTACTGTTCAAGGCTCATGGAAGAACTGGCAAGGAAAAGATGCGGGTTTTGTGCTTTGAATATAGACAATAAGGCAAATATGGCTTATCTGTCCCGCCTGAACATGCTGGTCAAAGCAGCGCCGCTTATCCAGACACCGAACAATTTCTATGTGCTCCATGATTTCTTCGAGGCTTACGCACTCGGCAGTTTCAATGAAGCGCTGCTTGACATGATAATGCAGGACATGGAGTTCATGCGCAACTGATTATTGCTGATGCTGTAAGGTATGCGGTTCTATGGTAATAATTTAGATCAGAACCACAAACACAACACTGTTTTGGAGAAATTACCGTAAACAAAGGGTACATCTTTTTATCGTATATTACTTCGGGAAGTTCTTGGATTACGTTTCCATCCTGTATCTCTTTTGCCAGTGACTTATTGAGAGGAATGTTTCCTTTAGTCATACATATAATAATTATTTGCTTTATATTCTAATTTATCTGTACTGTATGCTGATCAATACAAATAAAGAAGAAAGGATAAGGGGGTAAAACAGAAAATAATAAAAAGTCTCTGCATTATGCTTTTCTTAAGGTTACCCAAAAAATACTTCCTTGACCGGCAGGGTTATCTTCAACACCGACACGACCGCCGTGCAGATCAACGATTCTTTTGACAATAGCAAGACCAAGTCCTATGCCTTTAACACCACCTTTACCAACACGTTTGAACCGATTGAAAACCTGTAGCTTATTTTCATCCGATATACCTTCTCCAAAATCGGTTACTTCTACTTTCCATTCGTCACCTGCATCAATAATGTTTATTATAATTCTACTTTCTTTTGGACTGTACTTGATAGCATTGGATAACAGATTTGAAAAAACATCTTCAATTACCTTGTTTACTTTTGAAATATATATCCCCTTTATAGCAAAATCAAGTATCATTTGTTTTTCTTCAAGCTGTGGTTTGAAATTTCCTACTACTTCTTTAATAATCAATCCAATGTCCATCTTTTTAAATTCAAGTTCTTCAATACTTTCCATCTTTGAAAACTTGGCTGCAGATTCAAGTATATCTATCAATTTTTTGTTGTTACGTTCAATTGTTTTGATTGCTTGAATTTTTTCCTCATCTTTTTCTATATCAAGTAGAAAATCAACGAATCCTTTAACAACGCTTGCAGGATTTAAGAGGTCATGACGCATGATGTCTGTAAATAGATTTTTTAGTTCATTTGAATACTTAAGTTCATTTATATATTTTTTAATGTTTTCCTCTGCTAGTTTACGATCAGTAATATCCCGACCTATGCAAAGTATTGCCTTTTTCCCACGGAAATCAATAATTCGACTGCTCAACTCGGTTGGAATGGTGGAGCCATCCTTTCTAACATGAACTGTCTCGAAAATGGCATGTCCCTTTTCAGATATCTCCTTATTTAATTCTGAAATCCTTTTTACATATTCAGCATTATTTATGTCAACGGTGTTCATCTGCAACAGTTCATTTCTATTATATCCTAAACGTTTACAAGCAATCTCATTAACTTCCAAAAAAAATCCATTTAGATCATGCATAAAGATTGCATCATTAGTATTATTAAATAAGGATTTGAACTTGTTTTCAGATTCTTGCAAAGCCAGTTCTGTCTGCTTGTGTTTAATAACCTCCTGTTGAAGTTGTTTATTAGCTATTGTAAACTCATTGGTGCGTTTTTCTACTAATTCTTCAAGATGCTTTCGGTATTGAATTAAATCCTCTTCAGCCTGTCTTCTCTCTATAATTCTCCCTACCCTCTCAGCAATAGAATTTATCAGTTTCATTTCTTCTTTCAGGAAAGGTCCCTCATCAATTTCAGGCTTGTCTTCTAAGTAAAATACCTCTAAAATACCAACTTGCTTTCCATGAACATGAATCTTGCTGGTCTGTTTCCAAGTAGTTTCCCGGAAATTTTTCGTTTGAAATGATTTATCATCGAGGGCAATTCTTGCACATGTGATTTCAGGAAATTGCCAGGCAGAAGGAATAACATCCACTATTTTTTTAAATGTATCAGTCAATGATGAATTTTTTTCAATAATTCTTGAGATCCCATAAAGACAATTCAATTCTTTTACTCTTTTTTCGAGATCATGGGTTCGCTTTCTGATTTCATTTTTTATTTGCTCGCACTCAATTGTATCTTTTATAATATCAGTCCCCCACTATACAATGATCATTTGTTGTTATTTATGAATTGCAATATTAAATATATCACCGTCTTTTAGAGAAAGTCCATCATACGTGTGATATTTTAGACTATTTAGGAGCCGTTCAATAACAATTCATTTAAGGAGTTCTGACTGTGTGGTGATCCTCAAGATTTAAAGATTAAGTAGGGGATTTGCAGAGTCTAGTTATCACTAATATTCTAAATAAGCGTAAAACCTATATAAATTATGCATTATTATGCATAATATGGTACGTCCGAGAAAAAGAAGAATGGTTAATTTTGAACATAATATCAGATACTTTAAACCATCAGGAACTTGTTTGAATGAACTGGATGAAATCAATATAACCATCGATGAACTGGAATCTTTACGATTAAGTTACATTGAAAATATGAAACAGGACGATGCTGCTGATAAGATGCATGTGCATCAGTCAACCTATCAAAGAACGCTACAAAGAACACTGCAAAAAATAGCGGATGCGTTGGTGAATGGAAAATCAATTCGAGTAGAAGGAGGAGACTATACTATGCCAGGAAAAGATGGAACAGGACCCATGGGTAAAGGCCCAGGTGGAAGACATAATCGAGGAAGAGAACAAAAAAGAGGACGTTTCAGTGAGAGTGTGGAAACTGGATCCAACGGGCCTGGACAAAACTGCAAATGCTCAGGCTGTGGTTATGAACAGCCACACACTCCTGGTGTTCCATGTGGTCAGATCAAATGTCCCAAATGTGGTCAAACCATGGTAAGGAATTAATCAGGCTTTGAGTTTCAAGGGAGCTATCATTATGGAATACCAAAAATCAAACAATTGTGAAATAGAAGTATCTATGGATGATGAAATTAAAAGAAGGATATCACAACATCCTTGCTATTCTAAAGATGCACAACATAAATATGGAAGAATCCATCTTGCAGTAGCTCCTAAATGTAATATCCAATGTAATTATTGTGATCGTAAGTTTGACTGCGTGAATGAAAGCAGGCCAGGTGTGACAAGTCAGGTTCTAACGCCTCAAGAGGCACTTGAGAAGACAAAACAGGTTTTAATAGAGTATCCTTTTATCAAGGTAATAGGCATTGCAGGTCCAGGTGATCCTCTTGCAAACGACGAGACGTTCGATGCACTGGAACTCATCAGGAAAGAGTTTCCAGATGTTACATTCTGCCTGAGTACTAATGGACTTGCATTACCTGAGAAGATGCCTGATCTGTTGAATGTAGGGATCAATACATTGACAGTAACAATGAATGCAATTGATCCGGAAATTGAAGCTCAGCTGATAGATTATGTTACTTACAAAGGAAAGGTCTATCGCGGAGTAGAAGCGGCTGAGATCCTAATAAGTAACCAGTTGGAAGGTATCAGACTTGCAGTAGAAGCTGGCATTGTTCTCAAGGTCAATACGGTGCTAGTTCCAGGCATTAATGATCAGCATATTTTAGAGGTTGCAACGAGGATCAGTGAACTTGGTGTTTATATCATGAATGTAATGCCACTTATCTGTCAAGCAAAGTTTGTGGATATGGTGCCACCAACACCAGCAGAACGTAAAGCTGTACAGGATCTGTGTGAACCTTATGTTCTACAGATGAGGCATTGTCGGCAATGCAGGTCCGATGCTTTTGGTCTTATTGGACAGGATATGTCACAGATGAGTGAAGAACGTAGAAACAGCCTGAAATATAAATACAAAGGAAGATGAATAAAAATGAAAATACGGTTCTGTAGAGAGCTGAGATATGTAGAATAATATCTAGAAACTAAATCAGACAATTATTTATCAAAGAACCTATAACTTTGATCATAGGATTTTCTGTAAAAAAGAAAAGTAGGAGTAAAATCATGGTAGCAATTATAAATAGAGAACTATGCACTGGATGCGGTCAATGTGTTGAAACCTGTCCGGTAGAAGCCATTTCACTGGACAATGAAGACATTGCAATTGTTGATTCAGAATTGTGTGTGGACTGCGGTCAATGTGTAGATGTTTGCCCCGTTGAAGCAATTTCATTGGATTGAAAACCTTTGTTGACTCTGTAGAAACAATTGTGCACAATTATTCATAGTGTTCTCTAAGATACATGTATAATTTGTCTGATATTTTGATAGTTTTTCTACAGAGCCCAAAACCTATTGTTGCTAAATACAATTTTTCATTATCTTAGTTTAGTAATAATTTTTAGAAATTTAACTTCCAAAGACATATCATAGTAAAAACTAATTTTACTAGTATTGAACAGTGGATACTTTGAAAATCAGAAGGTACCAGAAAATGAAATCAAAAGAAGAATCCGATGGACAGGTTTGTATGAAGCTATGCGCGGGTTCCACAGCCAATGATATGGAGCACATGGCAATGGCAGTACATTCTCTTTGTGGTATTCCAACAACTATTCGAAGTATTAATTGCAAGGGAATTCGTATTGAAAAGGGAAAGGTTGTAGATAGGGAGTACACCGGTCCAATCCTTGAAGAGGTCATAAGAACAGACAGGATCATCAGAGGGAGACCTACGGAAGGTGTGTATAAAGGAAAGTGTGTTGTAGTCGCTCCAATCAGAGCCAATACTGGTGAACTTGTTGGTGCAATAGGTATTGTCGACATTGTGGCATCCCTCGACATTTATTCAATATTCACGGACTATCCGGAGATAGTAGATGAAGTAGAAGGAGAAAGAAAAAAACAAAAAGCAGACCTGCTGAATGAAATTAAAGAAGCACGAAAAAAGATAGGATAAGGAAACTGTGGAAAATCTGCTATCCATGGTGTGAAGTTTGTATTACTGACATGCATACCTATTCTGTGTCCATTTAGTAAGAGCTTTTTTATTAGAAATCCTTGGCAGCGCATTATTTTGTTAAAAAGGTCTTTATGCATTCCAAAATGATCCATAACTGTGACTCTTACCTGAAAAATTAACTGAGCAAGCTCTTCTTTACGTTCAAGCCTTGCCTTTAAAATATATGCATCCAGAACAGGTATCACTCATGCACTGAAATCAGAATGATTATTTTATATAAGTATAATATACTTTTTATGAGAACAACTTACATATCGTCATTCTCTATGAGTTCAGAAAGTTGGGATCGACCACAAACAAAGCCCCGCATGTTTTGCAATAGTATGATTTTCTTCCAGAAGGGAGGCGGATAAGATTAGGATGATTGTATTCACATCTTGCAAAGAGTTTGTCATCCTCTATTTCTACGGTTGCTATCCATGTCATTTGTGTTGCGCAATTCTGTGTTCTTCAGTAAAAACAGTACGCTTTGACATTATATATATTGAGTGATGCGTAATAGGTATCTTGTAGTTTCTCACAACAAAAAGCGAATAAGGCTCCATAGAACTACTATCAAAATCATCTGGACGAAAAAGACAAGATGTAGCAATATCACACTATAATTTTAAAAGAATATTTATGAGATTCTGCTAGTTCTTATACTTTGTTACTAAAATTCATGAATTAAGAGACTTTTTATTATTTTCTAATCCCCCTTCAAATCCGGCCAAACCCTCTTAAAAATCTCTCCTTTAACTTATATTCCGCAGATGTCCTCGAATTTTGCCAATTATCTGGATTGCAATTATTTATCAATTAATCGTAGCATAGTTAGATTAATAAGTAGCATTTATTAACATCTATTTGATATAAGTATGCGTAAATCTACGCTAAAGGAAAATATCCGTTTTTCTCTAGACATCTGCGGAAAGTCGGCTTTAAATAATTCACTGTCTTAATACACTCTTTTGCATTCTTATTTTAAAAAATAAGAGTTAAATAGTTGTTATTTACAGATAGTTACCACTACTACAAAAGTATAAACACAGTTTCATAGGAGGATCATCCATATTTGTTTCGTGCTATCTCGAGTGGAAATTTACCTTTACGGATTCCTGTATTGAACCTCCTCTGGTTCATGAATGTAAACACATTATTAAAAAAGTTAGCCAGTCCACTGGTTGTTTTAAAAGACCTTGCTTGATAAATAAAACTGTCAATATATGAAAAAAGCTGTTCCATGACATTGTTTGTTTCTGGAACAAGTCCTGCCTCTAGTATTTTTCGATTTTTGGCGTAAATGCCAGACACATACATAACAACTTTCATTGAAGCTTTAGATATTGTCTTTGTCTTTGTCTTTGAAGCTTCAATCATTTTATG
>NZ_MBKP01000024.1 GCF_002243045.1 Methanolobus psychrotolerans
AACACTCTCTTTGCAGTAACTCCTTTCATAATCTTAACAATATCAGTAGGTGCTATGAATGGTTGTGTAGATATGAAAAGATGGATATGTTCAGGCATGACTTCAAGTTCAAGAATTTCCCATTCCTCAGAATCAGCAATTGTTCTTATTTGGTCATCAAGAAATTCCTTTAATTCATCGTTCATAACCTGTTTTCGATATTTAGTACACCATACAATATGATACTTCATGTGTCATCGGTTAAGAAATAAAACGATTTTCATGATGCTGTTTTTCTAATATCAGCGATTCCTACTGGGATTCTATCCCAAGCTTAGATATTTATATACTCGACTGCCTTTATTTTATTGTCTGAGGGGACAACAATGACAAACGATCCACAAATTATTGAGAAAAACCTTTGTAGTATTTTCTCTCCTGATTGGCTACGCCAAACTGCTCACGAAACAGGTCTTGTCAAACGGGAACGAAAAATCGATCATGTGATAATGTTTTGGGTTCTGACCTTGGGATTTGGTGTTCGGCTTCAACACACTTTGGCCAGTCTGAAACGTAGTTATGAAAAAGCAGCTACTCAGAAATTAAGTGATGGTAGCTGGTATGAACGTTTTACTCTTGAACTGGTAGCATTTCTGAGAGCTTGTGTTATGCATGGGATCGAATAACTTGCTCAAGAACATTTCATAGTTGTTGGCAATAGAGCACCCATGATAATGTGTTATGCATGGGATCGAACAACTTGCTCAAGAACAGAACAAACATCTATCAGAGAAACTCTCTCAATTTGAAGATGTACTTATCCAAGATAGCAGCATTGTTCGTCTACATAGCTCATTATCTGAAAAATGGCCTGCAGCACGGACAAGAACAATAGCTGCAGGTGTAAAAGTAGGATTACTGGTTAGTGCAGTAGCCAATGGACCGAAAAATGTAGCTCTCTATGCTGAAAGCACTAATGAATTGAAGACATTGCATATGGGACCATGGATCAAGAATAGAATCCTCCTCATTGATCTTGGATTCTATAAGCATCAACTATTTGCAAGGATACAGGATAACGGTGGTTATTTTGTGTCCAGATTGAAGAAAAACGCTGATCCACTGATTGTCAACGTTAACAGTATCCATAGAGGCCGAAGTATCGATGTCAAGGGAAAATGTATAAGTGAAGTTTTACCACATCTGAAAAGACAGGTTCTTGATGTAGATGTGGAAATTTCTTTTAAACGTCGAAGCTATAACGGCAAGCAGAAAAACGATACTGAAAAGTTCCGATTGATTGCGATAATGAATAAAGAGACAGAGGAATATCACACATACATCACAAACATTTCATCGGATGTACTGGATTCAGAAGACATTGCAAAACTCTATGGAGCCAGATGGGATATTGAATTGGTATTCAAGGAACTCAAAAGCAGGTATGCAATGGATGTTGTAAATACAACCAATCAGAATATTGTTGAAGCATACATATGGATAGCAATACTGACACTCATTGTTAGTAGAAGGATATACACAATTGTAAGAAGCCACAATGAAAAAGAGATGAAGTTAAGGTATACACAACTGCGATGGAGCACGATATTCTCAGAGAATGCTAATGATCAACTTCGATCAATTTTAAAATATTGTGGAATAGAAATGTCACTTGAGATGTTTATGGAAGTATATTCGAGTCAAGCACTAGATCCACATGTCAATAGACAACGATTTAGAGATGAATGGTGGGCTTAACCGATGACACATGTATTTACACGAAAGGGTGCTAGCAACATGACCAAATGTCAATGCAGAATCAGATTTTCCAATAAATATTCTGTACTTTTCAAATTTATCATTTAGCTGATCCTGGCAGCCAAGGATTGCATTGGAAATAATATCTTTTGCATTCAGAAGACATGGTACATCTTCAATTAAAGGTATTATATGCGGAGGTTCCATTTCGAAATTGAACTCTTTTTTTGCCAATTCACTTACGTCTATCATATGTTGCTGTGCCTCTACGATCTCTTTAATTGTACTTGTCATGGGATGTACCAATTCAGAGATTGCCTGAAAATCTGAATATTCATAGGCATTATAGTTAGCTTCAGCAACAGACATCATAACCATAAGTTGTCTGAATCTGTTTTCGTGAACTGCGCTTGGTGCTCTGGGGGTAATGAATGCATCCTTACCAGGAATAAGTCCGGTTTCTTCAATGATCTTTGATACAATCTGAACATTTTGATGATATGGTGTGGTCTTCCCCTCATAGTCAGGCATGTATTCATCGCAACCATATTTTGTGATAGCTTCAACGGATTCTGTAATCTCTTCCTGGGTTGAGATGTACTTTGACACTGAATCCGGATGCTGTGTACACATCACTTTTGGAAAATCAATATTTAATGTCATATTTGAATCACACCTAATATGAATAAATATGACAAATTATTTAAAATTATGGGAATATATGAGTATTGTGCGTGGTTTATGACAGATGAGAACATCAATCTGTTTAAATATATTGTCATATATTTAAATATACTTTCATATTAATAAATAAAAAAGGTGAACCGATGACTGATGTAACAGTAATACTCGGAAGCAAATCAGATAGAGATGTAGCCAAAAAGACGATTGAAATTTTTGATAAATTCGATGTTGAATATGCAATTACAGTCGCATCAGCACACAGAACACCCAGCAGAGTAATTGAGATAATCCAAGAAGCTCATGAAAATGATGTAAAGATCTTCATAGCTGTCGCAGGGCTCGCAGCACATCTTCCTGGTGTGGTGGCAAGCACACACGACAAAACCAGTTATCGGAGTTCCTGTAAATGCTGAACTTGACGGAAATGATTCTCTGCTCTCTATTGTTCAGATGCCTCCAGGTATTCCAGTTGCATGTGTGGGGATTGGAAGAGGAGACAACGCAGGAATTCTAGCCGTTCAAACAATGGCAATTAATAACAAGGAATTGGAGATAAAGTTGGCAGATTATAGAAGAGAACTTGCTGAAAAAGTAGAAAGGGATGCTCTAAGCTTATTTGAATAAATTCCAGCGTTTTCTAAATTATGTCCAGGCGCTTAACAATCATAGTTGTTGATGTTGGACATTCAATGTAATTCTTAGGTATGTCATTACGTTCTAGTATCTTAAACCAATATTCTGCCAACTTACAAGTAATTTCACCCTTTTCGTGATATTCTGATTTCTTTTTACCGTCAAAGACAGTTACTCTATCATTGAATTCAAAAAGAAGTGTTTCATTTGAGTATCCATAGATATTCTTTGTAATACCAATGCTTTAGCAGCCACCTGTATTTTTTTATGGTGATCGGTCATTAAGCAGGGCATCTAATTTTTCATCCATTTTATTGAGGCGATCAATGATATTTTCCTGCTTTCCTTTTTCAGCCAATTTATTATAGGCAGGATATTCATTCACCATTTCTTCTTTCATCTCATCCATACTATTAATGACCACTCCGATTGCAAAATTAAGAACTATTAATCCACCAATTAATACAAAGGATGTGAAAAATAATGCTGCTCCAATAGGAGATGCGGATGGATTCGTGCATTCCAATCTTGCGCCTTCATATCCATATTGATCGCATCCATACATGTTAATATACATGACATCGGTCCAGTCTTCAAAAGTGACCATTCGAAAGAGTGTCAGCAAAGATGTTTGCAAATTTTCAAAATGAATTGGATCATTTTCTGAAAATGCAAAGGTTGCCATCACTGCATAGATATAAAAAATAATTCCAAGCAACAGAAAAACATGGATCATGGAAGGAATACTTTTTAATAGGGCCCCTACAATTAATCTCATCTTAGGTATTGTTGTGATAAGTCTAAAAACCCGTAAGACTCTTAAAAGCCTTAACACCGGTAAAAATGAGCCTCCCAACGGGAGAAGGACGCCTACGACAATTATAAAATCAAATACGTTCCAAGAGTTTTTGAAATACTGAAGAGGGCGTGGCATTTCAGAAGCAATTTTGAGTATTGCCTCAATTACGAATATTATTATAATTAATGTGTCAAGGGCTGTGATAAGATCATGGTGCTTTGCAGAGAAATCAGGATAAGTCTGCACCCCAACCAATATTCCTGCTAAAATGATAATAGATATTATAAACACTTCAAAATATTTGTGAGTGACTATTTTCTTAAGGTTGTCGAATGTTACCATTTTATCCCAATATTTGCAATGATTTATTTATTTATTTATTTATTTATTTGAGGGGCAGAACAATTATCTGTGGAATCAGTATTTTTCCTTTTTCTGCTCCACAAAGATGTTTACCTGGCCAGTAAAAGATCATATTGCAGGCAGCTGTTTCATAAATCTCCTTTGCTTTTCCTGATTATGCATATTCCATGTTATTTTTACCATGGCAGTTTGATGCAACTCAAAGTTTAAAAATATTGTCATATATCGTCATATATTGTCATAAAATGGTCATTGTTTGGTCCTTGCTATAATGGTACTTTTTTCCTGCAATCCATGCAGCTCCAAACTTGGCAATGATCGTAGCGCCTATCATCCAGAATCCCAAGATGAGCTGATTTCCCCCTTCAAAGAAAGGATGAATATTTGTAAGTATTCCCACTGAAAGAAGGAAAAAAGGTATGAACAGTACGTTTCCGGCAAACTCTATTCTATTCATGGGAGGAATGGTATTTGGAATTAGACGGTTAAGCAGAAGGCTGGCAAGGAAAGACCCAATAATAGGTTCGTTCCCGGCAATTTCTGCAAGATATGCAAGTATAAACGCTATAGCCAACACAAAAAGAAATTCAAAATAACTCTCATCTGTAAGTTTACTGAAAAACCATCGTGCAATACGAGGAACAATAAACAACGATCCTACAAAGAAAACGACCAACCCGAAAAGCAACTTCATCCAGAAGAACATATCAAGCCTCCCCTCAGTGAAGAAACCACAACAGCCAGGACCATCAGGGTCAGTGTATCAGTAAGTAAAGTAGCCCCAATTGCAGCAGTAATGTCCTCATTGTTGACAATACCAAGCTTCTTGATAACCGAACATGTAAGTAAGGTTTGTGAAGCAAATACGGAAGCGAAAAGGAGGGCTTCAGTGAAAGACAGACCCAATACTTAATATCATGCAGCCGTCCCTGCAACCTGTGGAATTAAAAATGATAATGTACCAAAGACAAAGACCAGGCTCCGATCTATCTTCTCAATGAACTTGTTAATATTTATCTCCAGTCCTGCTATAAACATCAGGTAAACAAGACCAATTTCGCCAAGAAGCACAATGGTCTCTCCCTCTCAAGTATATGCAAAGCATTGGGACCGATTAATCCTGACTTCCGCCTTTTTAGGCGCATACGCGTCTCTTGATGCGGAAATATGTGCTTATATTTTACAACATTATTCCGTTTGGCAAGAAGTAAAAATCAAATTCTAGTGGCGTTTTCTATTTGCATCTCCTGCTGATATGCGCTTAAAACTTGGGAACTCAGGATTAATGCACCGGCAAGAATTACACATTATCCCCGGTAATCTTAGTTATTTGAATAGAAGAGGTGCTATAAGGAAAATAAGCATCGACAACGCAAAGATCAATACAGACTCATGTAGAGGGATTGATGGGAATATGCTCATTCTCTGCAATAATCAACGCATATTTGTGATTAAAAATATTTATCTTCCATTTTCTGCAATACTTTCTTCCCGAGATCAGTTACAATATATTTCTTCCATGTTGACTTATCGGGGGTTAAACACACAATTAAATTTTTATATTCCAGTTCTTTCAAAGCACGGCTGATATTTTGAGTTGACCTGTTCGTTTCATGAGCAATATCTGAAGCTGTGATAACATTATGACTTCGCATAGATTTCATAAGAATAAGACGTCGATCAACAGTTATTAGCCATATAAGCAGCTCATCAATTGAATTCTCTTTCGGATCTTGCATTGTGATACCTTCAAATGTGAGTTTTCAATATCATATATTTGTCTTTTGGATTTTGTTAAAAATTTCCCTATATGCAAGGCTCAGATCACCAATATTCTTCCTGAACACATCTTTATCGAGGCTTTTTATAACCCCCTTTTCAAATTCTTCCATTTTCCAAAAGCGACATCCATCTGGAGTTCCCACTTCATCTGCAAGAATTATTTCGCCACTAGAAGTCCGTCCATACTCCACTTTAAAGTCTGCTAATATTATGTTACTGTTAGCCAGTTCCTGGACCAATATTTCATTAATGTTTTTTGTTATGTTAGTTATAGTTTTTATTTCTTCTTTGTTTAGCCAGCCATTGGATATTATTTCATCTATATTTACAGGCCTGTCCACAGCTTCAAATTTTGTCGTGAATTCAATCATTCCATTGGGTATCGCTGAACCTTCGATTGGTTTCGCACCTTCCGGAAGCATTATATCTCCTACTTCATAACGCCGTAAGAGGGATCCTGCCACGAAATTTCTCCAAATTACTTCTACAGGTATTATGTCCAGGCGCTTAACAATCATACTTGTTGATGTTGGACATTCAATGTAATGTGTAGGTATGTCATTATATTCTAATATCTTAAACCAATATTCTGCCAACCTACAAGTAATTTCACCTTTTTTGTGATATTCTGATTTCTTTTTACCGTCAAAGGCAGTTACTCTATCAGTAAACTCAAAAAGGAGAGTATCGATGGATTTTTCATAAATATCCTTGGCCTTCCCAGAAAAAATGTATGCTGTTTTTTCTTGTTGCATACTCTATTAAATCAGACTCATAATTTAAATATTTTATCATATTTTATCATATATTTGAATCGGGTGTATTTTTATAACTATCAATAAATATTATGTGATGTGTTGCATGATATTGGAATATATTTTAGTCCATATAGGGTGATTTTAATAGTTTTCTACAAACCAAAAAGTATATTGCTAAATTATGTACCTGGACACAATGACTCAAGAAATATTGATGATTTGTTTCATATCATCTGGCGTAAGCTCATGATGGATGGGTTTTCTACTTCCTTTGTGTAGTATCAGATGAGATAGTTCAGACTGAAGCTAATTAGATAAGGAACGAATGTGACTGTATATTGGTGCGAGGGAATGAGTGAAGTTGAGTGCAGGATTGATGAAATGCTGACATGACTCGGGGTAGTAGAACATATGGCAAAGGGAAAGTTCCATATCATACTTTTGATGTGTATTTTCCTCTTTATTCTTTAAATGCAGTTATACATTTTGATTTAGATCTTCCTCATCTTTACTTTCCTCAAGAATTATCACATTACCCCGACCTTTCTTGAATTTCCGGACGATGCCACGGCTCTCAAGATCAGACACCATAAGGCTGACCTTGGCTTCGGAATGTCTGACCTTTGCACGCAGTTCCTTCTGAGTGATTCGGCCATCATTCTTTGAAATGATACTTATTACTTCTCTTAGATCATCTGGCAATCCCTGCCACATATCTGCCGGCATTATCGGATCAAACTCTTCGTTAGAGATATGGCTGCTTCCATAACTTAAAGTAGACTTGCCACTGCGTTGTTTCACAATATAATAGACTCCTGCGGATAGTATCACAAGAATGAAAAGAATACCAATCATGCCCAGAGAAAAGGGACTGGGATCCTGCTCATCATCCTCATCTGAAAAGCTTGCGATCTCATCAAGTTCCTCAAACTCATTTTCACCCAGAGAATCATAGTATACTGGAAGCAAAATAAGGTCCAGTACATAGTCACCATCACCAGTGACCGTAATTTCTTCTTCTGTGTATGCAACCAGATTATTAGAACTGTAAAAACTGGCAGATATAAGATAATCCCCTGGCTCCAGATTAAAAGAATATATGCCGTATTTTGCAAGCATGGACTGGGAAGGCGTGGAATTAACCTCAATAATAACATCCTCAAGAGGATCAAATGAATCCCACTCATACACCGCACCATGGATAGTTGCTACCTCTGTGGCATTTGAAAATTGCACCCCTCCAAGTAATATGAGGCAGATTACACCAAGCAGGGCCATTTTTTTGATTAACACAGGATGTATATTTACTAAGTACACCCATATAATAGTTACTTACAATCAAACAAAATAACATACCATCAAGCAATTAAAGCCCTTTTAAGTTTTAACCTTAAAGCCTAAACACAAATCATTAAAGAATGAAACTGTAGCAAAGAAAACTGCAGCAGAGGAAATAGGGGGCCACACAATAAATCAGTTGCTAAGAAGGCACTTAGAGCGAAAACATGACTTATACTAATTAATCTAAAACACAAGTCATCTCCATAGTTACTCTAAAGCCTGATAAAGCTTTATCAAGTTAAATAAATCTTTCAAAGACTCCTTTATACCATAAAGTATGCTTAAAGATCCCATAAAGTAAAGTATGCTTATATCCGGCTTTGCCAATCAGGGAATTGCAGGTGTAAGCTGAGCGCACCACCAACCAAGTATTGCCTGGCTTACATCTATAATACCTACAATAAGAAAATAGGAGAAAATAATTTGAAAATAAGAGCATTTACATTGATTGCTGTGGCCATTATGCTTGTCAGTTTATTTACAATAACTGCTATGGCAGCAGATCAGCAAAGAGACAGAGATCAAGATTGTACAGGTGTACCTGAAGATGCATTAAGAACACAGACAAGAGCAGGCATCAATGCCGGTGGCATGGTTACTGGGGTATGTGATAGCAGCAACTGTGATGGAGATGGTGTTTGTGACAGTTTCGTAGACGAAGATGGTGACGGTATCTGCGACAACTGTCAGGGTGATGGAGTACCAGATAGACTTCACCAGAAGCTAAGAAATGGTTCATGCCAGGAATAAGAAGGTATTAACAAATTAAAGATAAATTCGGCTAATAAATAGCCGGATATTTTTATTTGTTGTATATCATAATCTTTATCACTTTCATTTATTATATCAACATAACAACAAAACAAATTGACAAAGAGAAAAAATTAAAAGATAACGTGGGGTGATCTTATGGAAAAACAAGGATTGAGAATTTTTGCATACTTTGCCGCAGTACTAATGCTGATAAGTGTTCTTTCGGCTGGAGCGCTGGCAGCGTCTGACAATGCAAAGAACAATGATGTTAAAGTAGTGACTGGCAACAATGGAAATGGCAACTTGGCTACTGACAACAGCGATGTTGAAGATGATCCTGATGATGACACGACACCCACCTATGATAGGGGTCGTGACAGAATAATGGATAACGCATCAGAAGATGCGACCAGAAAGAGGACTGAAAGTATGAATGCTGCATCTGATTATAAGGATGCAAAGATCAAGTTTTCCAATATAAAGTCCAAAAATCCAAATCTGGATTCTGAGGAAGCTATTAACACTACCAAGGACTACCTCAATAGTTCTATCGATTATATGATCTCACTCCTTGATGAGGAAGATGATGCAGATTACATAGAGGCTTTGGAAGAGGAAAGAGATAGCTTAAAAGATGCAGAGACCAGAAAGGAACTTGCAGATGCTGCAAAGAACATCAGAAGTATATGGAATGATGCACGCAAGGACCGCGTTGTCACTACAGGGAAAGCCATTGACAATAAGATCAATGCAGTTCTTAAGACATCAGAATCACTCATAGTACGTCTTCAGAATGAGATTGCGACTATGAAACAAAATGGTGAAGATGTAGATGATCTTGAGGAAATGCTTGCCGAATACGAGGGACTCATAGCTGATGCTAGAGAAAAGCAGGAACAGGCAAGAAACATCTACATGTACGGAAATGGCAGTAACGAAGAGAATATCCGGGAAGCAAACAGGTATCTTGTAGAGGCTGGAGAGGACATCAGAGATGCAAATGCCATTCTCAGGAATATGCTCAAGGAACTCAAGCAGCAGAGAGAAGGAGTGGTTGTGCTCACAGGAAATAGCTCACTGGCAGCCGAAGGTAATGGTACAGCTGTTATCTCAGGTGATGTTCATATAAATATCACAGCTAACGATTACGCTAAACTTGTCATAAAAGATCTTGCAGGCAATGCAGAGGTAGATGTAAATAATGCAGTGTATGAGACTTCAAACATAGATTCCGGCAACAGTACCGACAACAACCGTGCATTTGTCTTTATGGACCTAACCGGTGATGTATACATTGAAGGAAGCCGCCTTACAGTCATGCTCCAGGGTTCTGATATAGAATTCACAGTCTATGGAACAGGTACTGCAGTACTTTCCGGAGAAGGAACATATGATGTTGACGGAGAAGATGGCGAGTGGGTAAGCCGCTACATAGACGATGACTCTGAGGATGAAGAGGAATCAGAAGACACTCCAGAAGAAGAAACTGAAGAGGAAGATGACAGCACATCTGAAGATGTGAATGCAACTTCGATCTGAAGGTATCAGAAAATGAGAAGCGATATAGGAGTTGATGTGAAATGACAACATTAAGAAATATCGTCATCATCGCTGTCCTGCTCTTCTGTGTTCTGTTTTCCGGATGTGCTGACAAAGATACAAATGAAGAGGAAGCAGTGACGAATGATACCATGCAGGAAGTAAGTGTTGCAGATGAGGCCCTTAGTGAAGAAATGGTGGGCATTACTGATACTGAGATCGAGGATCTGGAAAGTGAGCTTGCAGAGCTTGAAGCACTGATCGCTGAAATGGACCTCGCAGAAGATATCGTAATCGAAGACATATGAATGATGTTCATTCATATTTTTTTTAGTTTTATTTTTTACAGTCGCCATATGGGTCAGGATCATTTTTTTAAGTTCGGTGCAATCCCGGTTATTATCTCATGGGGACTATACATAAAATATGTAGACAATCTTTTTATAGAAGAACAAACCACATATTGACACTTAGAAATGACACCATATCTAAGAGGAAAATTATGGGAAATATGCTCAAAACAACTTTGTTACTTGCCTCCCTTACCGGTCTTCTGGTCATTGTAGGCCGTATGATCGGCGGGATGTCGGGAATGATCATTGCATTTTTATTTGCAATTGTCTTAAACTTTGGAAGCTACTGGTATAGTGATAAGATAGTCCTGAAGATGTACCATGCACAGGAAGTAACCGCTGCTGAGGCTCCGCAGCTCTATGGGATAGTGCAGAAGCTGGCAATGCGTGCAAATCTGCCAATGCCAAAAGTCTATATTGTGAAAACTTCCATGCCAAATGCATTTGCAACCGGCAGGGATCCACAGCATGCAGCTGTTGCTGCAACCACAGGGATTCTTGAGATTCTTACACCCGAAGAAATTGAAGGTGTGCTGGCCCACGAGCTTGCACACGTAAAGAACCGTGACACACTGATAAGTGCTGTTGCTGCAACCATTGCAGGTGTTATCACTATGATAGCCACATGGGTTCAGTGGGCAGCCATATTCGGAGGATTCGGCGGAAGAGACGATGATGGCGGGAATAGTATTATCGGATTCATCGCACTGGCAATTGTGGCCCCACTTGCGGCAACCATCATACAGCTTGCCATTTCAAGATCAAGGGAGTTTGCCGCTGATGAAGAAGGTGCACGTATCTCACAGAAACCCTGGGCCCTGGCAAGCGCACTTGAGAAACTGGAGTATGGCAGTACCCATTACTCACAGCGAAGAGGCGATGTGCGTCCTTCAGAAGCAACTGCACACATGTTCATAGTCAACCCCCTAAAAGGCAATGCCATTATGAACCTGTTCAGGACACACCCTGTGACAGAAGAGCGTGTCAGACGTCTGAAGGCGATGTGAACAGTGATAATTGATTAACAATTAAAAATTAAAGAGGCTCGTCTGTCCACGTTCTACGAGGTGGACGACCTCCACATCATTTTCTTCCAGTTTTATAGAAAGATACTGCCTATGACAACCTTTCGGACTTTTTTCCGCACACATTAGTACTATTCTGCCATTTTCTTCATTTACTTTTCTGATAAGGTTCATAAGTTTTTCCAGACTATTCTTGAAAATATCAGTCCCCATATACTCGGCATAATTAGAATCACGCATCCCTCCTACGCCTTCACAATGAGAATAGATGATTCCGTTCTTTGGGAGAATCGACTCAAGTGACTCCTTATTGTAGTCCTTGAATGTAGACTGCGGATATCTTCGTATATCCACAAGATAATTCACTTTGTTCTCAATGAGCATACTTATGAAATCGTCAGGCTGACGGTTTCCATATCCTATCGTGTAGCACTTCATTCTTCTCACCATCTATGATAGGTAATGTAAGAAGTGTTATTTTAATTTGACATTGAAGTGTTAATCCGGGAGTCTGATAGAATAACTCATAAAGAACTTACAGAGCACATCCCACAGCATCAAAACATTGCCCCTGCTAATCGATAAGAATATCACTGAGAAAGGCCATCTTGTCCATAATTATAGCATATGGGAGAATTCATATTAGTTTTGTTCAAACTAAAATGTACATCCTTTAAGAAACATATTGGGAACGGCATTTGGAATACATCAAGTCATCACATCTTATTCAAATCTGTATAAAGAGGATAAAATGAAAGTATCTGTCAGCACTTCGAAGATCAATGGTGAAGTATTTGCACCACCATCTAAAAGTTATACCCACCGGGCAATCACAATTGCCGCCCTGTCGGATGAATGTGTGATCCATCGCCCTCTTATGTCAGCAGATACCCTTGCAACAATACGTGCATGTGAGGCATTTGGAGCATGTATTGAAAAGTCAGAAGGAAAGCTGTACATAAGAGGAATAAATGGCAAACCTTTTGTCCCCGGTGATGTGATAGATGTTGCAAACTCAGGAACCACTCTGCGTTTCATGACGGCCATTTCAGCACTTACAAACGGAGTGACTGTGCTTACAGGGGACAACTCCATAAGGAACAGGCCAAACCAGCCGCTTCTGGATGTATTGAACAAACTTGGAGTAGAAGCATATTCTACCCGTGGTAATGGATGTGCTCCTCTTGTAGTGCGCGGAGGACTCAAAGGCGGCAGTACAATGATAGATGGCTCAATAAGCTCACAGTTCATTTCCTCGCTTCTTATTGCGTGTCCTCTTACAACCCAAAGCACAACCCTTTCCCTCAAAGGAGAAATGAAGTCAAGGCCTTATGTTGATGTTACCATTGAGTTGATTGGGATGGCAGGCGGTGAGATACTTGTGGAGGAAGGTAATACTACTAAATTCATGATCCCCGCTAACCAAAGATATAACTTAAAAGAGTATACGGTCCCCGGTGACTTTTCATCAGCTTCCTACCTGCTGGCTGCCGCAGCACTAACAGGGTCAACAGTTATCGTGAAGAATCTTTTCCCTTCAAAACAGGGAGATGTGGATATAATCGACGTCCTTGAACGTATGGGCGCGGAAATCTCATGGGATAAGGGGAATGGAGTAGTAAAGGTTACAGGAAACGGCCTTAAAGGAACAACTTTCGATGCCGGAGCAACACCTGATCTTGTGCCTACAATTGCCGTACTTGCAGCATGTGCTGAAGGTGTTACGGTAATAGAGAATGCAGAACATGTGCGTTACAAGGAAACTGATAGGCTGCACGCAATGGCACTTGAACTGGCCAAGATGGGCATATCTGTCAAAGAAGAACCGGACCAGCTGATTATTACTGGTGGTACATTGCAAGGTGCTGAACTGCACGGATGGCATGACCACAGGATAGTGATGGCACTCACAATTGCCGGAATGGTAGCCGGAGACACAACAATAGATACTGCTGAATCCGTGGAGATATCTTTCCCCAACTTCTTTGAGGAAATGATTTCTCTTGGAGCAAAGGTAACTCTTTTCTGATAAAATAAGAACAATAGGGAAGATCACTTCCCTGTTATTTTCCCGAATAAGAATTTTCTGCAGATCTGCTGCTGATAGCTTTTTTATGCATGTAGTCAGGAATTACGTCTTTTTCCACTACCAGTTTGGACGTACCAATCCCAACCACAATGACCTTACTCTCAACCGGTTCTTCGCCTTCCCTTATCATAAGGTCCTTTTTGGTTACTTCTATCTCTACCTCGTCTTTGGAGTAGCCTGCAGCCCTCATGTAATCCATTATAAGTTCTTTACCCGTTTCTCTGGCAAACTCATATGCATCCATGTACTGAGGGAATACAGATCGGTTCCCAGGCGAGAAAACAAAGTACCTGATAACTTCTTTAACAGTCTTTAATTCCTCATCTGTGATGTTCTCCCCTGTTATCGGAGCAAAGTCCCTCTTTATAAGTATCTCTACACGCTTGATGCCTTTACCTACAAGAGAGCCTACAGCATTGCCTACGTTGGCATGTTCGGGAACAACTATGCTGGCATCTATCAGCTTTTCCATCTCTTCTTTATAGGCAACTACGGGACCACCGAGCAATACAACAGGAGTCTCAACTTTAAAGCGGGTAAAATTCTCCCCGGAAAGCATCCTGTCAACAACTGATCCAGGGATGCCTTCTACAAGATAAGAAACAAGATCTGATGCCATGTTCCTTGCAACTTTTTGTTTTACCATGGAACAGACTTCTTCCTTGCTGATCCTTAGCTGTTTGGCAAGCCTTTCAGCACCTATCACAGATGCTTCGGTTTCCCACTGCCTGAAATCACCAAGCACATGAAGAGCATCGGTGGGAGTGAAACCAATGGATTGTACCAGACGTTTCTGTATGAGACTGTCAAGAGCACGGACACTTGGCTGTTTCTTCAGGCGCTGGAATATATCCACATACGAAAGAGGCATCCCCTGAATTACATCATATATCTCTTCTTCTGTCCTTGTAAGTTCAAGAGACGTGGCTCCGGTGCGGACAAAGAATTTGGTTGGCTGGACATTCTCACACAGAAGTTTTCTGGAAGGGGATTTACATTCTTTAATCCTTTCAAGGAAACCTGTATATTCAACAGCAGCGCGGCAAAGAGGTATCACTCTTCTTGGCCCTATGAAAAACTTTTGCTCCTGGACCCATACGTGACTGTCACCACCTGTTGCAGAGGTTTCCATTCTTATGGCTTTCACCATGGTCTTCCAGCCACCTACCACAGCTCCCTGGTCACTCAGCTCTGGAACACCGTTCCTGATAAGGGCAACATCCGTACTTGTACCCCCTACATCCACCATGACGCATGTATCATATTTTGTGAGGAAGGCCGCACCTACAAGACTTGCAGCAGGTCCGGAAAATATTGATTCAATGGGGCGCTCCAATGCCTCTTCCATGCCAACCACCGAGCCGTCACATTTGAGCATAAGGAGATTTGCATCGATACCCCTTGATTTTATGTCTTGCATGATGGACTGGATGAATTTATGTGTGATAGGCAGGAGCTGTGCATTAAGATATGCGGTTATGGCCCTGTCATATGCACCTACTTCCTGGGAAAGCTCGTGCCCGCACACAACAGGCAGTCCTGTAAGTTCGCGGATAATGTGTTTTACACGGAGTTCATGCTCAGAATTACGGTTACTGAAAAAAGAAGATACCGAGAATGCCGCAACCTGGTCCTTCACATCAAGGGCAAAAAGTTTTACTCCTTCTTCATCAAGGGGGGCAGCTTCTTCACCATTGCTGGTATGGCCGCCGCTGAGCCTGACATAGTATTTGGCAGGGAACCCCTCTGCAGGAATCACGTAGTCGCCAACAAGGATTACACCGACTGGAAAACCTGTATCCTCAAGAATTGTATTAGTAGATAGAGTGGTTGAAACTGAAACTAGTTTTACGTCTCTGACATAATCAGGGTTCAGCGAGTCTATTACTTTTTTAATTCCACCTATTGGGTCTGGATACGTAGTAAGCACTTTAGTAGCATCCAGTATCACGCCATCCGAATCACGGATAATGACCCCGTCTGTGAAAGTTCCTCCGGCATCAATGCCCAGACTGTATTGCATTTTGGTTCACTCCTTGAAAACAAAATTAAAGATAATAGTGATAATGTAAAAATAAATGGTTTTGCAATATTTAAGCATTACCACGCAATGCCGGACAAAATACAGAGTAAAAACAGAAATAGGAACTGAAATAAAAAAGAGTAAGTAGCAGGCATAAAGCCTGCACTTGTTTTAAAATTATTTTGCCGGGATGATGAGTGATCTCTCACCAGCAGGCTCGAACTCTCTGAGAGCTCCTCTTGCAAACTCCTTCCTTGGCTTTGTGAAGTCAAATGGCAGGAGGCTGTCTGCGAAACAGACCTTGATGAGTGGGTTTGCTGCGAATGCATCTCCGCGTCCTGCGTGTGCAGCGGAGGTGATTGCAGCGTATCCGCCCTGGTGACCTACGTTCATTGCGTAGTTTGGATAGTTTGGTCCACGCAGTTCAAGAGCCAGACCTTCGTCGGACTGGTATGAGAGAACGTTTGTTGCACCACACTGGTCCTGCAGGTCGTATCCAAAGAAACCGAGTCTTCCGAGTGCTTCCTTGTGCAGGTACATTGAAAGGTACCAGCCAGAAAGACCAGCGTTTCCGTTTCCTGTTGCGATTGCTACAGCGGAGCCAGCTGCGGCTGAAAGGCTTGTTGCTCTCTGTGATCCGCCGAAGTGGTCTTCGAGGGTTGTTGGGTACTTCTCGTAGTTCTCAATACCGTAGATCGTGGATTCGGTTGCGATATCCTTTACAACTTCGAGTGTTGCCTTTACCTTGTTGCCTGTACCGGTTGTTGCTGCACCATCGTACTTGTCGTTGATGTAGTCTACGTTGTAGTAGAGGTTGTCATCAAGGATGTTGTTACAGTATGCTGCTGTTGCGTACTGTGTGAAACCGACACCACCAGACATGTATGAACCGAGCCATATCTGATCGTAGAGCATACATCCAGCACCAACTACCTCAAGAGCAACGTTTGCTGGGTTCTCAGGAGTCTTGCGGCTTGTCTGTACGATATCTGCGAAGTGGCCGAAAGAGATTCCACCAGGCTCATTTGGACCACGTGCACGTCTTGCCGGGAGCATTTCACCCATTGAGATAACACCTGCGTGCTTTGCTGCATATGAAAGGTCAGCTACTGCTGCTTCACCAGCACACATGCTGTATGCTGAAATGAATGACATACCGACCTGCATAGCCATCCACCTGCTTGTCTGGGCACCGTCTGTTACTCTGCTGACAATGGTTGGGATGTGAGCTGCCTGCCAGGAGGTCTTTCCAATAGCTGCTTTGAGTTGCTCTGCCTGTTCAGCCGGGAATTCCTTGTTGATGTCGATAAGGAACTGCTTGTCAATTTCATCTGCAAGTTCATCGTCACCGGTGAACATCTTACAGTAACAGTCATCTACAAGTGCCGGGTGGGTCTCGACCATGTGTTCCTGAACGACTGCTCCTCCAGGGAGTGCGTGGTTGAGTGTCTCAAGGTAGTGGTTGATGGTTTCTGGTGTGACTTCGATACCCAATCTTTTCTCGAGGGTCTCGTGTGCCATGTCCATACCTACAATTACGGTCCTTCTGATGTCATCCCACATCTGCTGCATTGCAGCGTTGTTGACGTAGTGGAGGTCATCGATCTCGACCATGTCGTCTGTGCCTGAAAGGAATGATGGGGTAAGTGCTCTCTGACCGAGTGGGATACCACCACAGTGCATCATTGGGTTGTAACCTACAAGACCCCTCTTTGCTGCGAGTTCAACACCAGCTTTTTTCATTTCTAACTTTCTTGGGTTCTGATCGACACCAAGTCTGTGGTATGTTACAGTCTTGTCTGTGATTTCGCCGCCGACCATTTTGTTGGTACCATGTTCTTGTGTGAACTTGATCTCCATATGTTTTGCAAACATTTTCTTTCTGTCATTTGCCATTATCATCACCTCAGTTTTCCGGCTTGAAGCCATAAATGGTTCTCTTATCGAATACCCTGTGTACCCATTCAATGACTTCTGCATCGTCTCTGAATGCAACGTTGTCAACACGGTATATGGTTGTTCTCTTTGCTGCCTCTGCTTCGGACATTGGCTTTCCGAGGTTGACCTTCTTGTCGATCGGTCTTCCTACCTGGTCCTTGTGCATTACGATTACGTCGCCTTCTTTTCTAACCCTGTCGAGCATGTCGAACATTACGCCATCCTCTGGAAGCCTGAGTGAGTGACCGTGAACTGTTGCGCCTCTAAGGCCAGCAAGTGCCGGACATGTCATCTCTGTTTCGATCTGGAACTTTGCGAGCTCTTCCATATCCCTTTCACGGGCTTCAACGACCTGACGACCGGAAAGTGTACCTGGGTCGACACCTCTGAAATTGATTGCTGCAGCGTAGGACCTGAAGTATGGTGTTGCTGGTGCGTTGTACATTGAGTCAACAAACTGTACGTACCTTACCCTGTCACCAGCTTTTGCGCCTGGTGTTGGTTCTACGATCTCTCTGATTGAGCATTCTGGCTCGCCCATTTCTGCGAGTGGTGGGTGGGTGCTTGGGTAATCGCTACCTGGTGCACGGTGTCCGAGAACAAGTGTCAGGTCATCATCGGAGATCTCTCTGAGTTTCTCCACTTTACCAGACATGTGTTTTCTTCTGTTTTCAGCAACTGATGTTGCCCCTGGATAATATTGTAGTTCATATGCCATAATTATTCACTCCTAATTCTCTAATGATCTCATTGTGGTTTTCACGGCTTTCACGAGTTCGTTCAATTTTTCCCTTGAACATGATTCGCCTCGTGTAACTCCTGTCACAATTTCCATTACCCTTCCTTTTGTTAAAATATCACTATCCTTTGGTTTTACAAGCCTTGTCCTTACTCCTGCAATTGCAAAATCCTCGAAATCAACGAGGGTCTGGCAAACAACTACTGCAGGAATCTCTGCTTCTTCTAGTATTGCCTTTACCTTCCTGACCACATGATCCCTGATGTTCCCTGTGTGGATAACAGCAACCTTATGCCTGTTTATCTGTGCGATCTCTTCAGGACTGAGTCCAAAAGAACCGGAACCCATATTGGAATCCGGAACACCCGAACCGGTGTTCAGCACAAGCACACTCACCTGGATCTCTTCGCGGCGCATCCCATATGTGAGTTCACAGACAGGTTTTGTGATATGCCTTCTGCCGGGGCTCATTGCAACTGCAATTACATCAGGCCTGCCAGTCTCGGAAAGAGTACCGCGTTGTGCAAGTCCTCCTCCTCTGCCAAGACCCATTCCGTGTCTGCAATCCACAACCTGTGTTTCCCGGTCAAACATAATATCACTCATCCTGCTCTGGTTTAAGGATACATATTGGATGTTTGCTTAGTTTTCCTTTAGGATCTGTCATTCCGATCATAATTGGGTCTGCATCTGGTCCACGTTTTGCATAATCGCTGACTGTCTGCATTCTCGGAATGAAGTTGCCTTCCCTGAATTCAAATGATACGGGAAGAACCCGGTCACAAGCGTCCCTTACCTGCTCTTTCACATCAGCATCGAGAACTTCCATACGGATGCCACCTACGTATACAGCAAGTTCTATTGCCTGGCCGGCAACTTCTATTACCTTGTTCCCGGGATGCTGCACAGGAACTCCGGTGGCTGGCCCATATGGAACGGTCTGAGGGAGTCTTGGGCCATGAATGAACAGCCTGATGATACCTTCGATCTCAGCTATCTCGTTAAGTAGCGATTGGGCAGTTTCGGGTTTAAGCAGTCTTGAAGGAAATATTTCAAGCTGTACAGTGTTTGCGTCTGAAAAAGCTTCGGACATTTTTGTTACCTTTTTGATTACCTATGATATTTAAGGAGGGGATTTATGTCTTAGAGAGCTCCTGCCACTGCTTTGATTGGCTCCTTGAACTCTGATATTGAACCAAATACGTTTCCAACAAGTGCTGATGTCTTTTCGACTGTAAACATCTGTGTACCTGCGTCAAGTGAGCAAGCTGCACATACACAAGGAATTGCGAAACCTCTGGAGTGCCTGGTTACAACGTGGTTACCGTTGAAGATACCTGGTCCGCCACCACCATAGATGGAGTGACTGAAGAATGAGAAACCTACTGCTGTACCCTGAGCTCTACCCATGTCACAGCCAGGAAGGCCTGTTTCCTTCTCAAGGATGTCGTTGAAGTAGAGGATGGTTGAGGATACGTTCTGAGCTGCCCTTCCGGCACCACAGTTTACAAGTGTTGCTGCAAGCTGACCTGCTGCTGCACATGCGTTCCACATGGAAACATCGTTTGCCTTGTAGAAGTTGTATCCGGATGGTGCGGTCTTGTCTACTGATATTACACCAAGCTCAAGAGCCCTGTCTACAACTGACTGGATCACAGTACCGATTGTACCGTTCTTGCCGTTCTCTTTTACAATGTCGTAAACGATGTTGTTTGCGTTAAGACCCTGGAATGCAAAACCAAGTAACTGGTGTCTCTCGAATGGACCTACAGCGTTACCCATTTCGTACATACCTACCTGTTCGAAGATGGATGAAAGTGCTGCTGCATTCATTGCCCTCTTGCCAGTGATCGCTGCAATGTGGTTTGTTGTGATGTTCCTCATTGAGAAACCAAGACCCTCATTGTTCTGTGGGATACTGAGGATGGATGCAATATTTCCACCGGACATGTCCATTGTCTGTGGGTAGCTTCCCCATACAGCGGACTTTACGATTGGTGCATCGAACATGTCAGTCTTGAACATGTCAATAATTGCCTGGACGACTGCTGCGCCTGTTACGGTACTTGCAGATACGTAGTCAGCACCGACCTGTGCCCTTATGCTTGGTACCTGGACAATCATCTGCTTTCCGCCACCAAGCTGTTTTACGTTGGTGTCGTCACCATCTTTTACGCTCACAAGCTTTGCGACTGCATCCTGAATTGCACCTGCATTGCCAATGATGTCATAATTAAGTTCCCTTCCAAGGATCTGCTTTTTGCTGCCACCCATTGTACCGGTCTTAAGTGCTTTCTCGATTCCAGCGAGGTTTACTGCAACTGTCCTCTTGGTATCTTTAATGATATTTTGAATCGCTGCGTTTCTTGTTGGCGCAATATCCATAAGATCAACGCCGCTTTCCAACAGTTTACCTCTGTCGTCGTAAATGTCTATTTTATCAGACACGTATATTTTCCTCCTATGTTTCTATTCAGAAATCACCCTTTATGGAAACGTACAGATGAACGAATGAATGTAAATTACTCTGTACCACACAGTAATTTCTGTACGAAAAGTTTCCACTGGGAATTCTCGGAATTATTAAGCAACGATGACGTTTAAACCTTTTGCATCATTTATGAACAATTTCGCAATCATCAAACGCGAGCAAAAATTGCCGATAAAAATAATTGATTATGTTATCCGCAGATATATGAACTAAAAAACTATAAATAATAGATGCCTCAAAAACGAGGAATTCTGGTAAAAACAGGAAGGATACGGGATAGGACAAACGGATGTATGATCTCATCCGCAAACATTTAAGTACCTATATAATTGTAATCCGTTCTATGGAGATAATCGCTGACGTAGGAGGCAATCCGGGAATCGATTGCAAAGGTTTCTGCACATACTGTTATTTTAAAAAAGTAAAAGAAAACCCTCCGTTTGGATGTAAATACTGCTTTCCCTTCAAAAAAGGTTGCGACTACTGTACAAGAGGGATCAGGGAAGCGTACTCCGGCTTCAAACCAGGACAATATGTATTCCAGGAACTTTACCAGAGACTCAGAATGACCTCCGGGGACATAGACAAAATAACCATTAGCGGTGGCGGGGATGTGAGCTGTTATCCCGAACTTATGGAGCTTGTTGCCAACCTTTCACAGTTCGGCTTACCCATACACCTTGGATACACCAGTGGGAAAGGATTCAGTAAAGGAGATGAAGCTGAATTCTTCATCGAATATGGAGTAACTGAAGTATCATTCACCGTATTTGCGACTGATCCCGAACTCCGAAAAGAATACATGCGTGATCCTGAACCTGAGGCTTCACTTAAAGTCTTACGTAAGTTCTGCCAGCATTGTGATGTATATGCTGCAATAGTCCTTATCCCCGGAATCAATGACGGGATAATCCTTGAAAATACCCTCAATGACCTTGTAGAAATGGGGGCAAAAGGAGCCATACTCATGCGATTTGCCAACAGAACTGAGGAAGGGCTCATACTGAACAATGCTCCTGTCATGGAAGGTATTAAGACCCACAGTATAGATGAATTCATAGAAATTGTCCGCGATTCTGATGCAAAGTTCAATATACGCATTACAGGAACACCACTTGAAGATCCACTCATTGGATGCCCATATGCCATCCGGAATGAAATAGCTGCCCTTGACAAACTCCCTTATATAAGAAAAGATGCAACAATACTCACAAGCCGGGCATCTGTGGGCCGGCTTCAGGAAATCTTCACAAAGCTTGGAAGCACCGTCAATGCCGTTGCAGTTGACAAGGATATCGCATGCCTCATTACTATAGAAGACCTGGAAAAACTTAATCTTAAAGATGTAAAGGAAACAGTCATAATACCAGGCAGGGCATTCGTACATGATCCTGAGACTGCAAAAGCACTTTCAAGAGATGGGGTCCCGCGTTTTGTCCGCAGGGGGCCTGACATGTTAACCTATGACGGAGAGATGTCGATCGGACTTTCAAAAGAAGAAGTCCTTGATTTTGAAATCCAGCAGTTCACAGAACTCATCCACGAGATTAATGCTATCGGATTGCCCGTCAAGGAATAATGCGAAAATAATCGGGAATATTATAAATCACATGGGTCATAGTAGCAGATAAAGGGGCAACTACATGAACTCCAGCAGCCCTGTCTGCTTTGAGCGGTCATTCTCAAAGAGGGATTTCATATCAAGCCCGATAAGTTCTATTCTTTGTTTAGTATAACTTGAGACATTGTAATCATGGGCTACTTTCTTTGAAACCTCAAGGTACTTTTTCACCGAACCTTCGTGAACTGTCAATATAACGCTTCCACCACATTTGGGACATACTCCTGTCAGCGGAGGGCGACGGTACTTTGCAGCACACTTAAGGCATCTTGTACCCTGCCGGGAGAAAGCTCTTAGATTGCCGAACATGTCTGGCAGGAAGTGGGATATAAGCACCCTTTCAGCCACATCAGAAGAATCAACTGCACGTATCTTGTCTGCCAATGCAAGCTGGGCATCCATTTTCTCTATCATGCTCCCAAGGGTCTTGTAGGCACTGTGAAGGGGGCCTGCGGCAATATTGCCGGTATCATGGGTGAACATAAAATGATCGTACTGTTCCGTAGTTCCAAGCCTGCTGCTTATAAGATCCATTTTAGACTCTAACTCCTTGGGGTTTGTAAAGTTCAGGGTCGCTTCATAGAACTCCAATGGATAATGATCACACACATCGATATTATGTGCTTCCTTGTCAACCTCACTTGGATCTATGCGCATGGTAAGCACAAGGGGAGCATCCATTTTTCCACCCCTCTTTTCAGGTAGATAATCCCTTGAGAAATTGATCAGGCCATCCATAAGCAGCATGACACAATCCTCATCTCCGTCACAGTTTCGTCTTTTTGCCGCATGGAAGAACGGATGCGCATAACCCACTGATGCTTTTGTGAAACCTACAAGTCTTCCAAGAACACCTGCTGATGTATGTGGTGCAAGGCCCATTAGCATTACACCCACCAGATCATCAATTGTCTCTGCTTTATAGTAAGGTTCCTCATGATAGTACTTCACAAGCAGGTCATCTATATACTTAGTAATGCGAAGGAGGTATTCACCACAATCGTATGAAACAACAAGGTCCTGCACTTTAAGGCAAGTTATCTGATCATCCCTTTCAAGTGGGTTGCCATATATATCCTCTGTATAACCAATATTGATCAGCTTCTGAACCTTGATACCAAGCTCATCGGCACGAATGTGTGTAAGTGGAATATCGGACATATCATACCTGACAGTTCCGTCCTTGAAAGTGAAAAGGTCATGTTTTGCCCGTAAAATGCCTTTTTCAAGAGGTTCTGGCGTCATTGTTCCAGACATCATGCGTTTGACACCTTTGACCTCTATGTTGTCCCGCTCGCCAAGATTTTCAAAAGCTGCCTGGTATATAGCCTTGAAATCGATATTCTGCATCTTCACACATGTGGTCTTTGTACCGCATTTAGGGCACTTGTTCTTCTGTATAGATATACCACATCTTGGGCAGGATAATTTAGGAACCGTGAACTCACCACAATCACAACGATACTGGAAGTTATCCATTCCACATGCAGGACATACTCTGTTACCGATCTCGACCCTGATCTGTCCGATCTTCCCGTTCATGGAAGCCATGTAACCGGCAGCAGCTTCCATTTTACGAGTATTTCCTGCAGAATCGCCTATGGGGAACAGCACATGCGGAGCCGGGGACATTTTCCTTTTGTCAGATTTCTCAGGGCGCCCCATCCTGGCACCAATCCTTACAGGTGCACGCGGGCGTACGACCAGGCCGCTCAATTCATTGACCGCTCCAATAGTATCTGTGGATTCTACTGTATTCCATTTCTTGTTCAGGTCCCGATCAAGACCCAGACATCTGATGAAAGGCAGTGGTGCATCAATGATGATCTTGTCTTCATTTACTTTGTGCAGGACAAGTACATTCTCAAGAATGGTCTTAATTCCCTCTTCAGTGGTTAGGATCTTTGGAAGTTCAAGAATTGCCCCATCATGTGAAAGGGTTCCGTTTTTAGATATAAATGAGGCAAGCATAGTAAATTCGCTAATTGTGATATCATGCCATAGATAAGTGAATGCAGGATGAAGGGGAACAGCATATGTATCACTCAGTTCAAGTGCAAATTCCTGGGAAGGTGACTTCAACTCACTTCGGGAATAAGTTGCAGTTTTAGTCAGTTTCTCAAATTCCTGCACCCACCACTCGAAACAATAGGAAGAAGGCACAAGAGGATGATTGTTCTCAAGGAAATCACCATAATTGATAAGTATCTCGCCTATGTCTATTATGCATTCCACATCAGGCTGGACCTTTTTTGCAAGCTCCTCATCATCTACCCTGATTACATCTCCAGACCTTAACCGGACAGTCGGACCTTCTATACTATCCACTGGCGCCATACCTGCGGCTTTTCCAGGACGTTCCACCTTAAGCTGGGTACCTGCAACGATGAAACTGTCCATTATATACATACTTGCAGGACTTATGCCGGCAGCTGCAAATGAGGTATGCCTTGATCTCCCGTACCTTAACCTGAAACCACCCGGACGCATCGGATGAGAGAACACCGGCCTTCCTGCGATCAGGTCACGCAGATATTTGTCCTTTGGTTTTACACCAATAAAACCATCATCATCATCCCCCGAACTCTTTGTTCCTGCTATGAGTTTATCCAGCCATTCCCATCCATCCATTTGCAGTTTTAAAACATGTTTCTGGACTTTTGGGGCTTTCAGAGCCAGACCCTCTGCAAGGACAAGTGCCATTCCACCGCGAACCCTGTTTGTTTCTATCCTGTCAAGGTTTCGGTAACCTTCAACTTCTTCAGCTTCTGTGGGTTCACCATCAATACAGATCGGGCAGTTTTCCACAATAAGCCTGATCTCATCTTCTGAAGGTGTATACTGTAATGTTGCTACGCGCCTGTAAAGCAGGATCTCTTCAACATACCGTTCAACTTCTTCCTTGCGTGGCTTGTACCGGTCAATGCCAACAGCGCGGCGCACATAATCGCCCACAAGTACCGAAAGGGCCTGCGCAGTGCCTCCTGCACTGCGTATAGGACCTGCATAATAAATCCTGATGAACTCGCTCCCATCATCATTCTTGCCTATTCCTACGCGGTCAATCCCTTCAATAGGTGCAGCAACCACGCCTTCTGTGAGCATTGCAACTGATACGCGGATGGCAGCTTCGATTGCTTCGACTTTGGACTCAAACTCCCCGACTGCACCCTCTGCAACAGCTTTTCCGATTGCAAGGGCACCTTCTTCACGGGACATGGTCTCATCGAACTTGCGTATTTGTTCTGCGACACCCTTTACGCCAATCAGATTTTCCACCCTATCTGCGAGGTCTTTTGCAAGAGGGATCTCGACATGTGGTTTTGGATCTTTGCCTTTTGAACGGGCACGGTTTGCAATATCAATTTCATTGTGGAGCTTTGACTCTAGCGCCTCAAAATAATCTCTCATGGAATCGCTAACTACTATTTCACCCATTCAGAACAGCCCTCAGTAAGTTTTTACTTATGTATTCGTTATTAAAAATGGTTTTCCTGCTAAATGCATGAGTTATATATTAATAATATAATAACTATAAAATATTAATTACAATATAGGAAGGATTTGGATGAAATCACAGATAATCATGTTGATATTGATAATGACTGCACTCATACCTGTAGCCAGTGCAGATATTGTTGGCGATCTTGACCTTAAAGTCAACGAGTACAATGAGAATGCTGACCAGTTACCCTCTTTTCTAAAAAGTCTTCTGGGTAATGAAGTAATCAAACTGTCGATAATGACAAATGATGGAAAAGAGATCTATCTAAAATTAGTTACTGAAGATGCATATGTCACCATATTTGAGAAAATCGATAAAAACACTGAGATTGGTGAAACTATTGTTATAGGAACAAGCGAAGACACGATCCAAAAGATACTCAGTTCTGAAGATCCACTGACGACTTTCCTTGACGCAAAGGAAAATGGTGAGATTGTAATTGAACCTGTAGGCTTTGTCAACAATATTGCATTTACAGTCGCAAATGTATTGTTGAAAATATCACAATTTCTTGGTTTTGCATGATACCCGATTAAAATAAGCAATGTTAAGCAACATTGTCATCGAATTTCCAGTTCATTAGCCATCCCTCTATATATTCGTCCTTTGTCAGTCGTGACGAAAATATTTCCATTTTGTTCAATTAGTTCTTTTTCTTCCAGACTGGCAAGATACTTGTTTGCAATTGTGGAATTCAGGTTTGCACCATAAACAATCTGGGTCTTTTTTGCACCATTCATTGCTATCTTTAAGATAGCAACTGTTATGTCTAATCTACTACGCCTGATAGTAATGCCCCCACACTCTATTTGATAGTACCATTTAAAGAAGGTCAGCAAATCTCCAGTTCACTGGCCATTCCTCTATATATTCGTCCTTTGTCAGTCGTGACGAAAATATTTCCTTTTTGTTCAATTAGTTCTTTTTCTTCCAGACTGGCAAGATACTTGTTTGCAATTGTGGAATTCAGGTTTGCACCATAAACAATACGAGTCTTTTTTGCACCATTCATTGCTATCTTTAAGATAGCAACTGTTATGTCTAATCTACTGCGCCTAATAGTAATGCCCCCACATTCTATTTGATAGTCCTGTATAGGAAACGATATGAAATTATATTGATTGTATAACGTCACCTAATAAAAATATCATAGTACCAATATTTAACCTCATCGATATGTAATTATACTCAGTAAATATGTTACTAATCAAATAAATATTGGAGGAAAGCAAAGCAAAACACTGGCAACAGTTAGATTTATAATTAATACTGCAATAGAGGTAACGTTAATCTCAGATGCGGGAGTAACCAAGCGGCCAACGGTGGTAGACTCAAGATCTACTCGCGCAGGCGTTCGGGGGTTCGAATCCCTTCTCCCGCACCATCCATCAAAGGTGATCTTTTTTGCCAAATCCTATTGATCATGATACTGTTGTATCAGCTGTTGTTGATATTCTGGAAGAAGCGCAGACCAGGTTGCCACAGGATGTTATCAATTCTATTAAAAAAGCTGCGTCAGAAGAAACCTTCTCTGTTGCAAAAGAGCAACTCGAAGCTATCCTTAAGAACATCGAAATTGCGGGCAACAGAAAAGTCCCCATATGTCAGGATACAGGCATACTTATCTTTTTTGTCGAACTGGGGCGCAAGGCTTTATTGGATTTTAGTCTGGAAGATGCCATCCTCAAAGGTGTTAAGATCGCAACCAGAAACATCCCGCTTCGCCCAAATGCCGTAGATCCCCTCAGTCGAAGGAACAGCGGGGATAATACAGGATGCGGCATACCGGATATTAAATACGAACTTACTGAAGGCAGCAGTATAAAGATCACTGTTGCCCCAAAGGGCGCAGGCTCTGAGAATATGAGCGCCATCAAAATGCTCAATCCCACAGAAAAGGACCGAATACGTAACTTTGTTCTTGAGACTGTGCTGAATGCAGGTGGCAAGCCTTGCCCGCCAATAATCGTTGGAGTGGGCATCGGAGGTTCCTTCGATAAGGCTGCAAGACTTGCAAAATCAGCGCTTCTTGAAAAGACTGATGATATGAATAAAGAGGAACTGAGCTTACTTGAAGATATCAATTCCCTTGGGATCGGGCCAATGGGACTTGGCGGAAAGACAACAGCACTTGCCGTACACATCAAAACAGCATATTGTCATACTGCATCCCTTCCTGTGGCTGTAAATATCCAATGCTGGGCAAATCGTCATGCTTCAATCACCCTGGGAGGCGATGAGTAATGGAATACAGGCTTACCATACCATTAAAAAAAGAAGATATCAATAAGCTCAACGCCGGGGACATTGTTTACCTCACAGGGACCGTATTTACAGCCAGGGACGAAGCCCATGCCAGAATTCTTGAAATGGCAGAGGAAAATAAAGAACTGCCGTTTGATCTGGAAGGGTCTGTTATCTATCACTGCGGACCCCTTATGAGAGAAAACAAAGGTAAATGGGAAGTAGTTGCCGCAGGACCCACTACAAGTGCCCGTATGTCTAAAATGACACCTAACCTCCTTGAAATACACGAAGTTCGTGCTTTTGTGGGAAAAGGTGGCATGGATGATGTCGCACATGCCCTTAAAAACAAAGCTGTCTACCTCGCCTTTACAGGAGGATGTGCAGCACTGGCTGCCATAAGCATTGAAAAAGTAATTGCGGTCCATTGGCTAGACCTAGGCATGCCTGAAGCTGTATGGGAACTTGGTGTAAAGGATTTCGGACCGCTTGTCGTCGGGATAGACTCGCACAACAGCGACCTGTTTTTAGAAGTCAGTAAAAAAGCAAAAGAGGCTTATTCTAAACTAGAATAAGCCATGTTATCTGATTATACATATTCTTTTCAGATTACAAAAGTGAATACTATCCAGGCAATCAGAGTCAATATAATAGAGTGTTTAAGACCCTGGAACATTGAACTTTCTCCCATCTGTCCTGCTACAAGTCCACTCATAAATCCCTGAATTACTGATGCATGTAACATCAGGCGCGTATACTCTGCAGGATCGAACGAACCTATGAACTGAGATCCCGCACCTGCTGCGGCAGCGGCTTTACCCGCTTCCGCCATGGTAGGGACAAAAGTGGACGTGAGCATGGCTATTACAAAAATGAAAACGAAGAATGACATGTAAGTGATGACCACATACACCATCATATTACCACGTCTTTCCTGCTCCAGCAATTTCACTTCCCTCGCATCGCGGGCAGCAGCCTCAAGAACGGAAGATACGCGACCACCGGCCTTGCTTGCCTGATTGATAAGGGAAACAGATCTGATTATAATAGGGGTAGAGATCCTTTTTGCAAAATGCTGCAATGAATCCTCAAATGAGACTCCCCATGACATAGAAGCATCCATGCTCTGGACTTCCTTGGTAAGGGCACCGTATTCACCCTTTGCAACAGTATTGACAGCCCTTGGAAGAGTAAGTCCTGCCCTGCTCATTTCAGATATGTCCCTTAGGAAAGTAGGCAGGTATTCCTCTATGGTATCTGTTCTCTTATACTTCTTATGAAAAGTAATAGCTGGAGGAGTTATAGATATTAGGACTGTGAAAATGATGACATCATCTATCAATGGTGTGCCCCAGGTAATAGTAATTCCTAATGCAAAAAATACCAGCGCAAGAGGAATGCTCAGGATAAATGCATATTCTGGATAAATGCTAAGTGTTTTGAACGGCTCATTAATGAAATCTTTGATAAGTACATTTTTGTTCGCTTCTTCAAGCTTTGCATTTATCTGGTTATCTTCAAGTTCAGAAAGCTCCTCCTCTGTAAGTGATTCATGTGATTTCCATCCTTTATTGAAAATATCAGCTATCTTCATTCTATGCCTCCGGAGTAAGCATACTGATAAGAACAACATACATTATGCTGCCAATTGGTATCAATGCGTAGATTATAATGTAAAGAAGAACCATCTGTGCACTCCCCATAATAGACATAATAGATATGACAACTACAAGGAAAAGCGGACCGGCAACAAAAGCCGTGACATAAGTTTCTCCCAGAAGGCCCAGTGTCTCAAGGAACTCTTTCTGGTTCTGGCGGTTTTCTGATATGTACTGTTCTGTCTTAATCTGAAAATATGGCTCAAGCTGACCTCCTGAAGTCACTACTGTAATTGCACCCTGCAGGAAATCCTGCAATGCAGCAGAAGGTGTAGTTACTGAAAGATTCTTCATCGCAGTTACAAGGTCATGACCGAGTATTTCAAGATCACGTACCAAGTAGCGACATTCCACAGACACCTCACCATAGATATCATTATTTGCAAGGGATCTGAAAAGGTCAACAGGAAGCACACCGGCACCAGACATTGCAGACATATAGTTCACAGCATATGGAAGCATGCTGTCAATTCTTCTTTTCCTGTCACCTGCCATAATAGAAGGATATATCTGGAAAAACTTGTAGACAATCACAAACACCAACGCCGTGAATATTACCCCAAGCACCACGCCTATAACAATAGATTTATACTGAAGATATGGTGCAACCCATCCAGGAAACATTAGTCTGGTAGCTTTTAATTCAGGGACACCAAATGTCAACAAAAGGAGGGAAACACCGATAAGAGCACCAATCGCACTTATAATGGAACTTAATAATGCACTGGACATGTAAACATCATAAGACACATCCATCCTGTTCTTCAGGAGACCATGACGAAGACCAA
Source organism: Methanolobus psychrotolerans (assembly GCF_002243045.1). Taxonomy (GTDB): domain Archaea; phylum Halobacteriota; class Methanosarcinia; order Methanosarcinales; family Methanosarcinaceae; genus Methanolobus; species Methanolobus psychrotolerans. The sequence goes on from NZ_MBKP01000024.1 coordinate 30,864, forward strand.
AGAATTCAAGTCTTCTCTTTTCATAGTATTTTCCAAATAGATTGTAAGCAAATATAAAATAGGGATTAGCCATACAATTCCTGCCTTACGAGTTTCATTATCATTTCAGGTTCACGGTTATAAGCAACGATGATCTTTGTAAAATCCCTGTAATATGTGATCTTTTTAGCACGTGCCCATTCAAGGATGTCCTGACGCCGCTTTAATTCGTCCCGAACTTTCTCCTCAGACCAGCCGCGACTTTCCATGACGCTTTCTATAATATATGATCTGCCTGAATACTGGAACATATCTCTTGCAGCATCCCATGCAAAAACGTCATTGGTAAGAAGTTCACCTGTTCTTGGGTCCACACCTACTATTTCTGTAAGTGTCTTACAGCGCCTGACACGCTCATCACCGACCTTGACCTGTATCTGTATTGCTACAAGGTCAAGTGCCTGTATCATTATCCTTGGTACATTGATGGGAGGGTTTTCCAGCCTGTGTACCACAGATTGCACCGAATCAGCGTGCATGGTCGAGAACGTAGTGTGACCGGTAGACATTGCCTGGAAAAGCACATATGCTTCAGCTCCTCGAACCTCACCCACCAGGATATATTCAGGCCTTTGCCTCAGGGAAGCTCTCAGAAGTTCATACATCTCAATGGAACCTTTGTCCTCTCCACCAAATGCCTGCCTGGTAACACCAGGGATCCAGTTGGGGTGAGAGAGGTTCAGTTCCCTTGTGTCCTCAATGGAAACGATCTTCATTTCCGGCTGGATGAAAAGTGATACTGCATTCATTGCGGTGGTCTTACCGGATGCAGTACCTCCTGCAAAGATAAGGCTCTTACTGGAATCTACTGCCAGCCACATGTATGCCATCATTGCAGTTGAGAAAGTATGATACTCTACAAGATTAGTAGGGGTGATTGGATTGTCCTTGAATCTCCGGATTGTAAAAGTAGTTCCGCGAGTTGTGATTTCCCTTCCCAGTGTCATCTGGATACGTGAACCGTCCGGCATTGTGGCATCAAGCAATGGCCTTGCGATCGATATATGCCTTCCGCAAATCTGGGCGATCCGGATCGCAAAAGAGTCTAATACATTATCAGAAGGGAATTCTATGTTTGAAGGTATCGAGTTGTAGATCTTGTGGTAAATATAGATGGGAGTATTTGGACCATCACATGAAATATCTTCCAGTAATTCATCCCTCATTAACACATCTATCGGACCGTAGCCTACGTAATCTCGAATAAGGTGATATATGATCCTCTCCCGTTTTCGTGGAGAGATGTCTATCTGGAATTCCTGCAGATACAAGACCACATTTTCTATGAGGAATTCTTCTGCATTTTTCCGGGATATCTCTTTTAGATTTACGTCAAGAGTTTCAATGAATTTCAGCTTGATAGCATCCAGAAGGTCCTGTTCCTTTTCAGTCAGGACTGGTTCAATAGACTGGTACTGGAACTCATGGGCTTCAGGATTATATGCTATCCTTATGTAGGCATAAAGAGGATTTACCTCATACAACTCAACTTCTTTGTAAGGACTGTCGACAGGAATTGAAAGATCAACTATCGGACCATGTTCTACAATATTATAAGGTTCCAGATTTACCTTCTTCCGGGAAAATAATTTATTGGCTTTATCCAGCAACGACTCTTTTTTTTCATCTTCTACAAAAACATCTTCCTCAACGGGTTCTATTTTAAAGATATCAGAGATTGTTTTTTCCCAGAAAGATTCCCTTTCGTCCAGAATAGTATCATCATAAGATGCAATATAGAAATCATCAACCCTGCTTTTCAAGCTTTCAATACTTACGGGTTCAGAGTCCGGCAGTATCAGGTCTGAAAGTTCACTGATAATATCGTCCTCGTCCACGGGTAGAAAACTTTCCAGTTGCTCATCAATAATGCCTTTGTTTTGTTTTGGAACCTCTGCAAAGGACAAAGCAGCAACTCCAACAAGACGCTCAGAAGAATGGACAACGGTGTCTTCAGATACATCCTCTTCCGGAATTTCGGGGTTTAATATGGGATCATCTTCTTTTTCAGAAGCAGGCTCATCATCTTTAAATGGAAGACCCCTCACATCATCTTTATCTTCAGTTCGGTCACCTGAAATATTGTTCAACATTACCAACCCCAATATTAGTGCTCTTTATTTTTTGAATTTGATAGTTTTACAGCATTTAGCAATGAATCAGAGACGTAATTCACTTCTTGTTTTTTGACAATGAGAATCTTTTACCCTTCTTTTTCTTGTCTTTTGTCTCATCGAAGAGTTCGTAAACCGGAGTCTTGATGCCTGCTATTTCAGCAGCCTGCCGATTGAAACTGACAGCCACCGGAGAACCAGGGTATTTTACGACCACGGGTGCTTTAAATGCGATGGAATTCTTTACATTGTTATCTTCAGCTACAGCATCCAGGATCTTGAGTCCAAGAGCAGTTTCTATTCTTTCATTGCTCAATTCATTTGGAGTAACACCGCACCTGTTCAGAAAAACCCCACGGAACTGTTTGCCCATGTTATCAGAAATAGTCTTTATTTTCATTGCACCTGCAAGCGATACTATGTCAGGGTTCATTACCTGGATAATTTCATCTGCAAGCGATATGGACAATATGGAATTTTTATTGATTCCTGTGGGAGAATCGATGATAATGTAATCATACTTTTCTCTTATACTTTCTACAATGTCACTTAGAATATCGGCATTTGCATTTATAAAACTATGAAGAGAAATGCTTCCCGGCAAAACATGCAAATTGTTCGGACCATCGTATATGGCCTCTTTTAAATCTGAAGTACCCATCAGAACTTCATGAAGACTTGCCTTTGAAGTTTCTATTCCCAACATCAGCCCGATTGTGGGCATTCCGATATCAGCATCGATGATGATAGTTTTTTTTGCAAAACCTGCAAGTGCAGCACTAAGATTGATAGCAGCTGTAGTTGTGCCAACACCACCCTTCCCTGAAACGATCGTAAAAATTGTTGCTGTCATAAAATGCCTCGATTGATGATTACACTATAAGTTGCTTCCTTTTCAGTTGAAGACCCATCCAAACACATTCTCCTATAAATTATATTCACCACTTAATAATACTTAAAAATATAAATACATATCTATATTATTTTGTTCTTGAAAGTCATGGTGGCAATTATTGATATATTAGTATGACGCATTTTGCCTACATGGCACCCGCTGAAGAAAAAGATATAAAGCTCTTCCTTTATCACGCAAAACAATGTGACCCGAAAAAATGTACTGGCAAGAAAATGGCACGTTTCGGACTTGTTAACCTTTCTGAAAAAATAGAAAAAATACCTTCAGGGTCCATATTACTTGATCCGATGGCTGAAAAGGCCCTGTCTCCAGAGGATAATGCAAAAAAAGGCCTGACAGTTCTTGATTGTTCATGGGAGGAAGTGGAAAGAGTATTCCCGCAACTCTTGAGAATGAGACTTGAGCACCGTGCACTCCCGTACCTTGTAGCTGCAAATCCTGTTAACTTTGGAAGGCCATTTAAACTAACCTCCGTAGAGGCTTTTGCCGCTGCGTTGTACATACTGGGAAATAAACAGCAGGCAGAGAATATTATGTCCAAGTTCAACTGGGGACATACATTCATTGAGCTGAACCATGAACCTCTGGAAGAATACTCGCAGGCAAAGGACAGCAGGGACATTTTAAGGATACAAAGTGAGTATATGTGAATTTACAGAATACAAATCAGCTGGTGTGACAAACATTGATACAGATAGGAGTTATTGGTGCAGGTTCGTGTGATGCAAATCTGCGGGAAACTGCAGAAGAAGTTGGTGCTGAAATTGCACTAAAAGGTGCACTGCTCATTTGCGGCGGACTTGGAGGAGTGATGGAAGCTTCGGCTGCCGGTGCTAAGAGAAAAGGAGGAACTACTATTGGAATCCTTCCAGGTGACAGTCGCAAGAGTGCAAATGCCTACATTGATATAGCGATCGTGACTGAAATGGGACATGCAAGAAATGTAATAATTGCGCGCTCTGCGGATGCATTGATAGCTGTTGGCGGGGAATATGGCACACTTTCTGAAATAGCACACTCGCTTAAAATGGGAAAAACTGTAGTCACAATCGATTCCAAATGGGAGATCGAAGGAACCATAAAAGCAAAAGACCCTGCAGATGCCGTCAGGATAGCAATAGACAGCATCAGACAGTAATTACATGATTGTTTTTTTATCCGGATTCCAGTTTTATATTATATCTCAAGGTCAATACCAAGAGGACAGTGATCAGACCCCATCACATCTGGCAGGATGAATGCATCTTTTATCTTGTCTGTAACATTGTCGCTTGCAAAGAAGTAATCTATCCTCCAGCCAACATTTCTTTCCCTGGCTTTTGTCCTCATACTCCACCAGGTATAGTTTTCAGGATCAGAATTGAACATCCTGAAAGTGTCCACGTAACCATTATCCAGCAACTTATCTATCCATGCACGCTCATGTGGCAGGAAACCAGAAATGGTTTCATTCTCTTTCGGACGGGCAAGATCAATTTCCTTGTGTGCAGTGTTGACATCTCCGCATATGATGAGTTTTTTACCTTTGGACCTGAGCGTGTTAGCATACTCAAGAAAAGCATCATAGAATTCCATTTTGTAATCGAGTCTTTCATCAGATGCTTTACCGTTGGGGAAATATATGTTAAAAAGAACAAAATCCCCGTAATCAGCTATCTGGGTACGGCCTTCACTGTCAAACTTCTCAATTCCAAATCCACATTTAATATTAATGGGCTCTTTTTTACTATAAAGTGCTACGCCACTGTATCCTTTTTTCTCAGCAGAGGCAAAATAGCTGCGATAGCCATCAATTTCCAGCAGCTCTGAAGGAAGCTGGTCCCTGCTGGCTTTTGTTTCCTGTATGCAGAGTATATCCGGTTTTTCTTCATTGATCCAGTCAAGAAAACCTTTTTTATGAACTGCCCTGATGCCATTAACATTCCATGAAATTATCCTGATCTTGCTCATTCCGTATCTCCGGGATTTTTTATGACTATTTGATAACTTATCTATTAAGTAACTTGCTCAAAAGACCGTTTTTTGTTTCTACTGGTAAATTAATTTGTATGTATGATTAAAAATATCATAAGTGTATGTAATAAGTGTATGCAATATATAGGTCTAAATAGTTCTCAATACTAAGTGATAACAAAGCTTAAATAAGAATAATTATTACATAGGTTATGTTCTTACATAAGATTTGTTAGAAACATGAACAACAGAAAAGTGGGACTCAAATGAAAGAAGCAGACATCAAGTACACAAATCAGCGGATTGAGATCCTGGATTTCCTCAGAGGATTTGATGGTCATCCTACTGTAGATGATGTCTATGAAGGAGTCAGGTTGAAATTAACACGGATAAGTAAAGCTACAGTTTACAATAATCTAAAGTTCCTGGCCGAAAAGGGCCTGATAAAGGAGGTGAACGTAAAGGGAGTTTCAAGGTTTGAATCTAATCTTATACCCCATCATCACACAATTTGTCTGGAGTGTGGGGAAATAAAGGACTATGAATCAGAAGAGCTTAGTGAATATGCTATGAGTATAGCAAAAGACATAGACGACTTCAAAATAGAATCTGCTGACACTAATTTTTATGGTATATGCAAGAAATGTATGGAGATGAAATAAGTATGGAAGAAGAAATTGTAACAATGCCACTTATAGGCGATGATGCACCCTCATTTACAGCAAGAACGACAATGGGGGATATTAGTTTCCCTAAAGATTACAAGGGAAAATGGGTAATCCTTTTCAGCCACCCTGCTGACTTTACACCTGTATGTACAACCGAGTTCATGACCTTTGCAACAATGCAGGAAGATTTCAGGGAGCTGAATACAGAACTTATCGGACTTTCAATTGATAGCATATATGCGCACATTGCCTGGTTGAGGACAATCAAAGAGAAAATTGTTTACAAGGGAATGAAAGACGTGGAAGTGAACTTCCCTGTTATTGAAGACCTTAAGATGGAAGTTGCAAAGAAGTTTGGAATGGTGCAGCCACAGGCCTCCACAACCCAGGCTGTAAGAGCAGTATTCATAATGGATCCAAAAGCAAAGGTAAGGGCAATCCTCTATTATCCACTCTCAAATGGCAGGAACATGGACGAGATCAAAAGACTGGTCCTTGCAATGCAGAAATCCGACTCTGAGAACATAGCAACACCGGCCAACTGGCAGCCTGGTGATGATGTCATCATTCCACCACCAGGATCATGTGGAACTGCAAAAGAGAGGGTAGAATCCAAGGAAGAAGGAAAGTACTGCCTCGATTGGTTCATGTGCCTCAAGAAACAGTCTTAAATACAAACTAAAGAAAATGTCCATAGGTGACCAATATGGGAACAAAAGGAATCGAAATACTCGGCATAGATGTTGATGAATTGATCGAATTATTGAACAAGGCACTGGCAGATGAATGGTTTGCATACTACCAGTACTGGGTTGGTGCAAAGGTCATCAAAGGCCCAATGAGAGAGGCAGCGGCAGCAGAACTTATTCAGCATGCGGCCGATGAGCTTCGCCATGCAGACATGGTATCCAACAGGATCATACAGCTTGGAGGGACTCCTGTTCTTTCGCCAAAAGAATGGGAGAAATACAGTAACTGTGGATACGATGCTCCGGAAGATCCTTTTGTGAAAAAAATCCTTGAGCAGAACATCAAAGGTGAACAGTGTGCTATCCAGGTTTACAACTCCATTCTTGGAAAGGTCAAAGATAAGGATCCTGTAACATATGGGGTAGTTTTGCAGATCCTTACTGATGAGATAGAGCACGAGGATGACCTGCAGGCCATCATGGAAGACATCGAACTTATGCAAAGAAGGGATTAAACCCTAAATGGTTGGATAAGACTGGTCATTTCCTGTCCCGGACAAAATGGACAGGAAATGCATCATTTATTTTTATTATTGTGTGTTAATGCACACTTACCTTCATAAATAAATATTGCCCATTGCTGCTGTTTTTGAAACACTCATGATTTTCTTCGTTTCACTTGGATTTGCGATAGATATATTTAGAAGAATGTTTGTTAGATTTAATCATTAAATAACCGTGTAAAAATAAAGATTTTCTCCGGGAAGTCCCTGATCTAACAGATAAGAACTCATTTATTACACTATTTCAAGAATTATGGAGATATCATGCATCTCATCATAGCAGAAAAACACATCGCAGCAAAAAGGATAGCGTCAATCCTGACATCAGATAAGACAAAACATGTCCGTGTAAGCGGAGTAGATACTTATGAATATGAGTCTGAAGATGGTAAAAAAGTATTCATGGGACTTAGCGGACACATCGTAAAGCTTGACTTCCCTGCGGCTTATAACAACTGGCAAAAAGTAGAAGCAAATGAGCTTATCGGTGCTGATATAATTACAACATCAACACAGGTAAAGATAGTAGCTGCACTTAAGAAACTTGGAAAAACTGCCACAAAAGTAACCATTGCAACTGACTATGACAGGGAAGGAGAGCTCATCGGAGTTGAAGCCCTTGACATAATCAGACAGGTAAACCCTGATGTAGTATTTGAGCGTGTGCATTACAGTGCAATCACTCCAAAGGCTATTGATGATGCTTTTTCAAACCCTGTAGATGTTGATTTTAACCTGGCAGATGCCGGGCATTCACGACAGGTAATAGACCTTGTATGGGGTGCTTCGTTAACGCGTTATATATCACTTTCTGCAGGACGTCTTGGAAAGATGTTTCTTTCAGTTGGGAGGGTGCAGTCACCCACACTTTCATTGATAGTGGAACGTGAAAAAGAAAGGGAAGCTTTTGTTCCAAAAGCCTACTGGGAACTTTCAGCAATACTAAAAAGCAAATCTGGCGAAGAGTTCATAGTAGAGCACCATACAAAGCGTTTCTGGGAAAAAGCGGAACTAGATGCCGCAATGGAAAAGATCGCTGTTGGCGATAATGCTCTTGTGACAGAGCTTACCACTTCCGAGAAAATAGACAAGCAACCTACTCCTTTTAACACCACCGAGTTTATCAGTGCTGCAAGCTCCATTGGTTTTACAGCATCCAACGCGATGAGAATTGCTGAGACACTCTATACCAATGGTTACATCTCATACCCAAGGACTGACAACACTGTCTATCCTGAAAGCCTGGAACTGCGGGCACTGATAGAGATATTCAAGACCGGTGCTTTCAAGGAATACGCACTTAAACTGCTTGAAAAGAAAGAACTTGTACCCACGAAAGGCAAGAAAGAAACAACCGACCACCCGCCAATCTACCCTGCATCCCTTGCCAAGAAATCAGATATGAACGAGCAGGAATGGAAACTTTACGAACTTGTGGTCAGGCGCTTCTTTGCAACATTCGCAGACCCTGCAAAATGGGAGACCATCAGGTCAAAGTTCGACATAAAAGGAGAGGAGTTCAAGGCAAATGGTGCAAGGCTTGTTGTTCCCGGATGGAGATGGTATTATCACTACAATGCACCTGAGGACAGGCTATTACCAGAGCTTAACGAAGGTGACAAACTTGCGGTGCAAAAAATTGAGACCGAGGCAAAAGAAACACAGCCTCCCGGAAGATACGGGCAGGGAAGACTCATTAAGATAATGGAAGATATGGGCCTTGGCACCAAGGCGACACGCCACGAGATCATCAGCAAGCTCTATTCCAGGGCCTACGTACATGGAAACCCTCTTCAACCTACAAAAACTGCAGTTGCTGTTGTTGACACTCTTGAAAAGTTCGCATCCACCATGTCCAGACCTGATATGACCAGCAAACTTGAGGCTGATATGGACAGGATAGCAGAAGGCGAGATACCCGAAGAGGAAGTGTTGAAAGAGTCCAGGGAAATGCTGGAACTTGTGTTCAGGGAACTTGAAGAGAACAAGGAAGACATAACTGAATCTTTGCGTGCCGGCCTTCGTGAAGACAAGATAATAGGAATTTGTTCTGCCTGCGGGTCGAACCTCATGGTCATGAGATCAAAGCGAGGCTCCCGTTTTATAGGATGTGACGGGTACCCTGGGTGTAATTTTGCACTACCTCTTCCACGATCAGGACAGATAGTGGTGACAGACAAGCTCTGCGAAGAACATGGCATGTACCATGTCCGCATCATCAATGCCGGAAAAAGACCATGGAACCTGGGTTGCCCGCAATGTAATTTCCTGGAATGGCAAAAGTCACAGGCAGAAGAAAAAGAAAAACAGGGCACTGATAATAAAGAACGGCCAAAGACCATTAACGATATATCCGGAATCGGGAAAGTCACTGCGGAAAAACTTGCCGATGCAGGAATTTGTAGTGTGGATGAGCTGTGCGCTGCAGATGCTGTTGAACTTGCAAAAGTTACAAGTATACCTGTTAAGAAAATAAGGAACTGGCAATCTGAGATTGTCTGAAAGGAGGCAGGTACATATGGAGCTGGAATTCAAGGGCGCATGCAGGGAAGTCGGAAGATCGGCAGTCCTGATAGATGAAAAACTGATGATGGATTACGGAGTATCTCCGGGAGAACATATTAAGTACCCGGTAAATGGAGCACGTCCGGAAGCTGTGTTTGTATCCCATGCACACATAGACCATTCCGGTGCAGTTCCAAACCTCATGGATCTAGAACCTGATGTCTACATGACACCACCTACTTTTGATCTTGCTCATATGTTGGCAATGGACACCCTGAGAATCGCAGAAAGGGAGGGAGAAATGCCTGCATATGATTCCATTGACCTCTCCAAGTTTGCCCATCAGACAAAAACAGTAGATACGGGAATTGAATTTCATACACACGGATATGATGTGGAGTTCTTCGATGCCGGGCACATACCCGGTGCCGCAGCAATATATGCAAGAGATAAGGAAAATAAAAGCCTGTTCTATACAGGGGATATCAATACTGCAGATACCCGACTGGTCTCCGGTGCGGTTGATTTTCCAGATGCAGATATACTAATTACTGAATGTACATACTTTGGAGATGAGCACCCTCCGCGCAAGGAAGTTGAAAAGGAATTCATAGATTCCGTGCAGGATACACTCAACATGGGGGGCAGTGTCATAGTTCCTGCCTTTGCTATTGGGAGGACACAGGAAGTACTGATGCTGCTGGACTCATACGGTATCAGGGCCTATGTTGATGGGATGGGTGTTCAGGCATACAAAATAATGGCAAAGCATCCTGAGTACATTCGCAACCCCACACACCTTAAAAAGGCATTTGACAATGCCATTATGGTAAGTGGTCGTAAAAGAGATAGCATACGACTTGAATCATCCGTAATTGTAACTACAGCCGGCATGCTCAACGGAGGTCCTGTACTATATTACATTAATAAGCTATACAAAGATCCGAAATCAAAGATAATATTGACAGGATATCAGGTTGAAGGCACTAACGGCAGGATGGCAATGGATACAGGCATTATTGAAAATGATGGGGTTATCCAACACCTGAAACCCAAAATAGAACAGTATGACTTTTCTGCCCACAGCGGAGACCGGGAACTTAAAGAAATGGTACAGGATTTCTGTGACAGAGGAACAGAACATATCTTCACTATGCATGGGGATGACTGTGAAGGATTTGCAGACTGGATCACAGAAGAAACCGGAGTTAAGGCATTTGCGCCGAAACTGAGCGAGCACTTTATAATATAAATCCTGATGCAAATAGAAATATTCCATTATAAATAGGAATAACTTGGATATTGCATCTCCTCGTTCATCTGTTTGGTTTTTACCATTGCAGCCTTGAGATTTTCTATTGCATCAGTATGGTCAGGGTCTATCTTAAGGACTCTGATAAAACATTCAGCTGCATCTTTATATTTTCCAAGACCAAAATAAGCAAGTCCTTTTTTATTCCACACGATAGCAAACTTGTCATCCAGCTCGATTTCCTTGTGTACCATGCTGTAGCATTCGATAGCTTCGTTGTGCTTTCCCATTACACTGAATATGTCACCTTTGTTTACCCATGCATTCTCATTATCCGGATCAATGGTAAGTATCCGGTTGTAGCATTTAATGGATTCTTCGTATTTGCCTGTATTAAAAAGAACCACGCCCATGTTACACCACACATCAACATCATTTTTATTGAGAAAAACAGACTTCCGGAAGCATTCCACCGCTTCTTCATCCCTGCCAAGAAAAGAAAGTGCTATTCCCTTGTTGTTCCATACCAGGGCAATGGCCTCATTGCTCCATAAATGAGGATCAAGATCTTCACATTCCAATATTAGAGAAAAATATTCTACCTTTTCTTCTGGATCTTCGGCATCAAATGCTAATTTGAACCATTCCTCCGGTGCGTCAGGATCCATTCAGCCAATCAACTCCAATACAAATATTATCCGAATATAATATTATATATATATATATATATATATAT
>NZ_MBKP01000025.1 GCF_002243045.1 Methanolobus psychrotolerans
CAATAAATGAACCAATAAATGAACCAATAAATGAACCAATAAATGAACCAATAAATGAACCAATAAATGAACCAATAAATGAACCAATAAATGAACCAATAAATGAACCAATAAATGAACCAATAAATGAACCAATAAATGAACCAATAAATGAACCAATAAATGAACCGTTTATCCTTCCTTCCGAAGAGTCCGAAAAAGAACCTGTTACTAATTCAATTATTCTGTCCGATGGTCCTGTGCCTGCAGATCTTCAGGAAATCCTTGATATTCTCAGGTCACAAGGTGGGCGGATGACACAAAAAGATATGCGTAAACGTCTGAAATACTCTGAAGGTAAGGTCAGCCTAATGCTTCTTGACCTTGAAAAGAGGGGTAAGATCCAGAAGTTTAAGAAAGGGCGTGGAAACGTCCTTTTCCTTGTGGGGTCAGAGGAATAGTCCTTGCTGGAAGTTGAACGATGATCTTTTTCATCAGATCTTTTTTTTGAGAACTTGAACTATCTTTTGTGTGTGATAGTGCAAATTATTACTTTTTATTTAAATAAAATGAATAATTTAATTTTAATAAGCTTTTAGGTATTCTATAAACTCTGAAATTTCTATTGATTGCTTTATAAAGCTTTGTTTCTCGGAATGTTATTCATTTTGCATCTTTTTGAAATAAGTATGCTTTTATTTGAATTTACGAATGAGGGAATTGCCTGTCAGCAATACGTTGGCAGGCACCACCCAACATAGATGGCACCAAACCCCCAACCCCATCCAGCCCGGTGCCATCAACGTACCAACAACCAACCACCTCGCATAAGAGACACCTGATTCCTATCCGCCAGATGTCTCTTATTCGAAACGGAGGATCAAAAATGAACGATATGAATGATACACCGGTTCAATTCACAAGGGCGAAAGTCATGACTGCAACGATGGATCAGGAAATTGACTCTGATTCAAGGTGTGTCGTCTTTTCTCTGACCAGAAAATTGAGCCATGAACAGATGGTTCGCTTGTTGAAAATATCATCCACCGGTAAAAAAAGATCCTGAAAGAATCTGTAAATGGATAGTGGTATGCATCTTATAATTATCAATTTATGATAATATCTGTCTAATATAATATAGTCTGATCATAGATCTTGAGGTAAATCATGGATGAGAATCTTAATAACATAAACAAAAAACCGTCAAACGGTGAATCGGATCCTCTCATGCGTCTTACTGATGTGTGGAAGATATACAAGATGGGAGAAGTCGAATTTGCGGCATTGAAGAATGTAGATCTGGAAATCCTGCACGGTGAATTTGTCGTTATACTCGGACCAAGTGGCAGCGGTAAAAGTACAATGATGAACCTTCTGGGATGCCTTGATCTTCCAAGCAAGGGAACTGTGGAATTGAATAACAGGGATATCTCCAAAATGCAGGAATCAGAACTTGCCCAGATAAGGGGACAGCTCATAGGTTTCATTTTCCAGCAATTCAATCTGATCCCCACATTAAACACAATTGAAAATGTGATGCTTCCTCTTGAATTCCAGGAAGTTGATCCTGATTATTGTCGGAAGAGGGCAGAAGATCTACTAGAAGTAGTAAGTCTCACTAATAAAAAATACAATCTTCCCTCACAGTTGTCTGGTGGACAAAGGCAGAGGGTTGCAATTGCAAGATCTTTGGCAGTTGATCCAAAGGTCATCCTTGCAGACGAGCCAACTGGAAATCTGGACAGCACAACAGGTGACTATATACTTGAATTTTTACATGGTCTCCATAAAAATGAAGGCAAGACGATTATAATGATTACTCACGACCCTGATCTTGCAAAGTATGCAGATCGTGTGGTTCATATCAAAGATGGAATGGTCGACAGTATAGAGATAAAAAACCGTGAAGCAATGTGATAATAATGAGAAAACTTTTGATATTATGTATATTAGTTCTGATCCTGCCAATAACAGCTGCCTCGGCAGCCATTTCTGCAAGTATGTCAGGTGTGCAAATTGATCTGATGACACAGAGTCCAAGTCCCGCAAGGCCTGGTGAAACGGTGGAACTCACTTTCAGTGTCCAGAATGTCGGGAGCAAGGATCTCACAAATATAGTAGTATCTATTGATTCTGAATATCCTTTCTCTCTGGTATCTGGTGAATCTTCTTCCAAAACTATATCCTTCCTTGAAGCCCGTCAGGATGATGATGATGCAGCCATCGTTAAATTCAAGCTTAAGGTCGATTCTGATGTTGCAAAGGGCATCTATGATCTAGATATAGTTGTCAGTGACAGCAATACTGATTCAAGCGTATCAACAACAATTAGTGTAGACATACAGGGCAAGGAATACGCTCAGGTGGTCACCATAAGTGAGTCCCAGATCGATGTTGCAACCGTGGAGCCTATTGAGTTTGTGATTACCAACACCGGTAGTTCTCCCCTGAAGAACATGGCAGTTTCATGGGAAGAATCAACTGGCGTGATCCTCCCAGTATATTCTTCCAATACCAAGTACATAAATTATCTTGGAGTTGGCGAATCTGCAACTGTGGTATACTCGATAATGGCAGATGTGAATGCCAATCCTGGGCTTTATCAGCTTGATATTCTCCTGGAGTTTCAGGATTATGACTCAAACACCAATACCATCAATGCTAAGGCCGGACTGTTTGTAGGCGGAACAACGGATTTTGACCTGAGTTACTCAGAAAGTGATGAAGGTGAGGTATCCCTGTCACTTGCAAACGTGGGTAACAATGAGGCTTACTCCGTCAAGGTGTCAATACCTGAGCAGGACAATTTCAAGGCTACTGGCAGTACATCAACAATAGTAGGTAACCTCGAAAAAGGTGACTATACGATAACTTCATTCTCCATATCTCAGGTAAGTTCCATGCCTGCAACAGGTTCATCCGGCGCATCCCAGGTACAGAATGATCGTTCTGGGGTGACTGCTGAGGAAATGGCAGCAATGCAGGAAGAAATGTCTTCAAAAAATGAGCTCATTGTCACTATAGAATACACAGATTCTGCCGGCCAGAGGCACTCAGTCGAGAAAGCTGTTCAGATAGAAGAGCTGACCGGAGGTACAATGGCTGCAGGCATGGGTCCGCGTGGCCAGCAATCATCAAGCAGCAACTCCTATCTGCTGTATGGTGCCGTACTTATAGTCGTCATAGCAGTTGCATTCAGCTACAGGCAGAAGAAAATGATGAAAGAAGGCAGGTACGAACCACTCAGTGTCCAGCTTAAGAACCTCAAAGTGAAGCTATTGAAGAAGGAAAAGAGATGAGACGAAGTACCTATCTAAAGCTTGCTACAAACATCCTAGTACACAGTAAAATAAGAAGCTGGCTCACTATAATAGGTATCGTCATTGGCGTTGGTTCGGTCGTCACCATCATGTCACTCAGTGACAGCATGGCTGCAGATATGGAGGAGAGGTTTGCTGACATGGACCTCACAATGATCAGGGTTACACCGGGTTATACCAAGGCCATGTCAGTGATGGGAGGTGGTCCTCCGGGAGGTGGTGGCGGAAGCTCTTCCTCCTCATCAGATGACGCAGAACTTACCAAAAAGGATATCATGGCACTGAAGTTGATCGACAACATCGATTACATATACGGACAGATATCTGGCAGTGAAGATGTGTATTTCATGGGAAAGTCAGCCAGTCTCTCCATAACAGGTGTTGACCCGCAGGTATGGCAGTATACAGTGACGTATGATCTGGAATCCGGGAGGCTGCTTGATGCAACTGACAACTATGTAGCAGTCATTGGTTACAAGGTAGCTCATGAGATGTATGACCAGGAGATCGGCCTGAACCGTGTGATAACTGTGAATGGCAAGTCGGTGAGGGTCGTAGGTATCCTGGCATCCGGTGAAAGTGACAATGCAGTGGTCATGCCAATAGATGCTGCAGTAGATATTATAGAAGACGCTGAAAAGGGTGTCTATGACACCATCGTTGTAAAGGCAGATAGTGCTGATAACGTGGAATCTGTAGTCGATGCTATCGAGGCTAAGCTCATGATATCCAGGCACATTGCAAGTGATAAGGACAGGGATTTCAGTGTATCTGATTCGCTGTCACAGGCAGAATCTGCAAGTGAGATGATGGAATCAATGACACTCTTCCTGGGAGCCATAGCAGGTGTATCTCTGCTGGTAGGTTCTGTGGGAATTGCAAACACCATGTTCACATCGGTAATGGAAAAGACCAAGGAGATAGGTACGATGAAAGCCATAGGAGCTAAGAACAGGGATATTCTGATGATATTCCTTGTAAACTCTGCACTGGTAGGCTTTGTAGGAGGTGTGCTCGGTATAGTACTGAGTCTCGGATTGACATCTCTCCTGCCGTACCTTGGAATCTCCATAATGCGTTCATCCCTGGGTTCAACGATCGCCCCTGACCTCATGCTAATGGGAATTTCAATTGCCGTGGTGATAGGTGTAGTATCGGGTATAATTCCTGCATACAATGCATCGAAAATGAGGCCAGTGGATGCACTGAGGTATGAGTGAAGTTCATCTTTGCAAAGGAATTGGATGGGTTCATGTGAAGCTGTAAAATGCTTCACATGGCTCCATTTTCACAATTTGGGTAATAAATATGGGTAAAATAAATGGAATAAAACAAAACATACATTGAACTAAAATTAATACTGTCAACCAGGGTGAAATACTATGAAGAGATCGATACTTTTCTTTTTACTGGCAATGATCCTGATGTGTTCGGTCTATGCTGTGGCCGATGAAAATGATAGTCAAAGCATGTATTTTTCTTCATCATACTTCGAAGAAGGTGTTTCTGCTAACATGAAGGTCAGGGCTCAGCAGACTGTTTTGATGACCGGCCAGCAGTTCTTCGGATCCAATATGCTCCAGAGATCAGGATTTAACCAGAACCAGATGTCAAACATGCAAAGCATGAAGAATGGAAATATGGAGAATATGAGGCCACAAAATACCAGGAATACTGTTCCTTCTGTTATTCCTTCTCAAAATGTCCCGGTGGATCTGGTCCCAAGGATGCAGCAGGAAATGATCGACAGGGAAGAACTCAGGGATTTTCTTAAGGATAACACACTCATGATGACAGGAGTTTCACAATTCCAGGAATATGTAACTCCATATGATGATGCAATGCAGGATTATCTTGAGGATGAGGACCTTAATGACAAATACAATATTTACGAGGCAGCAGTCTCATGGATATGGGTATCTGATTCTACCTTGAACAACAAACAGGAAGCATGGATCACTCCTGCAGAGTTCCTTACGGAAACTCCGGACTATGATTCAAATCCTGTATCGGGTGAAATAGTCAGTGACTGTGAAGAACAGGCCAATACCTTGGTATCCTTGCTCATAACATCCGGTGAATATGACGAGAGTACTGCAAGGGTTGTCATAGGCCAGGTGAATTTTGGTGGCAGCTCCGGCGGACATGCATGGGTAGAGTTATATGAAGGTGGGGAATGGTTCCCTCTGGATGCCACAGTAGGTCCATACTACGATGACGATACTTCAAAAGTAGTGTATCCTGACGACTACGAGGATATAGACTTCTATTACTTCCAGGATGAAGATTATTCTGTGGTCGACCTCTGGTATTACTACAACAATGAGTACTTCATGGATGTAAGCTCAGGAACTGGAAATGCACCGGATAACTGGAATGATACCTCTTCCAGTTATTAATTTTTAACCCCGTTTCTTTTTTTTGATTGAAACACCTACTGCATAGGTATATATATTAGTTTCACGTTAAACTATTTAGTTTCATATGAAACTATTTAATAACGGGAATAACATGAAGCAGTCTGAAAGAATCGGCGCAAAGATCGCATACATCTTTTCGCACAATCATCATTACATCGAGAATGCGCTTGAATCATATAACCTGAAAGGTCCGATGTTTGCATTCCTGCTGACGCTTTCACATAAAGATGGCTGTTCTCAGGAAAGTCTGGCACGCTACCTCAAACTGAGCAAGGCTACAGCAACACGTGCCATCACAGCACTTGAAAAAGAAGGTTATGTCTATCGTGAGAAGGACGGGAATGACAGGCGTATATTCCGGGTTTTCATCTCGGACAAAGGCAGGGAAGTAATTCCTGCGATCAACAGTGCCCTTCATGAATGGAATGGGATTCTGCTTTCTGCTTTCTCAGATGAGGAGGAAATCATCTTCAGGAAACTCCTGGATAAAGCAAAGGATACACTTACGGAATTTGACCGAAAATCATCAGAATGAATGAAAAACGATCAATTGATATCATGGTAAGTCATGAACAATAAAAGTGAATTTTTAGGTACTGAAAGTATCAACAAACTATTGTGGAAACTGTCCACGCCTGCCATAATAGGACTTCTGGTACAGGCGTTCTACAATCTGGTGGATACTCTTTTTGTAGGAAGGGCACTGGGTGACCAGAGCGTACTTGGAATTGCGGGTGTAGCTGTTGCTTTCCCCTTGCAGATGCTCATAATGGCTATATCCATTGGAATAGGTGTAGGTGGCTCTTCGGTTATTTCCAGGATGCTTGGTTCAAAAGATATCAAAAAAGCTGAGAAGACCCTGGGAAATGTTTTTACTTATACGCTGGTACTCAGTGTTCTCTTTCAGCTCTTCTTCTTTTTTAATGTAGATCAGCTGCTCAATCTATTTGGTGCAACCGCAGATAATCTTCTCTATGCCAAAGAATATTCCGTTGTTATAATACAGGGAACACTTGCCTTCACATTTGGTTTTGTGCTTAACAATCTCGTCAGGGCCGAAGGAAATTCAAAGGTTGCTATGAACAACATGATATTTTCGGGAGTCCTGAATATATTCCTTGATGCTATCCTTATGTTCGGTTTTGGTATGGGTGTAAAAGGCGCAGCTCTTGCTACTGTAATTGCACAACTGGCAGGTACCCTGTATCTAGTGTATTATTATCTGAAAGGCAAAAGCCCACTCAAACTGGAGCTGGCAAATTTCGTTCCAAAATTCTATTTGATCAAAGAGATAACAGTGATAGGCTTTGGTTCTTTTGTGATGGGTGCATCAAACAGTTTCATGATGCTTGTACTGAACAATGTACTTGTCATCTATGGCGGGGATCTTTCAATAGCGGTGTTTGGTGTCGCAATCAAATTGATAATGTTGATCCTCATGCCCATAATAGGTATATCTCATGGTCTGCAGCCAATAGTTGGCTATAATTATGGAGCAGAGAATTATGCGAGAGTGAATGAGTCAGTCAGGACATCAGTGATGGTCACGACCCTCTTTGGATTGGCAGGTCTAATTCTACTGTCGATATTTTCAGGCACATTCTTCAGTATGTTCAGCACCGATGCTGACCTCATAAGCAGTGGAGCATATGCTCTGAGGATAATGGTCCTGGCAAGTCCACTGATCGGTCTGAACGTAATTGGAACGACGCTGTTCCAGTCACTGGGCAAAGCAAGACCATCCTTCTTCCTCTCAATGTGCCGGCAGATATTGTTCCTTATCCCACTGGTAATCCTTCTCCCACATTACTTTGATCTTTCAGGAGTATGGATGGCATTTCCGATAGCGGACCTCATGGCTGCCATTATAAGTATGTTCCTTGTCTGGAGAGAATATCGTTATTTCCAGCACAGAAGTATCAACGAATGAGCTTGATACTTTATTTTTATTCCACGACAACTATTTATATTTTTGAAACCCTGATTATTTATAGGAGGTACGTATGCCGGAAAAATCCTGGTTCTTTGCACTCAAAGAAAATGATTTGAAAGAGGGAAGTATGGAGTTTGTAAGAGTAAAAGGAACTTCTGTGCTCCTGATCAGGAAGAATGGAGTAATTTATTCTCTTTTTGGTAAGTGTAAACATATGGGTTGCCGTCTTTCAAAAGGGACTTTCAGTGATGAATATGTTCTAAAATGCGCCTGTCATGGCTGGGAATACGATATCAGGTCCGGTAAATATCTTGGGGATAAGGATGAAGCTCTTGAACTCTATGATAACAAGGTAGAAGATGGGGAAATATTCGTCCTTCTTTGATCTTTGTTCTATAAGGAGGCTTGAAATGACTTCGTGGGCAATTGCTGTAAAAGATGATGAATTGAAAGAAGGTAAAATGAAGCCTGTAAGTATTGGAGAGAGGCAAATACTCCTTATTCGAAAAGAAGGGAAGGTGTTTGCTCTGGATAACCGCTGCCCGCATATGAAATGTCCTCTTCAGGCTGGTATCCTGCAGGACTATTATCTCAAGTGTCCCTGTCACAGCTGGACTTTTGACATTCGTACCGGGGCATATATAGCGTCTGACAAGATCAGGATAAACATATATGAAACACAGGTAAAGGATGGAATAATATCCGTTCTGACATAATATGCAGCAGGGATGTATCTATGGATCAGAAAAATAACTGGGTGTTTGCAATTAAGGAAGATGAACTTGCCGACGGTGAGAAAAAAGTACTGTTACTTGAAGGTGACAAAGTACTTCTCCTCAGGAAAGAAGATGCTTTTTTTGCAATATCTAATAAATGTCCTCATATGGAATGTCCGCTTTCAAAGGGCACTCTGGAACAATACGTGATACAATGTCCTTGTCATGACTGGAGATTTGATATTCGCAACGGTGAGTTTCTTGATGCAAAAGAGATCAAAGTGCCGACATATGAAATAAAGGTTATTGAAGGCAGTGTTTTTGTAAATATAGAAGGTGCGGTCATATGAAGAAAGTGGTTATTTACACTCTTAGCACCTGTCCCTGGTGTATGAGGGCAAAGAAGTTTTTCAGGGAACATGATATTCCTTTCGAGTATACGGATTATGATAAGGCAGATGAGAAAACAAAACAGCTAATTCGGGACGATTGTCACGACCATGGTGCGGAAATGTCGTTCCCGTTTGTGAAAATAGATGAGGATGTGGTTGTGGGGTACAACCCTGAAAAGTATTCTAAATTACTGGGGTTATGATTTCAGATGGATACTGAAAAGCGTAAAGAAAAGCTAAGAACAATGTTCTCAAAGGTTGTGGAACCTATGGGGTACAAATTCAGTCCTGATGAAGAACTGGTTGATTTCCTGCTTGAGCAGGAAGTCAATATTGAAAAGGAAAAAGGTCATCCTTTTTGTCCCTGCCAGGGTCTCACAGGTGAAAGAGAACATGATATGAAACTTGTATGTCCATGTATTCCTTTTCACAGGGCGCATTATGATGCGATGAAGCGCTGTTGGTGCGGTCTTTACGTCCATAAGGATGTTGAGGATCCCGACGAGCTTATGCAAATATCGATAAAAGAATTCCTAGAATTAAACAAATAAGGAGTGAGTCTAATGGGAGTGGCACAAAATAATGTAATTGAAAATATAATCACACGGAGAAGCATTCGTGAATATACGGACAGAAAGGTAAGTGATGAGGATATCAAGGTGATAATTGATGCCGGTGTTCACGCACCTTCCGGTTTTGATAGTCAGCCATGGTTTTTTGTTGTTGTTAAGAACCGTGGAATGATGAAAAGAATGTCTGATCATTGCAAACCGCGCCTTCTGGCGCAATTAGCAGAAGCAACCAATGAGGCTGCCATAGAGTTTAAAAAAGAACTTGCACAAGAGGATTTCAATATTTTCTATGATGCTCCGGTTCTTATAATAATTCTTGGAAGCAATGCCGCTTTTACTACGGATTATGATTGTTCCCTGTGTGCTGAGAATATGATGCTTGCAGCCCATTCCATGGGTATAGGAAGCTGCTGGATAGGAACCGGATGTTTTATTCAGGACAATCCTGAACTGCTGGAGGAACTTGGTATTACTCCTGATTACAGGGTAATCGCGCCAATAGTATTCGGGTATGCAGTAAAGGAACCAGGCGAAACAGCAAAGAAAGAACCTGAAGTCGTATGGATAAAATAGATTCATATTCCCGGTTTTTGCAGGTAATCTATGGGAATACGCTAAAATAAGTATCTGAAGCAGGATATGTTTTTCATTTTCTGCTTCAATTATACATACCTTGTGTTGTCCTCATGCTTCTGCGGAGTGAAAGGTACTTTCGCTAAGTGGAACGTAGCTTTCCGGTTCAGACCATTTCGCAGCCATTTCAGCGTCCTGGGCTTCCAGGATAGTATTGGTAATACTGTCAAGCATGCGCATTGCTCCCTTATAGCCAAGTGTCAGTATCCTCTGGGCACCAACCCTGTCATGTATAGGGAATCCGAATCTTATCAACGGTATGTTCATCTCCTTTGCAATATACTTCCCATTGGAGTTTCCAATCAGCATCTGAGGCTTTGCCTTCTTTACAGCATCATTGAAAGTATCAAAGTCCACATCCTCAAGGATCGTAACATCGCAGTCAGGCTTTACCTGGTTCACTCTTTCCATAGCATTTTCGGCAAATCCGGGAGACTTGCTGGAAGCAACCACAAGTATGGGGTGCATGCCATTTTCGAGTACAAGGGATAACATTCCAAGTACGTTGTCCGGATCGCCATAAATCGCAACCTTTGTACCATACACATACTTGTGTGCATCTACCATGGCGTCAATCAGCCTGCCTCTTTCCTTCTGGAACTCATCGGGAATCTCCGCTCCGGATACATTGGATAATGCAGTCAACACCCTGTCAGTGTATTCAAGTCCTATAGGAAGGGGCAGATTCTGTGACGGGATATCAAATCTCTGTTCAAGGTAGTTGACTGCCTTGTTATCATTGGTAATTCCAAACCCGATAGTTGCTGCACTGTTCTTCATATCGGCAATGTCGGAATGTGTAGTTCCACCAAGAGGTATCTTGTGAAGATCACCAGTCATCGGTGCATCAAAGGTTTCAGATATATCAGGCAACAATATGAATGAATTGTTCCCGACGATACTACCGAATATGTGTTTTAGTTCTCTTGTATCTTCAGGTGAGATATTCTCAGAAAGCACAACATTGAGCTTATTGTTGAATATCTCCTTCTTTGAATCATTCATTGTAAATGTCTTGGCAATAGCCTCGACTGCCTTGATGTAACCGCTGTTATGGCTGTCCTCATAGCTGGGTGTCGACACAGGTATGATTATCCTGTCATCACCGATGTTCTCTTCTTCCCTGAATTCACTGATTATGCGGACAATGTCATCTCCTATCGTCTCGGCAAGACAGGTGGTTGAAACACCGATAACCTTCGGGTTGTAACGGGATATAATATTCTTAAGTGCCTTCTTCAGGTTCTCGCTTCCGCCATAGACTGCTCCCTTCTCACTAAGGGAACTTGAACCTATATCCACAGGTTCCCTGAAGTGGTGTGCAAGGTGCAGTCTCATGTAAGTACTGCAGCCTTGTGAACCATGTAGCAGTACCATTGAATCTTCAATTCCCTTAAATGCCATTACACTGCCAATGGGCTGGCACATTATACAGGGGTTGACAGTCGTGTAATTACGCTCGCTCATGTCATAGACTCCTGTAATGTAATGGTGCTGATCTCGTGCATATTGCTTCTCTCCCCTATGATCTTATTAGATTCTGCTGTGTTTTGTTCTGCAGACTTGCTGTTTTCCTTTATCCCCGTACTTTCTGAACGTGAGGAAACCAGCTTGCTTCCAACATATCTCCATACAGGACTGTTGATGGAAATATCCAGTTCCCTTGCAAAGTTGAGGAATCCTTCATAGCCTTCAAACTCAATGACCCTGTCATGGTTGAAATCACAGAAAGCAACACCAAGCTTGTAAGCCAGGAACCTTTCCTTGACACCTGCGACCATAAGGTCTGCCTTCTGCTTTACAAGAAGGTCGGCAAGCTCCAATGGATTTGCATCATCTACAATGACAGTTCCATCCTTTACCTGATAACTTATCTGCCTGTAGTCTTCCTGCTTTCCGGTCTGTGTACCTATTATAACGACTTCCATTCCAAGTTCCCGGAAGCCCTTTATGAGTGTAAGTGCCTTGGCAGCACCGCCCATGTATATTGCTGCGGTCTTGCCCTGGACCCTGCGTCTGATAGCCTCGATCTCCGGCATGATCCGGTTTGTTTCATGCTCGATAATCTCTTCAGCTATTCTCTTCATTTCCTCTGAACAGAAGAAATTGGCAGTCTCTCTCAGTGCAGTTGCAATATCCTCTATTCCAAAGTAGCTGACCTTTATGAACGGAATGTCATATTCTTTCTTCATCCACTTTGCGAGGTATGTCATGGAACCCGAACACTGTACCAGGTTCAACTGAGCACCGTGTGCCTTTGAGATGGTGTCTGCTGTTGCATCTCCTGTCATGGAAGTGATAACCTGTATTCCCATTTTTTCAAAGAGGGGCTTTACCAGCCAGACATCTCCTGCCACATTGTAATCACCAAGTATATTGATCCTGTATTCAGAGGTTATTTCAGGTTCCTTTGTTCCGATGATCTGCATAAGTGCATGGCATGCTGCCTTATATCCGTCGGACTTTGTACCCTTGAATCCTTCTGACTGTACAGGTATTACAGGTATGCCTGTCCTTTCACTTGCGTCCTTACAAACGGCCTGGAGGTCATCCCCGATTATACCAACAATACAGGTTGAATAGACAAAGATGACCGGTGGGTGGTATAGCTCAACCAGTTCGTCGATGCTCTTTGAAAGCTTTTTCTCGCCGCCAAATACTACATCCAGTCCCTTCATATCAGTTGAAAAACTGGTACGGAACGTTTCCTTATCACTTGACAGGCTACCTCTGATATCCCATGTGTAACTTGCACATCCAATGGGACCGTGTACGAGGTGTATAGCGTCTGTTACGGGATTTAATGCCACACGTGCTCCTGAATAGACACAGGCTCTCTGGCTCATTGAACCAGCGATGGATGTGTTGTCACAGGCAAGTTCACTACTCTTCTTTGCCTGCTTCAGTGCAATGTATGGTTGTCTTTCATCCAGCGTGTTTATCACGCTTGTAGTGTCTGGCATGTTCTCACTCCAAAATAATTAATGAGGCCGTTACTGCACGACCTCAAGTTCTTCTTCGGGAATTGTCTTGTCCTTTATGTCAAGGAAAGTGTTGCCGATCCACTCGACCATCCGAGCTGTTCCTGCGTATCCCATAACGGGGAAGTGATGCAGGTTTGCTCTATCCATGATAGGGAAACCGACTCTGATCAGTGGAATATCTTCAGCAAGTGCTATGTGCTTACCATAGGTGTTACCGATGAGCATGTCTACAGGCTCATTCTTGATCATCTGGTGGAGTGTGAACAGGTCTGCTCCTGTAAGGATCTGTGAATCAGGATACAGTGGATGCACCAGTTCTGCCATTTCCTCTTCGAACTTCTTGCTAACAGTACCTGAAAGGATCACTGTTGGCTCCATTCCCATCTCAAGCACCAGGCTTGTCAGACCCTGTATGATGTCAGGATCTCCAAATATGGCTACCTTCTTTCCATAGTAGTGTGCATGAGCATCTGTCATCATATCAACGACCCTTGCTCTTTCATTCTCAAGTTCCGGTGGTATTGGTACGCTTGCAAGTTCAGCTATCTTCATGATCAACCTGTCAGTGTAACGGATACCGATAGGTATGGGTCCTATCTGCACAGGCATCTTGAACTTGTTCTTGAATACAGTTGCTGCTGCACCACCAGCCATACCACAGAGTGCAATGGTTCCAAGTGAGTTTGCACTATCTTCCACATCTCCTATGGATGTTCCACCCTTTGCGTAAAGTGTTCCTTCACCAGAAAGTCCGGAATCAAATACATCTGTCTGGTCAGGGAATACTATAGCAGGGACATTCATAATAGAGAGTATTCTCTTAATTTCCCGAATGTCTCCGGGATCCACGAAACCGGGTATTATATTGAGCTTGCCGTTTGGCTTGGACTTTTTGGCAAAGCTTGTGACAAATGACTTTACCATGTTGTCATAACCTGTCACGTGAGATCCCACATAACTTGGGGTTGATGCAGCACATAACTTGATGTCCGGGTCAATGAGTTCTTCCATTTTGACATCTTCAATTATCTGGTTCACATCGTCACCGATAGTCTCTGCCACACAGGTTGTGTGAATGGCAATGACCTCGGGTGTGTAAACTGCTTCAATGTTACTAAGCGCCTGCCTGAGGTTGGATGCGCCGCCAAATACGGCTGTTCCTTCATAGAAACTGCTGGTAGTACCTACGGTTGGCTCCCGGTAGTGTCTTGTCAGACACATTCTAAGATATGAGAGGCATCCCTGTGACCCGTGGCTGTGGGGCATACAGTTGTGTATACCCATTGCAGCATATACTGCGCCAATAGGCTGGCATATCTTGGCAGGATTGATAACCAGTGCATTGCGCTCAACGTTTTCCTTTGGTGTATAATCTAACATTTGTCTTCCTCCTTATTCAGCCTTCCACGGGACCTTAATCAGGCTCCATGTTGGGTTGTTCACTGCCATGTCTACGTCTCTTGCGAAGTTCAGCACACCAGAGAATCCAGTGTAACGTCCGCTGTACTCGTAGGAGTGGATCTGCCTGGATGGAACTCCCATTTTTTGTGCCATGTACTTGTCCTTGATCCCTGAACAGAACAGGTCCGGCTTGAGTTCCTTGATCAGGAATTCAGTTTCATAGTGGTTGAGGTCGTCTACTGCGATTGTGCCGTCCTTCATTTCAGGTAACATTCCTTCGTAGTCCATCAGTCCAAGCTTTTCCTTGAGTTCCTTCATGCGCTCCTCGCTGATGGCAGGGACGAATCCTTCTTCTCTTTCAAAGGTCAGGTCTTCCAGCATACCACTTGAGGCCTTCTCCTTCATACCTTCAAGGATATGTCTGCCTTCGTAGTCATCACGGTGTGCAAACTGGTATCCTGCAACAAGTACTTTCATGCCGAGATCCTCAAAGAGGTTCTGGTAGTGGTGTGATCTGGAGCCTCCTGAGTAGATGAAGACCTTCTTGCCCGCAAGCTTCCTTCTGTACTTTTCAAGTTCTGGCTGGATCTTTGTCATTTCTTCTTCAATCACTTTCTCTGTATTTTCTGTCAGTTCCGGGTTATCGAAGAACTGTGCCATCTTTCGGAGTGACTTCTTTGTACCCTCTATTCCAACATAGTTTACCTTCAGCCATGGAACTCCATACTTCTGCTCCATCATGCGGTTTGTATAGTTAACAGACCTGTGGCATAACAGGATGCTGAGCTTTGCCTTGTGTGCCTTTGCAAGACTGTGGAAGGACCCGTCTCCTGTGAAACTGGATACTATGCGGTATCCTATTCTTTCAAAGAGTGGCTTAATTTCCCAGAGGTCGCCTCCAATGTTGTACTCACCGAAGATGTTGATGTCAAATGGAGTTGGGTTTTCAAGTTCCTCAGTACCAACTACGTGTTCCATGAGGACATTACTTGCAATGTGGTGTCCTGCTGACTGGCTCACACCTCTGTAACCTTCACAGCGAAGTGCCATGACCTTGATACCATGTTCCTTCTCTGCTTGCAGGGCAACTGATTCAATGTCATCGCCGATAAGTCCTACCGGACATGTTGCACAGATTGAGATCGCTCCGGGCTTGAATATCCTCACGGCATCGTCTATGGCTGCCTTGAGTTTCTTTTCACCACCAAACACAATGTCTGTTTCTATCATGTCTGTGGAGAAGCTGTATTGCAGGTAGTTGTCGCCGCCTTCTTCGGCCTTAGCCATGTTCCGCCTGGTTCCCCAGGTGTAATATCCACAGCCAATTGGTCCGTGGACAATGTGTATCATATCCTTGATAGGTCCCATGACCACACCCTTACCACCGGCAAAGGCACAACCACGGTTTGTCATTATACCTGGTATTACCTTGCTGTTGGCTTCGATGTGCTGGTCTGTAGCGCATGAATCCTTGACAACAATGTGTTGCCTTCTATCCTTTGCTACCTTTTCAGGGTAGATCTTCATCATCTCGTCAATGACATTCTGTGAGGATTCTATTTCAGAACTCATGCTTCGTTCCTCCCAACCGTAATCTCGCCTTCTTCTCCTGTCCTTATACGGTAGGATTCGGGTATGTCTGTTACGAATATCTTTCCGTCTCCTGCATGGCCAGTCTGGTTGATGCTAATGATGCGCTGGACTATTTTTTCTGCAGCCTTGTCATCGACAATGATTGTGAACAGGCGCTTTGGGACAAAAGGTATACAGTTCTTTTTTGTGACTCCCTGCTGCTGCGGAAGGGGTGGCTCAAACTCATAGCATAGTCCCTTTTGCTTTCCTCTGCCCATCACCTTTTCTACGGTGAAGGAAGGGTATCCGCACTGTGATAGTGCATCAAGTGTCTTTTGCACTTTGTTCATGCGAATGATTGCCGTGATTTCCTTCATTTACATCCCCTTCTTTTACAGTCCGCATTCGCCTGTGCGTATTGTATACGCGCTTTCCACGGGGTTTACGAATATCTTTCCGTCTCCGTACTTGCCTGTGTGGGCTGAATTCTTTATTATTTCTATGACCTTTGACTTGTTCTCGTCTTCAACGACCAACATGAGCATTGTCTTTGGGAGTTCGTCGAAATGGATCTCTGCTGTGTGGATGCCTTTTTGCTTACCTCTTCCAAAAACGTCTGTCTTGGTGAGGGATACAAAGCCCTCCTTCTCGAGTTCTTCTACTACATCAGATACCTTGTTTGGCCTGATAATTGCACGGATCATCTGCATTATTTTCACCTCAGAGTTCAACAATTCCGAATTCTACCATCATTGCTTCCAAGTCCTCCATTTCCATTGGCTTTGGAACCACGAACAGGTCATTGTTCTCGATGTTGCTGGCAAGTGTAAGGTATTCCTGTGCCTGTTCACAGTCAGGATCAAAGTCGATGACTACCTTTCTGTTGATCTCTGCACGTTGGACGATGTTGTCTCTTGGTACGAAGTGGATGAGTTTGCTTCCAAGTCTTTGTGCAAATGCTTCGAGGAGTTCACGTTCTCCATCTACCTTTCTGCTGTTGCAGATGATCCCGCCAAGTCGTGCACCACCCTTTGCGTATTTCTGGATACCCTTGCAGATGTTGTTTGCTGCATAGATTGCCATGAGTTCTCCGCTGGCAACGATGTAGATCTCCTTTGCCTTTCCTTCACGGATAGGCATCGCAAAACCTCCGCACACTACGTCACCGAGTACGTCGTAGAAGACGTAATCCAGGTCCTCTTCATATGCACCAAGGTTTTCCAGCAGGTTAATTGATGTGATAATTCCTCTTCCTGCACAACCGACGCCTGGTTCAGGTCCCCCTGATTCGACACACTTTATCCCTCCAAATCCTGGCTGGAGAAGCTTATCGAGTTCAACAGATTCGTCGCCTTCTGACCTTAATGTGTCAAGTACTGTCTTCTGGTTAAGACCTCCAAGAAGCATTCTTGTGGAGTCTGCCTTTGGGTCGCATCCTACTAACAGTATCTTTTTTCCCATTGTGGCGAGTGCTGCTGTCAAATTCTGTGTTGTCGTTGACTTGCCGATTCCGCCCTTTCCGTATATTGCTACTTGTCGCATGGTCTTTTCCTTCTGTACTTCTTTGATTTGTTTTGGGTTTGTTGTACAACTGTGTTTATTATTAGAGCTGCTTTAATTTTTATCATACAACGGAATCCTATGTACTAGGTTTTAGTATATAAAATTAACTATGATGATTTATTATTTTCTATGCCTCGCAAACAAAACGCTACTTATCGGCTTATATTTCCAAAAGCCTTCAAAATGAGGGTGTGTATAATATATGTGATCACTCAACAACAAAACTTTTTATCTTGGCTTTAAAACTATATTATGTACTACCCTTTTGAAAATTTCAATGATTTCACGTTCTTTTTGAGTCAAGGCAAAGCCTGATTTTGTGATTTTATGGCTTGTTGAAACAGAGAAATCACCCACGGTTCTGCAGAATCGGGTACGGGAGTTTTAGTTTAGCACTGTGGTACGTGGAAATATTCTGTACATATGTTTATTTATAGTCTCTATTATTTAGTGAAAGTAGTTTAGTGTTCAAAAGTTGAAAAAAGACTATCTACGTATATTTTTTTTAGAGACTTACTCGTGCATGATGCTTTTATTCCACATATTAAATATTTATAACGTGGAAAGGTTTAAATTACTTCTTTACTATATATCTTGTATTAACGTATCATCATAATGATGATAAGCATCAATTATTAAAATTATTAAAATAATTAAAACTATTAAAGGTGAAGAGATGGCTGATTTAGGATTAAACACGCTATTAATAAAGAAAAAATATCTTTTTGTATCGATCATGATGGCGATTATCATGATGTCGGGGCTTGCCGCCGCGACAGTTATTGAGGAAACTAATGCAACTGAACTAATAATAGATGGGCAGACTGCAAAGGCGAACAGTGACTTCATCCCTCTCGTAGGATTCAATCTGGTGACAAATGGGAGTGAAACTCTCAACTCAGTAAAATTCACCCTTATCGACGCTGGTGCGACCGGGGTGACAAATGCTGCTTTTTCGAGGGCTTCCATCTTCTATTCTGAAGATAACATTTTTGACTCCAATAATGATACTGAAATCGGTTATACCGGGTCTTCAAGTATTGCCATTGGTACTATTACTCAAGTTACTACGAACACAGCTATTCCTGAATCAGGATCCGGGATGCATTACTTCATAGCAATAAAAACAAGTGCAAGCTGGGCAGAACCACATGCAATAAGAATAAATCTCGCTGAAGGTACCAGTACTTACTTGTTGGGAGATCAGCAAGGCACTGTTTTTGCGACAACACTTACAGGTGAAAACAACCTGACCGCCGATGCAACCCTGCCTTCCATCACATCTGCAGAAACAATCGATTCAGACGGAGATGGACACATCGACCACTATAAACTGACCTTCGATGCTGCAATAGTCGATGATACACTCACAGGTTATATTGACACAAGTACTCCTTTTACAACATCTGTATTCGCAGTTGCCGGATATGAAAATGAAATGATCGACCCTAACGGTCCTGACAACGATGATGCAGCAGATAATAATATACTATATCTCTCATTCACTGAGTCCGAATCATACGACACCGGTGTAAAACCTGACCTGACAGTTACGGGAAGCACACTTGAAGACCTTGCAGGAAACACGCTTGCTGATGTAGCAACCGGGGACCTCGCTGAAGAGGATCTGGCTTCTCCTGTCATAACCGCGCAGAAATACACAGACTCAGGCAATAACGGTACCATCGATCAGGTTGTACTGACATTCTCCGAATCTATCTCATATGCAGCCTATGATGACAACGATTGGTCGGTAACTCCCAACAGCATAACAGGACTTGATGTAAGCGCAGGTACTGCAGAAACAAGTGAAACACTCACACTTACAGCCTCTGCAAACGCAGGCATCACTGGCGGTGCGACCCAGCCAACCCTTGCTTACAGTGGAGATGGTGTTGTGGACGCTGCCGACAATCAGATGGTAGCTGACACAGTCACACTTGCCGACGACACTACACCAATTCTTGCTTCAAGAGAAACAGGCGACTCAGACTCCGACGGTCAGATCGACATGATGACTTTGACCTTCAGTGAAAATCTCAATTCATCCGCTCTTGGTACCTTCGCAGTCGATGTGACTGGTTATGTTGGTGAGAGCTATTATGATGCTGACAACACTGACAATGTGATCGTTGTGAATTTCACAGAGTCCGGTTCGCCTGACACCGCCGCAATTCCTGAAGTACGGATCACTAACGCAGGTTCTGTCACAGACAGAGCAACAACTCCAAATGCTCTTGTTGCAGAAGGCGGAGCAACTGCCTCAACCGATGGTGCAGCACCAGTGGCAATATCAAGAGTTACAGGTGATAACGACAGAGATGGTCAGATAGACAGGATGGTACTGACTTTCAGTGAAGCTCTTGATTCATCCGAACTGGGTGCTTTTGCAGTTGATGTTGATGGATATAATGGTGAGGACTATGTTGATGATGCCAATGACGACAATATTATATTAGTTACCTTCACACAGTCCGGTTCCCCTGACACCGCTGCAACTCCCAATGTACAGATAACCAATGCAGGTTCGATTACAGACCTAGCTGTAACTCCAATATCTCTCGAAGCAGAAGACACAGCAACTGCAGCAACCGACGGCGCCGCACCAGCTCTTCTCACTGCTGTAGCAGGAGATGGAAGCAATGACGCGGACGATAAGGATGCAGATGATATTGTTGTGCTGACCTTCAGTGAAAACACAACAGGGTATGCGATCACTGGTGCTAATATCGACACAGTCCTTGACCTTGGTGGTCACAGCTGGATAGTTGGCGAGAATCCAATTTCTGCAGTTTGGACTTCATCGAGTGTTCTTACAGTTACACTAGGTTTAAACACCGCTGCTACTGTTGCTGTAGGTGATGTCATTACTCCAAGTTCATCCATAACCGACGGAACCAATGCAATGGGCGTTGACACTGCAACCATCACAGGCAGCTTTGATGATGTGACACCGCCTGAATTACTTTCAGCAACCACTGGCGATGCTGATGTAAATGGTTACATCGATACTATGGTCCTTGTCTTTGATGAGTCCATGAACGGTTCCATCAATTCAACGACAGGACTTGCAATTGGCAGTTTTGAATTCAATGCAACCGGTGTCTGGTCTGTTAGTAACACCACTCTCACAATCTCCCTGAACGAGTCAGAGTCATACGACACCAATGCAATGCCTGATGTAACTTACAATGCTACACTCGGTTCATTGGCTGATGCATCCTCAGCTGGTAATGATCTGGGTGATGTGTTGACAGACGATGTAACTGAAGAAGATGGTGCATCACCGGTTATTGTTGGGCAGGAATATCTTGACTCCAATTATGACGGTACGGTAGATCAGGTCAAACTGACATTCTCTGAGAATATCACCTACAGTATTTTTAATGTTAATGATTGGTCCTTTGTTGCAGGTAGCATCACAGGACTTGCTGCAACTGCAGCTGAAACAGACAATGCAACGCTGATACTCACAGCCACTGCAGATCCAAATATTACTGGTGGTGCGGTTGAATCAACTCTTGCTTACGATGGAAATGGTGTTGTGGACGATGCAGAAAACTTACTTGCAGCTGTTGGTCCATTGGCACTTACTGACAGTGCGGCTCCGGCTATCAAAACCGCAACTACCCGGGACAGCAATGGAAATGGTAAGCTTGACAACGTTACTATAGTCTTTACAGAATCTGTGTCCGATGCAAGTCTTAATGCAGCCAACTTCAGTATAGGTGGTGTTGCTGCCGATGCAATGGTTACAGGTGACACCGGAAACGACTCTACAGTGATATTCACAATATCCAACGACTCCTCACAGTCTGTAGACACGGATTCTGTAGATGTTGTCTTTACAGCAGGCAGCTACTCTGACGGTACCAATGTCAGGACTGAAGATCAGACCGTAACATCCATTGATGCAGCAGCTCCTGTAATTACCGGTCAGGAATACAGGGACGCAAATGGCGATGGTACTGTTGACCAGGTTGTACTAACATTCTC
This sequence comes from Methanolobus psychrotolerans, assembly GCF_002243045.1. GTDB lineage: Archaea > Halobacteriota > Methanosarcinia > Methanosarcinales > Methanosarcinaceae > Methanolobus > Methanolobus psychrotolerans. Next base: position 21,482 of record NZ_MBKP01000025.1, read on the forward strand.
TGAAGAGATTACATACAGCGAATATGAAGATGTGGACTGGACAGTGAGTGCAGGTAGCATCACAGGTCTTGATGTAACTGCAGGTACTGCAACTAACAATGCAACACTGGTACTCACAGCAACCGCAAATGCAAACATCACCGGTGGTTCAGAGGCACCAACGATTCAGTATAATGTTGCTGGTGAAGTTTCCATCACAGATGGCACCAACACACTTGCAAGTACTACTACTTTGACACTTGCCGATGCAGCAGCTCCTGTTGTAATTTCAAGAACTACTGGAGATGCTGACTTTGACGGATACATCGACATGGTGACCTTGACCTACAGTGAGGCTCTGGATTCCTCTGAACTTGGTGACTTCGCAGTTGCTGTTACAGGTTATGATGGAGAGAGCTATTATGATGCTGTCAACTCAGACAATGTAATTGTTGTGAACGTTACAGAATCCGGTTCCTATGACACCGATGCGACTCCTGAAGTACAGGTCACCAACGCAGGTACAGTAACTGACAGAGCTGCAACTCCAAATAATATTGTTGCAGAAGAATCAGCAACACAAGCAACTGATGGAGCAGCACCTGCAATCGTCTCTGCGGTGGCTTCAGATGAAAGTATCGATGGAGAAGGTATCGATGCAGATGATACTGTTGTATTGACCTTCAGTGAAAATATAACTGAATTTGAGATAAATGCTACTAACATCGATGGTGTCCTTGATATTGGTGAATCCACTTGGCTTGATGGTGCAGGTGCGATCGGTTCAGCAAACTGGACATCTGCAAGTGTGCTCACAGTTACGTTGAATGTAACTGAAGGAGTTCCTACAGTTGTTGTGGGTGACGTCATCACTCCAAATGCATCCATCACCGACGGAACGAATGCAATGGGAAGCGACAGTGTCGCAATCACAGGTAACTTTAATGATGTGACAGCACCTACAATGCTCTCAGCAACTACCGACGATGCTGATGGAAACGGTTACATCGATGAGATTGCAGTGGTCTTTGATGAGTCCATGAAGTTCTCAGTTGTTTCAACAGCCGGATTTACAATTGGAGACTATGAGATCAACGCAACAGGTGCATGGTCACAAACAACTCTGGCCAATGACACATTTACCATATCACTGGTCGAATCTGATTCCTACGACACAGGTGCAACTCCTCTGGTGACCTACAATGAAACTGAAGGTCTCCTGACAGATGATGCATCAGCTGAAAATGCACTTGAAGACGTAAGCATGACTGCTGTTGACGGTGCGGCACCGGTTGTTGTTTCAAGAGTGACAGCAGCAACTAATTTTGCAGCAAACAGGGTAATACTTACCTTCAGTGAAGCTCTGGATTCCTCTGAACTGGGTGACTTTGCAGTGAATGTCACAGGATATGAGGGAGAAGGATATATTGATACAGATAACACTGACAATGTGATCGTTGTGAATTTCACAGCAGCAGGTTCTGTAGATACAGATGCAACCCCTGAAGTGCAGATCGCCGATGCAGGTTCTGTGACTGACAGAGCTACATCTCCAATTGCTCTTGTTGCAGAAGGTTCAGCAACCGCAGCAACAGATGGTATCGCACCTGACCTGAATATAATAGATGAAGATACTACAGATGGTGCAATGACTGGAGATACAGTGACAATTGTCTTCTCGACATCAGAAACACTCTCAAGTGAGCCAATAGTTACACTCTCACGTTATGATGGGGGAGCATTTGTAGAAAATTATGATGCAACAAATGTTTCTTTCGATGGCTCGAATTACACCTACAACTATGAGGTTCAGGGAACTGAGACAGAAGCGAATTACTGGATCAGGTTGAACGGAACTGACATGGCATCAAATGTCGGCATAGACTCTACATGGTATGTGACATTTGATTTCACAGTACCTGATCAGATCGAAGGTGTGACTGCTGAGGACAGGCAAGATTCTGATTCAAGTCTGAATGTAAGCTGGAATGCAAACGATGCTCCTGACTTTGCTAACTACAACATCTACATCAGCACTTCGGAGATAACCAATGTTTCTGGTATGATTCCTGAAGATACTGTAGATGATGTCGACACAACCACAACTACTCTCTGGACCATCGATGGTGATGATCTCACAGATGGTGTGGACTACTATGTAGCAGTGGCTGCAAATGATACCCTGGGTAACCAGAACGATACAGTGGTATCCTTTGGTCCGGTCAAGTCATACGCAGACATGACATTGACACTGGAACAGGGATGGAACCTCGTTTCAGTACCTGGCAGATTGGACGATTCCAGTACTGAAGATGTGTTTGATGACAGATATGTATTCTATTATGATGCAGCAGCATCACAGTGGGACACCGATCCTGACAACATAGTTCCTTGCAGAGGATACTGGGTATATAGTGCATCAGCAGATTCAGTTAACCTCCGGTTCGAATACATGCCTGTAGACGGAAGTGTTCCAAAGATACCTCCTACACAGGACCTGGCTGCAGGCTGGAACATGATAGGCCACACATCAGCAGACGACATTAACGTAACCACTTCCCTGACATCTATAACAGGCTCCTACAGTAACCTGCTTAAATATTCAGGGTCTGCAGGATGGGAAAGGTACATTAATGAGGAACTTCAGGATTTCACCCAGATGAGTGAAGGTGAAGGTTACTGGATCTTCATGACGGAGGACAAGACATACGCAGCAATTGACAACTATTATGAGAATCAAATTTTGGTTTGAGACTCAGTCGGTCAAACTGGTGCATCTGCACCAGTTATCTTTTATTTATTTTGGAGAAATAATCCATGCTTCTTAAGCTAAGAAACAAAACCATTGTTTGCTTTGCAACACTGATTTTTATTTTAATATCAATTACTACAGTTTCCGCGATTCCTCTAACCCCAATGCTCATTCAGGGTGATGTCACTATAGATGGTAATCCTGCACCTGCAGGTACTGTTGTCACAGCTGAAATGGAGGGGGAACTGGTAGATTCGTACACTGTGCAGTCCACAGGGCAATATATGCTGAGAATTCCCGGTGAATCCAGTGATGCTGATAAGCTAATTGAGTTTTTTGTGAACGGGGATAGAACAGATATGACCCGGAACTGGGAACCAGGTGCAATTGTAACAATAGACCTGGCAATATCAACAGATGACAGTTTAGATACACAGTCTTCTTCGGCTTCATCATCTTATTCATCCTTTAATTCAGATACTGACATACAGTCCGAAAATTCAGCATCAGCAGATTCTCCATCAGATGAGCCCTCTGAACCTGAAACAAAGACTGATGAGCAGGAAAACATCTCGGATAATGGGCCCGGCATATCCGACACTGCAGACAACTCTTCATCTTCAAAAGCAATCCCCGGTTTTAGCTCATTAACCGTGACAATCGGATTGATCATACTTTGTATTGGAGCAAATCGAAACAAGAAGGAATAAAACATGAGATCGCATCATCTTCCATCGACGAAATTACTACTCACCACTATGATGCTATTATCCTTATTGGCAATTCCTGTAATGGCTAATAGCATACCATCATTGCCCAATACATTTAGTGGCAATGTTACACTGGATGGTGCTGAAGCACCTGCCGGTACAACAATAAAAGCATATATAGATTACCAGAATGATACTGAACCTGATGGCTCTGCTAATATCACGATTAACGGTCATTATGAAATACATGTTCAGGGCAACTCAGCTGATCATCAGAAAGAAATAACTTTCATAATTAATGATTCCACTGCAGTACAGACTGTTGAGTTCAGCATTTATGCTCCTCATCCAACTGTTCTGGATCTTTCAACAACAGGTACGGCTGCAAAAATAAGCCCCGAAGAATCTTCAATTTTCAGTGATACAACAAATCCGGAAGACAAACAAGTAACCGATACATCTTCGGACACTGCGAAGTCTTTGAACGGATTCTCTTTTATTCTGGCCATTGGAATGCTGGCTTCTGTATTTGTAATAACTAAATTCAGACGCAAGGGTGATTTGCAATGAGTGGAATAAGAACACTTACAATAATATCAATATTATTGCTGATACTTGTATGTATGTCACCTGTGGTTATGGCAGATGTCCCGCCAGGTCCGAATGTCTTTGAGGGTACAGTTCTTATAAATGGTTTAAATGCACCTGTAGGTACGGTAATAGAAGCATACATAGACCATGGAGATATGATCTCAGATGGTAACGCAACTGTAAGCGTTGCAGGTGAATACTCAATTACCGTTTCTTCCGGTTCGAGTAGTGATGTGAACGAGAACGTCATTTTCAAAGTACTGAACATTAATTCAACAGATGTGGGTACTTTTAAGAATGGTCCAATTATCCAGAGTCTCGATCTCACAGTTGAAGATCTCACTGCTCCTGTCACCACCGATGATGCACCTTCTGGCTGGCAGAACAGTTCCTTCACCGTTAATCTTACAGCAATTGATGCAGGTTCGGGTGTGAATTCCACATTCTACAAGATCAATGAAGGTTCGTGGATCTCCGGCACCTCTGTCCTGATCGATACTGATGGTAATAACACTGTCATGTACTATTCAGTTGATAATGTCGGCAATGTTGAGTCTAATAACACTGTCTATGCCATGCTGGATACCACTGCTCCTGTAGTCTTGGTTGACCCGGTGACCACACCTACCAATGTTAGCAGTCAGACCATAAACGGTAGTGTTGTTGACGTCAATCTTGCTTCAGTTACTGTAAACGGCGTCTCTGCTTCCCTTGATGGTAACAACTACTCTGCGACCATTGATCTTACAGAAGGTGCTAATACGATCACTGTTGTTGCGGCAGACTCTGCAGGCAATAGTGGTTCCAATAGCAGCACTTCCATTGTGCTTGATACGGTTGTTCCTGTAGTCTTGGTTGACCCGGTGACCACACCTACTAATGTTAGCAGCCAGACCATAAACGGTAGTGTTGTTGACGTCAATCTTGCTTCAGTTACTGTAAACGGCGTCTCTGCTTCCCTTGATGGTAACAACTATTCTGCGACCATTGATCTTACAGAAGGTGCCAATACGATCATTGTTGTTGCGGTTGACTCTGCAGGTAATAGTGGTTCCAATAGCAGCACTTCCATTGTGCTTGATACAGTTGTTCCTGTAGTCTTGGTTGACCCGGTGACCACACCTACTAATGTTAGCAGCCAGACCATAAACGGTAGTGTTGTTGACGTCAATCTTGCTTCAGTTACTGTAAACGGCGTCTCTGCTTCCCTTGATGGTAACAACTATTCTGCGACCATTGATCTTACAGAAGGTGCTAATAC
>NZ_MBKP01000026.1 GCF_002243045.1 Methanolobus psychrotolerans
GTATAACTCCGGGTTGTTCCGTCCTCTGCTGTTACCGTGTAAGTGACCGGGTTAGTGAAGTCCTGTGCTATTCCATTCCCGGGTGTTATGCTTGCTCCCGTATGAACAATGGTTGGAGTCAGACCTGTTACATCAGTTCCATAAGGCACTGTAATGCTTATGGTCCTTGCAGCTTCGTTAATAACACCAGCAACTGCAGGGTCAGTAAAGCTGAAACCTGTAATTGATTTAGCCGGGTTCAGCAATGATGTCACTGTTACCGCATAACTCCGGGTTGTCTCGTCCTCTGCTGTTACCGTGTAAGTGACCGGGTTAGTGAAATCCTGTGCTACTCCGCTTCCTGGTGTTATGCTTGCTCCCGTATGAACAATGGTTGGAGTCAGACCTGTTACATCAGTTCCATAAGGAACTGTAATGCTTATGGTCCTTGCAGCTTCGTTAATAACACCAGCAACTGTAGGGTCAGTAAAGCTGAAACTGGTTATTGATTTCGCCGGGTTCAGCAATGATGTCACTGTTACCGCATAACTCCGGGTTGTCTCGTCCTCTGCTGCTACCGTGTAAGTGACCGGGTTAGTGAAGTCCTGCGCTACTCCGCTTCCTGGTGTTATGCTTGCTCCCGTATGAACAATGGTTGGAGTCAGGCTTTTTACATCAGTTCCATAAGGCACTGTAATGCTTATGGTCCTTGCAGCTTCATTGATCTCGCCAGTAACTGCAAGTTCTTCAAAACTAAAACCGGTGATCAATTTGGATGAGCTGGATGTGACGGTGAATTTCCAGTTATAGGAGAATTGCTGACCGGTATCCGTCAGGGCTGTGACCGATACGTTATATTCACCTGCAGGGTAAGGAGTCGGCGTATTATATGATATACTGTATCCACCGGATATAGGTACTGTACTGAAACTGACAGGTATATCATTGATCATCATTTGAATGGAAGTCGGGTTCACTCCAACCGGATGTACAAGATCGGTTGATACCGGTGTACTGCTGTTTGAGACATAGGAGCCGGGAGATGGAAACTCGTTGTTGTTACAGGTGAACGACAGGACCAGGGCAAAAGGTTGCGGTCCGTGGATTACATTGTGTCCGATAATTGTGATTATCTGGTTTCCTTCAACAATGTTTTCCAGTTCAATTCCTTCAACATTATTTGTACGGTCAGGAGCGTTGTTGCCGTAGTATGATCCGGAAGGTGTGGATATCGTCATATCCAGATCATTGATAAGGTTTTTCGACGAAAAGACCGCTCCCGGATAATCGGTCCATGCGAGGGTTGCTCTTAAAGGCTCATTTCCTTTTACATAGTCATAGGTGTGATTCCAGGATTGTGAAGTAGACAGGGATATACCGTCAAAATATGCAATCACTTCTGGATAGGGCACAAGTATCGAGTTCTCAACATCAAGACGTCCCCATCCCTGGGAATAATCCGGCCTGCCGGAAATCTCCTGTGCAGCACTCTCTTCATATTGCCCCGGTGTCATATTATATGCGCCGTTGAGCAGGGTTGCTTTTATCAACGCAGCACTTGGGTTTTCAAGACCTTCTATCTCCATATAGTATTCACGCACCAGTGCAGCAGCACCGGCAACAATTGGTGCTGACATACTTGTGCCTCCCATATAGGCATAATTTGGATTCTCTGAAAGGGCACCCCAGTCGTACCAGCTTGCCTGGCTTGACTTTGTAGATATTATGAAAGTGCCGGGAGCAACAATATCAGGTTTGATCCTTCCATCGTCTGTAGGTCCCCTGCTGCTGAATGCGGCTATTCCTTCGCTGTCGTCAGCCATATAATCACTATATATCGGATTTGTGGGGAACAACGAGGCCCAACGTGTGCCCCATGTTGAGTATGAGCCACTGGAAAAAGTATCTCCTCTTTCACTTTCAGATGCCCCGACAGCAATACAGTTCTTTGCTGTAGCAGGCGTGTTCAACGAATCCGGGTCAATAACACCGTCAATATCGACGTCTTCCCCGTCATTACCTGCAGAGACTATTATTAGCATATCAGGATGGTTCCATGAGAACTGATCCACATAATAGGAATATCCATCGTAGCGGCCATTATTTTCAGAACCCCAGCTATTGCTGTGAATCCTTGCACCGGCATTGTATGCAGGCAAGAATATTTTATTAAGGTCAGTTGGAATGTTCAAAGCACCACTATCAGTTTCAACTGCCTGAAATACAAGTGATGCCTGGGGAGCCATCCCGGTATATTGCCCATCTGACATTGCCCCGTTACCAAGCAAGGATCCGACCACATGAGTTCCATGACCACTGATATCTGCAGCACCATCAACGGAAAAGTCTGCAATGCTCAGTATCCTGCCCCGGATATCGGCATGCATTGAATTATCATTAATGCCGGTATCAAGTCCTGTATCACATACGGCAACTATCTGTCCGTTGCCTTTCAAGCTTAGTGTATTGTGCACGGATCTTATATTAATAAGACCTGCTGCAACATCATTAGAAATAGAGAGTTCTGCATATGGCTCTATCCAGCTTATCCCGTTGATAGAAGCAAGATTTTCTACATTGTATGACGGGATCTGAATCCTTAGATGGTTACCTGAGTTTTCAAGAATAAGTCCCTCCAGGTATACTATCCTGGCTACTACCTCAGGGCTTTCATCCGGATCAAAAAGGAATATTAAGAGATCAATAACTTCTCCTGATCCGGATTGTATGGAGGTATCAACCAAATTTACAACTTCTGATGTGTATTTGTATTCAGGTAGGTATTCCCCTGTCCAGTGTACAAATTCAAGTGATTCTACTAGATCCCTCTCATTTACATTCATCCTGAGCACAAAAGCATTGTCAGGAACATAATCAAAGAACTCAGCGCCAGTGTTTTGTACTTCACTTTTCCATTCCTCCCGAATAGGCCCTTCAAATTGAACGATATAATATCCATATGCAGAGTCATCTTCAAGTTCGGAGATTGAGGATGTTTTGATATCACTATATTCAGATCCATTGATTTCAGATAGCAGATCGGTATTTATGTTGCCTGATCTCAGGAAGATCGTATTCTCGCCGCTGGCCGAAGAGGCCAGGGGAGATAGCAGAATTACGATGATAGATAAGAATAATACAGTTTTTCCAACCATGTTCTCCGTTCCTTTTTTTTATGATGGAGTATAGGATTAGTAATATGTAAACAGTAAATATATTCAGGCATACTTGTATATAAAACACAGGGAACATATAAAAAAATAATATATTTACGATGTATTTTCAACAATATCTGATCGTTATTGGCAAAAAAAGGCGCTTTACAGTACAAAAGCGCCAAACCATACTTTAGAATTTCCTCCTTCTTACAAATCCCACATAAATCGCTCCAACACCCGAAAGCACCAACAATGAAGCTAGTATCTCCGATCCTGAGAAAGAGATACTGCTTCCTGTTTCTGTCTGCGGGACAGCTTCAGGAGTCATCTCGTAGCCTTCCACATAGTTGTCAGGGGTCGATTTCGGAGATTCTGTAGCTGGTGTACTTAGATCCTTTCCGGCTCCTGAATCTGCCGTTGTCTGGTTTGCTGCTGTAGCACCTGAATCTGTGACACTTAACTTAGAACCGGAAGAGCTTCCGCCTCTGCTTTTGCTGACAGTCTCTGTTGGTGCCGGCTCTGTGCTGGTGATCCTGTGTGTTGCTTCCTGCATGAGCCTCTGATATTCTGCGGCAGTAGCAGCATCAACAACACCAGTTGTGGTCATCATACTCTGGACGAATTCATCCAGAAGTGGATTACCACAGGTATGGTGGCAGCAGGTAACACCGTTGTCTACTGTTGATTCAACATACTCTTTTACAAGGTTCTGCAGCACCTTATTGGAAGCATCCCAATTGCCTATACGGGCAGATTCCAGTGCAGTAGCCGCCATTGACTGGTAAGCATACGGGTTTGTGGATTTAAGGTACTCAGTAACTCCGGTTTCATATTTATCTAAGAAATATGTTTCATACAGCCCATTCCATACATCATCCGTGATCAATCCTGTAGTTGTTACATCCCATAGCTGTATTACCTCAAAGACCGAGTCCATATATCTTGTGCCGTCAAAGCCGTTGCCCATCATCCCCTCTATCCAGTATGGATTCAGATATCGTGAACGCAGGTCCTTATAGAGGAACTCGGTCAGGGTTTCAATCTCTGCAGAACCGCTAAGGTCGTTAATGTACATATCCGGCGCGTTGCCGCTGACACTTTCAACGGCCAGGCTCAGACCACCAAAATAAGCAGCCACCATGTTGTGGTCAAGTACACCATAAAGGTTCGATGTGCGGCTGAATACAGCAGTATCTACGTTTGCAAGGTTCAGTTCGAACACATCGGAATAGTGCTCCCCCCATAGTTTCTGTCCATAGAGATATCCCATCCTGTCAATGTAGAGAGATGCTATCTCATCGGTATCGTCCCATGTGCCACCGCCGGCTATTTCCTGAATACCTGGGGTATATGCCCCGGAAGACGGACAGAATATCCTCGAAACCGAGAGGTTGTAGGCAAGTGACTCATTGTATCCACTTTCGATAAGTGCCAGGTAGGTTTCATTGGAATGAATTCTCACATAGTTCGGGTATGTATCATTATCAGCCGCTGCAGCCATCCTTATAGCTTCATCGATGAGCTCTATCTGGTTTGGATACACATCGCGGTAAAGTCCGGATGTCACTACCAGCACGTCTATCCTTGGTCTGCCAAGTTCTGTGGAGTTCATGAGCCGGAGACCGGAAATCCTGTTGGTTTTGGTGTTGTGTTGTGGCTCCACACCAAGCAGTTTGAATATCTCAGATTCCATAACACCCTGATTCCTTGTAGTTTCCACAGACCAAAGGAGGAAAGCTATCTTTTCAGGATACTGCTCATCTTCTTCAAGTTTCAATTCCAGCATATCCTCTGCAAGCTGCGACCCAACAGTCCACGCTGCTTTTGTCGGGATGAGCCTGTCATCAAAGGTGCAGAGGTCCCTTCCGGTTGGCAAAGCATCTGGGTTGCGAATAGGGTCTCCCGAAGGACCGGGGGTGATATAAGTACTGTCAAGTGCATCCAGTATCTTTGTGATCTCACAGCTTGAGTCCATTATCCTCTGTAGATACTCCTGTGCCAGCTCCAGATCTGCATCAATATCCGTATAGTTCTGGCCAAGTATCATTACCTGTGCATCGTGAGGAGAAGTGGAGTTCAATATAATTTCATTAAGCAGTGCAACCGCAAGTTCCTCACTTCCGCCGGCTGCTGTAGCATGGTTTACAAAATCATCTCCAAGCATACCTTTTATGAGCATGACAAGGCTTTCCCCTTCTGGGATCTCACCCAGTATATGGGATCCATATGGCATGTAGGCAGTCTTCAGCTCATACAGGTAGTTTGCAAGCTCATCTATGAATAAATCCGTACGTGTTGTGTTTTCTGCAATTGCTTCCAGGTCAACGCTAAGGTCATAGTCAAGCCCAAGCTCCCGGGTCTGGTTAAGAATATTCTGCCTGTGGATTTCCTTTACTGCACTGTCAGATGCCTGGTTGAAGAGAGTTATATCTTGCTGCAGATTGGCAAGTTCACCATAGATACCGGCCGGCACAAGTGTCGGAGTCATGAAATCTATTATAAGCATGTTGCCTCTCCTTTTATCAAAAACGCCTTCTGCATCCATAGGAAGTACATGGATGTGCGGCATATCCTGCATCAGAAGCGCTCCCCAGTCCTTTGCGGAAAGTCCGCATTCTTTCCCCGGCATAAGTTCAATGCTTGAGAAAATGCTGAAAATCGCATCTGCATCGTATTCTGTTGCCATATACTTGTAGAATGCAAAGCACTGGTGCGTTGGCGGGTATGAAGCATTGTGGTACATCGTCTCTTCACTTGAAGACCAGCCATGCTGAGGATCCGGTGTAAGGAGTATGTTACCGAATTGCAGTACTGGTATGACAATGTACCTGTCTGTGGAGTTCTCATAGATCATGATGTTTCCGGGTGCATCTCCCCACATTGATACCATTTCCTCCTGCTTATCCTCGGCAAGTTCTTCAAACCAGCTCAGGTATTGGGATTCAGGAATGAGTATGGTACTGCCGTTCTCAACACATTTCTCTAGCTCTCCGGGAGCCCAGCTGCCAATGTTATGTCCTCTCTCAACCATCATGGCAGCAAGCTCTGTTGCATTGGGAAGTTGTTCATTGCCTGTGTTGTATCCCCTGTCGTTCATGGCCTGCAGCAGGTTTGCAAGGCTTGCTTGTGCATCAAGGTAGTAATCAATGTCTGCTCCAATGTCGGCCTTACCACCTTCAGGGTTATAGTAAGGGATTAAGATCTTCTTCTCAGAATTTGCTTTCTCGTGCAGCTGTGCCCAGGCTTTTGCTCGCTGGATCAGCCATTCTATCTGGTAATCTATTGGCCGATTGTATTCAATAGCAGTTGCTTCATTGATGGCTTTACCGCTGATGACTATGGGCTCGATGATCCCGTCAAGTTCTGCGTAGGCTACCTGGTACTGCTGGTCAGGTGGTACTCCATGAACGCTGTTCTCCCATTCTTCTACACTCACTCCGGAAAAGAGACGTGCTCCGTTCATGACAGTGATGTTCAGTGTTTGAAGATTGGCAATTCCTTGTTCATTATTATTGTAATGAAGGCGTGAGCCTCGGGAGATAACAATCGCAACGTCAGCTACAGACTTGTTATCCATCATCAGGTAGCTCATTGACTTGCTGTCCTTGTAAGAATATGTCACTACTATGACATTGCAGTCGTTGCTTTCGATCTTCTCTACCAGGGAGTCAAGCAGCGGCATGTCCCTTTCCACATATGCGAAGCTGTCAATAATTATTGCAACAGTAGGTCTTTCCGGGTCGTAGGTGCCGCTTGCTTCGTACCAGTCCAGATAGTCCTGCAAATCATCGTATATCAGCGGTGCAACTGGATGATATATGCCATATATCGGCCTTTGCAGAGGCTCAGCGATGGTATAATCCAGGCCAAAGAACGTCGCTCCAATGAAAGTATTTAAGCCATACATGTTTGTTTCCGATACATACTGCATGTACAACGGAATGTCGGAGTATTCAGGAGTCGATGTATTGACGTTATGCAGTCCCCACTTTTGAAGTGTATCTCCAAGGGAAATGACGTAGGCTCCATTATTTTTAGCATCGTTAACTGTCGGAGTGATTGCCTCGATCACATAGGAGTCAAGATTTGACATGAGGACTAGATCACTGTCACGAAGGTTAAAGCTCAGATCTGCATATGAAGTTCCAAGGTACATGCTGATATTCATCTGAGTACTTATTTCCGGATCTGCTGCCACTTTTTCCATGAAACTTATTTCATAAGGACGGGATAGCACGTAACTTATTTTTGGTCTTATATCTGTTTCCGGTATTATCATTACACCGGAAGCATTCATAATGTTTGTTTCCGCTGAGAATGTTCCTTCAATGTTACCTGTTGTTTCTGTTGCATTGTTCCCACTGATCTCTGCGGCAGTACATATTGTTGTAGTTAGTAAAGTTAAAATGAGAAACGCTGTAAAGATTGTATTGTATTCTCGAATGTTCTTTAATATCATATCGTACTTCACCACCAATTAAATATCAATTGATTTAAAACAAATTTAGTTGTTTTCTGTTTTGCAATTCCCTCTGTTTCATAATAGATAGAAGGCGCATTTTTGTAAAATGCGCCAAACAAACCTTATTTAGAACTTCTTTCTTCTCACAAATCCAAGGTAAATTGCCCCTACACCAGCAAGCACCAGAACAGATGCTATTATATCTGATCCTGTAAAAGAAAAACTACTGCTTTCAGATTCCGGATCAATTGACTCCTTTGTCATCTCATAGCCTTCTACATAGTTGTCAGGAGTCGACTTCGCAGAATCCTGTACAGGCGAGTTCATATCCATGCCTGCACCATTATTGGATTGTGCAGTCTGGTTGGATGAGCCAGAACCCGACTCAACGATCTTTAACTCGGAACCAGTTGAACTACTACCACCTGAACTGCTTCTGGTAGGTGCAGATGATGTTGTTTCTGGCTGTTGTGTCTGAAGTTCTTCTCTCAATGTTGCATCATACAATTGCTTCTTGTATGTATCCTGTACTTCCTGGCTAATCCCGGCTGCTCCCATATTACCCTGCACAAAATCATCCAGCAACGGATTTCCACAGGTGTGGTGACAGCATGTTGCCCCATTTTCAGCCACAGATTCCATGTACTCTTTCACAAGGTTGTTGACTATATCCTCAGGCAAGTCTATGTAACCTTTACGTACACCCTCCAGCATCCTGCCGGTAATGGACTGATAGGCACCGGGGTTGTTTGAATTGAAGAAATCCTTCATTTCATCATTGATGTATCTGTTGTACACATTTTCCCACATGCTGTCATCAACAAGTTCAGGATTGGAGACTTCCCATCCCCATAGATTGTCCACAAATTCAGCCATCATCCTGCCACCGGCATAACCTGACCCCATCATACCCTCTATCCACTTGTCGTTAAGGTACCTGGAGCGGATGTTAATGTTTATGTACCTGCCAAGCTCTACCATTTCGGCACGTTCAGGATTCCTTGTATCGGAAACGTACATATCAGGTGTCTTCCCGCTCACATACCTTGTAGCAAGGTTCAGGCCACCGAAGTACTGGAAGAAATCATCATTGTCCAGTGTGTCATAGAGGTTAGAAGAATCCGAATGTACTGAAGCATCCACATTCTTCAGGTTACCCTTTAGCAATTCAGAACAGTCAAATCCCCAGAGATCGGTACCATAGGCATATCCCATCTTGTCAAGATACAGTTCAGCGATCTCAGATTCATTTTCCCATGTACCACTGGCCTCGATAGCATTTCCAACGGCAATCTCATATGTTCCGTCACGGACAGCGAAACAGCGCATTGTGGACAGTTTACCTGCCATCTCTGTAGCATATGTCTCATTACCAGTGCTTTTCAGGAAGGAATCGTAAAGTTCAGTATAGATTGCCTGTGTACTGATCTTGACATAGTTCGGATAGTTGCCTGGCTCTGCAAGGTTTGCAAACCTTGTGGCCTCATCAAGCATCTTCAATTTGTCCGGGAACGCATCACGCATACCTGCAGTGGTATAAACGATATCAACACGTGGTCTGCCGGCAACAGATGAGTCATAGTTAGGAAGCAGTTCCTCTTCAGGTATCAATTCAACACCTATGACCTTCCCGTTCCTGTCCCACACGGGCTGTACACCCAGCAGGTACAGTGCTTCTGCCTCCAGGGTACCATGGTCCCTGATGAATTCCACACCAAACCTTGAGAAAGAGACTTTCCGTGGATATTCTCCATGGTTCTCATAGTAATCCTCAAGCAATTGCTGTGCAAGTATCTTACCAAGTTTCCATGTTGCTTCTGATGGATAAAGCTCAGGATTGACACCATAGAAGTTCCTTCCTGTGGGCACAGCATTAGGATTCATGATCGGGTCAGTTCCGGAACCTGCAGGAATGAAGCCGGCACTGAGTGCCCATACGACACGATCGATCTCAATGGCACTGTCCAGCAGGTTCTGCCTGCACCACAAACCAAATTCAAGGTCAAGATTTAGTGACTCATTCACCTCTCCATAGATTATAAACTGGGCATCACTTGGTTCTGTTCCGTTGGTAATGACTTCCCATACCAGCAGGTCGATCTTTGTATCATTGAATGGTATGCCAAGAGGATATTTCTCAGCAGGATAGAATGCTGCTGTTATGTTATCCTCAAAATAACTGCTCATCATTGCCCTGACCATAGCAGAAAGCTCATCCCTGTAAGGACCTGTGCTATTAATTAAGGGCACTTCTCCCAGAATATGCATCCCGTAAGGTATGTTCTCTCCTTCTATATCCTCGAGATATTCATGTAGTATGTTCCTGACGAACAGATCGAACTGTGTCTCATCATACAGATAGAGTTCTGTTGCATTGGCCTTAAGGTCTCTATCTACACCGGCTTTTATCATCTCATCGATGATTGCCATCTGGTATGCCTGCCTGGTCTGCAGTGACATCTCAGGTCCATAATATTCCTGTATGAAACGTGACATATTCAGAAGTTCACCGTAGGTACCGGACCTTTCAAGAGTTGGTGTCATGTGGTCAATAATCAGTGCATTACCACGGTATTCGGCAGTAAGACCCTCTCCTACGTTTGCAACTATGTATGGGTAGATGTTTGGCAGATCCTGCAGCAGCAGTGGCGCCCATTCAGCCGAGCGGTTCATTCCGTATGCCTGCCCTGGCAGCCACTCATGTGTACCGTGGGTACCCAGATGTATGACAGCATCTGCATCCCAGTCCTTGTTCAGCCAGAGATAGAATGCAATGTACTGGTGTGGTGGTGGTACAATGCTGCTGTGATAGAGGGTATCGTCATTCTGAAGGAAACCACGGGCAGGTTGTGGCATGATCCACACATCACCAAACTGAACGGCAGGTATAACTATGTACTGCTCTCCCTCATTATCTTTCCATATCATGAGGCTCTTGTTCTGTGGCAACTCCTCTGCCCAGGGCTCTCCCCACTGCTCGATGACGCTGTTCCTCAGGTCTTCAGGTATCTCTTCTTCAAACCATTGCCTGTATGTCTCCATGGGTATGAGCTGCAATCCCCATTCGGCTCGTTTCTCCACCATTTCGTTCATGACACCTGGTGCCCAGGAGCCTGCATTGATACCCTGTGCCCAGATCATCTCAAGAAGCTGGCTGTTATTATCAGGGACATCCGTAACATTGAACTCGTTTTCTTCCATCTTGTTGAGTAGTAGTCTCATACTTGAGATGGTGTCCAGGTAACTTGCACCTATATTGTCCTTGCCAGATGGATAGTTGTAGTAAATAAGTGCTATTTTTTTGTCCTTGTTCTCCTTAAGTTTCAGCTCAGCCCAGTTTATGGACCTGTTAACGATCCAGTCTACCTGTGCTGCCCTTGGTATGTACTCACTGGTCTGGGTGTCAGGGTCATATATGCTGTCTCCAACCACTATGAACTCGAAGATACCATCAACATTGGGTCCGATTGTCTTGCGTACTACCTGTCCGTTGGGTATGCCTCTGTTTGCATCTGCAGGGTCTAATGTGTTTGTTTGTTCAACAACGATCCCCCTGAGGACAGGAACATCAAGCTGTTCCAGCTCACGTAATCCTTTCTCATTATCAAAGTAGTTCAGCCTGAAACTCTTCTGCGAAATTACACACTGTACGAGTGAGTTGTTGTTCTCATCACAGTAGTATTTTACAATATCATCAAACGTGTCGAATCCTAAGATCACATTACAGTCCTTGGATTCGATATCTCTTACCAGGGCGTCAACAACCCCTGTATTGCCGTCCTTCATATCGGACCTGTGCATCCATATGCCTATGGTTGGCTTGCCGGGGTCATACAAATGATGTGTACCTGTGTCCTCTTCATACCATGCCAGGTATTCCTCTGTACTCTCAAAGTACTTTCCTTCATAGTCTGGATGGTAAATACCAATCTGTGGAAGTGTTATGGGCCCTAAGGTGACATACTCCCATCTATCTGTTAATTCCGGGTTGTTGCCAAGTTCCTTTGCGAGGTATATCAGCAAATTCTCGGCATTCCTCAACTGGGCATCGGTGGCTGTTCCCATATTATTGTAATAGTTGCACAGGGTATTGTTCTCAGAACCTTCGTACACATAATCGAAGTATTCAGGTGTGTTCATGGACCGTATGTCCACCAGAACAGTACCGTTATTATGTGCACTTCTAAACCACTGGTCTATGGGTTCAAAGATGTTACCTGCGAGCATGTCGCAGAATATCACATCCTGCTGTTCCAGCAGTCCTCCCATGCCTGCAGCAAGCAGGTCATCACTTGGCCCTGCCCATGATGTGGTATTATAGGATTCTATATAGGTGTACTCGATATTCTGGCTATATGGATTTGTCTGACTTGCAGTGGCAAGAGCATCACTTGGAGTCCATGCAATGTACATCACCCGGATGGTTACCCAGTTATCAGTTATCTCCGGATGGTTGGCGTACTCTTTTGCAAGATATATCAGCAGGTTCTCAGCATTCTTCTTCTCCACTGCTGTGCCGGTACCCATATTATTGTAGTAATTGCATATCTGATCATTAATTGAGCCGTTGGACACGTAATCAAAATAAGAGGGCGTGTTCATGGACCTTATGTCTACGAACGACACACCTTTGGCCTTTGCATTCATCAGAGAGTCGTTCAGCGGCTCATAGATGCTTGCAGTGACCATGTCAAAAAAAATTATGTCCTGCTTTTCCATGAGACCGCTGGCAACCGCCTCAAGGAGTTCATCACTTGGCCCTGCCCAGGTTGTAGTATTGTAAGATGGTATGTACGTATATTCTATTTCATTGCTGTGAACGTTGTTCTGGCTTGCAAGCTCCAGGGCCGGGCTTGGGGTCCATGCAATATACATGATCCTTATCTTATTGTTCCAGGCATCAGTTATCTCTTCCTTGTTCCCGTATTCCACAGCCAGATATTCCAGAAGTGAGTGTGCATTCTGCTGCTCTTCTTCGGTGTCAATGCCCATGCTGTTGTAGTAATTGCAGATCGGATCGTCGGCTGAGCCGTCGGATACATAGTCAAAGTAAGATGGTGTGTTCATCGAGCGGATATCAACTAACGAGGCACCGCTCTTTTTAGCATTGTAGAATGAACTGTTCATTGGTTCAAAAATGGATGCTGAAAGCATGTCACAGAAAATGATATCTTGCTTATCAAGAAGGCCACTGTTTGCGGCTTCAATTAACTCATCACTGGGACCTGCCCAGGTTGAGGTATTGTATGAAGGGACATATGTGAATTTGATGTCATCTACATGTCTACCCATCTCACTTGCCAGCTGGAGAGCCGGGCTTGGGGTCCAGGCGATATAGAGGATGTTAATTTTCTTCCAGTCGTCTGTGATGTCAGGACGGTTTGCATATTCACTTGCCAGGAATATAAGGAAGTTCTTAGAGTTCTTTAGCTCTTCATCAGTACCTGTTCCCATACCATTGTACAGGTTGCATAGTTCATTATCTTCTGAACCAGAATACACATGATCGAAGTATTCAGGTGTGTCTATCGAACGGAGGTCTATGAACACAGTCCCTTTATCACTTGCATTCCTGAAGGCGCCTTCTATAGGTTCATAGACAGATGCTGAGAGCATATCACAAAAAATGACGTCCTGCTCACTCAAAAGTCCAGTGTTCCCTGCAGCTATGAGCTCATCACTGGGACCTGCCCAGGTCGTAGTGTTGTATGAGGGTATGTAAGTATATTCGATGATGTCCCTGTACATGTTAGTCTCAGCAGCCAGCTGAAGGGCGGCATTTGGTGTCCATGCGATGCACATCACACGGATCTTGTCCCAATCATTTGTGATCTCAGGATGGTTGCCGTATTCCTGAGCAAGTGATCTTAGGAGATATTCGGCACTCTGTCTTTCATCTTCGGTAGTTGTACCCATGTTACTATATAATGTACAGATAGTGTCGTCATATGTTCCGTCACTGACGTAGTCAAAATAAGCAGGTGTATCAATTGAATTTATGTCCAGTAAGGAAACACCGGAATTATGAGCTTGTTTGAAGGCAGTATCCATTGGTTCGAATACCGCAGCAGACAGCATGTCACAGAATATTATGTCCTGCTCTTCCAGAAGTCCGCTGTTTGCAGCCGCCAGGAGCTCGTCACTTGGACCGGCCCACGTTGTCGTGTTGAAAGATGGGATATAGATATAATTTATATCTTCAGCAAAATGGCTGTTCTGGCTTGCCATTTCAAGAGCTGAACTTGGTGCCCATGCAATGTACATTATGTTTATCTTCTGTTCATCTGCCGCTGCAACATCTGTTAATGATGTCAACAACAATAAACTTAATACTATTACCAATATACTTCTCTGTTGCATATTACCACCCGGTAATGTGTAGGACACTCCTGTAATTGCCTGGAAGCTACGCAGGAGTGTTCACAACCATTATTTTCGTATTTTAATCATAAATCAAAGTTAAGACCATACTTTTAAAAATCCATTTATTCTACTATAGTGTGAAACATGTCGTTATAAGTAATCTATATTCGATTTTTCAAATACCACCATTTTCATTTCTATCAACATGAAATACAAATAAGTTATATTAGTTCGCTTACGCATAACGTTAGTTAGCATTTTAAATAAGATAAGTTTGTGTATATAAAAGAATTGATTTTTTTTTATGATTATAAAAAAGAAGGCGCTTT
Source organism: Methanolobus psychrotolerans (assembly GCF_002243045.1). Classification (GTDB taxonomy): domain Archaea; phylum Halobacteriota; class Methanosarcinia; order Methanosarcinales; family Methanosarcinaceae; genus Methanolobus; species Methanolobus psychrotolerans. The sequence goes on from NZ_MBKP01000026.1 coordinate 14,292, forward strand.
TTTCTAAAAAGCGCCAAAGAAACCTCAGAACTTCCTTCTTCTCACAAATCCAACATAGATAGCACCCACACCTGCAATCACCAGTAGTGATGCCAGTATGTCAGAACCTGAGAAACCACTTGAAGTTTCAGGGTTGGTGACACTTTCCTTGGTCATCTCATAGCCTTCAACATAGTTGTCAGGAGTTGACTTTGTAACTTCCGGGGCAGGTGTGTTAAGGTCCATTCCGGCTCCCGAATCGGTCATCATGGTCTGGTTTGTTTCTCCAGAGCCAGTTTCTGTGACCTTCAGCTCAGTGCCTGTGGAACTGCTGCTTCTTGACTTACTGACCGTTTCTGTTGGTGTCGTGTCAGTGTTACTTGTCCGGTGTGTTGCTTCCTCCATGAGCCTCTGATACTCTTTCATGGTTGCAGTATCTACAATACCGGTTGTAGTCATAACACTCTGGATGTACTCATCCAGCAGAGGATTGCCACAGGTGTGGTGGCAGCAGGTAACACCGTCGTTGACAACAGATTCAACATATTCTTTCACAAGGCTCTGTGTGATCTCATCTGAAGCATCCCAATAGTCCTTACGGATAGTTTCCAACATACGGGCGGTAATGGATTGATACTGGTATGGGTTTTCAGTCTTCAGGAATTCATCCACACCAAGGTCGTACTTGTCTTTGATGTAAATGTTGTATACCTCGTTCCAGTCCGAATCCGTGACCATATCCGGGGTAACCACATCCCATCCCCATAAATACTCAGCAAATTTCATCATCTGCCGGGCACCCGCATAATCAGACTCCATCATTCCTGTTATCCATTTCGGATTGAAGTTGCGTGCACGCAACTCATTCCTGAATGCCTCATTCAGCGTTATCATCTGAGGATTATCCGCACTTTCCTGATTGGCTATATACAATTCAGGCGTTTCTCCTGTAAGCACCCTTATTGTAAGCCCGATAGATCCAAGATAGCCGTAGTGGCCGTCTGCGTCAAGCAAACCGAACAGGTTTGATGAATCACTGTGTACTGCAGCATCAACATCCATCAGATTCATTTTGAACAGATCTTCATTACCATTGCCCCAGATATCTTTTCCGTATATGTAGGAAGATGTCGATATGAACAGGTCGGCAAGTTTGGATTCATTATCCCATGTATTACTTGCTGCGATTGCATCTTCCATTCTATTGTCATAATTTCCAGGTGCTTCAGCGAATACTCTTGATCTTGAAAGATAATATGCTTCACTTTCATTGTAGCCGTTTGCTATAAGCACTTCTTCCATCTTCAGGGAATTCCATCTTACGTAGTTAGTTTCATTGGTCTCATTGAGTTCCGCAACCATCCGGACAGCCTCGTCTATAAGCTGGAGCTGATATGGGAACGTATCACGGTATAGACCGGAGGAGTGAATAAGCACATCAATCCTTGGATGGTCCATATCTTCAAGTGGTATGACCTTAAATCCGGTAATACGTCCCTGATCTCTCACAGGCTCGACGCCCAGCAGGGAATGTATCTGGGCTTCCATTAGTCCGCCATGGCGCAGTGTTTCCATAGCCCAAAGGACATATGACACCTTGTTTGGATACGTGTTATTATTGTTGCTGTAGTAATGAACCAGCAACTGATCTGCAAGGATGGCACCCATAGCGCTGGTTTCCTCATCCGGGAATTTTCTCTGGTCAAAGCCATAAAAGTTCCTGCCGGTTGGCAAAGCATCAGGGTTACGGATAGGATCGTTCCCTGGCCCAGGTTCGATATACTCAGCGTTGAGTGCACGAATTGTCTGATCTATCTCACGTGTTGTCATGTCCAGTTTATCAGCATATTCTATCGCAAGCTCCAGATCTGCTGTAATGCTGTCATCCGTAAAGCCAAGTATCTCTAACTGGGCAGTTGATATATTTGTACCGTACAGTAGGGTTGCATTCAAAAGCAGCATGGCATCCGAATCTGCTTCGTTTTTCCAGTCTTCTTTACTGCCAATGTTCTTCGGTAACACATTATATATGTGATTGGTGAGATCGCTACCTAAAATGGATTTGACCATACAGACAAGTTTCTCATCTTCCGGTGCCACTCCAAAAGTGTGGATACCGTAAGGCATCAGGGTGTCCTGCAGTGCATGGAGATATTCATGTACTGTATTGCTTGTAAAGTCATCAAATTCTTCTTCAGACATTGATTGGAGTTCATCTGCAGAAACTCCCAAATCACTTTCCAGTGAGAGATTTACGTAAAGCTCGATAGTGCTGTTACGATAAAGTGCTGCCTTTGCAGTATCATTGAGGCTTAGAGCGTTGCCGTAGCTGTGTATTTTATCATGTATGGTTGTTAAATCGCCATAGATGCCTGCCTCTACTATCGGAGGGGTCAGGTGGTCAATTATGACAGCATAACCACGATGTTTTGCCTGGCTACCCTCACCTACATTGTCCATGATGTACGGGTATATGATAGGTGTGTCATCCGCACATATCGACGGATAGTCATATTCCCAGAGTCCAATCTCTTTTCCTGGCGACCATTCCATTGAACCGTGTGTTCCAAAGTGAATGATTGCATCGGCATCATATACCTGGTTTATCCAGAAGTAAGCTGCAAGATACTGGTGCGTCAGCGGTATTGTGGAATTGTGATATATGAGTGATTCATCAGAAAGCTTGGCTTTTGTTGGTTGTGGCATGAAGATGACATTTCCAAGCTGGACCGTTGGCATCACAAAGTATTTTCCGCTCTCGTTCTCATATACCATGATATCTCCCGGAGCCTCACCCCAGGTTTCCTCAACTTCAGTTCTGACAGATTCCGGTAACGCTTCATACCAAGGAAGATATTCCTCCACCGGCCAAAGAGTTACCATTCTGGATTCGACGACCTTCTCCAGTTCCCCTGGTGCCCATGCACCTACATTCCTGCTGGTGATGAACAGGTCAATGAATTCGCTGCCATTTGGTATAGTACCATTACCTATATCGTAACCTTCTGCCTGCATCCTTTCAAGCATTAATGTGAAACTTTCTCCGATGTCAAGGTAACTTGCACCAATGTTCTCCTTACCTCCATCATGGTTGTAATACAGAATAGTAATTTTTTTGTCCTCGTTGCTGACCTTTCCAAGTTCCGCCCATCCTATCGCACGGTCACAAAGGAATTCCACCTGTGACATAATTGGTTTGTAATACACCTGTTTAGGATCTGCCGGATTCGGCACACTTCCGCTTATCCATATGAAGTCGAGGCATCCGTCAACTTCAGGTTGTGTAACCATGGAAGGAAGGGCCATAGTATCAGTTCCATGGGTGCTGTTGTAGAATTCCTCCGGTGTTGTATATGGATCCTGTATACCTTTCAGTATGGGAACATTATATTGCTTAAGATATTCAACACCCTCATCAGGATCACCATAGTTAAGATAGAAAGCTTTTAAGTGGATTATGGCATCTATGAGTACTTCACCATCTTTGGTGAAATAGTCCACGTCATCGTTACATACTATCTGAGTGCTGTAGATTACATTGCATCCCTTTGACTCAAGACTCCTGATTACTGCATCATCGGTTGTTAAATAGATGGGTTCTTTTTGAATTGCATAATTGATAATACCGATTGTAGGCGCTTCGGGGTCATAGATGTGGCCTTCATCGGCGGTTCTGTTTGCATACCACTCTAGATATTCGGTACTGTCCTCGAATACATGCGGGAATGCATCTGGATGGTAGATTCCGTTGTCAGGAATTTCCGGAGGAGCCACAGGAGAGTATTCCATATATACGACACAAAGCTCTGCTCCTGCATAACGAACCATATTCTCCATATTCGTGGCCCCGCCATTTTCGATATATTTGAGAATTGCATTATGCGGAGGATTCAGAGTGTCTAGATTGGATAAACCGGACGTGTCCTCCAGGCTACTTACAAGACTGATAAGTGAACCATTGTCCTTTGCTTCAGATAATACATCCTGCAATGATATGATGTCACCGACACTAATCATGTTTAGTATCACAATATCCTGATCAGTAGCATCAGTTAGGTTTGCAGCTGCCTCTTCACCAGTCATAATATTTATGTTGAAGCGATCAGTGATTATGCTTCTCTCATCAATGACAGTCTGAAGATTGTACTGCAGATAGTTAACACCCATAACGAAGGTTATATTCACTTTTTCCTGCAGTATTACAGGTTCAGGAATCTCCTCACCTTCCCAAAGACCAGTGAAATTCTGTCCCATAAACATAAGCATGTCCTTCATGTTCTCTTCTCCGCCCTGTATCCAGTATCTTTCGATGTCAGTGTATTCATCTGAATACAGATTGACATTAGTAAGGGTGATGTTTGAAGAGAGGTTGTATCCGATGACCATTGCACCGCCTGCTTTAGCAGACTTTATGCTGGAACTCCAATCATTTACCAAAGCTTCATCCTGTGACTCAATGAAAATCATTCCATAACTTGAAAAATCAAACCCTTCCGGCACAGGATCATCGCTTGCAAAGATTGTTAGATTCAATTCAGCTGATATGTTTGTATCCTGCGAAACATTGCTCAGGGCAGCTTTGTTGAAGTCATTGCCAAGAACAAATAAAAAATCCCGCATATCAATCTTCGTGTTGCCCTTAGTCGTGGTTTTCACAAAACCGGAAGAATCTGTTGCAAGGTACAACAGCAGGTCCTTTGCATTCTCCAGTGCTTCTCCTTCTGTACCCATCTTATTGTAGTAGGTCGCAATAGGATCACTGGTATATCCGTCTGACCTGTAATCGAAGTATGCAGGCGGAGTAGCTCCCATCGGTTTTATGCTGTAGAGCATTGTCCCGTTATCATGAGCATTTTCAAAGGCATTCATCATGGTCTCGTTGTTAAGAATGCCACTGTAGAATGAACTGATAAGAATTGTATCCTGTGTCCCCAGGAAACCAGTAGATGCTGCGTCTATAATCTCTTTACTTAATGTTTTGGATGTGCCATTATAGAAACCAATGTAATTATACTCAATGAGATCGCTGTAATCATTAGTCTGACTTGCTATCTTCAACGCTTCACTTTCGCTGTAAGCGATGTAAGTGATCCTTGACCTCATTGTGAGGGATAACAGCAGATCCTTTGCATTCTCCAGACCTTCTCCTTCTGTGCCCATGTTATTGTAGTATGTTGCAATAGGATCACTGGTATATCCGTCTGACATGTAATCGAAGTATGCAGGTTGTGTAGTTCCCATAGGTTCCATGCCGTAGAGCATTGTCCAGTTTCCGTTAACATGACAATCGCTGCAACTTCCTATGTAGTTGTGTATGATCGGTTTTATACTGTAGAGCATTGTCCCGTTGTCATGGGCATTTTCAAGGGCACTAATCACGGTTTTGTTGTTAAGAACGCCACTACTTATTAAGATGACATCCTGTGTTCCCAGGAAACCTGTCTCAGCTGCGTCTATAATCTCGTCACTTAATGTTTTGGAGGTGACGTTATAGAATCCAATGTAATTATACTCAATAAGATTGCTGTAATCATTAGTCTGACTTGCCATCTCAAGAGCATCGCTTCCACTGTAAGCGATGTAAGTAATCTTTGACCTCATTGTGAGGGATAACAGCAGATCCTTTGCATTCTCCAGTGCTTCACCTTCTGCACCCATGTTATTGTAGTATGTTGCAATAGGATCACTGGTATATCCGTCTGACCTGTAATCGAAGTATGCAGGCGGAGTAGCTCCCATCGGTTTTATGCTGTAGAGCATTGTCCCGCTACCATGGGCATTTTCAAGGGCATTCATGACGGTTTCGTTGTTAAGAATGCCACTGTAGAACGAACTGATAAGAATCGCATCCTGCGTTCCCAGGAAACCCGTCTTAGCTGCGTCTATAATCTCTTCACTTAATGTTTTGGATGTGCCGTTATAGAAACCAATGTAGTTATACTCAATGATATCGCTGTAATCATTAGTCTGACTTGCCATCTCAAGAGCATCGCTTCCACTGTAAGCGATGTAAGTGATTTTTGACCTCATTGTGAGGGATAACAGCAGATTCTTTGCATTCTCCAGAGCTTCTCCTTCTGTGCCCATGTTATTGTAGTATGTTGCAATAGGATCACTGGTCTTCCCGTCCGACATGTAATCGAAGTATGCAGGCGGTGTAGTTCCCATCGGTTTTATGCTGTAGAGCATTGTCCCGCTACCATGGGCATTTTCAAGGGCATTCATGACGGTTTCGTTGTTAAGAATGCCACTGTAGAATGAACTGATAAGAATCGCATCCTGTGTTGCTAGGAAACCTGTCTCGGCTGCATCTATAATCTCATCACTTAATGTTTTGGATGTGCCGTTATAGAAACCAATGTAGTTATACTCAATGAGATTGCTGTGATCGTTTGTCTCACTTGCTATCTCCAACGCTTCACTTTCGCTGTAAGCGATGTAAGTGATCCTTGACCTCATTGTGAGGGATAACAGCAGATCCTTTGCATTCTCCAGACCTTCTCCTTCTGTGTCCATGTTATTGTAGTATGTTGCAATAGGATCACTGGTCTTTCCGTCCGACATGTAATCGAAGTATGCAGGCGGAGTAGCCCCCATCGGTTTTATGCTGTAGAGCATTGTCCCGCTACCATGGGCATTTTCAAGGGCATTCATGACGGTTTCGTTGTTAAGAATGCCACTGTAGAACGAACTGATAAGAATCGCATCCTGCGTTCCCAGGAAACCTGTCTCGGCTGCATCTATAATCTCATCACTTAATGTTTTGGATGTGCCGTTATAGAAACCAATGTAGTTATACTCAATGAGATTGCTGTAATCGTTTGCCTGACTTGCTATCTTCAACGCTTCACTTTCGCTGTAAGCGATGTAAGTTATCTTTGTTTTAGGTTCCGTTGCTGAAGCAACACCTGTTAGCGCTGCAAGCAACAATACACTTAATACTATAGCCAATATACTTCTTTGTTGCATGTTATCACCTGATAATGTGTAGAACACTCCTGTACTCGCCTGACAGCTACACAGGAGTGTTCACAACCACTGTTTTTCAAATCTCCCCATAAATTAAATTAAATTAAATTAAGAACATATTTTTTAGACCTCATTTCTTCGCTTATATTATGACATGTTGCTCTAAGTAGATCACATTCGATTTTTCAATTTACCACCATACTCAGTTGTATCTGTACAAAAATCCTAATGTGTTTTTGTTTCAAATAAACATTAATTAGTACTAAAGGTAAGAATAGTTCGTGTATATATAACAATTCAATAGATTCTTGAATATAAAAAAAGAGCTGGCGCATTTTTAAAAATGCGCCCAAAAAGTGGTTTAGAACTTCCTTCTTCTCACAAATCCAACATATATTGCCCCTACTCCGGCAAGTACAAGGACCGAAGCAACAACATCAGAACCGGAGAAACCACTTCCACTTTCAGCAGTGTTCGTGACACTTTCCTTTGTCATCTCATAGCCCTCTATATAATTGTCAGGAGTTGATTGTGTCGCGTCCTCGACCGGTGAGTTGACATCCATTCCAGCTCCTGAATCCATCGCCATTGTCCGGTTGGATGAACCTGAACCGGATTCCGTCACCTTCAGCTCGGTGCCAGTAGAACTGCTGCTTCTGGAATTGCTGACTTCGGTTGGTGCGGAGTCGGTGCTGGTTGTCCTGTGTGTCGCTTCCTGCATGAGCCTCTGGTATTCTGCCATGGTACTTACATCCACAATTCCTGTGGTTGTCATGACATTCTGTATATATGAATCCAGCAATGGATTTCCACAGGTATGGTGGCAGCAGGTGACGCCATCCTCTACTACGGACTGGACATATTCTTTGACCAGATTCTGTAAAACCTCGTCAGAAGCATCCCATGACTCTTTCCTTATGGTTTCTATCATCCTGGCTGTGATGGATTGGTATTGGTATGCATTTTCTTTCAGGAAATCATCCACACCTATATTCTGTGAGTCCAGAATATAGGTTTCATATATCTTGTTCCAATCCGAATCAGTCACCAGATACGGGGTCGTTGCTTCCCAGCCCCACATGTATTCAACAGTTTTCATCAGTTCCCTAGCACCGGCATAATCATACTCCATCATTCCGTTTATCCAGTTAGGATTGAGATATCTTGCTGCCAGTTCCTTACTGAAAGCTTCTCCAAGAGTGATGACTTCGGGATTATCCACACTGGTAAAGTCTGCAACAAACAATGAAACATCACCACCAAGTGACCTTATAGCCAGACCGAGTCCGCCAAGGTACTGGTAGAAATCATCGTTGTCCATGAGACCATAGAGGTTTGATGAATCACTGTGTATTGCTGCATCTACACCGGCAAGGTTGAGCTTGAACACATCTTCATAATTGACGCCCCATACATCTGCTCCATAAATGTTTGACATTCGGGAGATGAACAGGTCAGCTATCTCGGTAGAATTATCCCATGTGTCACTTGCTTCTACAGCCTCCGGCACACCGGTTCCGTATGTTCCGGGTGCTTCACTGAAAATCCTCGACCTGGATATATAATGTGAAACACTTTCATTATAACCAAGTTCAAGCATAGCATCTTCAATTGCAAGTGAATTCATTCTCACGTAATTTGTCGCATTGGTCTCATTAAGATTAGCAACCGTTCTAACCGCAGTGTCCATCAGTTCAAGCTGGAATGGGAAAGTGTCACGGTAGAGACCGGAAGGTATGAGCACCACATCGATCCTCGGATGTCCAAGTTCGTCAATGGAAATAGTCTCAAACTCACCATTGAGCCTGCCTGAACTTCTCTGTGGTTTGACACCAAGAAGTTCGTATATCTGGGCTTCCATCAAACCTTCATGACGCATGGTTTCAACCGACCACAGAACGAATGCCACCTTGTTCGGATATTCTCCATTATCTGCATAATATGAATCAAGCCATGCTTTAATCACTTCACGACCCTGTGCTTCTGTTTCCTCGTCAGGTATCATTCTCTGGTCAAAACTATAGAAGTTGTTTCCAGTAGGTAACGCACTCGGATTGCGGATTGGATCATTTCCTGTTGCCGGTTCAATGTATTCGGCATTCAGGGCACGTAGGGTCTGGCTGATCTCACGGGTTGTCTGCTCAAGATTATCTGCATATTCAAGTGCAAGTTCCAGATCTTCTGTAATACTATCATCAGTCAGACCAAGTACCTGCATCTGGGCATCTGAAACATTAATTCCATCAATCAACGTTGCATTCAGCAGCATCTTGGCATGAGATTCCGCCTGGTCTATCCAGTCTTCCTCTATATAATCAGGATGTGCTGCAGTATCTTGTGGTAACACAGCATAGACATGATCTGTGAAATCATTTCTGAGCATTGATCTAACCATAGAGACCAGTGCCTCACCTTCCGGTGCGACACCGAATATGTGAAGACCATAAGGCATCAATGTGTCTTCCAGTTCATGGAGATATATATGGACGACACTACCTACAAAAGTTTCATACTCACTGTCTGTCATGACTTCCAATTCTTCGGTTGAAACACCAAACTCTTCTCCAAGACTTAGATTATCATAGAGATGTATCGTTGTTTCACGATATCTTGCCATCATTTCGGTGTCATCATTTTTCTTGGCATTCAGATAATTGTGGATTTTTTCATGCATTGTTAAATAATCACCATAGAGGCCGGCTTCTACTATTGAAGGTGTCAGATGATCGATTATCACTGCATTTCCACGGCGCTTTGCCTGTGTACCTTCTCCCACGTTATCCATGATGTACGGGTAAACAACAGGTGTTTCGGCAACCATGATGGATGGATAATCATATCTCCAGAGTCCAACTTCCTTGCCAGGCAGCCATTCCTGAGTACCGTGTGTACCAAAGTGAATTATTGCATCTGCATCGTAATCATTGTTGATCCAGAAGTATGTTGCAAGATACTGGTGGGTCGGTGGTATGGAAGAGTTGTGGTAGATAAGTGACTCATCGGAAAGTCCTGCCCTTGTTGGCTGAGGTATGAAATTGATGTTACCAAGCTGTATGGTTGGTATGACAAAGTACTTCCCGCTTTCGTTCTCATAGGTCATGATCTCTCCGGGAGCATCTCCCCATGTTTCCTCTACTTCTTCACGTACGCTTTCAGGAAGCTCGTTATAGAATACAAGATAGTCATCTACAGGAACCATCGTCACATAACCAGTTTCAACAACCTTTTCAAGCTCTCCGGGAGCCCATGAACCGACATTCCTACTGGTTATGAACAGGTCAATGAATTCGCTTCCATTTGGAATTGTATCATTCCCTATGTCATATCCGGCTGCTCTCATGCCTTCCATCAACAGTGTGAAACTTGAGCCAATATCCATGTAGCTGGCACCAATATTGTTCTTACCGCCTTCGTGGTTGTAATAAATGATGCTTATCTTCTTGTTAGAATTGTTCATCTCTCCAAGTTCTGCCCAGGCAATAGCTCTGTCACATATCCATTCTACCTGATAATCCAGAGGTTCATAGTAATACTGCTCAGTTTCCTCATCATGTACCCTTCCGGCTACCCAGATGTAATCAGTGAGACCATCGATCTCAGGCTGTGTGACCTGCCATGGTATGCTGCTGGAACCCAGTCCTTGGGTATTGTTCATGTATTCTTCTGGTGACTGATAGTAATCCTGCACAGCTTTTAAAACAGGAACGTTGTATACTTCCTGCAGGTACTCCACACCTTTCTCATGATCGTCATAGTTCAGATAGAATCCTTTTACTGAGATAATGGCATCAACCAGTACTTCCCCGTCCTTGATGAAATAATCTACATCATCAGTACACACAGAAAATGTTGTATGGATAACGTTGCATCCTTGTGATTCAAGCTCTCTGATAATGACGTTCTCCGAATTGAATGAAAGTTCTGTCTGGCCGAACTTGTTACCAATTACTCCTATTGTGAGTGCTGATTCATTGTAGCCGTGATCTGCATACCATTCCAGATATTCCCTGCTGTTGACGAATATTCTTGGGAACGCATCGGGGTGATATATACCATCTTCCGCAATCTCTGGCTCTGCCGGGTCTGCATATTCTATGTATACATCACCGAATGTAGCTCCAAGCCTGCGTATCCAGTTCTCCATATTGTCGTATCCGTCATTATAGAGATAATCGGTAAGTGCTGAATAGTTATCACTTTCCATATCAAACGTAGCAATTCCATAGATATCTGAAAGCATACCAAAAGTTCCGATCTCAGCTCCGTTTGCCTGTGCTTCAAGTAGTTCATCCTTGATCAAAGGAAGCTGATTAGATCCGATCATATACAGGATAATTACGTCTTCGTTTGAAATATTGATTGTACCTTTAATGGCTTCCTCACCAGACATGACATTGACATTGAAACGGTCTGTGATAATGTTCCTCTCATCAAGTACAAGATCTATATAATAGACACTGCTGTCGTGGTTGAGGATGTATGTAACATTCACCTCTGGCTGGATTATCTCTGGATCTTCTATGAGAGTACTTCCCCAGAATCCCGCAAATTCATGTCCCATGAACATGAGCATATTCTTCATGTTGTCCTCTCCACCCTGTATCCAGTACCTCTCAATATCTGTGTACCCGTCTGAATAAAGGTCAACATTTGGCAATGTTATGTTAGAGGACAAATTGTAACCAATGACTATTGCACCACCGGATTTTGCAGATTTTATGCTTGAAGTCCAGCCATCTACAACAGCTTCGTCCTGTGATTCAATAAAGATCATTGAATATGTTGAAAAGTCATAATCTTCTGCTATGATATCGTCATTAGTAAGGATGGTGATGTTCAAAAGTGATGATATTTGTACATCCTCTGAAGCATTGATGAGGTCCGCTTCATTGAAATCACTACCAAGAACGAACAGGAATTCTCCACTTTCAACAGAACTGGTGCTCATAAGAGCGCTTTTCACGAGATCTTTATCGGTTATTGCCAGGTACTTGAGAAGGTTCTCAGCGTTCTCAATACCTTCGTCAGTAGTGTCGATTCCCTGATAATATGTACAGATTGGATCGGGTTCAGCACAACCGGAGATATTGTAATCAAAATAAGAAGGGGTGGTGCTGGAACGGATACTGTAAAGTTCGGCTCCATTATCCTGTGCAGCCTTAAAGCTCTCATTTATGGTACCATTGTAAGCGTTGAATGTCTTGCTGCCCATCATGTCACAGAAGATAACATCCTGAGTTTCAAGGAAACCACTCTTAGCAGC
>NZ_MBKP01000027.1 GCF_002243045.1 Methanolobus psychrotolerans
AGTCCCTGATCATCGGTAACGACAACATTGCTCAGAGGAACATTACCTGTGTTGGTTACAACATAGGTCCATGTTACAACGGCACCTTCAGCAATTCCGGGACCAGGAGCAACATCAGCATCAACACCGTTGGTTGCTTTCTCAATATCAATGTCAGGACATTCACCGAAGTAGTGGCTTGGATCCTCATCGGTCACAACTACATCGCCATAGTCACCTGTCACATTACCCATATTAGCATACTGACCACACTCGGCAGTACCTGTAACCTCATAGGTCCAGGTCTCAGTAAGGTCAAGGATACCGTCAGTATTGGTATCACCGCTCTGGTAGACTGGAACGAGTCCCTGGTCATCGGTAACGACAACATTGCTTAGAGGAACATTGCCTGTGTTGGTCACAACATAGGTCCACGTTACAACGGCACCTTCAGCAATTCCGGGACCAGGAGCAACGTCAGCATCTACACCGTTGGTAGCTTTCTCAATATCAATGTCAGGACATTCACCGAAGTAGTGGCTCGGGTCACTGTCATCCACTGTTACATCGCCATAGTCACCTGTCACATTACCGATATTAGCATACTGGCCACACTCGGCAGTACCTGAAACCTCATAGGTCCAGGTCTCAGTAAGGTCAAGGATACCGTCAGTATTGGTATCACCGCTCTGGTAGACTGGAACGAGTCCCTGATCATCGGTAACGACAACATTGCTCAGAGGAACATTGCCTGTGTTGGTTACAACATAGGTCCACGTTACAACGGCACCTTCAGCAATTCCGGGACCAGGAGCAACATCAGCATCTACACCGTTGGTAGCTTTCTCAATATCAATGTCAGGACATTCACCGAAGTAGTGGCTTGGATCCTCATCGGTCACAACTACATCGCCATAGTCACCTGTCACATTACCGAGATTAGCATACTGGCCACACTCGGCAGTACCTGAAACCTCATAGGTCCAGGTCTCAGTAAGGTCAAGGATACCGTCAGTGTTGGTATCACCGCTCTGGTAGACTGGAACGAGTCCCTGATCATCGGTAACGACAACATTGCTCAGAGGAACATTACCTGTGTTTGTTACAACATAGGTCCATGTTACAACGGCACCTTCAGCAATTCCGGGACCAGGAGCAACATCAGCATCAACACCGTTGGTTGCTTTCTCAATATCAATGTCAGGACATTCACCGAAGTAGTGGCTTGGATCCTCATCGGTCACAACTACATCGCCATAGTCACCTGTCACATTACCGAGATTAGCATACTGACCACACTCAGCAGTACCTGTAACCTCATAGGTCCAGGTCTCAGTAAGGTCAAGGATACCGTCAGTGTTGGTATCACCGCTCTGGTAGACTGGAACGAGTCCCTGATCATCGGTAACGACAACATTGCTCAGAGGAACATTGCCTGTGTTGGTTACAACATAGGTCCATGTTACAACGGCACCTTCAGCAATTCCGGGACCAGGAGCAACATCAGCATCAACACCGTTGGTAGCTTTCTCAATATCAATGTCAGGACATTCACCGAAGTAGTGGCTTGGATCTGTATCGAACACCGGGATCACATCGAAGAAACCAACAACTGTGGCATTGTTCTCGTACTGGCCACACTCAGCAGTTCCGGTTGCTTCAAGTACCCAGACCTCACCTACGGCAAGGACATCGTCGCCATCGCCCTTGTCGATTATATTAGTAATAGGACCAAGTTTGTCGTCAGTAACAGCTATGTTTTCCAGTGGTACATCACCTGTGTTTGTTACAACATATTCCCAGGTAACATTCCCACCCTCCGGTATTCCCGGACCTGGTGCCAAATCAGCATCAACTCCATTCGTTGATTTTTCTATATCAATGATCGGAGTAGGAATTTCAAAGAATACTGCCGCAATGTCCTCTCCTACAATGTCAATATACCCTCCTGCACCGGCAGCTACACTGAAACTTTTGCCAAAGCTCATATCGAAGTGCTCAGACAGGTTATTTATAGAGATCTCATATACGCAATCGCTACAATTATCATATCCTCCGGCATTACTATTTGCAGCAAATACGTCATTTTCATCGAGTCCTGTAAAACCTATTGCATTGACAGTCCAGCCATTATTTGTGATGACAATCATCAGGAGTTTATCTTCCTGTGATATGATAATACTCCACTGTTCAGCTGGGCCGATGCCCGTGATTGGATTTGCGGTAACACTCCCTGATGTGTCACCATTTGAAGTAAGTCCTGCTATATCGCCATCACCATCAAGGTCACCTGGCAAACCGTATACGGTACACAGACCATACAGAGTATCATTTATAACGTCGTAATGAGCATATATTCCCTTTATGTCATAACCACTTGGATATGGCCCCTGGGTACTAAGATTCTCATTAAAATTCGTACCTGCATCAGAAGCAGGATCATCGTCATACCAGTTTCCATTCTGGAATACAACCATCTTATTTCCAAACGGCCCATTTGGATCATAGTCAGTACCATTCATCTGACCAAAATTCCAATTCTCATTCCATTCTCCTGTGCTTCTTTTTCCATCCACAGTAACAGCTACTGCTGTTCCTGATATTGCGATAAACACTAATGCTATCGCAAAAAGTGTTCTACATTTTGTCATGCTTGCCCCACCCTTATATAAGTAAAAAGGTATTTATTACCAGCAAATAATTTGGATATGTCACTATTTATTATGGCAGCAAACATAATTCAGTAGAAATATTCTGTAATATAGTGAAGGATTATCATTTAGAAGCTTGTAATGAAAACAGAAGTCAGTGAGAATGTTGCTTATTCAATCTTCGGGTCAACTTCTCCGGACAATATATATTCAATTATTTTGAGCGATTCACTAC
This sequence comes from Methanolobus psychrotolerans, assembly GCF_002243045.1. Taxonomy (GTDB): domain Archaea; phylum Halobacteriota; class Methanosarcinia; order Methanosarcinales; family Methanosarcinaceae; genus Methanolobus; species Methanolobus psychrotolerans. The sequence continues at coordinate 2,866 of NZ_MBKP01000027.1, forward strand.
CGATCTTGGTTCTTTTCCCCCTGTCAATCTTTTCCATGCTGTTATAGTCAAAAATGCTTCTACAAACACCATGGTCCTTGTCCAGAGGATTATAATCCTGCAGGAAAATTATACAGCCCTCCAACCCAATCTTTTTTTGGACATATTTCAATGCATAACTTACACCATAATGGCAGCCAACACCAGGAAGAAAATAGTTATACCCTTCACTTTTTTTCTGTTCAAGCCAAGGAAAAAGGTTAGAATCACTATCAATTATAAATATCCGGTCTTTTGTAAATCCTTTTTTCTTCAAAAGATCTACCATATCACCAAGGGAACAGGGGACATTACAATTTTTACCATCCAATTTCAAACATTTCCTGTTTTTCCTTGAATTCCGTTTATCAGACATAGGACAAATAGAATTACCGGAGGGTTTGGCACAGTAAGGAAGAAAAGAAATACAACTATCCAACTCATCAGCTACTATTTTTTGCAGGTCGACAGAAGGCGAGGAGATAGCTACGCTCCAACTGAGCAACTGATCATTGACCGGGATGGGACTCAATCTATTTTCTATCAATCGTCTGTTCAAAGAGTAAGGAATTAAAGAATATAATCTCTCCAACATCGATATTTTCATGAAGGAAACCTCTTAACTACACAATTCATCTGGGTGTATGTGCACGTCCCATAATCAACTATAGCTGGATCATGGTTCTAAAACCTTGGCGTTGCAATAAAATAGCATTCAAAATCTCTATTTTTGAGATTATGAAAAAATATACAAATGAAAAATGTAAAAAAGTAGGATAACTGATCTTTTTTATAATTTGCCGCATATCTCTGAAAGCAACGGAAGATTCCCCGATCTATGTACTGGAAGGAACTTCATATGAATGGGGTGATTTGTTAGGAACACCCTCCAAATTCTGATAATCCCCCGAGAGAATGCGGTCCATCAGGATAATTGTCTCTTTGTGTATTTTGGTCATTTTTCCTTTGTCCACACCTTCCATCGCAAGATAATCGTTCATGCATTTACAGACACCAGTATCCTTGTCACCAGGGCAATAATCATCAACAAAGGCTATGCATCCTTTGTAACCGAGCTTCTTTCCAATATAATCTATGGCATAAGATACACCGTATTTACAACCTATTCCAGGCATGAAATACTCATAACCTTCCTTCCTTTTTTGTATGAGCCAGGGGAAAAGGTTGGAATCACGGTCTATTACAAATATCTGATCTTTTTTAAAACCATGCTTTAAAAGAACATCCACCATCTCACCAAGGGAACATGGTATATCGCACCTTCCTCCGGAAACTTTGATGCACTTCTGATTCTTCCTATGGTGGACCTTGTCCGATGTCGGACATTTGTGTTCACCCATAGGCTTTGCACAATATGGTAAAAAAGCAACGCATTTATCCAGATCCTCTCTCACCACTTTATTAATATCAAGAGAATGAGGATATAGTGCCAGGTGATTTTCTATCAGAAGATTGTCCTGTTTTTTGAATTTACATTTCAATTTCACAATCTTTTGATGAACAGAGTAGGGCATTAATCCGTATATTAATTCTCGGGTCAGCATTTTTTTCCTCCATTTGCGTTTTGGGCTAAATTCTTGGAGTAGTCCAGAGAACATTATTACACCCAATTGCTAAGCTTTATAACAAATACTTACTGTGGACATAGGTATAAACATCATGACCCTTTATACATTTATCTGTGAACATAGACTGTATTATACTTTAAATAGAGTGAACATATTAATAAATAATTAAGACAGATACTGTACAAAGTATCTACATTTTATGTACAAGTTAAGTAAAAAAGTAAAAGTTTTTAAACTTTGAGAAAATCACTGAAATTCAGTAACATGCAAATTGATAATAAAAACTAGATACCTAATTCCTTTGCAATCTCCTGAAACTCTTTACCCTTTGAAGTTGTTACATACAGATTCCCTTTACGTTCGATAAGTCCTTTTTCTTCCAGGATTTCAAGATACCTGTTTACCATTTCAAAATTCAAATTTGCACTGTAAACGATGTGTGTTTTTTTAGCCCCCTCTAATGCAGCTTTTAATATTTCCACGCTAATTGTCGTTCTGCTTCTTCTAATATAATCACATCCACTGGTTACAGTCTGTTCTTTCATTTGCAGGTACCCACCCATGAGAAATAAAAGTTGGAAGAACGCTTCATTCCAACATCATTTTCCAGCTTTATTCTTAGACCTGTATCCATGAACAACAATAATTCCAACAAGGATAAGGCCCAGTATAGCAAGCATACCGTTAACACCAGTTACAGGTGAGTAGCCACCATCGTCTGCTTCATCATTTACGACCTCATCAGCTACTTCGTCTATTGTGCTTGAAAGTGTTGATTCATCTGCAACATCAGGCACAGATTCAAATGTATCTTCTTCAGTGGGTTGTTCAGTAGTAGCAACGCTAATATAACCTCCGCCCCCCCCTGATGTACTTGAAGATACTGGTTTTTCTTCAGCTAGAACAGTTGCACTAATGTCCAGCGACACTGCCTCTCCGCTTTGGTAATTTTTGAGATCTAAGGTCTGTGCTTCCACCCCGTCCACATAAACCTTGACCAGATCATAACCTGTGGGTATACCCAGCCTATTGCCGCGTTTATCACCAATAACCCCTTCTGTGGTCACAGTTGTTTCACCTATGACATTTCCATCAACAACTATAGCAACCTCTGTTCCCACAACTGCGGGTTTTCCATCAACCAACAAATTACCTTCTAACACTATAGGAGGTTGGTTAGCTGCAGCAGGTACCACCAGGAATGCAAATAGAACTATTAATACCTGTAATAAAACTCTTTTTCTTTTACCACATATCATACGTCCCACCTTCGATAAATTAAAAATACAGTGAGAAAGTATCTCACTGCGATCCTTCATGTTTCATTGAGCCTTCAGGCCAATACGCACTCCTCGTCCACGAATACATAATATCCTTCGTACACGCTCATGCTAAATACATCGGTACCTACCTGGTTACCATTGATGACACCTTCCACACCGTTGTAGCCCACATAGGCATACTCGTTTGCAGAGGTAACCCATGGTCCGGTTACCTTGATGTAGCTGTTGTCAATAGTTGAGAGACTAATCTCTGCAGATAGCTCGACCTTTGTATTGTGGCCAACAGCATTCCATCCCGGATAGAGTCTCAGCGATGGTGGTGTAGATGGCACCTTTGGTGTGAGGTAATCTTTGATTATAACTACCTCTTCGTCCAGATTGTTGTGCACCCAATATGCCTTCAATGGTTCGAAACTGGTTGGTACAACCATCATTCCGGTAGATGCATCGTCATAGAATACACTATCGATCTCTGTATCATCAAAGTCCTGAAGCACAGAGTCAATTGTTGCATCCTCAAGCGTCTCTGGGAATGAGATCAGATTCCAACCCGGCAGGAGTATTATTCCTTCGGGGTTGTACACTTCAACACACACTGTGTTGAATGCTGAATCTTTTCCATCGTCCAATGTAGCTTTTATCAGGTACTGTCCGTCAGGTACACCAGTTGTATCAAGCACGCCTGTCCAGCCATCTGAACCGTCATTATCTGTTGCAAACACAGTCCAGACATTGCCGACATCATCGTCAATGCAGTTACTATTGGTATCTGCAAAGACAGCAAACGTTGCAGTATTGATATCATCCTGACCGGAATTATCTACAACTTCGACTATCTGTGTCTTTGAGACAACATCACCATCTGCATGGGAGACTATCTCCGGCTCTGGTACAACATTTGGTACTGTGGAAACTTCAACAGTTCCATCCGTGACCACAACTCCCGGAATTGCTGCATTAGCCTGGTCCTGGAGAACCACGTTCATCAGGTCAAGGTCGTAGACACCGTCTGCTGCACCTGCCTTCACTTCAAACTCAATGGTTAACATTGCTCCGGCCTTTGGTGTGTAGACCCCACCTGTGGCTGCAATACCATACGATATGGTACCTGCACCATTGTCACCACTTCCAGGTGCCACTAGTGCTCCAGCTCCAAGCAAGTTCTCATCATTTATGTCGGTCACCATAAGTACTGCAGGATCATAGCCAAGCAGTAGACTCACAGCACGCAGGTTCTTGTCGGCTGAATCGACCATCACTTCAACCTGGAATGTCTCACCGATATCGACTGGTCCGCTTGCATTTGGAGATACCATTACCTCCGGCATTACAACAGGACCGTCAGCTACCTGTACAGTAGCATCAGTGACAACAACTCCGGCGATTGCCGTGTTGGTCTCGTCCATAAGTCCCACATTGTCCAGAACAAGGTTGTAGATGCCATTTGCAGCACCTGCCTTCACTTCGAATTCGATGGTCAGCATAGTACCGGCTTGCGGCGTGTAAGCTCCTGCGGTGGAGGCAATACCATATATAATGGTACCTGCACCGTCGTCACCACTGCCTGGCGCTTCCAGTGCTCCTGCTCCAAGCAGGTTCTCGTTGGTCACACTGTTCACCATGAGAACTGCAGCATCGTATTTCAGCTGCAGGTTCACAGCACGAAGGGCCTCATCAGCGGAATCCACATCAACCATTACCTGGAATGTGGCTCCCGGAGCAACCGGACCGCTCATTGCAGGAGTGATCTTCACTGTCGGATCAGCGGGCACTGGTGGTAATACATCATCACCAATTTTCACCGTTGCATCCATGATAGCTACTCCGGCAATAGCCGTGCTGGTCTCGTCTAAGAGTATCACATTCATCAGGTCAAGGTCATAGATACCATCAGCAGCTCCCGCTTTCACTTCAAAATTAATAGTGATCATGCTACCGGCTACTGGTGCATATGGACCGGATGTGGCTGCAATACCATAGGTAATGGTTCCTGCTCCATCATCCCCACTTCCCGGTGCTTCCAGTGCTCCTGCTCCAAGCAGGTTGTTGTTGGTTATACTATTGACCTGGAGAACTGCCGGATCATAGTCCAGCTGCAGGTTCATGGCACGTAGGTCAGACGCATCGGAATCCGCCAATATACTGACCTGGAACGTATCACCTGCATCGTACTCATTGGTTTGTGGATCTACTGACACCGATGGTGCAGCCGCTGCAAGTCCTACGCCTACCATGAAACATGCACAAAATATTAAAAGGATGGCAGCAGATCCCGCCATTCCTTTCCATGTTATTTTTGTCATGATTTCACCTCTTACATCAGGCTTAAGACTGATATACTCCTGCAAACTCTACAAAGTCAAAGAAGTCTATTGCGCCATCATCATTGAAGTCGAAGATTGCATTGTAGTTGCTGTCACCCATTACTGAGTTGTAGCAAGCTGCAAATTCAACGAAGTCAAAGAAGTTGACAACTTCATCACCGTTGTAGTCACCCTTTGTCTCATCAACAACTGGTGGTTCATTGTTGCCAGCAGGTACTCCGCCATTCATGTACAGTCCTGTACCGTCCATTGGGTTGTGCGTGAACATGAGCCTCTGGTATCCGCATTCGGTTTCCAGATCAATGCCATCACACAGTACAGAGTTCGGTGCAAGGAACGAACTGGTCAGCAGATAGTCACCTGCTCCGCCTGCATTTGGTACATCCGGATAGACAAACTCCTTGTAGAAGTCTGGCATTGTCCTTATGTGCAGCCATACCCAGCTCTGAACTGGTGCTACAGAGTTGGATGATGCAGTGTTGTATGTACCTTCGCAAAGGATCTCCAGCAAGTTGGTGTGGAACCTTTCTTCAATGTCCTTACCAGTGAAGTATACCTCAAGGGCCGGGACAGTGAACATACGCTCTGCAATTGTATCCCATGAGCTGCTTATGTACCTGTCCTGATACCACAGCAGATCATTGAATCCTGGTGTTCCTACTCCGTCAGCAAGTATCTGACCGTAGTAGCAGGTCGTAGTCTCATCTGGCACGGAGTGTGGCACATCGATGTCATCGATCATGATGTACTCGCGGTTGAATGGTGGCAGTACAGGAACGATCTCATAGTTATCGACCATCTTCTTAACGACTGAGAGGTCGTTCAGTGCAACATCCTGGTGTTCTGGTATCGGGTTCCTGATGGTAATGTACTTGACATTGTCATCCTCGCTACCAAAGATAGCTGCAACGTCATACTCGGCACCGTCAACGAAGAATGTCTCACCTGTGTGGAGCAGACGTCCGACGCGTACAAGGGCCTTTCCATTGTTCGGGTTGACACCTTCGGTCCTCATGTACCATGGTTCATAGAACTGTGGAGCAGCATCTTCGGTGACTGTGTGACGTCCGGAACTCAGGATCTCATTGCCTACACCAAGAACGTGCAGACCACCGATCTGTCCAGGGTTGGTGTTACCATTGTAGTAAACCTTTACTGCAACTGAATCCGGCTGACCGTTCTTGTAGTATATGTCCTCGATCTCTACAATGTGATCAAGGAACTGCAGCCTGTCTCCTATGTTAATTGAGAAGAGCTCAGATGCAATGGATATGTCTTTCAGTCCGTCTCCACCTGGATACATCTCATCAGCGAAGTCTCCTACATCCATAAGATAGACAATATTGTCATTGCCATCACCGTTGATATCGAAACTGTCAAGACCTGTCTGGCCAAGGCGGTCTGCGACTGGGAAGTAGAAGTAGGTCCAGTATGCTCCGGTTGGGCTGATTGCCGTACCTTCTGTTGGCTGGTAGTGCTTGTCTATGAACATGTAGGTAAATTCATTGACAACATCTTCCCAGACGTACTTATTAGGCTCGTCGATCCATACACGGCCTGTCGGCTCAACGTACTCAGGTACGAACCACTGCCTGAAGAAGACCTTCTGCCAGGAGTCCCTGTTGTCCACAACTATACCTGCCTTTATCTTTGCAGGGTTGATGGTGACAAAGTCCTTAATTGGTGCTTCAGGGCTCATCGGGTCAAATGGTCCTTCCGGATCAGTATATGGGAATGCTGCGCTGTAACCGTTCTCACCGTATATCCTCAGTCCGTTGGTGGTCTCGTCGATCTCATTGATATAGAGGTCAGTGAAACCTTCGACCTGGTCATATACAAACATCACTCTCTGTGGAAGAACTACGTCCCTTGGTGTCTCACAGACATCAGAGTTTGGTGCTCTCCATGAGCTGGTGAAGAGGAAGTCTCCGTACCTGTCATCTGCATCAGGCAGTTCAGGATATACGAATTCCTTGTAGAAATCAGGCATTGTCCTGATGTGCAGCCACTTCCATGCTTCGATCTCGTCCTCGTCAAGGATCTCCAGCAGGTTGGTGTGGAGCCTTGGCTCTTCTGTCTTGTCAATGAAGTAGATAAGCAGTGGGTCTACATCATAGATCTTCCGCTCCTCAATGGTATCATAATAAGAATCAATATACATAGATTCATACCATTCGCCATCCGGCGCGTTCTTGTTAAGCAGGTCGCCATAGTAGCAGGTTGTGCCTTCCGCTCCCAGTGTGTGCATAATGTTGATATCATCGATCATGGTGTGTACCATGTTGAGTGGTGGCAACATAGGGATGTATTCGCCGTTATCAACCATCTTCTTAACGACTGAAAGATCGTTCAGTGAAACGTCCTGGTGTTCTGGTACAGGGTTTCTGATGGTTATGTACTTGACATTGTACTTTTCAGAACCGTATATCCTTGCAACATCATATTCAGCACCGTCTACGAAGAATGTCTCTCTTTCATAGATCTGACGTCCGACGCGTACAAGGACCTTGTCCATGCCTGCGGCAGCTCCCTCTACCTTAAGATACCATGGTTCGTAGAACTGTGGATAATCGTCTGTTACTGTGTGACGTCCGGAACTGAGAATACCGTCATCAACCTCGATGACATGTATACCGCCTATCTGTTCAGGGTTAGTGTTACCGTTGTAGAAGATCTTCACAGCTACGGAATCAAGCTTGCCGCCGACGTAATAGATTCCCTCGACCTCTACTATGTGGTCAAGGAACTGTAGCCTGTCACCGATATTGACGGCGAACAGCTCGGAACTGATGCTTATATCCTTGTGACCGTCCCTGTTAAAATCACCAACCCTCCTGAGGGTTACCATATCATCCTTGCCGTCATCATTGATGTCAAAACTGTCAAGACCTATCTGGGCATCATCACGGTCTGCGACAGGGAACCAGAAGTTAGTCCAGTAAGCCCCAGTTGGGCTCTTTGCTGTAGCTTCGCGTGGCTGGTAGTGTTTGTCAACAAACATGTAGGTATATTCTGTGACCACATCTTCCCAGGTATATTCATTATGGTTGGGTATCCACTTGACATTTTTAACTGGTTTCTGGTAAATGTCAAGGGACATCTCTCTCAATTCGGATTCATCCACTTTCTCTTCCATTTCGATTGTTTCATTATCGGAAACGACTTCATAAGAGCGCCTGAATTCATCCAGCCATACCATACCTGTGGGTTCTGTGTACTCAGGTACGAACCACTGCCTTGCAAAGACCTTCTGTTTGGAGTCAATATTATTGACAACTATCCAGTCTTCCATTAAGGCCGGGTTGAATGTCACAAAATCTTTCTGCGGTGCTTCGGGGTTCATTGGGTCAAATGGAGCTACAGGATCCGTATAAGGGAATGCTGCGCTATAACCATTCTCACCATAGAGCCGCAATGTATTTACATCATCTTGAGCACTTGCTGCAGCTGCCATTGAGATAATTGCAATAAGAGCAATAGCAACCACTAAAAGCTCATGCTTCAACTTCACTTTCATATTATATCCTCCTTTCTTAAGCCATACCGACTCTTCGATACCATCAAACGTGACTTATGACTCCGTCTCCAATCGTTTAATGATACCCGAGTGAAGTTGCCTTGGATAACCCCCTGACAACCCCAAATAATGATACGAAGTCAGATATTATAAACCGATAAGAAATACAGGTTCAGAAAACAGTTCGCAAGATAATATTCGTAATATAGTTCCGTAACAAAGATACTATAGATGACATAACTTACATGGGAAATTTACATGATCACATGCACCAAAAATAACAAAAAAGCAAAAAGATCATATTTTATCAGATGTTTTTTGTAAGGGGACAATGAAGCTATCGTAGGTAAAAGTAATCCATAAGAGGAAGGGAAAAGCTATTCTTCCAATGGCATAGATGTAAAGCAACTGATCCTGATAAGCGAAAAAAAAGAGTTGCAAATACACTATTAATAAATTAAAAGTTATTGTAAGCAAAAAGCCTATGAGTAAAATCTTTATGGTCCTCTTCCTTTGGAGAGCTGTGGCAAGCACGAGTGCTACAAAAGGCAGGAAGTTCAAGGGCAGATAGAACAAAAAGAAATTCTGAAGATCTACAATTACAACAGAAGCGGCAAAATATCTTCCACCGATGGGGAGCCACAAAATAAATAAAATGGTAAGATAAAGAAAAAATCTTTTCAGAAATGGTATCATTCTTATCATACTCATAAACTCTTCCTTCTTAGTATATCTGCCTTTAAGGTTTACGTTTCACAAACACATTTGTCATACACACTGAGAGGAAACTGATAAGAAAACCAAAGCCTGGTACCTCTTTTGCTTCTGCCTCCGTTTCCGGCATCGTGGCTTCTTCGACAGGTATTTCCTGGGTAGATGCCAATACATTCTCCGTTTCATCAGGGTTGCTTAGTTTGAATACGACAGGAACATCACTTACTCCTATATTCATGGCTGCAATGTTCATTATTTCATAGATATCAACTATCAATGACTTTCTGCTTACATCTGCTTCTTCATTGATCCTTACTTCAAAGTAACCATTTGGCGATAATCCCGTACTCCGGAGTACACCGCTTTTTAAATAGCTGTCGATCTCATCACTTACATTAAGAGAGATGGCATATGAATCCTGGAAATACCATTGCCAGCATTCTTGTTCGGTCCTTATCTGAGGTACCGTTCCGGCTGTAGCTAAAATCATCGGATCATAGAGAGAACTTTTATTATCCATTAAGTCTTCAAGTTTGGCTTCGTTTATCGTCTGTATTCTTTGAAGTAACTGTTGGAGAACATCACTTACCTGAGAAAGTGTGCCTTCACCAAATTCCACAGGTACATTCTCTATACCCATTTCTTGTGCTTCATTGTCAATTATTGTATATACTTCATCCATCTGGGATCTATCGGGCATGAGAGGTTCGTAAAATACGACTACCAGATAGCCACCAGAGTTGGAGCCTATAGATATTATCCTGCCATATGAGTAAAGATATTGACCTTCCAGCTCTTCCACAAGCCGGCTCTCCAGTATAAGACTGTTCCGGGACCAGTTAGCATCTTTCTGTGCTGCGCCATACCTGCTCATCACTTCATAGTCAGGCGGATGGGAACCAAAGACATATGTGTATTCCAGCTGTTGCCCAGAGTTCAATGACGAAAATGAGCTGCTGGTTGAGCTGGTTGATGTGCTTTTGACCACACTTCCAAAATCAATACTTTCCGGTTGTGTTGAAAGATCATCTGCTCCTGCCCCAACTACAACTGTGCTTCCAGTTGCTTTACCGTTAAGGTATTGACTGTTTTTATCAAGAAGCCATACTTCCTCGAAACTGAGACTATATGTACCTTCTTCGGCAATGTCTTTGATATGGAAATTGATCGTTAGCATTGTATTGGCTTTTGGTGTATAGCTTTTGTCCGTGGATGCAATACTATAAGTTATGCTACCTGCACCATTATCACCACTATCTGGCCCTATCAGGAAATTACTACCAAAAAGATTTCCATCCTTTATACTAGCAACTTCAAATGAATTAGAATCATAAACTAACTTTATTTGTACTGCTCTTAACGGATCAATTCCAGAATTAACATCAATATTTACATTAAAAGCATCACCTGGAGACATACCAGTCTGCGATTCCGGAGATATGACAACATATGAAATTGCAGACACATTCCCGATACCTGCCATTAGAATTAATAATGCCAGGACTGAATATTTAACATATTTATCAATACACCACATTATGTAACCCCCGTTACAATTTTGATTAGGCCTTGTAGCCTAATTGTTCAGTAATTAACATTCGGTTTTACATACGATATATAGATTCCGATTTGCTTCCTGAAGGAGGGAATATGTAAAATCAATAAATGAATGATTAAAGAAAATGGTTGCAAGAAATAAATGGCCCTGAAGACCATCTATTTCTCGGCTTTTGTGGTGGTACGTGGGGGTATTTCTTAACAAAAGGCTTCTCTTTTCCACAATTATTTGGAGACAAAGCCGACAACTAATACTAGATTTCACTTAACAGGAAATAAATATTAAGGAAACTTTATTTTGGATTATAATTAAGTATTTAAACACCTTAACAATGCTTTTTAGTGAACCGCACATAAAAGCGGATAAACACAGATGTAAATGTATTAGCTTACTAATAAGTGAGATTAAGGTTTTTTACAGAGCCAAATCTTGTTCAGCATTTATTTAGAACTAAAATACGTATATGAAGAAGACATAGTGTCGAAAACAGGGAGTATTAAAAAGAAGAGACAGGTACTCCGATTAGAAATAAACGCCAACCTGTCCCTTAGTTTCTTCTTGCTTGTTGGTGGTACCTGATAGTAAGGTGGTACTAAAGAAATCCCCCTACATATTAAGGAGATATAATTAAGACCACCAAATCCTTCTTGTTCTCTGATGAGATAAAACATAGAGAAACTGTTTTGCTAAATATTGCTTAGTATCTTTTGTAAGTAATATATCAATTCAATAACATTACAATCAAGTATTATATCCTGTAAATTATACTTGTTGTTTCAATTGTTTTTTGGCCATAAGGCTAGAAAATGTTGTGTATCCAAATATTATGATACCCAGCCAAAGTATTGGCTCTCCTATACTTTCATGCCCAAGATATGAAAGTGCAAGACCTGCACTGAGGATCAATATATTGATCTTGAGCAACTGACGGTTACGGCGAATTATACCGATATACTTTTCCCTTTGATGAAAAACACGTTTCTTTTCCTGATTCATAAAAATCACTATACCTTGATTATCATATCTGCAGCTTTTCGAACTCTGTTAAAAACAGCCGCCCCTATTCCATCTGGTCTGAAAGAACCATCCACTATTATTATATCAACATTTCTTTCATCAAGATACCTAAGCCCGATGAACAAATTCTTTGCAGCTTGTTCCGGTTTATCTTTTTCACCCAATGAATAGGATATATCTGCATGAACAATGTTTTCTGTTTCTTCTGTAACCAGCAATCCTATTTTTGTATCCCTCAGACTAAAATCAACAATAAGTTCTTTTATTCTGGAGACTACACGATCATGCTCCCCTTCAACAAGGATAACCCTTGACTCCGGGGAATAATGTGTATATTTCATTCCTGGAGAGCGGACTGTTTCATTTACGTGGTGCACATTATCGTCATAAGCAATTATTACTTCCCCAATGTACATTTCAAGCTCTTCTTTGCTTATTTTTCCTGGCCTTAATATCGCAGGGACAGCGGAGGTCATATCAATAACAGTAGATTCAAGCCCAATGACAACTTCTCCACCATCTACTATTGCATCGATTTTCCCGGAAAGGTCATGCAAAACATGTTCTGCAGTTGTCGGACTTGGTTTTCCGGAAATGTTAGCACTAGGAGCAGCTATCGGTGTGCCAGAATGCCGGATCAGTTCCAGAGCAATTCTATTTCCAGGTATCCTGACTGCTACAGTATCTAATCCGCCTGTTGTTACATCAGGGACTACTTCGTTCCTTTCCAATACAAGAGTCAAAGGACCTGGCCAGAATCTATCCATCAGGATCAATGCTTTATCTGGTATACTCCTGACAAGTTTCATGCAACTTTCCTTAGAATCAACGTGAACTATGAGCGGATTATCAGCAGGCCTGCCTTTTGCCTCAAATATCTGCATTACAGCTACTTCATTAAGTGCATCAGCCCCAAGTCCATAGACAGTTTCAGTTGGGAAAGCAACCGTGCCACCTTCACGTAGTATCCTGCCAGCCTCTTTAAGATGATCACCATTATCTGATCCTGATATATGGAATATTCTTGTGTTCTTTTTCATAGTTCAGCATTTGTTGAGAAATATACTTCAATTAGAAGTTTCTTTTTATCATAAACCATTCAGTGGACTGCAGGCCTTATTGGATGATAAGGCTCATAAGTTTTTTGTTCACCAATGATAAGAATGCTTTAACTTTAAAATGACAATTATGATGTTGGATGTGTTATTTTCTCCTGGAAAGACATTTATTCAGGCTGTCTTTCTGTAAAAAGGCAATACTTATATAGGATAATTCCGTCTAGTCCTGAAGTGAGCGGGTCTATTTTTAACCCCACTCCCACACTAACCCCCACTCCCCAGCCCGCTCACGCTTATGGGAGGGAGACTCCGGATCTGCAGGAAAGGGATTGTGAGTTGTCAATAATAATAATAATAATAATAATAATAATAATAATAATAATAATAATATTGTAATATAACAATATCGTAATATAATACTGCCTTCAAAATCCAGGATAAAATTAAAAAAAATGCTCCGGCACTATGCCAGAACATGTCTATTTGGAATCATTCGTCCTCTTTTTCGGGGCATGCGGCTGAACATGCCCTTCCGTATTCATCAATAACAGACTCCTTGCAGAGACCCACGCCATGTCTGTGTGCTGCCCGACCTATCATATGAGCAGCAACTGGCGCGGTCACAAGGATGAAAATAGCTACTGTAAGTGCTTTCACCCCTATTGGAGAAAAGCCTACCTTCAGCAGTATGCTAAACATGACTCCGAATGCACCAAGGGTTCCTATCTTGGTAGTTGTATGCAGTCTGTTATACACATCCGGAAGCCTTGCAAGCCCGAGCATTGCCAGGAATACGAAGAAAAGTCCAATCACCAGGACTACATTGCTAAGTATCTCCAGGACCATCGATAAAATACTCAGAGTATCACCCCTTCATCAAGGTATTTTGAAATGGTAACAGCCCCTACAAAAGATATAATAGCAAGTACAAGTGCCACGTCCATGAAAAAAACGGACCCTTTGACAAATGAGTAGATACCAAGCATCACAACGATTACCGTTGTCATTGCATCAAGAGCAACCACCCTGTCAGGGATGGTTGGTCCTTTAATGATCCTGTATAAGCAAGGTATGATGGCAATCACCATGAAGATGAGCGAATATTCAAGTAACATAGAATTCATTCGAATGCCTCCAATACGTATTTCTCTAGATCATCCCTTATTGACCGAGCCAACCCTTCAGGATCTGTTGCATCTATTGCATGGACATACAGAACAGACCTGTCTTCAGATATATCAATCGTAAGTGTTCCCGGTGTAAGGGTAATAGTATTTGCGATCGCAGTTATTCCAAGATCTGTTTTTGTGCGAATAGGTATTGCAACTATACCCGGTTTTATGTTTATTTTTGGCTGAAGCACTATTTTTGCAACCACTATGTTCGCCTTTATGATCTCCTTGAAAAGCACATACATGTACTTTACTTGTGCCGGAATCTTCTTTATGGCATTACCAAAAGAGAACTCAGTATCAAAACGGAAAAGAGATTTAAAGGGCCTTATTATAAATGGAGCTATGATGACCCCCAGCACAAAATTGTTAATGCTTACAGTACCATGGACAAAGCACCATACAACACCAAGTATAGCTGAATAGGCAATGTATCTCTTCATCTGACCACCCTCGTCATTACAGCATCAATGTAGGGCTGCGGATCAAGTATCTGGTTCGCTGTCGCATTTGCAAAGGTTATCAGCGGTTCTGCATAAAGCCCAAATATGACAACTCCAAGCGCAAGCACGATTATTGGTAGAGCAATCAATGAGGAAGTACCATGTGTAGAATATTCACCATATTCATTAACATCCCTCTTCTCACCCCAGAACATCAAAAGCATTGCCCTGAACATGTAGAATATGGTGAATATTGCGAACAGGAGTGCGATCGCAACCTCAAAGTAATATTCCCCACTGATCCCTGCATCGAACAATTGGAACTTGGCTATGAATCCCCCCATTGGTGGCAGTCCTGCAATGGACATAGCACCTGTAAGGAACATCAGTGACATGAAAGGAGCACTATCAACCATACCTCCCATTTTTCTCATATCCCTTGTACCTGCATGGTGTATTATGCCACCTGAAGTCAGGAACAGCATTGACTTTGCAAGAGCATGGTTCACGAGATACACAAGTGCTGCTGCAATTCCATAAACACCGCCAAACCCAATTCCAAGGAACACATAACCTATCTGGCTGACACTTGAATATGCAAGCAGACGCTTCACATCTGTCTGGGCAACGGCTGAAATGGCTCCCACTACAATTGTAGCAAGTGCAAGGTAGATGATCACCGGCTTGAATAGGTAGAGGGTATCAGGGAATATGAGGAAGAACACCCTTAGCATTCCATAAGCTCCAACCTTAATCAGTACACCGCTGAGCATTGCGCTTATGGGTGAAGGTGCTGTGGGGTGCACATCCGGGAGCCAGTAGTGAAGTGGAAATATTGCCGCCTTATTACCAAAGACCACAATGAACATTAATGCAATGCCAAACACGTGCCACGGAAGTGTGCCTGCTGCACTCATTGCACTGAGCTTCACGGATATATCCGCCATGTTAAGCGTTCCTGTAGTTGCGTACAGAGAAGCCACTGCGATGAGCATTACAATGGAACTGAGCATGTTAAGTACAAGGTACTTGAAGGTCGCTTCCATCTTATCTGAACTTTTTGTAACTCCACCCTTTTCGTTGGCTATTACAAGCCCACATGAAGAGAGAAGAAGTATCTCAAAGAACACGAAGAGATTGAATATATCTCCTGTGAGGAAAGATCCGTTAAGTCCTGCCACCAGCAGACTGAATAGTGGATAGTATGATGCGCTAAGTGACTTTTCTTCAATATAGTCAAGTGAGTAGACTAGTGCCAGGAATGACACGATGGATGTCAGTACCACCATACCTGAACTTAGCAGGTCGGCAACTAATATGATCCCATATTTTCCCCATTCTCCTACCTCATATGCCTGTATGCCACTGGACCATACCTGCAGGAGCATAAGCACGCTAACTATGGCAAGTATAAAGAAAACTGAAATGCTCAGTAATTTCTGAATTGCCGGCTGCTTCCTCAGAAACAACATGAGAGCTGCCGTCAATATAGGTGTTGCTACCAGTAGTATGGGCAGATGTACTGCCAGTGCAATCATCCCCAGAGCCTCCTGAGTTCCTTGAGATCAGTTGTCCCGTACTCTTCATAGATACGGTAGGCAAGTATCAAGATGAATGCAGTGGTTGCCAAGCTGATTACAATAGCAGTAAGTACTAATGCCTGCACCAGAGGGTCCACGTAATCGGTATGATGACCAGCAGCAAGCACAGGTGCAAGTATATTCAGGGACAGTGTGTCGGTAAATATAGATCCCGTGGCTTCGACAGCTCCATGGCCACCATCATCGACAATGATAGGTACTTTTGTTCCTGCAAATACTCCGGTTGATACTATCAGGAGATTAACTGCATGTGAGAGTATACCAAGGCCGATTATAACCCTAACAATGTCACGGCGAAGGATAAGGAATGTGCCGATACCAAAGAGTATGGCTATTGTGAGAGAAAGAAGCGTATTGTTCATCTGTCATCACCTACGTTTTTGAAAATGAAAAGTAGTCCGCCAATTACTACAAAATAGACTCCTATGTCGAATAAACCTGCAGATACAAGCTCCACCTCTCCGAAAAATGGTAGATGGATGAACTCCACTGCACTGCGGAAGAAATTATGGGAAAATGCAATTGCTGCAAAGGCCGTGACTGAAGCTAGCAGTAAGCCAAATCCGAACCAATTGCCCCAGTCCGGATCGAAGAACGATTTGATATAATCTAAGCCATACACCACATATGTCAGTGCTATCACTGAAGCAAACATGACACCACCTATAAATCCTCCGCCTGGGTTGTTGTGTCCTGCAAGTAAGAGAGATATTGAAAAGAGTATGACCAGTGGTAAACATATCTTTGTTATTGTTTTTGTTATCAGGGTTGTCATTCATCATCACTCCTGCTCTGTATAAGGTTATAGACGCCAAGTGCTGCAAGGCAGAGAACGGCAATCTCACCAAGGGTATCATACCCTCTGAAATCAACTATGATCACATTCACTATATTGTGTCCGCCTGCCAGAGGAAGACTATTCTCAATGAAATAATGGGAAAGCGATTCAAAGGGAGGAACTATTCCCTGGGTGGCATTTATCAGCAGAATGAATACAATCGATGCTACTGTGGCGGATATAAGCAAATCCTTGGTAAGTGTTGCCTTTGTGATATGTTCTTTGAACTTCTGCGGGATCTTCACGATGGCCAACAGGAAGATTATGGTTGATAATGTCTCCACCAGTACCTGCGTGAGGGCAAGGTCGGGCGCCTGCAGATATATGAACAGCAGGGCAACCAAATATCCCAATCCTGAAATGGATATTATCGCAGGAACGTACCTTGGCAACATTGCTGCCCCAAGTGCAGCAATTATCATGAACAGGTAGATGATAATTTCATAAAGTGGAATATCAAAGTTAAGATCTGACGGTAAAAGACTTGATGCCAGCAATATGGCAGGTATTGCAAACATTGTAATAGTCAATAATAACAAGGCAAGCATGTATGTCTTTATAGGACCAGGCTGCATCCTGTTGGAAAACTTGGATGTTACATTCTTTGCATTATCAACTGCTGCATCATAGTAATAATTGACACTTATCCATGGGAAACGTGCATTGAACTTGTTCTGCCATTCTGCAATCCTTGAGTATTGCGTATATGTAAGGATACCAAGTATAAAGGTGACAATGGTCATAAAGAGCGGTGCGGTGAATCCATGCCAGAGTTTTATATGCAGATGAGCTTCCTGAAGCAAAATACCCGAAACCGTAGGCTCTATGAAATTGTGTACAGGTATGGAAGGCACAAGTCCGAACAGTACTATAAGTCCTACGAGAAAGATTGCCGGGGCAAGCATTACCATTGAAGGGTCGTGTATATGCTCAGGCAGTCCCTTAGAAGGTCGCTTCCCAAGGAATATGCCATCTATGAGCTTTATAGAATATGCAAATGTGAACACACCACCAAGCACAGCAAGTGCAGGAATGAGTATGTTATATGGTGAACCAAGTAATGACCCCATCTCAACAGATGCCTCATAGAACATCTCTTTACTAAGGAAACCATTCAATGGCGGTATTCCTGCCATGGAAAGTGCTCCTATAGTTGCCACTATAAAAGTGATGGGCATTTCCTTGCGTAACCCACCCATCTTCGTAATGTCTCTGGTGGCAGTTTCGTGCGCCACTATACCTGCTACAAGGAAAAGACATGCCTTGAAGGTCGCATGATTGAGAAGATGGAAAGTTGCAGCAGCAACACCAATTCCAGGTTCGTGGTGTGTGGTGTAACCATACATTGTCATAATGTAGGCAAGCTGGCTTATGGTTGAATATGCAAGTATTCCTTTGATATCAGTCTGACGGAAAGCAAGGAAACCTGCCAGAAGCATTGTAAATATCCCGACACCACTTACAAGGAAGAACCAGGCGTCAGTTCCTGAGAATATCGGATGGATCCGCGCTATTAGATAGATACCGGCTTTAACCATTGTTGCCGAATGCAGGAATGCACTGACAGGAGTTGGTGCTTCCATTGCATTAGGGAGCCATATGTAAAAGGGCCCCTGTGCAGATTTTGAAGCAGCTCCGATGAATATGAGAACAAGCGTTAAGATGAAGAGTTCATGGCTGTGTAATATGTCCCTAATGGATTCGTTCTGAAGAATTGTGGGGATGTCAAAAGTGCCGGTAATAGCATGCAATACAAGGAAGCCTGCAAGCATGAATAAACCACCTGCTGCGGTTATGAGTAATGATTTTGTTGCGCCGTATACTGACATGGGCCTATTCCGCCAGTATCCGATAAGCATGAATGATGTGATACTTGTAAGTTCCCAGAAGATGAATAGCTGAATTGTGTTGGCTGAGAATACCATACCAAGCATCGACCCCATGAAGAATAGGAGTTGCTGGTAGTATCTGGGAAGATCTTCTTTCTTTGACATGTACCCATTGGAGTATGACATGATTATCACACCAATACCGGATACAATGAAACCGAACATGATACTCAGGCCATCTGCATAGAATGAAAGGTTTATACCCATTGAAGGAAGCCATTCGATCGATTTCTGAATAGTCCCTCCGTGTATGATCTCCGGTGCCGCCTGAGCAACTAATAATAAACTCATAAATGCAACTGCGGACGCATACCATCCTATTTTTTCTTTCAGAAGTTTTTCAATGGCAGGCAATATACCGGCCAAAATAAATGGCAAAAAAACCGCCAGAGTAATTGCTGTAAACGAATCCATGTCACCTTAAATTCAATTCCCTATATTTAACGTTTATTAATGTGAATTATTATTTATGATGAATATATTGCATTTTTATATACATTGTTATTTTATAATAATGGATTGTTTCTGAAAATGCGAAACTTTTATATATAAATTAGAATTCTGCTTTTGCCATCCGGATAAAAAAGATTAAAAGAAGGATAATAGAAATATATTATGCATATTATTAGTTCGTATACAGTTATTTTTGTGATAGAATGAAAAAACAACCATCTCCATCTAATAGTTCTGCATTTAAGAAGATCAGGAACCACTACATACCAATATTTATTGTTCTATCTGTTTTCTGCCTTTTTTTGCAGGCTCCAGCTTTAGCAAATGATGAAAATGAAGGAAATGAATCTGCAATTTCAATTGTTTCCAAGCAAACGAGAATCTCAGAATTCAGTCATTTGATAGAATTATATTTTGAAGATGACAACTATGTAATTATAAGTGAGTCCATAGTTTATTCAGCCGGCTCACCAAATAATAGTGAAGAACTTGTGTTGTGGATTCCTGAAAATGCAGAAATTATGCAGTTCCAGGTAACTGATATGGCAGGTAGTACCCCCATAAGCTCTGTAAATTACTCGAGAAAAGACAATTTACTGTATTTCCATTCATACGGAACTACCGCCTCTGATGGAATGCCGCTCCTCTATATGATCAGGTATGCTGTACATAATCACGAAGAAAACCCTGCATTCAGAAAAGTCATCCGGGAAGAAGAAATATTTGAGTATCCCATATCCAGACTAATAATTGTTGTCAACTATGAAGAAGGTAATGTCCCTGCTATTTATTCCGCAGATGGTTTTTCACTTGTAGCTGACCAAGTGACCAATGGAGAGACTTATACATCATATGTATGGTCTTCACCACAGTTCAATGAACTTAGCATTGCCCTCCAAAACAATATTGACACAAATACCGGAAATGGGCATAATTCAGGCCTGATTGCAGGAATTATATTACTGGTAATTGTACTCGCCGGAGTAGTATATTATAAAATGAACAGACCCGGTTATTCAGAGGAGCTTGAAGACCTTTACGAAGCAGAACTTGCAGTCCTTGCACAAATAAAGGAAGACAGGATAAAAAATAAGCTCAGTAGAGAAGAGTTTGAAAAACTTCACAAAAAACACACCGGAAATGCATTAAAGATCAAAAACAAAAAGGATAAACTGAAAAAGACCTAGTGATCCAGTTCCCCATATGTACCTTCTTTTTTCGGCTTCATCTCTGTGATATCAGCAGTAAGCCATCCAATATCATAACTCTGGCCACAATTTGGGCATATTAACCCCAATCTTGCTTTTTCCACGGATATTTCCTTAAAGTGTACATGAAATCCACGCTGATATCCACAATTAAGACAGACACGAAATGAGTTCTCAGTATTTGAGTCCATATTTAAAAATCAATATGTTGGAATAAATCATTGTCGATATAGTTTAGCATAGGTTCATTCCACCCACAATACTTATCAGAAAATACCTGCAAGGGAAAACTCATGTACAAAGGAATAATCTTTGACTCTGATGGAGTTCTCGTAGACTCAATGCCCTATCATGCAAAAGCATGGGTTGATGTTTTTGCGGAATTTGGCATCTGTGTCACTGAAAATGAGATTTATGAGATAGAAGGATCAAATCACGTTGGTGTTATCAATATCTTTTTTCAAAAAGCGGGCAGGGTTCCTGGACCAGACATCTATGACACGATCCTTGAAAAAAAGAGGGAACATTTTCTGGAGAATAATCATGCAAAAGCATTTAAAGGCATGTATGAATGCCTGAACTCCCTTAAAGATAAATTTAAACTTGCTGTTGCATCCGGTGCTGACAGAACGATTGTCACCTCGCTGATGGAGAAATTCTATCCGGGAATATTCGATGCTATAGTATCAGGTGAGGATGTCAAAAATGGAAAACCTGACCCCGAACCTTATAACAGGGCAGTTGAAATGCTGGGACTGGATAAGGATAATTGTTTTGTTGTAGAGAATGCACCCCTGGGAGTTAAAGCAGCCAAAAATGCTGGCCTTTTCTGCATTGGGGTCCCGACATATCTCGATATGGCAAAACTTCAGGAAGCTGATTTGATACTTAAATCTCATGCAGAATTAATTGAGTACCTTAAAAGTATTGGTTAAAAAATAAGTAATAAAATCAAAGAAAACAAAAAAGAAGTACGGTCAGACTAACCGTACTGTCTCAAGGTTTACGAGTGCCTTTGTCTCCATCTTATTTTTCTTGTGGATAGAGCTTGCAAGGTCCACGCATGAACGCTCATCACCATGCTCTGTGAAGACTCTTTCAGGGCGTGGCTTCATCTTCTTGATGTAATCCATTAACTGCCTCCTATCAGAGTGACCGGAGAAACCGTCAACTACCTCGACATTCATGTTCATTTTGACAACATGAGTACCATTGCTGCTTGAGAGTGGTATCTCTTTCCATCCCTTCTGGATCCTTCTACCCAGGGTTCCATCTGCCTGGTAACCTACAAAGACAAGTGTGTTATTCTCATTCTCTGCAAACGCTTTAAAATATTCGATTACAGGACCTGCATTCATCATACCTGATGTTGCCAGTACCACACATGGGTGTGGCTCCTGAATTATCTTCTGGCGCAGTTCATTTGAGTCAACAGGTTTGAAGCATTCGGCGAGGAAGGGATTCTGACCCTTCTGGAAAATGAGCTTACGCAGATCGTTGTTCAGGTATTCAGGATATGTTGCATGGATGGCCGTTGCCTCCCATATCATTCCGTCAAGATAGACCGGAACGTTAGGTATTAGACCGGAACGTATGGCATCTTCAAGCACGATCATTACTTCCTGGCTTCTTCCAACTGCAAAGGCGGGTATCAGTACGACCCCATTCTTCTGCAGTGTCTCAGTAACTATATTCCTTAGTTTCGTCTCTGCTTCCTGAAGGCTTGGCTGAATAGCATTTATGTTCCCATATGTGGACTCCATAATAACACTTTCAACACGCGGAAACTTGTTAACTGCAGCATCAAAAAGCCTTGTTTTCTCATATTTGAAGTCACCTGTGATAACCACATTGTGAAGTCCGTCCCCAATATGGAAATGGGAAACTGCAGAACCGAGTATATGCCCTGCATTATGGAATGTAAGTTTTATGTCAGGAGCTATATCCGTTACTTCCTCGTAATCCAGGACAATTGTGTGCTTCAGACCTTCCCTGACATCAGCGGAACTATATGGAGGCCTCTTGCCTTCCTTTGCAGCCACATCAATGAAGTCAAGCTGCAACAATGCCATCAGATCCCTTGTTGGAGGTGTGCAGTAGATAGGACCTTCAAAGCCGTATTTGTAGAGAAGTGGCACAAGTCCCTGGTGATCAAGATGAGCATGTGTCAGTACAACAGCATCTATCTGGTTAATAGGGTATGCTTCTGGCACATACAGATAAGGTGTCATATGTTCATCGGAACCAACATTGACCCCGCAATCGATCATAATTCGTGATTCCGGGGTTGAGAGTATAAAACAACTTCTTCCTACCTCTTTTGCGCCACCCAGCGATGTAACTCTTACCCATTCATCCTTTGAAGTGCATCCTCTGTGGATTTTTCTCCCAACTGATTTAAGGATGTCTTTTCGATCCTTGTGGTTGGTGCGCATGAATTCACGTATGTTCTGCACAGTACGGGATTTAATAGGAGGTGTACGTACGACCTTTGGTGTCCACCCTATCTTCTTTGTTATTTCCCTGAGTGTTTCCCCATGCTTTCCTATAACGAGTCCCGGTTTCTCAGCTTCGATGATGACCTCACCGACATCAAGATCAAAGTGATAATTGGATACCCCTGATTCTTCCGGAACAGTTTCCAGGATCTTTGTAATTGATTCCTCTGGAGGCATCAGCACTTTTGGATCAGGACGTACTACAATACGTGTCCGCAGTGCTTTTGCCAGATTTCTGACTATATTACCGTTATCTGCAAATTTTTTAGGCTCTTCTGTGTAAACAACAAGCTGTGGGCCTTCAAACTCAACACTAGAAATAGTAGTACCAACAGGTAGTTTTTCTTCTATTTTCTTCTTCAAATCAGATAGTACTTCTTCTACCGCCATTAAAACAGCCTTCCTTATAAAAAAGTGAAAAATATGATATAGTTAAAAAACTATGTTCAAAACGTTATGTAATGTTAAATGAAAGAATTTAATAGATTATATAATCAGTTTAATTCATCCCTCATTTTTTTGACATTTTCCATATCAAGTCTGGTATATGTGTCCTTTTTAATGACCACAACATCTATGTTCTCACCGGATGCAGAGTCCCTCTTAATTGCATTGTGAAGTGCCCTGACAGCCAGCTCAACACCTTCATCGGTGGTCATATCTTTCTTGTAGCGATCTTCAAGTACCCCGTATGCCATCGGAGAACCTGAACCGGTAGCTACAGCTTTAGTCTCTTCTATACTGCCACCAAGAGCATCAAGTGAGTAAATTGAAGGTCCATTCTTATCATAGCCTCCAACAAGAAGCTGCACCATCAGTGGATAGTACCTCTGGCCACTGAGCATATTTGACAACAGAGTTGTAAGACCTTTGATAGTCATCGGTTCCTTGCGTCTCATTTTGTATAATTTAGATTCGACACTCATTACCCTTACGATCTGCTGTGCATCTCCCACAGATCCAGCAATGGTCATTGCAACCAGATCATCTATCTGGTAGACCTTCTTTGCAGTTTTACTTGCAATGAAATTCCCCATTGTTGCACGCTGCTCGGTTGCAAGAACTACACCGTCATTGCAAACTATCCCTACAGTGGTTGTACCTGTTAAATGTTTATCATTAACCATTAATTATACCTCATAGCAAAAATGAGAAATCAATATGAAAAATGTGTAATGCATAGCAATGCATCTAGTTACCCATTAGCAATTTTTATATATATATTTATCCCTTGCTCAGTAAATACCTATTTCTTCAGCAAGTACTTTAACACGTTCGATGCTTTCGATATTTACATGTTTTTCCTGCATCTTACGGAGACATCTGTCAAGAGAGATCCTTTCAGTACCCATTACAAGATTGTCCGCATGGGCTACAATTTTTTGCTCCAGCGTCACAGGCATATAATCTTCATCCGGAAGTCCTATTTTTTTTGCTTCTTCTCTTGTGATCCCGGCCCCAATATGGCGCTTAATTATTTCCATGATCCGGGGTTCTAGATTATTTTCTTTTGCGATGTCCACACCAGCTAGGGCATGGTCTATACCATGGCTTTTTGCCCTTCCAATATCATGCAGGAGTCCGCCAATCTCAACAAGCTCAATATCAACATCTTTTCCGTTAACTTTCAGCTTTGAGGCTATTTCAAGAGCAACATCAGCAACAGTAATACAATGAGATATAACCTTTTCACTGCACCCTGAAACTTTCAGGAGATGAAGAGCATCTTCACGTGAAAGCATCTTATTTATTTCTGTCAAGGAAAGCCAGCCGGTCTTCTATTTTCTGAATGAATTTGGAATTATCCTCATACATCATGTCCTCACCACAGTCCGGACAAAGGAACTCACATTCTGTAGCTGCCTTAAAATCCATACGTACACAGCCTGCAGGACAGTTATAGAAAACATTATCCTCTTCAAATTTAACTCTAACCTTGAGGTTTTTTACAAGTCTTTTCCTCTCCTTCAATAACTGTGGCCCTATGTCGGTCATGTCAAGCGTCCACAGATATGTAAGCCACCCACTGCTCGAATCACGTTCACGCCTGCATAATGCAAGCTTGTTCTCATTAAGAATAAAAAGAGTTCTTCTGACTATATTTAATAAAATGCCCGTTGCTTGTGCTATTTGTTCGTCAGTAACCTCTCCTTCGGGCATGCTCTCTATCATCTGGAGTCCTTCTTCACCCACCAGCCGAACGAGATATCCTCTGACAACCAGATCATTCAAATCTATCAAAAAATTTCACCTCATGATGTGCATGCTTAATGCAATGTATTCAAATATTAACCTTTGCTTGCAAATCCTGCCTGACTTAAGCATTATTAGCTAATTCCCGTATCTTGTTTCAGGAGTAAAGTAAATTCAATGATTCACGTATAAACATGACGCTTTCCTCAATTCCGGACAAAACATCCTTGCGACTTTTCCCAGAACATAAGATGGAGATCATAGGCTCATCCGGACTTATGACCTGCCCAGTATTGGGAATATCACACACATCCTTTTCAAGCAACATCTTTTGAGCTATTTCAGTTATCCTTATCTCTTGTCCGGCATATAATATGGCACGACCCACATACTGCTTTTCCCGGCCCTCATCCAGATTTTCTACATGATGGACATTTCCTTCAAAGGCTTCAAGATGAGCATCTAATAAATTGACCCCTGTTGCCATTTCAACAGTATCAAGACTGCCCTGGAAACGTGCGTTCACCTCAATAATCACCGGACCACTCTCACTTATTATGAAGTCCACTCCATTTGAACCCACAAGCCCTAGTTCAAGTATCAATTCCTCAGATATCCTTTTCATTTCAACAGCAAAAGGCGTGTCATAAGGTGTTATATTCCCGCAGTATGCAAAGGGCAGTCCTGTAAGCCATGGTACTCCAATAAGCTGCTCATTAACGGCTATTGCAATGGCTTTTTCTTTTGTGGATATTACTGAAACACTTGCAGGCGTACCGTATATAAACTCCTGGGCTATCATCTTACTCTTACCATCTGGAATTTTGAGGTTTCTCAATTTGTCATGAAGAACTTTGATATCTACCTCATTTTCAATTTTCATGTTAAAAATGCCGCCACCGGAACATGAAGGCTTGACAATTGCAGGTAAACTTAATTTATCAATCTCAGAAAGAAGGACCGTTTCAGGATGAGAGATTTTTAATCTCTTCAGGATCATGGAGAGACAGTATTTATCCGACACTTCCCTCATTGCCCCGGGTTCGTTACCAAGAACCCTGTATGGGAGCCTTTCAAGACCTATTGCCTCAAACCCCGAGCCCGGTATGATTGCATCAAAATCCACATTGAAACTTTCAATAAGGTCTGCCAGTTCCTCAAGACTTATGTGGTTAGCGTCAAATGTTCCACCGATATCCAGCTTCTTTGCACCTGCAGAACAATGTAAGAGGTCATAATCACAGAATGCATCTATAGAATACATATTGTATCCGGCCCTCTTGCCGGAACAAACAATGTTACGGGTGCTAAACCCTATAACCAGTATGTTTTTCATACTACGGACCTTTTTATTTGGACACATCGGCAACAGCAAGAAGTCCCTTTTCGGTTTTGATGACTGGTATATCTGTCCCTGCTTCTGCAGTAAACATTATCGGTTTTTTGATTGTCACGGTTTCATAAGTGTCAGGATCAAGTACTAGAAGATCATTGTTTTCAATAGCTACAAGAATTGTTTTTTGTAGATCCTTTCGATTTATAAGGAGCCTTGCACCATCCAGCTCATCAGGTGCAACTGTAAAACGTGCCCCTGTCTCAACATCAATACCACTGACATTCTTTCCAAACTTCCTGATCTCTATTATTCTTCCTTTATGCTCTATAAAGTCATGGGGCATAAATTCAGGAAGTCTCAGTGAAAAAGTGACACGGTAAACGTCCTTCCCGTCTTTTCTTCCCTGCAATGTTGCAGATTCGGTAAAGCTGCCCCCAAGCCTGGAAACAATCTCTTTGCAGATATGTCTGCCTGCATTTGAAGAACCAAGATAAAGGTCAGTACCCTCCTTTATCTCAGCAGTATTGGATATAAAAGCAAGCCTGTCACCTTTATTGCGCATTCTTTCCAGTACATCGTTAACGATATTGATGCATTTAATTTTCTCCTCATCACCCGGAATGCGGTTAGTAGCTCTTATCTGCATGATAGATTCAAAATATCCGCCTGATATACGACTGCACATATCACATGACTCACGTATTACACGAATCTCGGTTTCAAGATCCTGATGGAACATCTCATCCAGCAAAATTGCATCTGCCTCAATATGCACCTTAAAAAGATAAGGTGTGGCTTCCCGGGGTTGGACATATACCTCAATGTTCTCAGCTAGTTCATGTACAAAAAGCGCATCTTCTGCAGCCTGGACTACAACATCTTTAAGGCTGCCAACATTTACCCATTTGCTCTTGACATTGCGCGCTCCACAACTAGAACATATTTTTGTGTGCAACACCGGAGCTATTTCTGCAAGAGTGAAGGTTTCTAAAAAGCAGTTTTTACAGCGTCCCTGGAATAGTTTCGGTGTTTCATTTCCGCACTTTGGACATATGGTACTGTTCATCGGCTCTGATATCATAGTTAATTAGATATTGTTTTCGCTCAGCAATAAAGTCGTCTGTTTTACCGGCGTATTAACTTGTAATTCGTACTACCAGCACCAATCTTTCTCGCATACTCAAGGTGGATCATAGGGTCTATACCCCATACATTATTAATACGGCCCCTATTTTCATGTTTCATTTTCTCATTTACAAGATCAAGGCTTGCCTTATCAATGGCAACAGGATCTTTTGAAGCCGTGATACCTACATCCCCCACAAAAGCTGGTGCTGAGAAGTTGAAACAGTCACATCCGGGAGTCAGGTCAAATATCCAGTTGATGTACCCTATTTTTCCAGACAGGAGTTTTACAGGCCCCATAGCAGCTTCCCCAAGTCTTTCCTGCATTCTCAAAGGCGCATCAAAGGGAGGAACGATAGCCTGGTAATTGCAGCTCCCAAGACATGAGAGTTCACCTCTGCACAAATCCTTATTTACACTTGCTTTCCCATTCTCAATTGACAATGCATTCCACGGACAGGTCTTGATACATTTTTTACATCCTACACATCTGTCATGGTCAATGTCAGGTTTTCCAACTTCATGAACAGCAGTCTTTCCTGCTTTATCCAGACATCCCATGCCCAGGTTCTTGACCGCTCCTCCAAATCCGGATCCGGGATGACCTTTGAAATGTGATATCATTATCATCGAATCAGCTTTTGCGATGGCTGATGCCACAGAGATCTCACTTAGTACATCCCCTCCGATATCCACTGATACAAAATCATCTCCCTGGAGCCCATCTGCACAAATTATGGGGGCACCCATGCTCCCATGCGTAAAACCATTCGTGGCAGCAGTATATAGCAGATCTGCAGCATTGAAACGCTTTCCACTGTAAAGAACGGTCGTATCCGTAATAAAAGGAATTCCACCTGCCTCCCTTACAAGATCGACTACGGTCTTTACAATAACAGGACGTACATATGTAGTGTTTCCAAGCTCTCCCGGATGTATCTTTATTGCAACAATATCACCTTTCATAACAGGAGATATTTTTGGGAAAAGGTCAACTATCTGATCGATCTGGGTGTTCTCAGGCCCGATCTCTTCTGCGGATCTAAAAAAGACTTCACTCATACCACTACCTCTGCATCTACAATTTGATATATCAGTATTTATACATACGTCCTGATCTGATGTAACCATATTGGCCAGAACAAAAACACGCCTTTGCCTCTTTTATTATAATATGTAGCAAATAGAGGAAAAAGCAAAAACACCTTTAATTTGGCACTCACCTACATATAGTATATATATTTCATAGATTAATGTATTTTACTAAGATATATAGATAATATATGCACATGATATATATTTGCGCATGATGTATTAGCGTTTGACTAAGGAAAAAGAGGAAAAAATTATGCGTTACATTAAAAAATGTATGGATACATATGCAAATACTGAGATAGAAAGTAGTCTGAAATCAATCGTCAACGGACAGTACGAAAAAACGATGAGCAAAGACGATCTGGAACTTATGCGTTTCATGATCGGCGGGATGGATGCAAAATAAGCAGCATATGGATTTTCTTATAAGTGGGAGATGAACGAATGATAATCAAAGAACCTTTATACTGTAGCCATTGTTGTACAGAAGTTAAGAGACAACTGATAGGATCTAATGTATTCTATTATTGCAAGAACTGTGAAAGAATAACTTCTGCAAAAGAGATGATAACGACCATTATCAATGATAACGGAGTTAAAACATGTGCATAATAGAGGAACTAGGTTATTCTGAAAAAAATAAAGAACATTACTGCCTAAATTGTATTATTTTCCTGAAAACAGGTAAATGCGAGTACCTGAATTACCTTGAAGCAAAATTTACTGTTAATCTTTACAGTGACTATTTTCAGGAAATAATGATAGATGAATGCGGGTATTGATTATGCAAACCAGTCTATGTAGGCAAGCAATTCTCTCTGCTCCCAGTTATTCAGTTTCACCGGACTGTCGCTTCGTGCTCCACCGAAAAGAGCTGATTTTTGATCCATATCAAGAACATGTACTTTGTATCTGCCCTCTTCACTATCGCGTATGAAATAGCCGGGACTCATAGAGTCGGATTTTTTCCACATGGTTATCTTATCATAGTCCCATAGGCATGCTGCCCACTCAGCCATTTTTTCAATATGCTCATCCATGACATCCTTCACATCGCCAATAATGACACAGTGCATTCCATTTCTTGTCAGTTCGATGCAATTGTTATGACGTATGATCATATCCATCTTATCCCAACTAGAACCACATGTAAATAGTATAAGAATTTTGTGTTCAAAATCGATTTTCGTTCCTGTTTTCATTCCTGATTATTAGAATACAATGTAAAACAAGACAGAATATCAAATAAAAAAGGTGCTATGTGAACATCATAACACCTTTAAGGATAGTCTTATTTCTTCTGCGGTGGCCAGTTCTTTTCCATCCAGCCTGGGATCCTTCCTGAATCTGCAGGACCTATCATGACATTAGCACCTGTCTCATCTTCCACGTCACCCTGCAGACGTGCTGCAAGTCCCGGAAGAATGATAGTGTTGTGTGATGTGTCCTTCTTAAGATCAAAGCCTGATCCATCTATTCCTTTCTTGATCTTTGCGGCGGTGAGCTGTCCACCTGCCACAGCCGCTTCAACACCAATACCATCAGTATCAATTGCCCAGAGGTAACAGTCTATCTTGTTGGATGAAATGTCACTCTCCACAGTATAGTATGTCAGAGCAAAGTTGGTTGTAACAAGCACAGGGGAATCTGCTGTTGGCTCTCCTACCTTGTACATACCCGGATCCACACTTACAGGTTTCCTCGGATCAGTATAGATAGTATCACGGATGTGCAGTTCAGGCAGCATTGCGTATGGTTCTGTGCTGTGGAGGATCATTATGTCACCGTATTTGATGGTGAATACTGATGCAACAACAGTTTCCCAGTAAGATGCACTTACCGGATCGTCATGAGCCATCCATGCTGTAAAAGGTACTGCCATTATCGGATAAGCAATCTCGCGGTCACCATCGATACCAGCCCTGCGTACCTTGGTGAAGTTGTTGAAGGTCTGCTTGAGCTGCTTACCGGTTGGGAATGTACCAGGATCAAGCACAAGTTTCTCAGTACCCATTTCTGCGAAAGTCTTTGCCATTGACTTGAGAAGATCAAGGTCATTTGGTGCAAAGAGTGTTACAGGTACATCGTACTCCAGTGCAAGTTCTGCGACCTCTTTCCAGTTGTCCTTGTTTGCAGCGTAGAGGAGTGGATTCTTGCCCTTTGAGACCTCAAGGCCTGCTTTGAGAACCTCAGCATTGAATGAA
Source organism: Methanolobus psychrotolerans (assembly GCF_002243045.1). GTDB lineage: Archaea > Halobacteriota > Methanosarcinia > Methanosarcinales > Methanosarcinaceae > Methanolobus > Methanolobus psychrotolerans. The sequence goes on from NZ_MBKP01000027.1 coordinate 33,999, forward strand.
CATAGAATGATTGGCAGGTCTGTTGTTTCGACTACTTTCTTAACGGCTGCTGCAAACTTCTTAGGATCGTTAGATGTGCTGCGTATAGCCACCATATCCACGGTGAGGAAGTCACCTACATAGAACTTCTTGAAGTCCTGGATGTATTTTACTCTTTCAACCAGGTCCTTTTCATTCATTGTGTCCCATACATCGTAGGCGAACTTCGTCTGGTTGAAGAATGTGAGCTTGTGACGGTAAAGCACATCATCTCCACCGATCTTTACGACCTTCTCGCCAGCGCCGATCTCAATTTCCCTTATCTCGGGAGCCAGGAGCTGATCAAGATCTGTGAACTTCTTTTTGAACTTCGCATCAAGGATTGGAGTACAATCTGTGAGTTTCTTTGACCTGTCAATGAGATGTGCTGCAAAGGCCATGCATGTCTTCTCACCACATTCCATACAATTGGTGCCTGGCAGGAACTTATAAGCTTCCAGTGGACTGTTAATTTTCATTTATCACACCTCCGCTCCGATCCAGTTGGTGATATCTATCTCTTCGGCCTCTATGGAGCCATAGAGTGTCTGCGTAATTTCCTTGAGCACCTGAACTGATGTCGGGTGCATCATCATGAACATGTCATTACCTGCAAGTGAGAGCGCAAGACCTGTAACGATCTCCCATATCGGACCACGATATTCTCTTGGTCCCCAGTCAGAGTCTTGCTTTAGTGGGGATGAAACCATCCATGCCTCACGGGCACCCCAAGCATTGGTAGTACCGGATGACATTGGGAATGTGAGTTCGTCATCACCCATAAGACCAGCAAGCCTTATGCGTTCCATGTTGGTGTAAGCGTAGTCAAGACCGTATCCAAGTGCAGCTGTTGTCGGGTCCATGATAATGCTGTCCCTTGGAACGTTGCACTGCTTCATGAGCTTCCTGTTGAGTTCCTTCTGAGCGTTTATCTCAAGCTGTGTCCAGGAAAGAACAACGTGTCCGTGGTTGATAGCTGCCTTTGCTATCCTCTCATAATCAAGGTTCAGGCTGGCAGATGCCAGGAGTACTCTCTCCCCCTCTGCAACCTCAGCTGCCTTTTCAAGCACTTCGGGATCTTTTTCAGGATTTCCTGAGCCACCTATCACAATAGGTACGTCAACTGCCTGAAGTACATCTTCAACAACCTTTGCTGCTTCCTTTGCAGAAGTATCGTTAATGAGAGGGTCAGTTGAAATTAAGTGAATAGTAACCATATCAGCGTTGAACTCACGCACGACTTTCTTTGCCCACTCTGCAGGGTCGTTGATAACATCTTCATAATTACCCTTTACTGACTTTGCCATATTTATAGGCATGTCAAAGACATCCATGGTGATATAGTTCCTGTGAGGCATTTCTGCATCGAAGTAGTATGGAAGTGCGTTCTCGCCACCGAGGGTCACTGTACTCTTCCTTGAGCCACCATCGGCTGATGTTGCACCAAGTGTAACTTCCTGGATTGGATTCTTCCAGTTGTCAATCTTTGCAACCTCGAATTTGGAAGCAAGTAGTTCCTGTATCTTCGGGGAAGCTGGAAGTGCCTGAGGCTGGGGCATCTCTCCCAGTCCGAAAGCAGATGCGAACAATTGTTCAGCAGGGAATCCAAGGATCCTCCCTATGTTAGCCATGTGCAGGGAGATCTGTGAGATCTCACTTCCAATTGCATAAGCGAGTGCAGGATTGAGTCCGCCGCCGCCTGTAATGTTGAGCTCAATGTCACCTTCTATGGTCACCCCTTCAAGTGATTCCACATTGAGATCCTGCAACATATCACTAAGTTGCGATAATTTCATTTTCTTTGTCATGTGCATTCCACCATATGATAATATTTGTTACAAACCAAGTTTCTGAGCGATCTTCTCAATTTCCTGTACTGCTGCAGAATCATCCGGAAGATCGAATAAAGGTTCCCCTGCAAGATCTCTTTCCACTATCATCTCATCCACGGGGATCATTCCTATCAGTTCAAGACCAAGCTCTTTTGCAGTGCCGGCGATCTTCTCATGGTTTGCATCTGTGACTTTGTTTGCAATAACATAAATGTTTGATATATCGGTCTCCAGTTCACCCACAAGCTCCCGGATACGCTCGGCAGTCCGCAGTCCCCTGCGTGAACCATCTGTGACAACTACAAGGTCATCGACATTCCTGAATATCTTCCTGCTGAAATGTTCCAGACCGGCTTCAGCATCGATTATGAGCACATCATAATTGTTCACAAGCTTGTTCATGATACCCCGAAGCAGGTTGTTGACATAACAATAACATCCTGAACCTTCCGGCCTTCCCATGACAAGCAGATCATACCCTGGCATCTCTTCAAGGATCTCGTAGAGCTTTGACTCTAATACGGATTCCTTATTGATGTCAGGAGGAAGGTTGTCACGCTCATCATGCATGTATTCCTTGATGTCACCAATCGTCTTGCTGGTTTCACACCCAAGTGTTTCGGGAAGGTTGGTGTCAGGGTCCGCATCAACGGCAAGGACAACCTTGTCACCTTTTGTAAGGTAGCGGATGAGAAGACTTGTTATTGCTGTCTTCCCTGTTCCACCTTTACCTGTCACTGCAATTATCTTAGCCACAGAAAACCTCTCTTAGTCCTGTTTCTTAATGATTACCTTTTCGATGCTTACCTTTGCATTCTTCAATATGATCCTCACACCGCCGGAACCGCCACCACTCATCATTGGCATGGATGGCATGAAGTTTGAAGGCATCATCTGCGGAGCAGAGAATCCTGCCTGTGGGACTGCTTTTGCGGGTGCTTCTTCCTCTTCAGGGGCTTCCTCTTCTTCCTCTACCCACCTTGCAAGTATTGGGTGGTTCTTTTCCTTGAGGAAGTTCCTGAGGCTCTCAACATCTGCTGCATCCTCGTCGGTTGCTACCATATCGCGAATACCTTCTGGCATATCGTTTACTATCTTATCCTTGAGCATCTTTGGCATCCATACAACCCTGTCCCAGCCACCATCGGCCTGGATGAACTTTGGTGAGCGGAAGTAATTGACACCTACTCCAAGGAAACCGACAACCTGCTTGCCTCCACCAGTCTGTCCTGCCATGGTTGAGAACTGAAGTCCGTTTGGTGCTGTGCCTGCGAAGTCCCTGTCTACCCATCCGATACCATCGACTTCAGGGATATAGAACCCTACAACTTCGAAACATCCACAGGATGTGTGCGGGTACTCGAAGAATGAGTGCAGTTTTATACGGTCGTATTCGCCGCTTGACAGTCTCTTTGCAGCTTCATTGACACCGGTGTATTCCCCGGATTCTGCATCGATGACTTCTCCTTTTGGAATTGCGAACTGTGGACCGTCCGGATCTACCTTTGCTGCTGCCCTGCCGTCGAACCAATTGATAGCACCACAAAGTGATATCCTGTCAGGTGTTACCACACAAACGTTGGTCGGAGCGAATGATGCACATAGAGTACATCCGTAGAATGTGTCAACATCCTCATCGTGAAGATCGCGGGTTCTCTCATCCCTTGCCTTGTAGACTGCCTTTGCGTTCTCGATCTCTTTTTCGATCTCTGCCATGTCAGTTATATAGACTGCTTCGACCTTCTCTATGAACGGAAGTTCGTTCTTGAAGAGCATCATTATTGCCTTTGCAACCGGCTCAAAAGAGGTCATACCTTTTTTGACCGCATCCTTTCCGACCCTCAGCCACACGTCATCTCTCTGGTTCAGGTGCATGAAGCCCTGTATGTAGTTCTGGAATTCGTGGTTCCTTCTTTCAACGATGGACTCAAGATCAGCTTCTACAAGTTCTCCGGCAATCTTGTAGATCATTGCAATAGGATATCTGGAACCTTCTTCCATGTCTGCAAGATCAGGACCTATCAATGTGAACTTATCATCCACAACATCATCCATATCTGCTGCCCTTACAAGCTCAAAGCCTTTTGACTTTGGGCCTGCAAGTTCTACATACATGTTGTCTTTTCTAATCCTTTCTCCTTCAAACATAGGAGATATTTCAAAAGGAAATTCATCTGCCATGATTAGTTCTCCGTGTTGTCAGCATTAATACTATAAATTCTCAATAAATTCGTCAAGCGCTTCAATATGTACTTCGGGTTTCAAGTTTCCGAAGGACAATGTAGCATTCTGCATGAAATGTCTCTCGATAGCAATAGTCTTCAGGTCTGTGAAGTTCTTTAGTCCTGAAAGGACCTGATCAAGATAATACTTCTTGTGTCCAAGGAAAACGATGGTATCATAAGGCCCCTGACCATCCAGGCCGCCCCATTTTTCATCTCCCAGGAAATGACCAAGTGAATGGATATTGATGTATTTTGCACCTATATCTCTATTTACCAGTGCTGTTATGGAATGTCCGGTAGCTGCTACTGGAATTCCTTTCTTTGCAATTGCAATTGTCTTCTCTACGAGGAGATGATCGCCATTTAGTATCTCAGCTCCAACTACTAAAAGAGGTCTCTTTGCCTTTGATATCAGCTTTCCTGCCACATTTGGATTTACAGGTTTTGCTATTTTTCGCCCCGAGGTAGTGTAGATCAGTGTGTTCTTGGTTGTATCGACCATTTAGCATTCCCCCTTGCAGAGTCTCTTCACATTTGTAGGCTGGGCGGAAACATCAGATTTCATCGTTGGTCCGGAAAGGATCTTCTTACGCTTCCAGTCAATTTCCCATCCATGGTCCTTCTCAAGAATCTTGAGAAGCTCCTCACGTTTTGCAAGCGGAAGGTCAGTCTCCATTCTTACGAACTTGTACCAGTCTTCCGGCATATGCCCAAGGTATTTCTGGCTCAGTTCCATGTAATGGGTTAGTTTGATCATCCTGCCCATGTTGTTGTCAGATGGACGGATACAGTTCTTTGCAAGCATAGGAAGCAGTTCTTCAATGGATTCCGCAGTTGTGAGCAGGAATTCAGGTGATGCGGGAATAGGCATTTCTGAACCGTCCCTTGCGTCATAGACCTTCCAGTCCTCTTCCTGATATGGCTTACCAATAAGTGCCCTTCTATACTTTGAACCGTGTGGTCCTACAACTACAGGGATACCGAGCCTGTTGCAGCCGGAAGCGATAGAAGCTGCCTTCTGGGAATAGGCCCCCCATGCAACACCAACGGCACCAATACGATTTGTGATGTAGTCAGCAATTTCTTCATAGTTACCGGAAACTTTCCTCTGTGCAAAAATTGCGGCTACCTTGATGGCCGTTCCTGTAATGTGGGAGTTGGAAACGCATGATCCGACGTTAATAAGGTTTCCTGCAAGGAATTTTGACGGATATTTCTCATAAAGAGTCTGGCCGTCTTCATTTTTATACATTCCAAGATCCATTGCAGAACATCCTGACATTACCACAATATAGTTCCTCTTAAGCATCTCATCTGCAACTAAGTACAAGTCCTTTGTACCGTTTGGATAGTTTGAACATCCAACCATTGCAATGATACCAGGCGTTGTTCCCATAACAAGGTTAACACCTTCTTCACGGATCTCAGGATCACTTATCTGCCCTCTGCCTGCGCGCATGAGTCCCTTCTCCTCACGGATGAGCTTCTGGGATGATTTCTCTATCATGTTGAGGATAGGGATGTCCTTTGGACATGCCTGGTCACATCTCCCACATGCGATACACTTGTCGTGCAGGTACTCAAATTTGCTGAAATCTTTGTCAACTCCTGCTTTCATTGCTGCCATGATAGGGAGATTGTCAGGACAATCCATTTCACATGCGCCACACTGGACACATTTTGCGGAAAGTTCCTGAAGCTCCTCCTCGCTTGGAAGTGCTTTGATACCCATCTCTTCACGGATCTTTGACATTTTTATCGCAAGTTCCGGAGCTACTTCCCCGAGAACATCAAAATCAAGAATAAGGGCACCTGGCTCCTTGAAAGTGGAAAGATCTTCAATGATATCTGCTGCACTGTCCTTTGACCTGTTGCGCAGACCATACATTATCTTTTCATTGGTTGTGATTACAGGAATTGAGAGCTTCTTTGCTTCATCAAGTACATCTGCTCTGACACACTGTTCATCAACAACGATCACATCGGGAACTCCGGATCTTATCATCTTGAGTTCTTTTGCAAGTGTACCAATGATCTTGGCCTGTGGCTTCTGGCCCTGATCGGTCTGATAACGGGTCATGTCAATAGCAGTACAACACAGACCTGCAAGTTCCATCTTGTCTCCCAGATCATGCTCATGTATGTAATCCATGATGTTAGTTACACCTGCGACATTGTGCCCGATGACAACAAGTACTGGTTTGCTTGAGTCAATGCACCCCATTCCAATTTCCACAAGAGGGGCCTCAGGGTCTGATTTAGGCATCCCAAGACATGAGATCTGGGCAAGGTCGGATACTTCCATACCAACGTGGTCAAGCATACCGCCGTGAAGAATCTTTGACTCAAAGTCAATTGCTGCCCCTTCCTGTCCGGCATGGATGGTAGCAAGCAGCTGGGTGAGCTGCTCCTCAACATAATCCATGACTTCTTCAAGGTCACCAAGGGTCTCAGGATTGATACCTGTTACAGCCTGGGTGTTTGGTGCCAGCAGATTTGAAGGCCCCACGTCTATTAGTTTGTCCCGTCCGTACAGGTGTATAAGATGATGAAGAATGTGGCGACCGTGTCCTGCATGCGCTGCAGCACCGGTAATTACCCTTAGAAGAGTTTCACGGGCCTGGTGAGCTTCCATGTTGATACCACAGGCACCTTCCTTATTTCCACCCAGGTCACATTTACCAAAAGTACAGTAACAACACTGGTCACAGACCGGAGTGTAAACCGGGTGGTAACGGGCTAGAAGTTTGTAATCCCATTCCCTCAGAGCTGAGATTCCAGGCTTTGGAGTAGGACCTACTTCGACTCCTTCTTCTTTTGCTTTTTTCTCAACGGCACCTACGATTTTGCCGATAGTGATCTGAACGTTTTCCAGTTCTTCAATGGAAATGTGCCCAGTTGGTATGTCGCTCATGTTTGTTTTGTCCTCCTTAATAGATAGCAGTGCTACAAAAAAACACTGTCGTATGATTAAGTGTTATTTACACATTTGTTAGTAATATTTTTGAAACTGTTGTGCAGGATGTTCTAATAACACCACCCTATATAAAAAAGTTTCCAGAATCTATCATGATTATTTGTGACCATTGGTTCAATGTTTCACATAACTTTCCAGTAAAAAAATATATCCAATGATGAGAAGATAAGCAACAATAATAGACAATTTTCACATATAAGTTTTCCGACATCTGTCACGATTATTCTTGATAGATGGTCCCTTTTTCGATATTTCGCAGAAATAGTTTTATTTGATGCCCGTCTACCATAGAGAAGCATTAGATCATGGTGAATTATTTGGACAAAAAATGCTGGATCTGCGGCAAGGAAGAAACCATGCCATTTAAATGCCGCTTTTGTGGAAAAACTTTTTGTTCCGGGCACAGGCTTCCTGAACAACATGCATGCGAGGGTCTTGAACAACTCAAGCAGGATGGTTTTTACAATAAAAGCAGCAGACAGGGAAACAACGTAACTGACGATATTTTCAAGGACGCTATCAAAAACACTGCAAAGTATGCAGCAAAAAGCGCAGCAAAGGGCATCGGCAGGAATATCAGCTACTCCATGAAGAATAGTCCGTCAATGGCTATAATTTATCTTTGTATATTCTCGTTCATTTTGCAAATCGTCATCCCTGGATATGAGCAGTTTTTTCGGATGGTACCTGCAAATATAGTGACACAACCGTGGACATTGGTAACCCATATGTTCATCCACGCAGATTTCATGCATATATTTTTCAATATGCTTGTACTTTTTTTCTTTGGACCTGAACTCGAAAGAAGAGCTGGAAAAAAGATATTCCTTTATGTATACTTCACTGCTGGCCTTGTTGCAGCTATAGCATATTCCCTGACAAGCAGCGCCCCGCACATACCGGTAGTCGGTGCCAGCGGTGCTATAATGGGCATCTTTGCGGCCCTTGCAATAATCGCCCCCGAGATAAAAGTATATCTTTATTTTATTCCAATGAGAATTACTCATGCCCTGATCCTCTTTGCACTGTTCGATTTCGCCCTGCTGGGCTCAAATGACATGATAGCCCACACGGCGCATCTGAGCGGTATCTTCGTAGGCTTGCTTATGGGATCCCGGATCAAACGAGCACAGGCCAGATACAGATCATATGAAGATATTTATAATAGAAGGTGAGCTTTCTGGCAGGAGATGCAAATCATCTTGCAAGGCTTTTTCCAAAGCCTGAAGAAGGTGAAGTTGTCCTTATTCATTTCATTGATATGCAGGACAAACTGGCAGGCTGGTCCCCGGAGCTCAAACGCTCGGTCTATGTTGATGATTTTAAAGACACAGAGAAACTCAAAAGAGTACGTGAAGTTACTCTTCTAACAGTCTACAACTGGATACTTGACGGGGAAAGTCTGATAGAACTTTCAGACATGGAAAAGATTCAGTTTGAAGAAGTGATGAATATGTTTATAAAACATGGCGGCGAAATTCTGTTTACAAGAAAGAGAATTGACGGGAGGTTTGTAAATTATTTCATTCTGGATGATAACATAAAATCAAGACAGAACATAACCACAAAATCGTTAGCGGAAATGTTGGGACACTGAACGCCCCGGAATTTTAATATGGACTAAATTGTCGCTATTCTGCCATTATAAAGTATATAAAGGTAGCATTGGCTTAGTAATACTTATGTACCCCATTAGATTTAATTGTGTCTAATAATAGTTATAACGTATACAATACTTATGAAAATTATATAATCCGATCGTTTAGATCGATCTTATTATCATTATAGTGAGGCATCATGGCTAATGTGAAAACCGGACTGAATTCTATTGTTAAATACCTTAGTACTAAAAAAGAGACAGGAAGACGAAGTATTGGCCTTCTTGTAGATGGTCCTAATGTATTGCGCAAGGAGTTTAATGTAAACCTCGAAGAGATCAGGGATGTCCTGAAAGAATACGGCAATGTAAAAATAGGAAGGGTATTCCTTAATCAATATGCATCCGATAAGCTTGTAGAAGCCATTGAAAACAATGGATTTGAACCGATTATATGTTCCAGTGATGTCGATGTACGACTTGCTGTAGAGGGAATGGAACTTGTCTATAATCCAACAATCGATACTATGGCACTTGTTACAAGAGATGCGGATTTCAAACCACTCCTGAATAAAGCCAATGAACATGGTAAAGAAACGATCCTGTTTGGTGTTGAGCCCGGCTTTTCCACAGCCCTGAGAAACTCAGCAGATTATGTCATCATACTTGAAAACGACGAAATGAATTACAATGATGACGTCCACTCTGAAGAGGATAATGCAAGTGCTGCACATGGAAAAGAGATCATACGAAATTCACGCCGCAAAAAAGATGCATTGTTCGATTATTAATGCATCTTTGTTTCATTTATCATTGATTCAAGCCTTGATGGAGATATACCATGTTTTGTATCAGTGCAGTTCTTTATCCTGTCAAGAAGTGCAGCAAGCTCTTCATTTGAAAGGTCATGACCCATGCTCCCGATGATTCCTTTCAGGGCTTTCATACCCGTATGTTTGCCCACTATAAGACTACGCTTACCACCCACCATTTCCGGACTGAAAAGTTCATATGTACGGGGTTCTTCAAGAATTGCACATACATGAATACCGGATTCATGAGAAAAAGCATGTTGTCCTACAATTGCCTTGGTAACAGCAGGCCTGATTCCGGAAAATTCGTTTACCATTCCTGAAAGTTCTGTCAGTTTTGTTGTATCGTACCTGTCAATACCATACTGTATCCTAAGTGAGACAAGTACTTCTTCAAGTGAGGCATTGCCGGCACGTTCACCTATACCGTTAACAGTAGTATGAAGCTGCTTGGCACCTGCCTCTGCTGCAGCAAGGGTGTTTGCTGTTGCCATTCCAAGGTCATTATGGCAATGGATACAGACGGGAGTTTTAACTACTTTTTTGATCTCGCTTACGAGGTAATGAGTAGTACTGGGAGTAAGAATGCCGATCGTATCTGCAATACTTACATAATCTACCTTATATTCTTCAGCAGTCCTGAAAGCAGTTTTCAATACTTCTATATCGGTCCTGCTCCCATCTTCTGCTGCAAACCTTACACCAATTCCATGGTCCTTTGCATACTGTACAGCCTCCATGGCGCAGGAAAACATTTCTTCATAGCTCTTATGATACTTATATTTCAGATGCAGATCTGACATCGCAATGAATATACTGATAAAATCAACATCACAATCAACGGCAATTTCAACATCACTCATTTTAGATCTGGAAAGACAGCATGTGCGTGCATTAAGCCCCATATTAGCGATTTCTTTAACAACTTCCTTTTCGGAAACAGAGACCACCGGAAAACCTGTTTCAATTATATCCACGCCAACAGAGTCAAGTTTTGTCGCAAGGGCAATCTTTTCTTCCCTTGTAAAAACAACTCCCGGCGTCTGTTCACCATCCCGCAATGTCACATCACAAATCTCAATATCAAGAGGTGGCAGATTCAAATAATCGATAAGCTTGTTTCTTGAGTAATCTTTAGTTTCTGACATACTTTGACTCCTGTGATTGCTGGTCAATTTCCAATACCAATATATAACTTTTAGTTTTTTTAAGACATATTGATGCTTTTATGAAAATGTTCAAGAGCAACTTTTATTTAGTGAATGGAAGGCACTTTTATGTAGCCTTTGTCTATTCCATCCTGCAAAGAGGATATTTGAACTAGTTGCCGCAATATCAGCACATTTTCCAATTGTCATGCAAGTTTACTCTGCACTTTCTCGTAAAAACCATTGACAGAACTGCTCACAAACCTTGCAGGATTTTCAGCCTTTGTAATTATGACAATATCATTTTCTTTCATACTGTAGGAATGCTGTCCATCAATGACAACTGCAGCTTCTTTCTCAGGGATTATCATTTCTACTTTCAGAGTACTGTTCCCTGGAACTATCCACGGTCTTGCAGAAAGCTTAAAAGGTGCCAGCGGCACTATAATCGATGCATCCACCCTCGGATCAACTATCGGTCCGCCTGCACTCATAGCATAAGCTGTTGAGCCCGTAGGAGTTGCAAAGACAATGCCATCAGCCCTCACATCTTCTATTTGCGAGTCATCGATCGATATCCTGAAGGTCAGTATCTTTGCAGGCCTTGCTGTTATAAGCACCATCTCATTGGTTGCGTCCTGCAACCGCTTTCCATTCAGGCACACACTGAGCCGGGAACGTTCAGTGTAGGTAAAGCCCCTCAAAACATCTTCGATGTCTTTTATGGCATCTTCCGGCGGCACATCTACAAGAAAACCCAGAGTCCCCATGTTAATTCCAAGTACAGGCAAAGGATCGTCCATTTTTGAGATATTCCTGAGCACTGTACCATCACCACCAACAGAGATTATCAATTCAACACCTGCATCACGCATTTTCTCAACCGGAAGCAAATTCTTTGTGAGGCCAAGGTGCTCCCCAGTCTTGGGAGAAACTACTATTTCTACTTTTGAACTGAATTTATCATAGATCTTTCTGACCATATCAAGAGCATCTTGCTGATCAAAACGTGATACAATCCCTATTTTACTAACGTTCATGTACTATCCCTGTTGAAAGCTTTAAGATCCTGTCATGTGCATGCCCATTGGATGCAATTACAATAACCCTGCTCACTACTTTGTCTTCCATCTTTAAAGAATCACCGTATCCATTGGTAACAATACCCCCGGCTTCTTCTACAATAAGCTTTCCTGCAGCTATATCAGTCATGCGCATTGTTCCCCTGACATCTGCAAATGCATCGGTTTTCCCGGATGCTACATAGCATAATTCAAGTGCAACACTTCCAAGTACCCTTATCCTTCTGACACTTTTTGAGATAATCGCAGCTTCCTCCGTATTGTTCCTGTAGCCATAAATACTCATACAGAATCTGCTGATATCTGAATTCCCGGATGTTTCAAGTTTTTTGCCATTAACATAAGCACCTTTGCCAGCCCCTGCATAGAAAGTATCCCCTGTTGCCAGATTTTTCACATAGCCAAAAAAAAGATCATTCGGATCATTGCCTGCAATGGCAATTGACAGGCTGTAAAATGGTATTCCGGAACATGCATTATAGGTCCCGTCAATCGGATCGATAATGAGGGTATGATCAGGAGGAGACATATCCGAAGATTTTCCCACAATCCTATCTCCCGCTTCTTCACTGATAACCCGGAAAAAATGGTGTTCCCTTTCAAGTAATGCGAAAATAACTTTTTCGGAAACATCATCTATTAGTTTTGTCGGTGTTCCGTCTGCACCAATATACAGGACCTTGCCGGCATCCGGTGTACCGACAAGTCCTTTTATTGCCTCATGAACTGCATCAGCTATCCTATCACAAAGCGCCAGGAAATCACTTGTGCACTGCATAAGGCCTGGATTTGTTTAAAATCCCATTGCTTTGTTTGTCTTTGCTATGGATTTTGCACCATCTGTCTCAAGTTCCATCATGGCACGGATAGCATCGACATTCTCAGGGATGACATCAGATTCCTGGTGGATTGCCTGGAAGAAGTAAAGTTCACCTTCATACATTGTGATAGAATCTTCCCAGATACAGTTCTCCCACATGTCACCTCTTGGACGTCCGATATCTTTTCCAAGCTCCATTATCTCGGCTGTAGAGCCGATTCCCTGACCTATAAGTCTTATACGTGGCTGCTTTGCAAACAGGGCTTTCACATCAGCAGCAGTGCATTCCTTTTCCAATTCAATGTTAAGGGTGTGCAGGTGCATCAGGGTTGTAGGTAACTTCACAGCAGTTGAAGTTATGTTAATGTGCGGTATAACTGTCTTAACATCGGGTCCGTGATGAGAAGGAAGCTTTATCGGATTTGGCACAATAGCATTGATAGGTCCGTTCTTGACATCATTTGGGTCAGCAGCTCTTCTCATGAGTGTGACCCTCACTTTTTTCACACCATATTCCTGATCAAGCGGATATATAACTCTGCACAGGCCGGTTGTGTTACATGATACGACCCTTACAAAGTCCCTACCTAGTGCTTCGGCATAATTAGATTCCGCGTTGAATGAACAGCCTGCAAGTTCATGCTCCTCTCCGCCCTGCCAGATGGCCTTGACACCAGCTTTTTCATAGAGGACTTTGTTTTTTTCACCTACTCCACCAGGCGTACAGTCAACAACAACATCAGCTTTTGCGATCATGTCTTCAATTGTACCTGCTGCAGGAATTCCTGCTTTGTTCATAGCATCGATCTTGTCAGCAGGGGTGTAGACATCATACCCTTTCTTTTGTGCAACGAAGGCTTCGTAATTAGGCTTTGTTTTAGCAATGCCTATTATCTCCATATCATCCTGCACAGTAACAGCATCTGCCACTCGTTTACCAATTGTACCGTATCCGTTTATTGCAACCTTTATTTTAGACATAATTAATTACTTCCTATTTATTTATTCATTTATTTATATGACATTAAATTATGAATAGATAGAATATACTTTAAAATCACTTATGAAAAATAATAGCTTCTCCAGTTCCAAAATTGATCTCTTTCACCAACCCTTTTACAACCTCTTTTTCCCCGAGTATCCCATACAGATCAATATTCTCTCCGTCAACAATAATCTTTGTGACAGATTCCATAACTGTACTACGAGTTTCACCATTGACAAGAATAACCTTCAGCTCACACATAGATGTTCCTCCTATTCAATTAACCGGGCTACTGAACAGCCCTTAGGTGCCCCAATATCCTCTCCCACAGGATCGCACTTTACCTTAAGTAAATAGGCTATCGGACTATAACTCTCTTCTGACAGTGTCTCGTAATTTGCCATTCCTTTACTTATGATAAGTGATGCATTTTCCAGTGCTTCTTTAAGCTCCTGCGGAGCTTCCTCAAGGCAAACACCTATTGCATTGGAGCCTGTTGTGAGTACGCGGTCTACTTTTTCACCAATATTGAACTCCTTGACCTCATCCATTGTCACATCATTCAGTATTGGTGCTCCTCTTACAACAAGAGTTATGTTTCCACCCATTTTTTTAATTATCTCAAATACAAGAGTATCTATGAGGATTTCCCCGCAGTTGTCTGCCAGATATACAACATTACTGAGCTTATCCAGCATCCTGTCAGTATCGTCTATATCCAGTCCGCGCCTGAAATGCTCCCTGAAGGTATCCTCAAACACATCAATGGGCACATCAAGTCCCATAACACCATAATCAAAATAATTGCCTATTACAGCCGCAAGAACTGCACGTTTGAATGTGGCAACATCATCCCCGTCCCCGTTGAAAACATGTGAACGTATGACTGGAAGGAACCTGGCTGCAGTATTGCTGCTCAGCTCTTTCATTTTACGATACGGATCATTGTCGTTGAGGATTGCATAGGCTTTCCTGTGTATGGCTGTAGACAATTCTGCCGCGGGCATTCCCGGCCGATAGATAGAGTTCATTACTTCTATACCACCGATAATTGCTTTGTGCATTAGCTCCTCGTCATCAGTTGACTGTTCTGCTTCCAGGTGAACCCGGGATAGCAGGCAATATGAACATCTTGGGTGAACTTTCATAGGATCATTCCTGTGGATTTCGGGTCTGTATTTTTATCATGTGCAATAAGTTTAACCTTGCTTATAAAGAAAGCGAAAAAAACTTTGTGTGAATCTATTACATAGCGCCATTATTTAAAAATAAGGAGGAAAGTTAAGTTTTAAAAAATGAGATATATAATAAATAAATTTAGTAACATTTATAAGTAATTAACTTTTTTAGGTAAAATATCCGGAGTGAACCGGATAAATTGGTACACTAAAAAAGGTGGTTAAATTCATATGAGATCGAAAAAAACATTATTATGCTTAGTTGTTACTATAGCAGTATCCCTTGTACTGGTCAGTCCCGCCACGGGTGCTCTCTATCGCGGAGTAGACTTCCCTTCCGGAGCTGTGTCCTTTGCCGATGAGGTCGTAGACTACCAGCTCAATGGTGGGGCATCCTCAGGAGATATTAACAAAATACTTGGAGTAGCAGACAATAAATATGTTAGTCTTGGTGCAAAAGGTTATGCTATTGTAAAATTCACAGACAATTCCCTGACAACATCAGGCGACAACCGATATGATCTTGCTGTATTTGAAGCAGGGACTTCTTCAAATGAACTTGTCGAAGTTTTCATTAGTACAGATAATCATAATTGGATTAAGATAGGTAATGCCAACAGGAAAACATTGTTTGATATTGATGCAATAGATGGAGTTATCCAGGACGAAAGATACAGTTACGTCAAACTAATAGACTTAAACGGACTCAGTAGTGGTGCTTCATATGAAGGTGCTGACATGGATGCAGTTGGTGCCATAACATCGGCCTGTCCGGCTTCTGAAGGGCCTGAGGATGATGGTGGCGAACAAACACCTGTTAACAACAACATTCCGGAATTCCCTACTGTGGCTCTTCCAATGATAGCAATTTTGGGACTTGCACTTGTTTTCATTAGAAGTAAGGAGTAACTTTTCCAGACTGGAACCTTTTAAGGTTCCTTTCATGTTTCCTTTTTTACATTATTTTTGAGAGCAATGCTTTTGTTATCACTTACTTTTAAATCCCATGGGGATGTATAAACAGCTTCATGTTTGTAACGGTTGCATTATTGCTTGTAAGCCTGGTGATGATCACCAAGGGTGCCGACTGGTTTGTAGAATCTGCGGTCTCCATTTCCGAGAAAAGCGGCATTCCAAAAATAATAATCGGAGCCACCATTGTCAGTTTTGCAACTACGGCACCGGAATTTACTGTTTCTGCAATGGCAGCATATCTTGATCACGTGGAAATGACAATCGGTAACGCTGTAGGTTCTGCCATATGCAATATAGGCTTGATACTGGGTTCTATAGTTGCAATCAAAGCAATACCCATAGAACTTCATGGTTTCACACGCAAGGGTGCTTTCATGCTGGGCTCAGCACTCCTTTTGATAGTCGTAGCATATGACGGCGTGGTTTCCTCATTCGATGGTTTTCTGCTTTTGGCAGTGTTCGTTGGATTCCTCTATTATAATTACCGCCTTCAACGTGCTATTTTTGATGGAAATGAAAATGTAAGAGAAAAACTTCCGTTAAGCCACATGAAGAAAGATATTATACTTTTCCTCACCGGTGCCATTCTTGTAGTTATAGGTAGTCGCATTCTGGTTGATTCCGGAATAACTATTGCAGAATGGCTTGGAGTTCCTGAGATGATCATAGCTCTGACACTTGTTGCCCTGGGTACATCACTCCCTGAGCTGATAACTGCGGTTTCTGCTACATTAAAAGGGCATCAGGATATTTCCATAGGTAACATACTTGGTGCAAATACAATGGATATTGCACTGATCCTTGGCGTATCTTCCCAGATACGACCTCTTACCATTCTCCCCCAGTCCCTTGAATATGATTTCCCATTCATGATCCTTATAATGATACTTCTCCTGGTTTTTGGTATTACCGGGAAGAAACTGTCAAGATGGGAGGGCGGCCTGATACTTGGAGTCTATCTAGGATATATTGCTGGCCTGTTCACACTTTATAATTAAAGAACAACTTGCAGCTACGAATGACAAGTTAAAATCACATATGATCAGTGTACTGTTAATGAGGGCTGGCCCTCCTGAACTGATTCTTTTTTATTATCCTGCATTGTCTTGCTTTCTGAATGAACCTTTATTTTTCTCTAACTGGATTTAAATATGATAATTACCATCAGTAATACCTATGCAACTTCCAAGTCCGGATGAATTAAAGCAGAAAAGGATTGATCTTGGCCTTACACAAAGTGATCTTGCAAAACGGGCAGGTGTCAGCCAGCCCCTTATAGCCAGAATAGAAGCAGGTGATGTAGACCCCAGGTTATCGACTCTAAGGAAGATTATTGATGTTTTCAATGATATCGAAAAAGAGGACATATACCTCAGGGACATCATGAACCGTGAGCTCATATCCGTATCTCCTGATGAGAGTGTGGATACTGCGGTCCAGATCATGGAGAAGTACAACATATCCCAGATACCAGTTATACATGAAGGCATTTCTGTTGGCAGCATATCCGAAGATATGATCGTCCGGTCAATGACTGATAAAAAGAGTTCCGTAGTGTCTCATATGAAAATAGGTGACATCATGGGTGATTCTTTCCCGACGCTCCCTCCAAATACTGATGTTAAAACGGCATCCTATATGCTGGAGAAACATCCGGCCGTACTAGTACTGGAAAAAGGTCATGTTACAGGAGTTGTAACGAAGTACGATATACTGAAATTACTAAGCGATTAGGATTTCATGTGTGCGTCTGGCTAAGGTTATATAATAAGGTTGCATATCAGGCAAAAGTTGCCCATCAGCGGGCAATTCAGCTATGCATCATGCGAGTCACCTCCCATGGTTGCAAAGTAAATTAGAATCATTAATTATAATTACAGGGCAAAGATAATCAGGAGATTAATATGGATCTAGAAGATACGCTTCTTATGATGCCAGGACCGGTTCCTGTTGCACCTCGTGTTCTCAGGGCAATGTCAAAACCTATGATAAATCACAGGGGAGCAGAGTTTGCGGCAATGTATGATGACTGCTGCGAAATTCTGGCTGATGTTTTCCAGACAAAGAATGATGTTTTAATTATAAGCGGTTCAGGCACTGCCGCAATGGAAGCAGCTGTTGGATGTACAACAGGCAAGGATGATGTCGTAATCACCCTTGAAAATGGTAAATTCGGTGAGAGATTCAAGAAAATAGCTTCCAGATATGGAAAAGTGAATCCTTTAGAGAATGAATGGGGTCGCTCATTTGACCTTGCTGAAGTTGAAAAGAAACTTGAGGAAGGCGCAAAATCCATCACCCTTATTCACAACGAAACCTCTGTGGGAATTCAGAACCCTGCTAAAGAGATCGGAAAACTTGCAAAGGAAAACGATGCACTTTTCATTATGGATGGCGTAACCACTATTGGTGGAGATGCTGTCAAAACAGATGACTGGGGCATTGATATTGCAGTTGTTGGTTCACAAAAATGCATTGCTGCACCGCCCGGGCTTTCAATGGTCTCGGTCAGTGAACGTGCTTTTGAAGTTATGGATGAAATGGAAAAACTGCCATATTACCTTGACCTCAAAGCATACAAAAAGAGCGGTGACAAATCACAGACACCCTATACTCCGGCAGTTCCTCTGTTCTTCGGTCTCCAGGAAGCACTCCATATAGTAAAGGAAGAAGGTATGGATGCCAGGATAAAGCGTCACGCCACATGTGCAGAAGCCGTCCGCGCAGCAGCAGTAGCAATGGGCATTGAGATGTTCCCGCAGCTTAATGATGAGCACAGTCAATATTCTAATACAGTCACTGCTATGAAAGCTCCTGAAGGAGTTTCCGGGAATGATATAAAGAAAGATATGCTTGCAAGAGGTATCATCATTGCCGGCGGGCAGGACCACCTAAGCGGCAAGATATTCAGGATCGGAAGTATGGGCAATGTACAGCCAAAAGATATCATGCTGACAATACAGGAACTTGAAGTCGTCCTCAAAAAGAGAGGAATCATACCAAGCATAGGAGCAGGTACAGAAGCTGCCAGCGAAGTTCTGGATACCCTCCTTTAATATTTTATCAGGTGAACATGGCAACAATAGGCGTTGTAGACACTACATTTGCACGCTTTAACATGGGGAAAGCTGCAATCGATGAGATCCGGAAGAACGTTTCTGCTAAAATAATACGCAGAACAGTTCCAGGCGTAAAGGATCTTCCTGTGGCTGCCAAAAAACTTATAGATGAAGAAGGATGCGATATTGTTATAGCTCTTGGCATGCCGGGCAGTAAAGAACAGGATAAGATATGTGCCCATGAAGCATCCACAGGAATAATTCAGGCACAGCTTATGACAAATACCCATATAATAGAGGTTTTTGTTCATGAGGATGAAGCAAAGGACGAAAAAGAACTTGCTTTCCTTATGGAACAAAGATCAAGAGAGCATGCGTTTAACGTTGTCAAAATGTTATCCAGGCCTGATAAAATGATAAAGGAAGCCGGCACCGGCCAAAGACAGGGATTTGAGGATATAGGGCCTGCAAGAATCTGATATCGGATCTAAGCAACAATATAATTATAATCTGTAATATATAATATAAGCAACCTTAAGTGATCATTATGACCATAAAATTAGGATTTGTAATAGCTGAATTTAACAGGGACCTCACATTCCAGATGGAACTGCTTGGCGAAGAGCATGCAAAATTCCTTGGAGCACAGGTAGTGGATAAGATTCTTGTACCAGGAGTATACGATATGCCTCTGGCTATCAAAAAACTCTGCCAGCGCAGTGATATTGATGCAGTAGTTACAATGGGAATTGTTATTGAAGGTGCAACAAAACACGATGAAATAGTTGTGCAGCATGCTGCAAGAAAAATCATCGATCTGTCCCTTGAATATAACAAGCCTGTAACCTTGGGAATTGCAGGACCTGGAATGACAAGGATGGAAGCCCATGAGCGTGTGGACTATGCAAAGCGTGCTGTGGAAGCAGCAGTCAAACTCGTACAACGTCTCTGATCAGGTGTAGACTGAACTGAAAAATGGTTGTGTTAATTCCATGGCATCCTCAAGACTAGAGCGTGTGGAAGAATCGGCAACGATCAAAGCTGCAAATATTGCTAACAAATTGAAACAGGAAGGTTTCGACATCATCAGTTTTACTCTGGGTGAACCTGACTTCGATACTCCTAAACATATATGTGATGCTGCAGCAGATGCAATGTACAAGGGAGAGACACATTATACACCTTCAGCCGGAATTCCGGAACTGAGGAATGCTATTGCTGAAAAACTCCGTACAGAGAACAAACTGGATGCAAAAGCTTCGGATATACTCGTCACACCCGGCGCAAAGCAGGCCATTTTTGAAATAATGATGTCAGTACTCGACGATGGAGACGAGGCGCTTCTCTGCGATCCTGCATGGGTTTCCTATGATCCTGCAATCAAATTTGCAGGTGCAAACCCTGTATGGGTACCTACTGATCATGAAAATGGTTTTAAGCCTAGTAATATGGAAGAATATGTCACTGACAAAACAAAACTCATCATTGTTAACAGCCCGGGAAATCCTACAGGAGCTGTCTATGATAAGCAGACCCTGAAAGCTATTGCGGACATTGCAATTGATAAAAATATTCTTGTGCTTTCTGATGAAATATATGAAAAGATCATCTATGACAGGGAACATTTGAGTATTGGTTCATTTGAAGGCATGCAGGACAGAACCATAACTGTAAATGGATTCTCCAAAGCCTACGCAATGACTGGCTGGAGGCTTGGTTATGTCTGTGCAAAACCTGAGATATTCAATGGCCTGTTAAAAATACAATCCCATTCAGTCAGCAGTGCAACAACCTTTGTCCAGTACGGTGGTGTTGCAGCCCTTGAAGGACCACAGGAACCAGTAACTAAAATGGTTGACAGATTCAAATTAAGACGTGATCTCCTTGTAGACGGCCTTAATGCCATTGGTATAAAATGCCAGAAACCAGGCGGTGCTTTCTATGCCTTTGCAGATGTAAGCGAGTATGGAAATGGTGATGCTGTCACCGAAAAGCTCCTTATGGATGCACATGTTGCAGTTACCCCAGGGTCTGCTTTCGGGGAAAGTGGCAAGGACTTCATAAGGATATCCTATGCCACATCACTGGAAAGAATACAGGAAGGATTGGAAAGGATCGAGTCAGCACTTGTCTGATCTATCCTTTTTATGTACACAATTGTACACTGTACTTTTTTACTATATAATTACGCTTACTTGTAGCGTTCAAGCACTTTTTTAATGATCTTTCCACTACTGCAAAGTGGACATGACAATGACTTTTCCAGTCTGGTGACCTTACAATTAAAACCTCGTTCATGCAGATCTTTTTGAAGTCTGGCAATATCAAAACCCTGATCATATCCCAGTACAACAATATCAGGTTTTATTTCCTTGATAGGCTCGAAAATATCTGAATCACTTCCAAGAATAGCTTTATCAACTATTTTCAGGGAATTGACCATTTCAACCCTTTGATCATCGGGGATTATAGGTTTTGGTTTATGTCTTATCATGGATTCCCTGGCAACTATCACATAAAGTTCATCGCCCATTTTCTTAGATTCACGAAGATAGAGTATGTGTCCCGGATGAAGCAGATCAAATGTTCCTGTTGCAAGTACTCTTACCAAAACATCACCTGTGCTGCTCCCTATAAACAAGCATATATTATAAAGATAGCTCCAAAATAATAACTTCCAAACCACGATATTTACAAATGGCCACTACAAATACGCACACTATTTATATGTAGAATTATATACTAAACACAGAAATATAACCCGCGTAAGTTACACATCAAAACACATTCACTGAGGCATCAGGAACTGTGGTGTAATTACTCTTTTCGAACTACGGTGACTGCATGAAGATATATAGCAAAACGATCATAACTCTGGGAATAGTTTTTATCTTTCTCTTTTCACTCACGGCAGCTGTTACCAGTTATGTATTCATGACCCATACAGAACAAGTTGAAAATGATGTGTTAAAAGATAATGCCCTCCGGGTCCAGCGGGCATTCTCCAATGAGATATCTCACATGGATAATAACTTATATGACTGGTCTGCATGGGATGCAACATATCAATATATCCAGGACAACAATTCAGAGTATCTTAACTCCAACATTCAGCAAATTGACATTTTTTTGACATTAAATATCAATTTCATGCTGTTCTATGACAACAACGGAAATCTCGTTTATGGAAAAGCCGTTGATCTTACTGAAGAAAAAGAAATTCCAATCCCCCCTGATCTTGATGAGCATTTTAATGTGGACAGCATTTTACTGGACCACCCTTCAATTGATTCAGCGTCTTCAGGCATCATTATGTTGGAAGATTCGTTTGTCATCGTTGTTTCAAGACCAATTATAAAAAGTGATTATACAGGCCCTATAGCCGGTACTATGGTTACTGGAAGATTCCTTGATGACTCCTTCATAGCTCAGATTGAAGAACAAACACTGCTTCCAATTACCATTCAAGCTCTTGATAGCTCAAATTTGCCTTTGAGTTTTGGATTGATTAAAGAGCAAGTACTGAAAGAAAATTATGCAACAAATATCAATAATGAAAATAACATTGTTTCAGCTTATTTCTTAATAGAAGACATTTACGGAAAACCTGCAATTATAATGAAGACAGAGATGCCAAGACTAATTTACAAAGAAGGCCTGGCAGCTATATCCCTCACATTTTACATGACGCTTCTGATATCAGTAACATTTGCTCTGTTGTTGTCTTTCCTGCTGAAGAAAAATCTGTTATCCAGAATCACTTCCTTGCGTAATGGGATCCAGGCAATTGATTTAAAAGCTGATATTAATTCCCGTATTTATATGGATGGGAACGATGAATTATCAGAACTTGCGAATAATATCAATTCCATGCTGGATTCTTTGCAGGAAAAAAATGCAATCTTCCAATCTACTATTGAATCCGTTGCTTATGGACTCATTGCAGTTGATAATGAAGACAAGGTTCTCTTTATGAATCCAGAATACCGGCATATGTTTAAATTGCCGCCTGAAATGGAATCCGAAAAAGATGGAACAAAAATACTAAAAATTGCCCTCCAAAAAGCTCAAAAACCTGATGAACTTTCAAACAGAATTAATGAAAATAAGCTTTCGTTTGATGCGAACAAAACTTTTGTAAAATTAATAGATGGAAGAACAATCCAGACATATTCATTACCTCTGGTAATTGACGATCGGATATCCGGCCGGCTTTATGCCCATAGCGACATCACCGAGATACTGGCACATGAGAAGGAACTCAGAAAAGAGATCGACAGAAGAGAGGAAGCAGAAGAGAAACTACTGCTTAGTGAAGATAAATTCTCAAAAATTGCAACCTCTGCTAACGATGCAATAATAATGATCAATGATGAAGGCAAGACAACTTTCTGGAATGATGCCGCAGCAAGGATGTTTGGATATCCTGAAAATGAGGCTCTTGGAAAGAATGTACACAGTTTAATCGCACCTGAAAAGTATACAGATGCATATTCAAGAGGGTTTAGAAAATTCACAGAAACGGGTTTTGGTGCTGTAATAGGCAGTACGATCGAACTTGAAGGAAAACATAAGGATGAAACAAAATTCCCTATTGAGCTTTCATTATCATCAATACAACTCTCTGACGGGACATGGAATGCAGTGGCCATAATTCGTGACGTTACAGAACGCAAACGACTGGATACCATGGAGCATGAACTCCTGGAAAGACTGACCACTATAATAAATAACATCAATAGCGGTATAATGCTAATTGATAGTGAGAACAAAAAGATAGTTGATGTAAACCCTGTGGCAGCAGATATGATCGGACTTCCCCGCAAATCGATAATAGGAAATGTGTGCCACAAATTTGTCTGTCCTGCACATGAAAAACAATGTCCTATAATAGACCTGCACCAGAAAGTAGAGCAGTCTGAGCGGTTCCTTTTAAGCAAGGATGGAAAGGAAATACCCATCATAAAGTCAGTTGTTTCTGTAAAACTAAAGGGGAAAGAGTATCTTGTAGAGAGCTTCTATGACATATCCGGCAGAAAAAAGGTTGAGGATGCACTCATAAAAGCTAAATTCGCTGCAGAAGCCTCTGACAGAGCAAAAAGCGAGTTCCTCACAAACATGAGTCATGAACTTCGCACACCCCTTAACTCTATAATCGGATTTTCAGATATGCTGATCTATAATGAACACGATTCTTTCAACAAAAAGCAAATAAGGTACCTTACAAATATCTCAAACAGTGGCAAGCACCTTCTGGAAGTCATAAACGATATTCTTGACCTTTCAAAAATAGAAGCTGGAAAAATGGACCTTGTAGTTGAAGAGTTTCATGTTTTTGATGTGCTGGATGAAGTAAAGAAAACTGTTTTAACCCTTGCAACTCAGAAAGGTCTTTCGCTTGAATTTGAAATTGAAGAAGATGTTGCAGTAATAACAGCAGACAGACTCAAGTTAAAACAAATACTCTATAACCTGATAGGCAATGCAATAAAATTCACCATGGAAGGTGGTCATATCCATGTATCTGCAAAAAAAGCCCTTGATCATATAGAGATCGGAATAAAAGATTCCGGCATAGGCATCCACCCCGACGACCAGAAAAACCTTTTTGAACCTTTCAGGCAGATAGACTCTGCCCTTAACAGAACATATGAAGGTTCCGGACTTGGGCTTGCAATTGTCAGGAAATATGTTGAAATGCACGGAGGAAGCATTCGTGTTGAAAGTGAACCTGACAAAGGTTCATCATTCATATTCAAATTACCTCTTTAAAACCCGCCATCATCCCGGGTGTGCTAAAAGGCATCAAAACTTTATTTTTTAATTGTACCTACTACAGGATAATTTTCAAGTGCATCGATCTCATGAGGAGCTTCCATATCCAGAGCCTCTGTAAGATCTGTGCCTGCAACATGCAATCCCATATGCTCTCCGCCATTCCAGAATTCGCTGCCACTTACGTCATAGACCTGACCAGCATAGACAACATATACTTTTTCCCCGTCTTTACCATTAAATTTTGCAACTTCTTCAAGTGTAAATTCCTGCATATTCTCACCACTCATACATTTAATTTCAGGCTTATAGGCTTTTGGGTCTTGCCCCTATTTATGTTTTCTTTTTAGGGATGAACTGGAATAACTGCAGATGGGTGTTCACGAACATGAATCTCGAGAAATCATAACACCTCGGCTAATATTTTATGATGCATCCCCCTTCTGTGCCCATTTTTTCAAAATACTGCTGGTGGTATTCCTCTGCACGGTAAAAAGGTCCGACAGGTTGTATCTGGGTTACAATCTCCCGAGAATATCTTCCGGATTTTTCCAGATTGATCCTGGAAGCTATAGCAGCATTGCGCTGCTCAGCATTATGATAGAATATGGCAGAACGATATTGTGTTCCTATATCCGGTCCCTGTCTGTTCAGGGTTGTAGGATCGTGCAGTTCCCAGAAAAGCTCCAGTAATTTATCGTAAGATACAGCTGCAGGATTGAAAACAACTTCCACAGCTTCCGCATGCCCGGTAGTACCCGTGCATACTTCCTTATATGTCGGATTTTCCTTTGCTCCTCCGGTATAGCCTACCTGGGTAAAGTCCACACCTTTTACCTTTCTAAAAACGGATTCCACTCCCCAGAAGCAACCTGCTGCAAAAGTTGCTATTTCATAGCCTTTCTTAAGTAACTCTTCTCTTGACCCCATCTGATCACCTACAATAATTATCTACAATGATTATCTATAATCATCATCTATAATAATCACCTACAATAATCATCTATAATAATCACCTACAATAATCATCTATAATAATCACCTACAATAATCACCTACAATAATCACCTACAATAATCACCTACAATAATCACCTACAATAATCATCTATAATAATCATCTATAATAAATAATCACCTATAAACAAAAATAGTAAAGAAATTAAGGCGAATCTATCGCCTTACTTTCTCTTGAAGATGAACGCCAGTCCGATTATTGCAGCCATTGGCAAAGCAATTGTCGGGAACTCCGGGATTTCCTCGGATGCTGGAGGGACATCTGCTGTGACCTTTATGTCAAGGAAGCTTGCAGTACCACGATCTCTTCCACGCACCGCAATAAGGTTTGTGCCGGAGTTAAGGACACTGTCATCGACCGAAAACTCAAAGCTATTCCAGCTTGGGCATCCCTCGTGTGTTTTCATTCCACTGGAAACATCCTGTCCGTTAATGAATACCTGAACATCGTTATCGATAGCAATGTAAACCTTCAGGTTGCTTGTGCCTTCCGGAAGATAGAACTCTTTTCTTACAAGTATGTCTGAGTTCAATGCCCAGCTTGTCTTAACGTACTCGGAACTTGTGAGAAGACAACCGGAGTAAATTGAACCAAAACCGGCATCACCTGTCAAAAAGTTGGAGTCATCAAAGCCTGTACTTTCAAAACCGGCATTCAAGCCTGTGCTTACAACCTGATATTTGTACCCTGAATCACCATAAGGGATTACTGTTGTGCTGCCTGAATCAGCAAGTGCTGTCATTGACATTGTTGCTGTCAGCAAAAAAATGCTTGCCAGAGATAGGGCAAGAAGTCTACTCATATTAAATTTCGTTTTCATTTCATACCACCAACCGAATCAGATATTTGAAAGAAATTGAGATTTTGATATAAAATCCCGGATATTCCTTTTAGTTATCTTTCAATTATCACAGTTATTTAGTGGTACACGAACTATAAATATGTTGTTATTTTGTGCACTGTCTGAATTTAAGTTATATGACATAATTGTACATGTTTCTTTGGCCATTTCGAGAAAAAGATAGATACTACAATCGATTTCGATCACAAATTAAAGGTTACAACCGAAATGTGAACTACCCCGAAGCTAAAGACTTCGTGGCTTCCTGTTTCATCCCTTGAACCATTGTTCACAAGTCCACAGGCTCTTCCCCTTGTTCCGAGGGTGCTTATATTCCTATTAAGTTCTGCCCTTGAAGGGCGAATTTCTTAATGTTGATAGAGGCATTTATGTCCCTATCATGATTGGCATTACATTCCGGGCATTTCCATTTTCTGTCTGCTAATGTCATGGAACTGTTGTAGTAACCACAGACGTTGCAGATTTTTGTACTTGGCTCGAATCTTCCGATGCGGAGAATTGTTTTTCCGTACCATTCTGCCTTATATTCGAGTTTTGTTATGAAGGAACTCCACGATGCATCAGCTATGTGTTGAGCCAGACAATGATTTTTAAACATACCGGAGACATTGAGGGTTTCTACTGCTATGGCTTGGTTCTCGCTAACGAGCTTTGTTGAAACCTTATGTTGGAAATCGTGTCTCTGATTGCTTATTTTTTCATGGAGCTTGGCTACTTGTTGACGAGCTTTATTTCTGTTCTTTGAGCCTTTCTGTTTTCGAGATAGGCGTTTTGAAAGAACTTTAAGTCTCTTCATGGAGTTTTTAAGGTGTCTCGGATTGTCGATTTTATCACCATTAGAAGTGATAGCAAAATCCTTGATACCTACATCTACTCCTACGGTATCGTTTACGGAGAAATCCGATTTTTCTGGAAATTCCCGATTGTCGTCTACAAGGATACTAATGTAATATTTTCCTGAAGATGTACGGGATACTGTAGCTGTTTTTAAGTCACCGTCACCTAATGGACGATGGAGAATAGTTTTAACGTTGCCTATTTTCGGAAGGTATATGCGGTTATTTTCAATATCAACCTTGTAATTCTGAGGAACATTGTACGCCTGTACTGGATTCTTCCGTGACTTGAATTTTGGGAATCCCATCTTTTCCCGAAAAAATTTTGTAAAGGCATTGTCGAGATTGAGGGTAGCACCTTGTAATGACTGAGAGTTAACCTCTTTGAGCCAATCGTGCTTTCCGTCTCTTTTCAACATTGTTATTCCTTTATTCAGGTCGAATCTTGATACAGATTTACCGTCTTGTTCGTAGATCTTAATTTTTTGTTCTAAAGCCCAATTATAGATGAATCTACAAGCTCCGAAATGCTGAAAAAACATTTCTTCCTGCTCTTTTGTAGGATACATTCTATATTTGTAAGCCTTCAACATACAAATATATATTAGAGTTAATGTTATTTATGGTTTACGTTAAATAGGTAATATTGTGGAGTATGAAAGGAAAAACCATAGTAAGTTTTTATTATTATACCATGTCATTTTTGTCTGCAAATATAGACGGAATGTGTTGAATGGTATTGAAAATGAGTTGTAACTATTCAGCCTACAGCAATCAGCCGATTGATACTGATTCAATAAGAATAAAGATGTTTAGTCCTAAATAAATTTGAAACAAAAAACGCAATCATAGACACAATTAGAATAAATTATTCTCAAGAAAATCACGTATCAATTTTTTATCAAATAGGTTATTGATAACGATTTTATCAGGCTGAATAGTTACAATGAGTTAAAGGATTCATTGTTAAAAATCGCTACAAAATCTAATTTTGAAATTGTGGAAATGGAGACAGACAAAGACCATGTCCATTTACTCATTAAGAGTGAGCCGAAATATAGTATTCTTTCGATTATCAGACGATTGAAACAAGAATCGACATATCGTTTATGGGAACAAAATGAATTACATTTGAGACAATATTATTGGGGAGAACGTACTTTATGGAGCGATAGATATTTTTGTAGCACTATTGGAAACGTTAGCAAAGAAACGGTAATAGAATACATAAGGAATCAGGGGTAATGGACGCTTACATCCCCTATGCTAAAGACATAGGAGTTTTACGCTCCACTTATAAAGCATCTTCAATCAAATATTTCAGTCAGATCATCAAGTCCCAGTTTGACATCGAATTCTTTCAGCCTGAAGAATTTCTTCGCCCTGTTATCATTATCTTCAAGTCTCAGGTCACTTTCTACAAACCCCGCGTTTTCCAGACGTTTCAGATGCAACTGGACAACCTGGCGTGAGAGGTCAAGATCCTTGGCAAGGTCGTATATGTATCGCTCCCTTTCCGATAGCAGATACAGCAATTTTAACCTTACGGGGTGGGAAATAGCCTCGCCGATGGTTGTGATCTGTAAAAGTGTCTTTGTCATCCGTGATCCTGCTGTTTTTAGTTCCTTTTAACCGATCGTGGTTGCCTTGATCATATCTCGTCAAGTTTTTCTTTTATATCCTGAACCATCTTTTTAATGTCTTCAACGTCTTTCTCAACCCTTGCAAGACGCTCGTTGTTTCCGGAACCTACAAGATTAGACCGGTTAAAAAGTGTGACTGCTACCCATACTATTACAAGAATTAGTAGTATGTTCAAAAGAAGAACCCATACAGAGCCAGTACCATACATGCCGTCGCCCATCATTATATATTCACCCTTTAAAGTTATAAAATTAATAAAGAGTATATAGGAAGGGATATATTATTACTTTTCGACCTTCCCTGTTCAATGCAATCTCATGCATGCATATTGATCATGCATATTGATCATGCATATTGATCAGTACCTGTAGCAACCTGCTGTGCCATAGCCACTGCCACGCATCATACCACGTACATTCTGTGAATACTGTAGTCCTTTATATGAAGAACTTGCATAGAAGTCTTCTATGACATCGCCTGTGTATGCATCGATACGTCCCTGCTTGATAACATCTTCATCATCTGTGTAGTTAAAGACCCACCACTTACCCATGAGGTATATATTTGATTCCCCGATGTCCTTACCAGTTGCATCTTCTGCGAGCTTGATTGCCTCATCAATGGTCCCTACCTCAAGTCCAGCAACTGTTGTCCCATCCGATGCATATGCTCCATAGACAGGGCAGTTTTCATACCCGTATCCACCGGAGTAACCCATTCTGTTAGCTGCCCATCTGTGCATCTGCCCGAAGAATGTTGCATCATCTGCCCGGTCGACAGCTGCATTTACGATACCTATCCCTGCAATGGCTGTAATAAGCATACCAACAAGGAGTATTGACGTTGTTCTTTTCATTATTTCACCTTCCGGATTTTTAACCCAACATATGTAGCCTTAACACTACATATGTAGGATGTATATGTATTTAAACGTTTTGTTGAACTTCAGATAATGGCAATGACTGGTTTCTAGCAGCCACGAAAGTAAAGAATTCGGTTAGCAATGAAGGACTTCAAGTAGAGATGCTGTGAGGAAGGTAAATGGAGAATGAATTAGCTTGCTTATTAAACTAGAAAGAGGTATTATAAGCTAGAATATATTAGTATCATTATGAGATATTAAACCTGAATAAATTTATATAGACTGGAAAGCTTAACTGATGTGAATATGGGTGGGAAAATGCAAAACAGCACATATATCCATAAATCTGCAAAACTGTACGGATCCAGCCGCATAGGCAACAACTCGGTAGTCCTTGAAAATGTCATCCTCGGGTATCCCCAGCATAATATACTGATGGAGATTACAAAAGCAGGCATTGAGATAGAAGAATATGATTATCCAGGGTCAGATATCGGAAGTAACGCCTTTATCAGAGCCGGTGCCACTATCTTCAGCAACGTCATGGCAGGGAATAATTTCAGAACCGGGCATAATGCCATGATCCGGGAAAATACTATAATAGGAGATAATGTGCTAATTGGCACTAATGTTATTATTGACGGCAACGTCAGCATAGGCAACAATGTCAGCATCCAGGGTAATGTTTACATTCCGACGCATGTGACCATAGAAGATAAGGTTTTCATAGGACCCTGCGCTGTGCTGGCCAATGACCGGTACCCCATCAGAGGAGAATACCACCCCGAAGGACCAATACTCAGGAAAGGTGCGTCAATTGGAGCAAATGCCACCCTCATACCAGGGGTTGAGATAGGAGAAGGCGCAATGGTAGCTGCCGGGGCACTGGTTACAAAGGATGTGCCTGCATGGAAACTGGCAATTGGCTGTCCTGCAAAGATAGTAGACCTTCCTGAAAAACTGGAACTTTTAAACAGCATATAATACCTGCATAAGGCAAAGTGTTACATTTTGAGTACATTTGATCAACAATATGAGAAACGTGATATCATGATACCCATTGCAAAACCACAGCTTGACGATGCTGAGATACAGGCCGTCAGCGATGTACTGCGCTCGGGAATAATAGCCGAAGGACAGCGCGTGGCAGAATTCGAACAGGCTTTTGCCGAATATACAGGCACAGAACATGCAGTAGCAGTTAATTCCGGCACTGCAGCCCTGCATGCTGCTTTACTTGCCCATGGCATCGGCAGGGGTGATGAGGTAATCACCAGTTCCTTTAGTTTCATAGCCACTGCCAATTCAGTACTTTTCACCGGTGCAAAACCGGTATTTGCAGATATCCGGGCCGATACGTTCAATCTTGACCCACAACTTATAGAAGAAATGATCACTCCGGCAACAAAAGCTATCATGCCCGTGCATCTCTACGGCCAGCCTGCAGACATGGACGCTATAAATGATATCGTAGAGGAACATGACCTTATACTGATAGAGGATGCGTGCCAGGCACATGGAGCTGCTTACAATCGAAAGAAGGTTGGTTCTTTTGGGACCGGAGCATTCAGTTTCTATCCGACCAAGAACATGACGACAAGTGAAGGTGGTATCATAACTACCAATAACCGTGGTGTTGCTGACAAAGCACGCATGATACGCTCACACGGTTCAAAACAACGTTACCTGCACGAGATGCTCGGGTACAACCTGCGTATGACAGATATCTCTGCGGCAATTGGCCTCGTACAGCTTAAGAAACTGCCCGAATATACGGCCAGAAGGCAGCATAATGCTAAATTGCTCACAGAAGGCATCAGGGATATTGAAAGCATAGAATGCCCGGTGATCACAGAGAGGTGCAACCATGTCTTCCACCAATATACCATTCGCACCCGCAACCGTGACGAACTGGCAGACCATCTCAAAAACAACGGCATAGGTACGGGCATCTATTATCCGATACCCATCCACAAGCAGCCATATTACAGGGAGATCGGGTACAACGACAACCTGCTGGTAACAGAACGGGCCTCCCGGGAAGTGCTCTCTCTGCCGGTGCACCCGGGAGTTACCGATGAGGACATTGCCACCATAAGCAATACCATCAGGGACTGGAGTGATCCCAGATGCTGAGGGTTGGGGTTATCGGCGCCGGAGCGATGGGAAAGAACCACATACGTATCTACAGTGAAATGCCGGGTGTGGAACTTGCAGGCATATCGGACATCGACCGGGAGCTTGTGGAAGGGCTTGCATTGCAATATGATACAAAGGCTTTCACGGATTACAGGGAAATGCTGGCACAGGGACTGGACGCAGTGAGCATAGTTGTTCCCACAAAGATGCACCGGCAGGTGGCCATAGAAGCCATTGAGGCCGGAGCACATGTGCTTGTGGAAAAACCAATCGCAGACACTGTTGAGAATGCAGAGGCTATAATCAGGGCTGCTAAAAGTAACAACCGCCTTGTAATGGTAGGACATATCGAGAGATTCAATCCCGCGGTTATCAAACTTAAGGAAATTATTGATTCCGGCCTGCTGGGTAAGATAGTATCCATATCCACCACCAGGGTCGGACCCTATAATCCAAGGATAAGGGATGTAGGAGTCATACTTGATATCGGCGTGCATGACATTGACATAATATCATTCCTTTATGGCACACATGTGAACCAGGTCTACGCTGTTGCAGGCGCAGACATTCATTCATTTGAGGACCATGCAACCATTCACATGCGTCTGGACCATGAGTTCTCCGGGCTTGTGGAAGTGAACTGGCTGACCCCGCATAAAGTGAGAAAGCTCACAGCCCTTGGCGTTGGTGGTGTTGCTTATCTGGACTACATTGACCAGACGGTGGAACTGCATGACAGTGGCTGGGTAAGGAAAGCAAAGATAGAGCCCAAAGAGCCCCTGAAGAATGAACTTGAATACTTCATTGATTGCATTAACAAAGGAAAACAACCTGAACCTTCCGGAATGGACGGCAAGCATGCTCTGAAAGTAAGCCTGGCTGCCATCAGTTCCTATAAGGAAGCAAAATTAGTAGAAATTGAAGAGTGATCATAATGAGCCAAAAACTTGAGACGATATTGAACGGGAAAGGCCCCATCAAAAAGATCGGCGTCATTGGTATGGGATATGTGGGTATCCCTGCTGCAGCATTGTTCGCTGATTCTGATAAATTTGACCATGTGCTTGGATTCCAGCGGGATTCTGCTTCATCCGGTTACAAAATAGAAATGCTTAACCGTGGAGAGAGCCCGCTTAAGGGAGAAGAGCCGGGCCTTGAGGAACTGCTGAAAAAGGTAGTTGATGCAGGCAAGTTCGAATGCACACCTGATTTTTCAAGAATATCCGAAGTGGATGCCATTACCCTGGCCATACAGACACCTTTTGCAGACTCTAAAGCACTTGAACCGGACTTTGGGGCACTTAAGGACGGTATCCGCAATGTCGGTAAGTACCTCAGATCAGGCATGCTTGTGGTATTAGAATCCACTATCACGCCGGGAACCACCGAAACCATGGCCCGGGATATACTGGAAGAGGAGTCTGGTCTGATAGCAGGCGAGGACTTCGCACTTGCTCATGCTCCTGAGAGGGTAATGGTGGGCAGGCTGCTCCGTAATATACAGGAACATGACCGCATTGTCGGAGGTATTGACCAGCCAAGTACAGACAGGGCAGTGGAACTTTACAGTCCCGTACTCACAAAAGGTAAGGTCATAGCCATGAGCGCTACTGCAGCTGAGGTAACAAAGACAGCTGAGAACACGTTCAGGGACCTGCAGATAGCCGCAGCTAACCAGCTTGCGCTCTACTGCGAATCCATGGGCATCAATGTATATGATGTCAGGAATGGGATCGATAGCCTCAAAGGAGAAGGCATTACCAGGGCCATACTCTGGCCTGGAGCCGGTGTTGGCGGCCACTGCCTTACCAAGGACACATATCACCTTGAACGGGGAGTAAAACTGGGAGTTGAAGCACTTGACTATCCGCAGGACGCAGAGTCTATCTATGTACTTGCACGCAGGGTCAATGATTTCATGCCTGTGCACATGTACAACCTTACAGTTGCTGCGCTTAAGAGGATTGGCAAGGACATTAAAGATTCGAAGATAGCCATGCTTGGATGGGCTTTCATCAACGATTCAGACGATGCACGCAACCCCCCTTCAGAACCCTACAGGGATATGATCATTGCAGCAGGTGCAGACCTGCGTGTCCACGACCCCCATGTATTGAACTATCCGGATTTAGAGATACATAAGAACATAAATGAAGTTATTTCAGGATCTGACGCTGTTGTTATATTCACCGGCCACAAAGAGTACTTCAGCCTGAAGCCTGATGAAATAAAGAAACTTACAGGTAATGAACACACTGTGATCATAGACGGAAGGAATGTCATAGATCCTGACCTTTACATTGATGCAGGATTTGTGTACAAAGGAATCGGCAGAGGAGACAAGAACAGACACGAGATAGTAAATTAGAACACAGATAGAACATATGTTTTTAAAGATCAGGGTTATCCCTGATCACCTTTGCTCTTTTTCCTTCGCAGGTTCATAAGTAGTAATATCACGAAAATGATCTGGGCGAGTGTCACTCCGATACCATCAGCAAGCAGGTCGTGTATACTGGAAGTTCGTCCCGGTACAAGTGACTGGTGGAACTCATCTGTTATTCCATAGATTATACCAAGCATCACGGCAAAAACGGCAGCGTATTTTTTCAGCACCACATGTTCAGAGTGCCTGAATGTTAGGTGAAGCAGTACACCAAGACCAAAATACAGGATCATATGGGCTACTTTATCCATATTATGATACCCATACTCTGCTATATCAATAAAAAAACCCAGACCTATGTATTTGAGAAGAGCTGCCAGCTCATACATAATGGGTATCTTGAATATAGAAGATGGAACACCAAGGTCGGACTGGGATGACAGGTAGAAGATAAAGCCTGCATATAGTACAGTAAGGGCAATGAAAATGTATTTCTTGTTCTTGCGGTAATCAAAGCGCTGTATGCAGGAAACAAGATTAAGGAAAGCCTGCAGAATAAAGAGGGTATGAAGTGCCAGATAAGCAACATACCTGTTTTTTTTTAAGTCGCACATATGATCCTAGTATTATATGAGTGGCAAAGTAAAAGAATTATCCGGTAATTCAGCCTACTATCTCTTCAAGGCCTTTGTAAAGGTCTTTTTTTGGTTCAAACCCGATGCTTTTTGCCTTGGAAATATCGGAGTAGCTATCCTTTATATCGCCTGGCATTGCATCCCTGAACTCTATTTCCATGTCCTTGCCAAAGATGTCCATTACCATATGTGCAAGTTCATCAATGCGTGTTACTTTACCGGTGCCCACATTGTAGACCTCGCCATTATCCCCATGCCCGTTTGCCAGCAACATGAGCATATCTACAACATCATGGGCAGAAACAAAATCCCTGGTGTTGGAACCATCCCCGAAGATGACAGGAGGCATATCCTGCCTTACACGACCTATGAATTTGGAAATGACACCTGAATAAGGATTGGAAGGGTCCTGCCTGGGACTGTAGATGTTAAAAGGCCTGATGCAGACAGATGGCAGGCCATAGGCCTTGTGATACATACAGCAATATCTTTCACCGCAGAACTTACTGGCACCATAAGGCGACATAGGATCCTGAGGATGTTTCTCATCAACCGGGAGGTACTCAGGATTGCCATAGACTGCAGCCGAACTGATGTAAATGAACCTCTCAAGGTTGCCAAAACGTGCACCTTCCAGCAGGTTGATGGTTCCAAAAACGTTATTATCGGCATCAAATACAGGATCGTCCATAGATTTTGCAACGCTTATCTGGGCTGCAGTGTGAATAATTATGTCGTTTTCACCAGCCAGTTCTTTTGCCATGGGGGATCTGATGTCTTCTTTTACAAAATGAATGTTATCAGCAAGTTCAGGCTCTTTCCCTGAGGAAAGGTTGTCAAGGACCGTGACCTCAAAGTCATTGTGCATGCTGTCAACAAGATAGCTGCCTATCTGACCTACACCGCCGGTTATAAGAACCTTCTTCATGAACCTAGGAGGGTAAACTAACTATATAAAATCGACCTATATCCCAGATAAAATAAAAGAATAATGTAATAACCTCAAATTCAAAAATAAAAGATCATTACTTAACAAACCATCTTGACCTGATTTATGTCTCTGGAAACTGCCCCGAAAGTTGCACGCTCCATACAATGAAGAGTACAGAACATCTCTTCACGGGCACATTTTTCATAAACATATATAGGACTACCGCACATTGCGCATTTCTTCTCTACTAATTTCATAAGTACCACCTTAAGAATGCCACTTTAATGCACACATAGTGCACATATAAGAGCATTAACTATTATATCACGACAATAACCCAATTGTCAAATTCTATTAGGATGATACTACTATATAAATTTATGTCTGATGCAATAAATGATGCTCATCATAATGATCAAAAATAAGATTTAAATAATATGGGAAAGATTATTATATAAACATTATCATTTCTAAAACGGTTAGGATAGAGCGAACATAATTATAATACGTTTCCCAATCAGCAGCAGATACATATATGAATAAAAGCATGCAATGTAGATTTTAGGAAGAATCGTATTTATAGAAAACAGGGGATTTGAATATGCTGGATCTGGAATCACCATCGACACTAGTAGCCTTAGTTCTTGCAAGCAGCTTTCTAGTGCCTTTTATTGCAACTTATATTTCAATGCCATATTTCATAAAAAAACTGGTAGAAAGAGGTATCATTGCAAGGGATTACTACAAAAAAGAAGTGACCATGATCCCGGAAAGAGGGGGCATTGCCATCCTTCTGGTTGCAATGGTATGTTTTTCACTGAATACGCTGTTTTTTAAATTCTCAACAACAAACTATGTTGTCCTCATAGTAATAGCCATGTTCGGGTTATTTGGAATACTGGACGATATGATCGACATTGGTAGGGTAACAAAACTCCTTCTTATGTATTACTGCTCTTACCCATTAATACAATATGCCACACATACCGCATTTACACTCCCCAACATAGGCAACATTGAACTTGGTATTCTTTACCTGCAGTTCATAGTGCCCACATACGTACTGGTGGCATCCAACCTTGTGAACATGCATTCCGGTTTTAATGGCCTGTCTTCGGGACTTTCAATAATAGTGCTTATAGCCCTCATTACAAAATCGGTCCTGATAGGAGATGTTGACAATATCTTTGCAGTGGTGAGCATAACAGGAGCAACACTTGGATACTTCATGTACGACAGATACCCTTCACACATATTCTGGGGAAATGTAGGCTCCCTTACCATAGGAGCAGCGATTGGGGCTATTATAGTGATACAGGGATTCATCGTCAGCGGTTTTATCATGCTGATCCCTCACACCGTGAACTTCCTCATGTATGCCTACTGGAGAGTTATGAAATTCCCTGAAGCAAAGTTTGGAAAGGAAAGGGAAGATGGCACCCTGGAAGTACCTAACCCGCTCACACTGAAATGGGTACTGCCCTATTATTACAGGGTCACCGAGAAACAGGCCACCTGGGCTATGTATGCACTTACAGCAGTGTTCTGTGTAATGGGCGTGTTGTTGCCTGGAAGGATCTAGAGTTTCTGCTATGAACAGGACCCGAAGATACCCGTCCTTGACAGACTTTATGGAACATGCCGCCTGCGGCGGATTGTTGCATAGTATGCACCTCATGCACGATTCGTTGGGCTGAAACAAAAATGGATAATATGTGGAATCTGTGTCTGAAGATGGGGAGTTACATTAAACAGTGGTATTGGGAATTATTTTTTTTCGACACTGATTAACACTGATTTACACAGATTTGAGATTGAATTGGTTTTGTGTACCAATTCAGGGGCGTGTTGACATAGTATTCTCTACATCTGTCATCATCCAAAATCTGTGTTAATCTGTGGAATCTGTGTCTGAAGATGGGGAGTTACATTAAACGGTGGTATTGGGAATTATTTTTTTTCGACACTGATTAACACTGATTTACACAGATTTGAGATTGAAGTGGTTTTGTGTACCAATTCTGGGGATTTATGTTGACATAGTATTCCCTACATATGTCATCATCCAAAATCTGTGTTAATCTGTGGAATCTGTGTCTGAAAATGGGGAGTTACATTAAACTGTAGTATTGGGAATTATGTTTTTTTAGACACTGATTTACACAGATTTGAGCTTGAAGTGGTTTTGTGTACCAATTCAGGGGTGTGTTGACGTAGTATTCCCTACATCTTTCATCATCCAAAATCTGTGTTAATCTGTGGAATCTGTGTCTGAAGATGGGGAGTTACAGTAAACGGTGGTATTGGGAATTATTTTTTTTCGACACTGATTAACACTGATTTACACAGATTTGAGCTTGAACTGGTTTTGTGCACCAATTCAGGGGTGTGTTGACATAGTATTCTCTACATCTGTCATCATCCAAAATCTGTGTTAATCTGTGGAATCTGTGTCTGAAAATGGAGATTTACATTAAACTGATATATTGGGAATTATTTTTTTTCGACACTGATTAACACTGATTTACACAGATTTGAGATTGAAGTGGTTTTGTGTACCAATTCAGGGGCGTGTTGACATAGTATTCTCTACATCTGTCATCATCCAAAATCTGTGTTAATCTGTGGAATCTGTGTCTGAAGATGGGGAGTTACATTAAACGGTGGTATTGGGAATTGCTTTTTTCGACACTGATTAACACTGATTTACACAGATTTGAGCTTGAAGTGGTTTTGTGTACCAATTCAGGGGCGTGTTGACATAGTATTCTCTACATCTGTCATCATCCAAGATCTGTGTTAATCTGTGGAATCTGTGTCTGAAAATGGAGATTTACATTAAAATGTAAGGAATTATTATTTTTAGACGCTGATTAACACTGATTTACACAGATTTGAACTTGAAGTGGTTTTGTGTACCAATTCTGGGGATTTATGTTGACATAGTATTCTCTACATCTGTCATCATCCAAGATCTGTGTTAATCTGTGGAATCTGTGTCTGAAGATGGGGAGTTACAGTAAACGGTGGTATTGGGAATTATTTTTTTTCGACACTGATTAACACTGATTTACACAGATTTGAACTTGAAGTGGTTTTGTGTACCAATTCTGGGGATTTATGTTGACATAGTATTCCCTACATATGTCATCATCCAAAATCTGTGTTAATCTGTGGAATCTGTGTCTGAAAATGGAGATTTACATTAAAATGTAAGGAATTATTATTTTTAGACGCTGATTAACACTGATTTACACAGATTTGAACTTGAAGTGGTTTTGTGTACCAATTCAGGGGATTTATGTTGACATAGTATTCTCTACATCTGTCATCATCCAAGATCTGTGTTAATCTGCATCTAATGACATTACTGAT
Source organism: Methanolobus psychrotolerans (assembly GCF_002243045.1). Lineage (GTDB taxonomy): Archaea > Halobacteriota > Methanosarcinia > Methanosarcinales > Methanosarcinaceae > Methanolobus > Methanolobus psychrotolerans. The sequence goes on from NZ_MBKP01000027.1 coordinate 73,169, forward strand.
CCATAATACCCTACTTCATGATCTATGAAACGGAACACACTCAATGTTGATGAAAGACATTTATTTTTGTGCATCCATTACGCGACGTTTTATTTGAACGGATTTACCAAAATTTATTACAAGCCCTACTTCAATACCAGTTGCTTTAAGATAATTAACAAGTTGAACCTCATGGATACTTGATAATTCCTTAATAGCTTTAATTTCAACAATTACTTTACCGTCGACAATGATATCAGCGATGTAATCTCCAACGATTTCCCCATTGTAATGTACCTTAATGGGTTTTTCAATATAATATGAAATATCAAGTGCTTTCAATTCAATAGCCAGAGAATTCTGATAAACCTTCTCTAAGAAACCAGAGCCAAGAGTGTTATGCACCTTATATGCAGCTCCGATTATTTTTTCAGTTGTATCTTCATACTTATAATTTTCCATAAATATCATTTCCTTCCAACCCATAATCTGTGTCTGAAGATAGGGATTTACATTAAAATGTAAGGAATTATTTTTTTTAGACACAGATAAACAAGGATTTACACAGATTTTATGATATATCAGATTTATGAAATCATAACGCGAAGTTTTAGCTGAGTGAAAGTGCAAAAAGACCATAAATCTCATTCCTTCCAACACTTAATCTGTGTTAATCTGTAGAATCTGTGTCTGAAGACAGTGATTTGCATTAAACTGTAAGGAATTATGTTTTTTTAGACACTGATTAACACAGATTTACACAGATTTGAGATTGAACTGGTTTTGTGTACCAACGCCAGGGGATTTGTGTTGACATAGTATTCTCTACACCTTTCATCATCCAAAATCTGTGTTAATCTGTGGAATCTGTGTCTGAAGACAGTAATTTACAGTAAACTGTGGTATTGGAAATTATTTTTTTTAGACACTGATTAACACTGATTAACACAGATTTGAGCTTGAATTGGTTTTGTGCACCAACGCCAGGGGATTTGTGTTGACATAGTATTCTCTACACCTTTCATCATCCAAAATCTGTGTTAATCTGTGGAATCTGTGTCTGAAGACAGTAATTTACAGTAAACTGTAGTATTGGGAATTATTTTTTTTAGACACTGATTAACACTGATTTACACAGATTTGAGATTGAACTGGTTTTGTGCACCAACGCCAAGAAATATTAGTGGAAAGTGATGCCAAAGTATTCTCCACACCTTTCATCATCCAAAATCTGTGTTAATCTGTGGAATCTGTGTCTGAAGACAGTAATTTACAGTAAACTGTAGTATTGGGAATTATGTTATTTTAGACACTGATTAACACTGATTTACACAGATCTGAGCTTGAATTGGTTTTGTGTACCAACGCCAGAAAATATTAGTGGAAAGTGATGCCAAAGTATTCTCCACACCTTTCATCATCCAAAATCTGTGTTAATCTGTGGAATCTGTGTCTGAAGACAGTAATTTACAGTAAACTGTAGTATTGGGAATTATGTTATTTTAGACACTGATTAACACAGATTAACACAGATTTGAGATTGAATTGGTTTTGTGCACCAACGCCAGAAAATATTAGTGGAAAGTGATGCCAAAGTATTCTCCACACCTTTCATCATCCAAAATCTGTGTTAATCTGTGGAATCTGTGTCTGAAGACAGTGATTTACAGTAAACTGTAAGGAATTATGTTTTTTTAGACACTGATAAACACTGATTTACACAGATTTGAGTTTGAACTGGTTTTGTGTACCAACACCAGGGGATTTGTGTTGACATAGTATTCTCTACACCTTTCATCATCCAAGATCCGTGTTGATCTGTGGAATCTGTGTCTGAGGATAATTATCCCATATTCCGCAGGTACTAACCGATCTTGAATGATTTTGCTTGATAGCGTTTTTGTAATATAATTAGTACCAACTCTAGTTTTATATATTGAGAAATACCTCGTTTTGATATCATTTCCTGGTGGCAGACTAAATATAATTCACAATGCATACAATCAAAACCAGCATCAAGCAAAATTATGAGCTTTTTGATCTACCTGTGGAATGTGAGATGATGATCTATGTGTGCAGACACTTATTAGCATAGCATTATGACTGGAAATATTTCACTGTTCTCAAATAGTTGAACACGGCACAGTGACGTTGGGAATGAAAAAAGTCAGCCCCTTGTGGGGGGGGCTGTATTGTATTTATACGGTTTCACCAAAGTGACCGGCAACTATGGAGAGGTCCTGGATGTTCACAACACCGTCCTGGTTCACATCCCAGCGAGGAAGGTCTCCTGTATAAACCATGCCGTAGTTCTGGCCTACCAGGGTGATGTCAAGTACGTTGACGATACTATCCTCATTGACATCCCATCTTGGCTGCAGGTCAGTGATGGTCACGGTGCTTGAAACCGTTACTTCATCGATGCCATCACTTACTATTGCCTGGATGGTATGTGTGCCTGCGGACTCATACCCAAGGTCCCATGTGTAGCTTGATGCTGTGCTGACCTGTGAGCCGTCGATCTTTATGATGTAACTGAGGCTCTGCCCGTCTGCATCGCTTGCAGCTATGTTCACGTTGATGGTGGACCCTTCCTCAAAGACCGAGCCGTCTGCCGGTTCAAAGAGAGTTATTACAGGTATGTGGTTCATAGGGGTTACTGTGACAGTGACGGTCACCGAGTCTGTGAGGTATCCGTCTGTGACTTCAAAGATGGCCTCATAGCTTCCTGCATCCCCGTATGCTGGTGTCCATGTGAATGTGGCTGTTCCTGTGTCAAAGGATGCACCGGAGGGTAGTGAAGTGGCTGTATATGTAAGGTCATCCTCTTCAGCGTCTGTTGCACTTACTGTGAAGCTCAGTCTCTGCTCTTCCTCTACGGATTGTGCACCAATTGAGCTGAACTGCGGAGCTGTGTCAATGAGCACCGTTGCATTGGATGTGGTATATTCAGCCGGATTGGAGTCTGCATCACTTAATATTACACCGGATAAACCAAGGTCAAGTACACCTGAAGAGCTGCCTGCGACCATGTTCACTGTGGCCATGATCCCTGATTCAGATATACTACCTGAACCCACAATTGCAGAGTACACGTGGCTTAGAATACCAAATGTATTATCAATGCTACCATATTCAAAGGTCGTAGCAAACAGATCAGGAGAGAACAGACCGCCCTCATTAACAGAAGAAACACTTGCAAGATGACTGTATTGCAGATCGAACTGTGATCCTGTCAGGGATTGCTTCGGATCTATGTACACGTCAAGACTGAATGATTCCCCCGGCGCCACAACACTTGAAGATGGAGATATGGTTATGACAGAATATTCCGGTTCCGATACAAATACAGTCCATGACCGTGAAATGGTTCCTGCTGCTGCAACACCATCAAACCTGACCGTATGTGTACTTGCAGTATCCCAGTCATGTACATAATTTACTACACCACTTTCCACAAGGCTGTCATCCAGATACCAGAGAGCAGATGTGAACTCTTGTCCTGAGTCAACAGCGAAGGTTGTAGATTCACCAACTGATGATGTGAGTGAAGTTGCTGATGGAGTGAATGAGAGGCCTGTACCTGAGGGGACGGGGGATTCTGCTTCATTTACCATATCCCATACCTGCAGGACCGATCCGGCAGCATTTGAACCTTGGAACACAATAGAATGATCTCCAGCTTCCGGTACCCAGTCATATACCATTGAATTGGAAGCAACAAGTTCTCCATCAACATACCAATTCATTGCAACAAGAGCTTCATCAGTCCAGACCCTGAATGTTTTGGCTTCGCCTAGAGTATGCGGATTATCTTCGGCAGGAGCAAAACCTGTTATGTGTGGTCCGGTGCTATTTTCAGGGATCACTGCTGTTATGGTGTATGTCGGAACATCAGGATTCTCACGATACCAGGATGGATCGGGAGAGATACCGGCGAGAGATACCGATTGACCGGACGGGGTCTCAACATTCATAGTATATGTCAAAGACTCTTTGTTCAGATTACCTGCATCATCACTTGTTAATACATAATCAACCAGTACAATGGAGTTTTCCAGATCGCCTGATCTTGGCAAGGAAGTCTGTCCATTGGAGTCTGTAACAGCAGCACCTAGAGGCAATGCATTGTACCATCTGGTGTATGTACCTCCTGAATAAGTTATGTTGTGCATATTTCCGACAAGATTGCCATCTTCATCGAAATAACCTGTGCCATATCCACTTACACCACCTTCGCCAGGTCCATATTTATCTGCAATATATTCTCTGTGCTCATACAGTGATTCTGCCGGATACTTTGAATTTGATGGTTCGAAAAATACTTCTGAATTGGATATAGAAGCATCTAGTGAATCTTTTAAGATAATGTCAAGATAATACTTGGTAACAATCTCAGCTTCATCATATTGATATGTCCCACCAACTCTTGGATGACCATCTATTGAAAGTTTTACCTCGTCATAAAGAGTGTTTAGTAGAGCAAGCGTGGATTTCTCATTTTTGTTCCAATAGTTCTGATAATACTCATACTTTAATGCCTTCATAGCACTGATATCAACACCACGAAGATCACTATCCTTTAGGGTTGTTGCATTCTGTATCCATTCGCCTCCAATAACTTTCAGGCTGATATCAGTCTTGGGTTCAACGAAGGTTACATTTTCAACTACATAATCCACTAAATCCATCCTCGGTACTATCCAAAGTCCTTTTTCACCATAAGATTGCCTCTTTTTCTGATTATGATTTTCATAAGCACCTCTTAAGGTATAATCTCCGTAATCTATAGAACTGTGATTACTAAATATCACGTTCCTTATTGTGACTTCGTAAGGAGCATCCAGGAAAAGGTTTCCAGTATTATCAATTGTTGAATTCTCAACTATGAATTGACCACGGAAATCGTATATATGATTTGTTCGTGGTTGTGATGTTTTAGCATCATTGTTCCTTGAAACATCGGGGTCATAGACGTTTTCAGATATCGAACTTGCAAAGTTCCATATCATTGGATAGTTAGTTGCTGTAATAGTTGAATCTGTTATGCTAAGCTTCACTCCAACTTTAGGATTGATGCTGAGAGATTGATCCGAAGTATCAATAATCAATTTTTCATTATCGATTATTAATTCACTGCCATCATACAAGGCAATATTTGTTTTGAGTATTGCAGTTCGGGTGTTAGAATCATATGTAATATAATCTGGATTGTCAATTGCATCTGCAATTTGCTTCAAAGTTACATTTTTACCAGATATTTTAATACCTACTTCATCAACAGGATCCAATCTACCATAAGTTGTTTCCCCTGTTTCCCACCATTTAGGATATATTCCATACTCCATCTTTGTAGGTGGATATATATATCTATCCTTATAAACTTCAATACAATCCAACTGTAGCAAACTGTTTGCAGCTAATGATAACTTACTTGCACTAGACAGGGCATCTTCAAAGTTTGCATGAACATTAGGCATCATTACGTCATCAACATAAACTGTCCACCATCCTTCATTCGTTTTAATGATTGTTATGTCTAGCCAATCACTATTATACCAATTATGTACACCTGGTGCTTGCCCTAACCATCGTCTTGATGCAGGCACGTATCCATGTTCATTTAATATTGAGAAATAATCATGAAATTCATTGCTTTGCCATTCTGATCTCCAGCTGTAACCATTTGTGTCAAACACTTGAAAATAATATATGTTTTTCACACCGGGATTTCTAATTTTATATTTAAATGTTCCATCTGTAATATCAAATTTAGTTGATAATACATTTCCAGTACCAGTTAATGTCCCAGATAAAAATCCTTTTGAAACAAGGTTTTCTGATCGATCATAATATGCTAATTCTCTACCCCAAGGGTCGGTTATATAGCTTGTTCTCCACACATTATTCCTATCTATAAAATATTCAATAAAATCAGGCGCTTCATTTTCTGATAAACTTGAAATTAGCCATTCTCTTACAAAAGTTGAACTATTTTCATATATTCCTTCGACTCTTATTTCCCATATTTGTGAAGAAGGTTGATAATCAATTCCTTCTGGAACTCTAAATGTAAAAGAATCCAGATCGATGTTTTGATTTACCTTATTTACAGACCAAGTATATGAAGAAACATTGTCTTCTTTTATCGAAAAAATAATCTCCTCATTAGTTTCAACCGTAAATGCATAACTATCATTATTTGTTTTTGTATTATAACCAATATCTGCATCTGAAGCATATGTTTCTATTTTCATGTAAGGGATATTCACACCGGATTCACTGGAGTTAAACCGATGATGCTGACCATGTGATGAACGAGTTTGAAATGCATAATATCCCGGTTCATCAACAACTGAAGTAACATTCCATGTAACCCATTGACCTATAGAATAAGGAGCATTAGCAACTGTATAATCCTGCCATTGTTCCACACTGGGCCTTCCGTTGTTCCATGTAACTTTATCTGCTTCCCAGTCAGGTGATATTCTGGCTAAAGCAATTGTACTTGATCCATAACCACCTGTAACAAACATATTAAGAGTGGCAGATTCAGTAAATTCTGGCACATAAAATGTTACGTAAGCATATTGTGTTATAGAGGTGCTGGAATGAGAATACAATGATTCAGAGGATTCAAAGTTTATGTTTGCCTTATTGTTGTCTATATAAACATCTTCAATAGGATTTATTAGTATTTCGTCTGCTGCAGCAATGTTGATTAAAAACAAGATTAATAATAATGTCCATATAAATTTTGTAAAATCCACGGCCTCACCTGTTTATGTTTTTGATTATAGCTTCTATATTATAAAATTAAACGTTTGGACATGATTATATAAGCTATGAACACAGATGATTTACAATTATTATAATGTACATAAATGTTCAGTAAGTTACCCATATAATTATTACAGAAGCAAAAGTCTTCTTTTTTTATTTTTGCAAGTTCTGTCCAACTCAATATTATTCTCATGTATTCTCTGCCAATAATACTGGATTGTACTATATAAAAATGCGTTAATTCATCTTAAAGAGATATTGACAAAAAAAGTGTTTAGTATAAACATTTGTAATGGTACAAATTATCAAATAAAAAATGTAACTATTCAGCCATCCTTCCAGCACTAAAGTAAAAATCAATATACTATGACCTCATTTTAACGTTCAGAAAAAAGATTTTATTGATCAGAGGGGATTTGTATAGAACGGGAAGAAATACTTGCAGTTTATGATGCTGGTCCTGAGGCAGTCGTCGAACTTGTTACTCAGCTATTTTTGATAATAGAAAAACTGGAAGAACGTGTCAAGCATCTGGAAGAGA